>JAUYNR010000044.1 GCA_030698225.1 Oxalobacteraceae bacterium | reverse complement strand
GGACATCAGGCGCGTTAAAGTTTGGTCGGCAGTTTACAGGGCCAGACAATTTATTGCGGGTATTGCTGATGTATTTCAGTGATGGTTGCTCAATGCGAGAAACAGTGGCGCGTGCACGCGCGGGAAACTTAGCAGAGGTATCCGATGTATCGCTCCTAAAGCGCGTCAATAAATCGGGAGAATGGCTACGCTGGATGAGTGAGCGATTGATACAAGAAAGCCCAATACCGATAATGACGAGTTCCGCGTTACTGGGTAGGCGAATACTCGCGGTGGATGGTAGCGTCATACGTGAACCCGGCGCCATTACCTCGACATGGCGCGTGCATTATGCGATGGATATCAGCACGCTGGGGTGTCAGCAAGTGGAGGTCACGCGTGGCAAAGTGGGGGAATCCTTAACCCGGTTTGCCGTACAAAAAAGAGATGTGATACTGGCTGATCGTGGCTTCGCCAATCGACGTGGGGTCAACCATGTGCTTGACCATGGTGGCGACGTTTTGGTGCGGATGAATCTGGCGAGTCTGCCATTGACAGATGCACAGGGAAACCCCTTTGTGCAGTTGGCACATTTACGCACTCTGCAGAGTGGAAAAATGGGAGAATGGCCGGCCATATTGCAAGGGACGAAAGGACCTGTCGCGGTACGCGTATGTGCGTATCGCAAGAATGAAGCGCAACGCATTGAAAGCGAGCGCAAGTACCATCAATACCTGAATAAAAAGCAGCAAAAATTCAATGCCGAGACACTAGAAGCGACGGAGTATGTGGTGGTGGTCACGAGCTTGGAGGAACTAGATGCCGAAGGGATACTAGCGTTATATCGACATCGTTGGCAGATTGAATTAGCGTTCAAAAGAATGAAGTCCTTACTCGGGCTGGGATACTTGAAAAAGAAAGATACGGAAGGGGCGAAAGCCTGGTTGCAAGGGAAGTTATTTGTGGCTTGTTTGATAGAACGGTTGATCGCATTAGGCGATCATTTTTCCCCTGTTGAACCTACGCAGCACGAAACAAAAAGTAGATCAGCGCCGCTGTCGCTGGCGTGAAACAGCATTCGTGCATTGGTTGCTGATTACAGCAGTCAATCCTTATTTGTCGTTGTTTGCCTGCCTAGCGCGATGGGGTGAAATACGCGGTTTCCTGCGAGATCCTTCGCGAAAGAATCGACAGTATCAATCGGACCAACTGAGATCTGGTTCTTTTGGTTAGCGCGTATGGGGGTAGCCCGACGGCTACTCACTTTTCTTTGCTTCGCCAAAGAAAAGTAAGCAAAAGAAAGGCGACCGCAGACTTGCCCCTGCGGGGTTCCCGTTTGTGTGCTGCAAAAAATGGAAAATGAAGGAAACTCGCTGCCCTTGCAGGGCGCATATCCGCTTGCAAGCGGATACCGTAACGCAGGCGCGGGGCAGTGCCCCACGAAACCCCTGCTATACCTCAGACAGCCTTCATTTCTGATCCATTTTCCGCTGCACACAAACGGCTGCGTCTTCAGCGGCCCAACGGCTTAACGTCAAAAACAGCGTCAACACAACCACCGATGACATGAAGCTGTCACTTGAATATCAACATGATAAAACATGGAGTATGCCGTTATTTAATACAATATGCGCACGTATATTGTGCGTCATTAAAAATACATAGTGCGGTATATTAAAAGCCAAAAATGAATGAAAATCTGAAACCCAGCCTGAATATCGTCGGTTGCGGCCGTGTCGGGCGCGTGCTGGGGCGCTTGTTTTCGCGCGATGACGTGTTCCAGGTGCAGGACGTGCTGACCCGATCAATCGCCAGCGCCGGCGATGCGGTCGCGTTTGTCGGCGCCGGCCGGGCCTGCGCCGATCTGGCAGACTTGCGGATTGCCGATGTCACGCTGCTGGGCGTGCCGGACGACCGGATCGCGGCGGCTTGCGCGGCGCTGGCAGCACGGGGTTTGCTGGCTGCGGACAGTATCGTGTTTCATTGCAGCGGCGCGCTGTCGTCAGAAGCATTGTCGGCAGCAGCGGCTTGCGGTGCGGCAGTGGCCAGCCTGCATCCGGTACGCAGCTTTGCCGATGCGGAGGCGGTGGCGCAGCAATTTGCCGGCACTTTCTGCGGCGTCGAGGGCGACGCGCGCGCGTTGCAACTGTTGCAACCGGCCTTGCTGGCGATCGGCGCCCGGCCGGTGGCGCTCGATGCCGGCGCCAAGACGCTGTATCACGCGGCCTCGGTGTTCGCCTGCAACTACCTGACCACGATCATCGATACCGCGCTGCGGGCATACGGCGCCGCCGGCATCGAACCCGAGCTGGCGCGCCAGATCGCGCAGCCGCTGGTGGCAGAGACCCTCGCCAACATTTTCAGGCTCGGCCCGGAACAGGCGCTGACCGGGCCGATTGCGCGCGGCGATCTGGCCACCGTCGCCAAACAGCAGGCCGCAGTCGCGGCCTGGGATGGCGCAGCCGGCACGCTGTATGGCGCGCTGGCCGACGCCACCCAACAGCTGGCGCAACGCCGGACCTGACCTGCCCGGCTGCGGCTAGCGATCCATCCTGGCGGCCGTGCCCACGGCCGCGGAAGCTACCCGGCTGCGACGGTTACGGCTTTTGGCACGACCGGATCGACGTGCGTCATCACATTGAGCACCTGATGCCGCGCCATCACGCGCTGGTGCGCATCGAATGCGATATCGTGGCCCTGCGCCACGGTCATGCCGGCATCCAGCTCCAGATGCACATCGACGATGGCCAGGTCGCCGACCCGGCGCGTGCGCAAGTCGTGCAGGCCCAACACGCCGGGCGTCTGCCGCAGCGTCTGTTCGATGGCGGCGATTTCCTGCACCGATACCGCACGGTCCATCAGGTCGTGCAACGCATTCCAGGCAAAAGAGGCACCCATCCGGGTCACCATCAGGCCGACCACCAGCGCGGCGAGCGGATCGAGCAGTGCAAAACCCAGCAGGTTGCCGCCGATCCCGATCGCCACCACCAGCGACGATGCCGCGTCCGAGCGGGCATGCCAGGCATTGGCCACCAGCATGGAGGAACGCAGCCGCTTGGCAATCGCCAGCATGTAGCGAAACAGCAGTTCCTTGGCCAGCAAGGCGCCCAGCGCCACATACAGCGCGACCACGTGGACCTGCGGAATCGCTTGCGGCGATTCGATCTTGACGAAGGCCGACCACAGCATGCCCAGTCCGACCGCCAGCAACAGGCCGCCCAGCACCAGCGAGGCCGCGTTTTCGTAGCGGTAGTGGCCGTAATGATGGTCGGCGTCGGCGGCCTTGCTGCTGTGCCGGCTGGCCAGCAGGACCACGAAATCGGCCAGCAAATCGGACAAGGAATGGATGCCGTCGGCAATCAGCGCCTGCGAACCGGCGAACAGGCCGGCCGTGACTTGCAGCGCAGTCAATACCAGGTTGACGCAGACGCTGACCAGGATGCTGCGCCGCGCGCCCTGCTGCTTATGCGGCGTGTCGTGCTCGTGGTCTTGCGGGAGTTCAATCATGGGATTGCGATAGGTGGGCCGATGGTGCGCAATTGTTGCACGTTGTTGGATCCCGGCGCAGCAACCGGTCCTGATTACTCGACAATCGCTTCCGTCGGCGCAATGCCTGCTTTCTGTGCCGCTGGCAGGGCCAGCTCCGGCTTGACGACTTCTATCTTGTTGTCGCGCATATAGCCGTCCATTTCCTTCCAGCCGCTGAAAACCGCAGCCCGCCTGGCATCGGGGTTGAGCGCGAAACAATCTTCAATCGCCCGCCCCGCGTAACGGCAGGCACTGCCGGTGGCGCTCGATTCCGCATCGCGGCTTGCCGCCTCCTTGGCCGGATCGGCGAGGCCCAGCCGGTCACAGGAAGACAGCGTCAGGCTCGCTGCCAACGCCACTCCAAGAACGTACCAGAACCGATTGTGCATGCTTGCGCCAGAAAAGTTGGATCAGCCGATTCTATCCTGTCGCGCCGTCAAAGTGAAATCCTGCAATGCGGCAGCAGGGGCAATTCAGGAACGGCGCTCGATTTCGGCCACCACCGCCGCCAGCATTTTCTGCACATCGATCTGCACTAGCGCGCGGCCCAGCAGCAAGGGCACGAAAAAATCCGGCTCCAGACTGCCGTGATAGGCGATCCGGGTGCCGGCGCCCTGCGCCAGCGGTTCCAGTTCCCAACGCGATGCGTAATGCTTCATGTCGCCCGCCACCAGCGCCACGTCGAGCGTCGAGAACGGATTTTCGGTCACGCGCACCACCAGATGAATCGATTGGCGCACGAATATGAAACCGATGCTGCCCAGTTGCTCGATGATGGCTTCATCGCCGCAGCGCGACAGCAGTTTCGAAGACAGCAGATCGGGCACGAATTCGGGCAGCCGGCCATAATCGGTCAGCACCGCCCAAGTCTGCTGCGGCGTGGCGCGAACCAGGCCGCTGGCCTGTATCTCGAACAAGATGCGCTCCTTTCTGTGCTTGCGCTTGACGCTGACTTCGATGCTGCCGTTTGGCGGTCCGGTCCATACCAGTGCGGTACAGGTGATCGCGAGAAAAAGGAGGAAGTACGTCATCAATATAGCGTAGTCAATAGGTATCGATATGCAAGCCGGAGGCCGGGTTTCAAGCTGTCGACCAATGTTCGGGGCCGCCCTCGCCGTGGTGCTCGTTGAACTCCAGCAAAATGTCTGCGCGCACATTTTCGGGCAGATTCGGGTAGCGAAGCCCCGCTTCGATTGCGCGATATTCACTGGTCGCCGCATCGAGCGCCGCCGGTACCGGGTATTTGTCCAGATAGGCGGCGATCCAGTCCTCGCTCAAGCCGGTTTTCAGCTGGGCGCGCTGTTCGTCGCTGAGCGCGGCGAAGCTGCCTGCGCCTGCATCGATCTGCTGCAGCAACAGATCCAGTTCCTGCGCGCTGGATGGTGGTTCCGGGTAATGATCCATGGCATTGCTCTCTTTCCTGGCTGACAGACGGTGACATGAAGGGCTTGCTGGACTCTGATCCGGCGGCATGCTGAGCGCAGCGCCGCTGAAGCAGATGTTATGCCAATCCAGCCGCCATCGTCGCTTATTTCGCCACCGCAGCTGCAGTCCGGTAACCGATGGCTTGGATGGAACTTTGGTCTTGCAGTGAATTTTCTTACGAATCAACCATAATCAATCAGCAGATTGGCTTGGTGCCGATCGGTGAGCGTCCGGTAGGGTGTGGCATGAAAAAAGCCAGCCGGAGATTGGCTGGCTTTGGATTCCTTGCACTTCGGCGGCATTGCCGACAGCGCGCATGCAGCAATACTCCGCCGGTTTGAAAAGATGCCTATTTCGGACGTAACTGGCCCCGGATTTCGCCGTCCGGATGGGCTGCGCTGTGGATATTGACGTACAGGTTGCCTGCCATATAACTGGCGTATTGGTCATCGCTCAGCTTCGCGCCGCCCGGGACAAGCCATCGGTTGTCGGCGCTTTTTGCCAGCGCAATGACGACCTTGCCGTTGCTGCCGGCAGCGCCTATATGGATATGGGCAGCCTTCGCGTCGATGCCTGTGGTCATGATGCTGCCACTTACCGATTTGTTCGCCGACACGGTAATCTCGCCCTTGCCGCTGGCCATGGTGTTGACCGGCGGAACTTCCTGACTGCCGCCCAGCGTGACGCTGGACACGCCTTGCATCATGCCGCCCGGCATGCCTTGCATCATGCCATCCGGCTTACCCTGCATCATGCCGTCCGGCTTACCTTCCATCATGCCGTCCGACTTGCCTTCCATCATGCCACTGTCCGACGTGCCCGCCTTGGAGGCGCAGCCTGTCGCCACGATGACGACCAGCGCGCTTAACAGGACAGGCATTGTTTTTTTTGGGAAAGTATTCATGAGTGCATCCTCCACAGGTGTTTAGAAGCGTGTTTGGCGCCGGCTTCAGAGCCGACCGGTCAGCAGCATGATGAGCAAAATCACGACCAGAAGGCCGACCAGCCCGCTGGGGAAATAGCCCCAGCTTCGACTGTGGGGCCAGCTCGGCAGCGCTCCGACCAGGATCAGGATCAGGATGATCAGTAAGATTGTTCCGATACTCATGTGAGCCTCCTATGCTTATTAAAGCCGACAGCTGCGCATCGGCAGATTTTTTTACAGCTGGATACATGGTACTGATGGAACGGTACGAGCTGGCAGGGTCCTTTATGCGGATTTATTTGCCATATTTCGACTTTGCGCTTGCGACGCATGCATCCTTGGCAGGGCCAGCTAAGGAGTCGCACTTTTCGATCGCCACTTTGTAATCGGCATCACTCTTGTCCTCCTTCGCTTCCGATTTCACTTCGCCGATCTTTTCACTGGATTTCGCATCGACCACTGCCTTGGTGTGCACTGCCTTGGCTTCCTTCATGCAGACGTCCTTGGCATTGCCGCTTTCGGCCTTGCATTTCACCTTGGCCACATCATAGTCGGCATCGGCAGCGACAACCCGCGCCTTCATCTGCTCTTTCGGGGTGTTTTTGTACTGGGCTTCCGCTTCCGCCTTGCTGCGTTTTTCGGCCGCCTTGGCTTCTGCGATGCAGACATCCTTCGGATTGCCCTTCAAGGTATCGCATTGGGTACGTGCCGCTTTATAGGTCGCGGCGGCGCTGTCTTTGGCTGCCTTATAGGTGGCTTTCGCTTCGTCGGTGGCTGCGAGTGCAGCTGTGGCAAAACCGAGAGCGACGGCACCGAGAAAAAGACTTGCGAGTATTTTTTTCATTTTCACTCCTTTAAATTTTTATTTTTTGCGGTCCAGGGCGGCCTATCGATGCGTCCGCCCCGGACCGCGCCCGTCGTCAAGCAAAACTCATGGCGTGTAATCCTTGTTGCGCTCTTCGAAATCCTTGATCTGCTTTTCAGCCTCGTCCTTGCCGATTCCATAGGCTTCCTGGATCTTTCCGGAGAGCTGCTCGCGTTTGCCTTCGATCCGATCGAGGTGGTCATCGGTGAGCTTGCCCCATTGTTCTTTGATCTTGCCCTTAAATTGCTTCCAGTTTCCTTCGATAAGGTCCCAGTTCATTTCAGTCTCCTCGACAGCAAGTTGATGGTTGACAGGCACATAGATCACCGGTTTTCATCCGCGATGCCGGCAACGGCACTCGCAGGACCGTTCGATGGCGATCAATAACCGATGTGCTTGGCAGTATCGCAAGTCAGATGATGCGGTCATCCTGATCGGGCTGGGTGCCGTAATAAGTGTGAATTTCACTGGACCATGCCGGGCTAGCCATATCCGGCCAATGATCCGGATCGAATCCGGGCGCCCCTTTGAGCTGCTCCTTACTGACTTTCAGGGTGAAGCGCTTGTTGACGGTATCGAGCGTCAATGCATTCCACGGTACTGCGAACAGTTTTTCGCCCATCCCCAGAAATCCGCCGAAAGACAGCACCGCATAACTTACCCTGCCGGTGCGCATGTCCAGCATGATTTCCTTGATCTCACCCAGATCTTCGCCTTTGTCGTTATAGACATCGTTTCCGAGCAGCGTGTGTGCGCCCATCAACTCGGGTCCGGGGCCCTTGCCGGTATCGTTCTTGTACATCCCGTACGTATCGCGATCTTCATCCAGATAGCTCATGTTGATCTCCTTCAATGACTCAATACAATTGAGATTGATAAACTGCACAGATCAGTCTGTGCGAGTTTTGGCAAATGCTCTTGATGCGCGTCAATCCAAATTAAACTTGGCAAGCATGCCGGCACCGTGACCCGGCAAACAGCTGACGCCACGCGCTGCAGCAGTCGATAATCGGGCCCGGGTGTCCTATGATGAAAAGGTGCATCGCGCGATTCGGGAGCGGCAAATGACGAATATTACGGCAGGGAAAACCGCCTTTGTCTTCGCCGGCGGCGGCAGCTTCGGCGCGATCCAGGTCGGCATGCTGCGGGCTCTGGTGGATTACGGCGTCGAGCCCGATCTGGTGGTCGGGGCTTCGGTCGGGGCGCTCAATTGCGCGTATTTCGCCGGCAACCCGACCACCAAAGGCGTGGCGCAGCTGGAACAGATCTGGTGCCAGCTCAAGCGGCGCGACGTATTTCCGGTGAGTTTCGGGCGTATCGCCGGCCTGTTTTCCCGTGCGCCATCGCTGGTCGAAGCATCCGGCCTGCGCCAGCTGATCGAACGCCACTTATCGTACCGCTTGCTGGAACAGGCCGCGATCCCGGTGCACGTAATGGCCACCGAACAATTGCACGGCGGCTCGATCCGGCTTTCCAGCGGCCCGGCGATCGACGCGATACTGGCCAGTTGCGCGATTCCCGCGGTGTATCCGGCGGTGCTGGTCGGCGACCATTACCTGATCGACGGCGCCATCGCCAGCAACACCCCTATCATGGCGGCGGTGAAGCTGGGGGCCAGCCGGCTGATCGTGCTGCCGACCGGCTTTGCCTGCGCGCTGACCGCGCCGCCGGCCAGCGCGATCGGCAACGCGCTGCATGCGCTGAACATGCTGATCGCGCATCAACTGGTGCAAGACTTGGAATTGCTGGCTGGCAAGGTGGCAGTCTTGACGGTGCCGCCCTTGTGCCCGCTGGCAGTGTCGCCGTATGACTTCTCACAGTCCGGGGATTTGATCGAACGCGCCGCCAGCAGCACCCGGCGCTGGCTCGACAATGACGGTCTGACGCAATACCGGATTCCCGGCGCGCTGCGCCCGCATGTCGACTGAGCCTACTGCCTGTACTTGAAAATATGCCGCAACGAGAGCGACCTGGTCGCGATGAAGATTTCGCGCAGCAGGAAGGAGTAGCTGCCGATCAGCGCCAGCATTGCCACCACGAACAGCACCGCAATCAGGCGATCCAGCGCCAGACCCAGCGCGTCGCCGAGAAACAGCACCACAATGATCAGGCTCACCAGCAGCGCGCAGGCGGTGCTGAGGGTGATCGCATAATTGATCTGGTGCGCGCGCCGATAGAGGATCTCGATCTCGGCCAGATACTCGGTTTTGTCCGCGGTATCGGCATGGTGCAGCAACTCTTCCAGCCCGCGCGAGCGGTCGATGATGCGCGCCAGCCGGTTGGTCAGCACGATCAACTGCGGCCCGATGCCGCTCAACAGGAACACCGGCGCAATCGAAAGCTGGATGATGTGGCTGACATCGCTGAGCTGGATGTTCATGGCAGGCGTTTCCCAAGGGCGCTGTAACAGTTTCTATGAATATACATATGCATGTATTATTTTTATCGCAATGAAATCATGCGGAAAACATGTATTTATTGCATATACTCCAATAAATAAGCAATGTAGGGCGGATGAGCGCAGCGTTATCCGCCGGCTGCGCCGCAATGCATGCGCCGGCTGCTGCAACGCATGTGCCGGCTGCTGCAACGCATGTGCCGGCTGCCGCAACGCATGCGGCGGAAGGCGCTGCGCTTTTCCGCCCTACGTCCCCCACGCAAGCTACGCCGTCAGCGGCTTGTAGCGGATCCGCTTCGGTTTCGCGCCTTCTTCGCCCAGGCGCTTCTTCTTGTCGGCTTCGTATTCATGATAGTTGCCGTCGAAGAAGACCCACTTCGAATCGCCTTCGCAGGCCAGGATGTGGGTCGCGATCCGGTCCAGGAACCAGCGGTCATGGGAGATCACCAGCACGCTGCCGGCGAATTCCAGCAGCGCGTCTTCCAGCGCACGCAGGGTTTCCACGTCCAGATCGTTGGTCGGCTCATCCAGCAGCAGCACGTTGCCGCCCTGCATCAGGGTTTTGGCCAGGTGCAGGCGGCCGCGTTCGCCGCCGGACAGGTTGCCGACGATTTTTTGCTGGTCGCCCCCCTTGAAGTTGAAGCGGCCCAGATAGGCGCGCGACGGCATTTCGAAGCGGCCGACGGTGATGTTGTCGTTGCCGTCGCAGACGTCCTGGAATACCGTTTTGCCGCTGTCGAGCGAGTCGCGCGACTGGTCGACGATCGAGACCCTGGCGGTCTGGCCGATCGCGACTGCGCCGCTGTCCGGCTGTTCTTTGCCGGTGATCATCTTGAACAGCGTCGACTTGCCGGCGCCGTTGGGGCCGATGATGCCGACGATCGCGCCGGCCGGAATCGTGAAGCTGAGGTCGTCGATCAGCAAGCGGTCGCCGAACGCTTTTGACACGTTCTTGAATTCGATCACGTCATTGCCCAGACGCTCGGCCACCGGGATGAAAATCTCCTGGGTTTCGTTGCGCTTCTGGTATTCGTGCTCGGACAGCTCGTTGAAGCGGGCCAGCCGCGCCTTGCTCTTCGATTGGCGCCCTTTCGGATTCTGCCGCACCCATTCCAGCTCCCTGGCGATGGTTTTCTGGCGCGACGATTCGGTCGATTCTTCCTGCTTCAGGCGGTTGCCTTTCTGTTCCAGCCACGAGCTGTAATTGCCTTTCCACGGGATGCCGTGGCCGCGATCGAGTTCCAGGATCCATTCGGCGGCGTTGTCCAGGAAGTAGCGGTCATGGGTGATGCCGACCACGGTGCCGGGGAAGCGCAGCAGGAATTGCTCCAGCCACTCGACCGACTCCGCATCCAGATGGTTGGTCGGCTCGTCCAGCAGCAGCATGTCGGGTTTCGACAGCAGCAGGCGACACAGTGCGACGCGGCGCTTTTCGCCGCCCGACAGTATGCCGATTTTGGCGTCCCATGCCGGCAAGCCCAGCGCGTCGGCGGCCATTTCCAATTGCAGGTTCAGGTTGCCGCCGTCGGAAGTCGAGATGATCGCTTCCAGCCGCGCCTGTTCATTGGCCAGCGCATCGAAATCCGCATCTTCTTCCGCGTAGGCGGCGTACACCGCTTCCAGCTTGGCTTGCGCCTCGAACACTTCGCCCAGGCCGGACTCGACCACCTGGCGCACCGTTTGCTCCGGATCGAGCACCGGTTCCTGCGGCAGGTAGCCGATGTTCAGGCCCGGCATCGGCACCGCTTCGCCCTGGATGTCGGTGTCGATGCCGGCCATGATTTTCAGCAGCGTCGATTTGCCGGAGCCGTTCAGACCCAGCACGCCGATCTTGGCGCCAGGAAAGAAGGAGAGCGAGATGTCTTTCAGGATTTGACGTTTGGGCGGCACGATCTTGCCGACCTTGTTCATTGTATAGACGTAATTTGCCATGGATTCGGGGTCTTTTGCAGGTTGCGGGCGCGCGCTTCTTCGGTGTTACCCTGCGCAGCCCTGATGTTGATGGAACGACCGCAAGGATAGCGCAGTCTGTGACGAAGTGCGACGCTGCGCGACAATTACCGCGCCTGCAGCGCCGCCAGCACCTGGCCTTTCAGGGCCTTGATCAGCGCCGCTTCGTCCGGCGTCACGCCTTCCGGCGCCAGTGTGGTCCGATCCGCATACAACAGGCCGAGCGGCACCCCGCGCACCACCAGCGGCAGCACGATGAAACTGCGGGTGTCGGCCTGCAGTTTGCGGTGCCAGTCGGGCAGCAGGGCGGCAATCTTGCCGGTGGTGGCATCGGCGATGATCAAGTCGGCGTCGTTTTCCAGCGCCAGATGAAAGATGTCGCCAGCCGATGCGGCCGGAAACACGAAGCCGGCTTGCCGCACCGTATGATTTTTGCCCATCGCCATGCGGGCGCGGTATTGCCCGCTCTTCTGATCCTTGATGCAGATCGCGGCGAAATGAAACCCCATGCTGCTGTACAGGGTTTCCATCGCCAGCAGGATGATTTCATTGACCTTGCTGCGACCGGACGCCATCACCTGCGTCACATCCTGCATCCCGGCCAACAACAGGGCGCCGGCATTGAACGGCTTGCCGCTGGGATAGCTGCCGCCGGTTTGTCCGTCACCGGTGTTCCCGTGCACCATCAGCAGTTCGTCCGGCAGCGTCGGCGCTGCCGGACGAACTGTGACCGCCACTGCAGTCGCCGCTGCCGGGCTGGCAGCCGGCGCCAGCTCCAGTTGCATCGATTCGAGCTGCATATTGATCTCACGCCCGGCCGCATTGAACATCTGGTCGATGCTGCCCGGATCCAGATTCAGCGCCGCGCCGTAGCGCGCCAGCAGCGTCGCACTGCGCTCGCCGGCATCTGCCGCACCGGCCCGCGGCAGCAAGTGCGCGGCCTCGGCGCTGAAGGCGGCAACCTGCTGCATCCACTCCTGCCGGTTCCTGGCCGGTTTCGGCGCCCCGCTAGCCAGCGGCGCCAGAGCCCGGATGATCGGATGCGGAATCTGCCATTCCTGCAACACCGATTCGGCCAGCATGTCCAGGCTGCATCCGAGCACCTGCATCGAGGCCTGGGCCGGCGACAGGCCATCGGTTTCGATCAGGCCGATCAGCTTGCTGTACAGCGCATGGTCGTGCGCGGCCACCAGCAGCCGCCCCAGGTTCTTGAACAATGCGCTGATGGCGGCTTCTTCGCCGCCCTGATACGGGCTCTTGCGCGCCATTTCGCGACCGATCACGCTGGCATACAGGGCCTGCATCAATTCGGCGTGGACGCTGTGCGCGTGCTGCCGGTCCGACAGGCGGTCCACCAGCAGCATCGCCAGCGCGCTGGTTTTGATCAGATCGAAGCCGAGCACGAAGATCGCGCGCGAAATGGTGGTCACCGGGGTGCTGTTGGCAGTGCGGTAAAACACCGTGTTGGCCAGGCGCAGGATTTTCTGCGTCAGCGCCACGTCGGACAGGATGAAGTAGGTCAGTTCGCTTTGCGCTTTGTCGTCCGACGAAGTCAGTTGCACCACCCGCGCCACGGTGCGGCCAAGCGCAGGCAAATCCTCGTTCTGGCTGATTTTTTGCAATAAGAGTTGGCGCGCTGCGCCGGCATTGCCAGCGGCGGCAGGTAGGTCGGGAAAATCTGGCATCGGTTGCGTTCGGTTCTGCGCTAGGAATTAGGTGTGCGCTATTTTGCCTGATTCCAGCTCCCCGAGTTGCCGGCGCGCAGAATAATCGCCGATTATCTGCGCACCCGGGCAATCAGCAGCGACGTCTGCAGGTCGGCGGCCGCCTGCCGGGTTTGCTGCCAGAGCTGCTGCAACTGGCCAACCGAATCCTGCATCAGGCGAAACGCGTTAATCGCCGCATCCATCGGCGTGGCGGCATCGGCGCGCGCAATCTCAAGACGGCTTAACAACAGTTCGAGCGCCGGACGCTGGGCCGGCGGCGCCGCATGCACCGCATCGCGCAGCGAGTGGCGACGGAACGCTTCGAAGGCTTCAGGATCGTCCCGATACAAGGACACCAGCATGTCGAAATCGGGAAGGTGTTTGTCGAGTTGCATGGCCAGCTCCTTATCATGCCGTTTTGATAAGTGTGCTGTATTTGACCCGCTGGCTTTTGTGGCAAGTCAATCCAATGCGGAAAGTTTCACCCATCCGGCAGTTTCGTCGGAGGGGTGAAACCCATCGGATCAGTTCTTCGGCAATTTGCCGGCCACGCCTGCGACGAAATAATTCATCTTGTTCAGGCCGTCGTCGTTGATCCGGCCCGTTGCCAGCCTGAGCTTGCCTTCGTTGTCCGTTACCGGGCCGTCGAACGGCGTCAGGGTGCCGGCCACGATTTCCTTCTGTTTCGCCAGCACGAACTGTTTCACGTCATTCGGCACCGCCGGGCCAAAGCCTTCGAGCTTGACGAAACCGTCCTTGATGCCGCCCCAGGTGGCGCTGGTTTTCCATTTGCCGTCGAGCACATCCTGCGCCTGCCGGGTGTAATACTTGCCCCAGTGATGGGTGACCGCGGCGATCTGCGCATGCGGGCCGAATTTCTGCATGTCGGAATGGTAGCCGAGCGCGTACTTGCCCTTCTCTTCGGCTGCCTGCACCACTGCGGTGGAATCGGTATGGTGCGTGACCACGTCGGCGCCCTGGCCAATCAGCGTCAGCGCCGCATCGCGCTCCTTGCCCGGATCGAACCAGCTGTTGACCCAGACCACCTTTACCTCGGCCTTCGGGTTGACGCTGCGGAAGCCGCGGGTGAACGCATTAATGCCTTGCAACACCTCGGGAATCGGGAACGCGCCGACGTAGCCGGCCACCCCGGTCTTGCTCATCTTGCCGCTCAACACGCCGGCCAGATAGCGGCTTTCATAAAAGCGCGCATTGGCAGAGGCGACGTTGGCGGCAGTCTTGTACCCGGTCAGGTGGACGAATTTCACGTCCGGAAACTGCTTGGCAACCTTCAGCGTCGGATTCATGTAGCCGAACGAGGTGGTGAAAATCAGCTTGCTGCCCTGCTGCGCCAGATCGCGGATCACCCGTTCGGCATCCGCGCCTTCGGGCACATTCTCGACCACCCTGGTGGTAATTTTCGCACCCAGGTTTTTCTCCATTTCCTTGCGTGCGATGTCGTGCTGGGTGGTCCAGCCGGCTTCGCCGATCGGACTGACATACACGAAACCGACGTTCAGCGGAGCCGCATGAGCCGGCGCGGATGCCACGGATGCGGCGCACGTCGTAGCCCAGCGCATGGGCCGAAGACGGCGACTCGCCGACCGCGCGCAACACCAGCCCGGCGCGGCTGCGGTACAAGAACCAGGCGATCGCCGCGCACAGCGCCAGCGACAAGTACACCATAGGATGCTGGCGAAACAGTGCGAGGCCCAGGAACGGGATGTTTTCCAGCAGCGGGATGCCGGCAGCGGCGTTCTGCAGCGTGCTGCCGACATACGCAATGCCGATATACGCGGACGCGCCGGCGCCGAACAACGCCAGCGCCAGCCCGGTGGCGTACTGGTTGGTACCTAGCCAGACGGTCAACGCAGCAAAAAGTCCGGCCAGCAGCATGCCGGCAGCCGCGCCGGCGACAAAGCCCAGTGCCGGACTGCCGCTATGGATGGCGGTGGCGAAACCGGTGATGGCGGCCACCAGCATCATGCCTTCCGCGCCCAGGTTGACGACCCCGGCCTTCTCGTTGATCAGCAGGCCGAGCGCGGCCAGCATCAGCGGGGTGCCGGCGTTGATGCTGGCAGCGATCAAGGATGCGAACGATTCCATCAGATCACCTCTAAAAATCGTAGCGAGCGGCCCAAGGTCGGGTCGAGAAGCGCAGTCGTACGACTGTACGGCGAGCATCGCAGACCCGAGATTGGGCTGCGCAGTAGATTGTTAGAGGTGATCATGTGCTCCAGCGGATTTTGTAGTCGATCAGCACGTCGCAGGCCAGCAAGGAGAACAGCAGGATGCCCTGGAACACGCCGGTGATCACATTCGGCATGCCCAGGCGCGACTGCGACAGTTCACCGCCGATGTAAAACAGCGCCATCACGAAGCTGGAAAAAATCACGCCGACCGGATGCAGCCGGCCGACAAAGGCGACGATGATGGCGGCGAAACCGTAACCTGGCGAGACCGACGGCGTGACCTGCCCGATCGGCCCCAGCACTTCGGACACGCCGGCCAGACCGGACAGCGCGCCGCAAATCAGCATCGAGGTCCACAACGAGCGGCGCGACGAAAAGCCCGCATAGCACGCCGCCAGCAAGGCCAGCACGATGCCCAGATGCAATCGCGTGCCCTGCAGCACGATAGGCAGCAAAAAATCGTCGGAAAACAGTTTCGACTGCGGGAAGTTGAAACCCTCCGGGTCCTTCAGCACGCCGTGCACCAGAAAACTCAGCAACAATTGGCCGACATATACCAGCATCAGCGAGACCAGGATTTCATTGGCGTTGAAACGGTCGCGCAGGAAAGCCGTGATCGCCGCCCATGCCATCCCGCCCAGCATGCCGGCCGCAGGACCAGCGCGATGATCGCCGCAGCGCCGACCACCAATTGACCTTCGGCGCCCTATATTCCGTACTAGTGCTAATCTTGAAATACAAATACGCATAGTCCACGAAAGGCACGAAACGCATAGTTACCTGGGAAATCAATATGGTCAGCAGTGTTGACTGAGTATTTTGTATTACGCACTATTTATATGCGGGAAAATGTATGTTATTTGGCATACTCCAGTGTTTTTTAAGCAATAAACAGGTAGGTTGGCGCTGAGCGCAGCGAAGCCCAACATCAATTGAAATAATCAAAAACCAGTGGAACCGCCATGGCCGAAGCTATCCGTTTTTACCATCGAGGCAGCATACGCAACGTGTCTGATGTCGCGCCGACCCGGACCATCCTGCAATACCTGCGCGAAGACCTGCACTGCAGCGGCAGCAAGGAAGGCTGCGCGGAAGGCGATTGCGGCGCCTGCACGGTCGTGATCGGCGAGCTGCAGGCCGGCGAACTGGTGCTAAAAACGGTCAATGCCTGCATCCAGTTGATGCCGACTCTGGATGGCAAAGCGCTGTTCACCGTGGAAGACCTGAAGCAGGCTGACGGCAGCCTGCATCCGGTGCAGCAGGCGATGGTCGACTGTCACGGCTCGCAATGCGGCTTTTGCACGCCGGGTTTCATGATGTCGCTGTGGAGCTTGTACCTGCAGCACGAAGGCCGGCCGGATGCGCCGGCGCGGCGGGAAATCGACACCGCGCTGTCCGGCAACCTGTGCCGCTGCACCGGCTACCGGCCGATCATCAATGCCGCGCGGCGCATGGGACAGCTGCCGGCAGTCCAGTTCGACCGGGCGGCGGTGGCGACTGCACTGCACGCGCTGCAGCGCGATCAGACGTTTTCATACAGCCACAACGGCCAGACCTTTATCGCGCCGCGCACGCTGGCGCAGCTGGTCGCAGCCCGCGCAGCGTATCCGGATGCGCATATCCTGGCCGGCGCCACCGATATCGGGCTGTGGGTCACCAAACAGCTGCGCGAGCTGATTGAACTGATCTACATCGGCCAAGTGGCCGAACTGCAATTGATCACGGAACAGGACGGCAGGATCACCATAGGCGCCGGCATCACGCTGAACGACGCCTATGCGGCGCTGTGCCGGCCGCGGTTCCCCAATTATTCGGCCGAACTGTCCGAACTGTGGCAGCGCTTCGCGTCGGAACCGGTGCGCAATGCCGGCACGCTGGGCGGCAACGTCGCCAACGGCTCGCCGATCGGCGATTCGATGCCGTTCCTGATAGCGCTCGGCGCAGAGATCGTGCTGCACGGCGGCGCCGGGCAACGCACGCTGGCGCTGGAAGACTTCTACCTCGGCTACCAGAAGAATGCGCTGCAGGCCGGCGAATTCGTCGCCGCGCTGCGGGTGCCGCTGCCGCAGGCCGGGCTGCATTTCCGCACCTACAAGCTGGCGAAACGCTTCGACCAGGACATTTCCGCAGTGTGCGCGGCGTTTGCGATCACACTCGACGGCGACACGATACGCAACGCGCGCATCGCGTTCGGCGGCATGGCCGCGACCCCGCAGCGCGCTCGCCAAGCAGAAGCCGCGCTGCAAGGCCGGCCGTGGGTTGAAGCCACCTTGCAGGCGGCGATGCTGGCGCTGGCGCAGGATTACGCGCCGCTGTCCGACCTGCGCGCGTCCAGCGCGTACCGGATCACGGCCGCACAAAACCTGCTGCGCCGCTTCTGGCTGGAAACCCGGCCGGATGCGCCATTGCCGCCGCAGGCGGTCAATGTGTTCAGCTATGAGTAATGCGATTTTGTAGGAGCGCACCTGGGCGCGACCAACGTCTGCAGTCTGGCGACTGTTTTCGCGCCCTGGTGCGCTCCTACAAAAACCACTTCGATTTAGACGTCTTTTATAGCAGGCTGAACAATTATGGAAAATAAATAGCCATGAAACAGCAAACTGACGCTTTCCTTCAACAGACAACGTGGGCCGAAGTCGGCCGCCCGCATCCGCACGAATCCGCGCTGCTGCACGTGCTGGGCGAAGCGACCTACACCGACGATATGCCGGAACTGCACGGGACGCTGCATGCGGCGCTGGGGCTGTCGGACCAGGCGCACGCGAAGATCCTGGCGATCGATCTGGAAGCGGTCAAAGCCGCGCCCGGCGTGGTCGCGGTGCTGACCGCCGCCGACATCCCCGGCGTCAACGACTGCGGCCCGATCGTCCACGGCGACGACCCGATCCTGGCCGACGGTCTGGTGCAATATGTCGGCCAGCCGCTGTTCGCGGTGATCGCCGCCAGCCACGACCTGGCGCGCCGCGCCGCGCGTCTGGCCAAAATCGACTATCAGACATTGCCGGCTATCCTGACGCCGCAGGCGGCGCGCGCCGCGCAATCGTTCGTATTGCCGCCGATGCGCCTGCAGCGCGGCGATGCGGCCAGCGCAATGGCGTCGGCCCCGCAGCGCGTGAAGGGCACGCTGGAAGTCGGCGGCCAGGAGCATTTCTACCTCGAAGGCCAGGTTTCGTACGCGATCCCGCAGGAGCAGCAGGGGATGCTGCTGCTGTGCTCGACCCAGCACCCGAGCGAGATGCAGCATGTGCTGGCGCAGGCGCTGCAGCTGCCGGCGCACAACATCCGGGTCGAATGCCGGCGGATGGGCGGCGGCTTCGGCGGCAAGGAATCGCAATCGGCGCTGTGGGCGGCGGTCGCGGCCGTCGCCGCGCACCGGCTGCAGCGCCCGGTCAAGCTGCGCGCCGACCGCGACGACGACATGCTGGTGAGCGGCAAGCGCCACTGCTTCTATTACGAGTACGAGGTCGGCTTCGATGCCAGCGGCCGCATTCTCGCGGCCAGGGTCGAGATGGTGCTGCGCGCCGGCTTCTCGGCCGATCTGTCGGGCCCGGTCGCAACGCGCGCGGTATGCCATGTCGACAATGCGTATTACCTGTCGGATGTCGACATCCGCGCGCTGTGCGGCAAGACCAACACCCAGTCGAACACCGCGTTCCGCGGCTTCGGCGGCCCGCAGGGCGCGCTGGCGATCGAATACGCGATCGACGACATCGCGCGCACGCTGGGCCTCGATGCGCTGGCCGTGCGCAAAATCAATTTCTATGGCCGCAACGATGCCGAAGGGCGCAACGTCACGCCCTACGGCCAGACAGTCGAGGACAACGTGCTGCCCGAACTGCTGGCCGAACTGGAAGCCAGCAGCGCCTATTGCGAACGCCGCGCCGCGACCCGCGCGTTCAACGCGGCCAGCCCGGTGCTGAAAAAAGGCATCGCGCTGACGCCGGTCAAGTTCGGCATCGCGTTCAACGTCACCCATCTGAACCAGGCCGGCGCGCTGGTGCACGTGTACCTGGACGGCTCGGTGCTGGTCAACCACGGCGGCACCGAGATGGGCCAAGGCGTCAACACCAAGGTCGCGCAGGTGGTCGCGCATGAACTCGGCATCGGTCTGGCGCGGGTGCGCTGCAGCGCGGCCGACACCGGCAAGGTCGCCAACACCTCGGCCACCGCCGCCTCCACCGGCGCCGACCTCAACGGCAAGGCCGCGCAGCATGCGGCGCGGCAGATCCGCGCGCGGCTGGCGACGTTCGCCGCGCAACGCTACGGCGGCGCTGCGGCCGACGCGCGCTTCGCCGACGATGCGGTCACGCTGGGCGGTCAAAACATCGCGTTTGCCGCACTGGTGCAGCAGGCGTATCTGGCGCGGGTCCAGCTGTGGTCGGACGGCTTTTATGCGACGCCCGGCCTGCACTGGGATGCGGCCGGCATGCAAGGCCATCCGTTTTCGTACTTCTGCTACGGCGCGGCGGTGTCCGAAGTGATCGTCGATACTTTGAGCGGCGAATGGAAACTGCTGCGCGCCGACCTGCTGTACGACGTCGGCAATTCGCTCAATCCGGCGATCGACTTGGGCCAGGTCGAAGGCGGCTTCATCCAGGGCATGGGCTGGCTGACCACCGAACAGCTGGTGTGGAATGCGGACGGCAAACTGGTCACGCATGCGCCGTCGACCTACAAGATCCCGGCGATCTCGGACTGCCCGGAGGATTTCCGGGTCCAGCTGTTCAACAACCGCAACGAGACCGACAGCATCCACCGCTCGAAGGCGGCCGGAGAACCGCCGCTGCTGCTGGCGTTCTCGGTGTTCTTCGCGATCCGCGACGCGATCGCCAGCGTCGCGGACTACCGTATCAACCCGCCGCTGAACGCGCCGGCGAGCTGCGAGGAAATCCTGAAGGCGGTCGAAGCAGTAAAGCTCCCTTCTCCCGCCAGCGGGAGAAGGGTTGGGGATGAGGGCGGTAATTCAGCGTGATGCCGATGAACTGGCTGCAAGCGATCACCACCCTCGACTGCCCGTCCGTGCTGGTCACCGTCGCGCGGGCCGAAGGCTCGTGCCCGCGCGCAGCCGGTGCCAAAATGCTGGTCACGGCCGGCGCGCAATTCGACACCGTCGGCGGCGGCCATCTGGAGCTGCAGGCCTGCGCGATCGCGCGCGACATGCTGCGCCTGCCGGCCGGCACGCCGGTCGCGCAGCGCCGGCTGCAGCGGCTGGCGCTCGGCCCCGGCCTCGGCCAGTGCTGCGGCGGCGTCGTGCATCTGGCGTTCGAGCGCATCGGCTCGAACGCGACTTGGCTGATACTGGCCGACCGATTGCAGCAGGGCCAGGACAGCTGGCGCCTGCTGGCGCTGGACGATGGTGCTGCTGTCGCGCCGGCCGCGCTGCTCGATCAGGATGCGGTGCCGCTGCACGGCGCT
Organism: Oxalobacteraceae bacterium; assembly: GCA_030698225.1. Taxonomy (GTDB): domain Bacteria; phylum Pseudomonadota; class Gammaproteobacteria; order Burkholderiales; family Burkholderiaceae_D; genus AVCC01. The sequence continues at coordinate 32,314 of JAUYNR010000044.1, read as the reverse complement.
GCACCCGAGTTCCAGCCGGCGCTGGACGCCAGCCCGTCCAACCGGATTCAGTGCGATGCCGCCGGCAGGCGCTGGCTGGTCGATGCCTGCCTCGCGCCGCGTCCGCATCTGCTGCTGTTCGGCGCCGGCCATGTCGGGGCGGCGCTGGTGCGCGCGCTGGCCGAACTGCCGTGCCGCGTGACTTGGATCGATGCCCGCGACCAGCAGTTCCCTGCCCTGGTACCTGCCAACGTGCGGATCGAGGCCACCGACACGCCCGAAGCGCTGATCGCCGCCGCCGCGCCCGACAGCTGCTTTCTGGTGATGACGCATGAACATGCGCTGGACCAGCACCTGAGCGAACAGATCCTGCACCGCATCGAGCGGCGCGACGACGTGCAATGGTTCGGACTGATCGGCTCCGCCACCAAGCGCGCACAATTCACCCACCGGCTGCAGCAGCGCGGGATCGCGCCGGCAACTCTGGCGCGCATGGTGTGCCCGATCGGCCTGCCTGGCATCAAAGGCAAGCAACCGGCGGTGATCGCCGCCTCGGTCGCCGCGCAACTGCTGCAGGTGTGGGATGCGTGGGAGCATTCCCCAACCGTAGGTGCGAATTTATTCGCACGCATCAAGGCCAGCCATGCCCTATGACGATCTGCGAAAAGGCCGTTTCAGCGAGTATTCGAGAGCCTATTTCATGACCACCGTACTGGCGGAGCGGGAGAAATGTTATTTCAATAATTTTTTCTGCGCGCGTCTTGCGGCGGCGGAAATGCGCGTACTGCACGACAGCGGCGCGGTCAATTCCCTGGCCTGGGTCATCATGCCGGATCATGTGCATTGGCTGTTCCAGTTGGGGGAAAACCTTTCGCTGTCGTCGGTCGTTAAACGCTTCAAGGCGCGCTGCGCTCACCGCGTGAATGGCTATTTGAAGCGCGAAGGCGCTTTGTGGCAAAAAGCATTTCATGACCACGCAATCCGCAAAGAGGAAGATGTACGGCAAATCGCGCGTTACATCGTCGCCAACCCGTTGCGGGCCGGCCTGGTGAAAAATATCGGCGATTATCCCCATTGGGATGCCATCTGGTTGTAGGTGCGAATTTATTCGCATTCTTTGCTACTGCATGCGAATAAATTCGCACCTACGGGAATAAAGTGAAGGAATAATTGATGGCAATCGCCACTACCAATGCAATCAAGCTGCAAGCCTACCGTGCCGGCATCCTGCATTTCACGGGCGACCCGGCCGTCGCCAGCGATGCCCATCATTGGCATGAGGACGGCCTGCTGATCGTCAGGGATGGCCGCATCGAGGCCGCCGGCGATTATGCGCAGCTGCATCCCGGCCTGCCCGCCGGCACGGAGGTCCACGACTACCGCGGCCAGCTGATCGTGCCCGGCTTCATCGACACCCATCTGCATTTCCCGCAGACCGACATCATCGCGTCGCCCGCGCCGGGCCTGCTGCCGTGGCTGCAGCAGTACACCTTCCCGGCCGAGCGCCGCTTCGCCGAGCCGGAACATGCGGCCGAAGTGGCCGAATTCTTCATCGACCAGCTGCTGCGCTGCGGCACCACCAGCGCGATGGTGTATTGCACCGTGCATCCGGCCTCGGCCGACGCATTCTTCAGCGCCAGCGAACGGCGCAACCTGCGGATGGCGGCCGGCAAGGTGCTGATGGACCGCAACTGCCCGGAATTCCTGCGCGACACGGCCGAGGGCGGCGCGCGCGACACCGAAGACCTGATCCGGAAATGGCACAAACGCGGCCGCCAGCTGGTTGCGATCACGCCGCGCTTCGCGCCGACTTCCAGCGATGCGCAACTGCAACTGGCCGGCGAACTGGCGCGCGCCTATCCGGACACCTATATCCAGACCCACGTCGCCGAGAATGCCGATGAAGTGGCGTGGGTCAGGCAACTGTTCCCGACCGCGCGCAGCTATCTGGACGTCTACGACAGCGTAGGACTGCTGCGCCCGCGCGCGATGTTTGGGCACGGCATCTGGCTCGACGATGCCGATTTCAGGCGCATGGCCGAAGCCCAGGCCGCGATTGCGGTCTGCCCGACTTCCAACCTGTTCCTCGGCAGCGGCCTGTTCGATTTCGCCCGTGCCGATGCGGCGCAGGTGGCGCTGTCGCTGGCCACCGATGTCGGCGGCGGCACCTCGTTTTCGATGCTGCAGACCATGAACGAGGCGTTCAAGGTCGCGCGCATGGGCGGCAGCGCGCTGTCGGCGCTGCGCATGTTCTACCTGGCCACGCTGGGCGCCGCGCGCAGCATGCAGCTGGAAGGCACGATAGGCAGCTTCGCGCCCGGCGCCGAAGCGGACTTCATCGTGCTCGACCCGCAGGCGACGCCGCTGCTGGCGCGCCGCACCGCGCGCAGCGACAGCCTGGAAGAATTGCTGTTCGCGCTGGCGCTGCTGGGCGACGACCGCAGCGTCGCCGCGACCTATGCGGCGGGGCGCAACGTGCATCAGCGAGAGGGCTGAAACGGCACGAAAACCCGCCGCAGCCGCTGCCGCATTGCCTGCGCAAAAATATACTTGCTGCTGTATTTTTAATACCACAATGAAGACATGTGCAAAAGTGTATATTTAACAATATACTCCCGCATAAAAAATTAGCCGTGCGGCATCCGGCCGGCGACTTCCTGCACACGACACAAACCCCGACCACTGCGGCAGCGCAGATTGCGGCGTCGCCAAAGCCGATTTCGAGATGGTGGAACTCTGAGCTATCGCAACGCTGTGGCGTTCAAGCTTGCTGCCGATACTAGCGGGGACAGGGGCCGTCAGAAGCGCCGGCCTGGATTTCGGGCTGCCATAACACTTGCAAGCGGGTCGGGTCCTCGCCCGCCAGCAGTGCCAGCATCATTTCCGCCAGCTGCTGGCCGATCTTGCCGGCCGCAGGCTGGATGACCGAGGTGACTGTGGTGCCGACCAGCGTGTCGGGCGGCAAGCTGTCGTAAATGATGACCGACAGGTCGCGCCCGGCCACCAGGCCGATATCCAGCAAAGCCCGCATCACGCCGATGCCGCCCAGATTGTTGTCGACGATGACCGCCGTCGGCGGCTGCTCCAGTGCCAGCAATTGCTTCATCGCCCCGTAGCCGCTGCGGCGATCGAACACATCATCGACGATATAGGCCGGGTTGACCGCAATCGCGGCCTCGGCCAGGCCCGCCAGATAGCCGGCGCGCCGCTGCGCAGCGAAATTGAAGGTGGTCGGTGCGCTGATCAGCGCAATTCTGCGATGCCCGAAAGACAGCAGCCGGTCGACCGCCATTTTCAGTCCGGCCCGGTTGTCGAAATCGAACCACGGGTATCGTTCGCACGCGGCGCTGCGGCCATACGCCACGAACGGAAATTTTTGTTCCAGCAAATAATCCAGGCGCGGGTCATGCACCTGCGTCTGGGCGACGATCAGGCCGTCGACCCGGCGCCGGCTGATCATGCGCCGATAGGCGCGCAATTCGTCGCCGACCACCGCCGACGAAATCACCAGGTCCATATCCTCCTGATCCAGCCGCACCGCAAGACTGGCAATCGTCTCCAGAAATGACGGATCGCCCAGATCGTTGCGGCTGATCGGGTAGATGATGCCGACCGCATCCATTCTCCCCGTCACCAGGCTGCGTGCCTGCGGGTTCGGGCTGTAATCGCCGGCCTTGGCGGCCGCCATCACCAGGCTCCTGGTTTTCTCCGACACTTCCGGATAGCCATTCAGCGCGCGGCTGACCGTCGTAACGGATAGGCCTAGAGTCTTTGCGATTTCTTTGAGTGACATATGCTTATTTATCTAAACTGCATTGAGTGCGTGCTGGTGTGGTACCGGACACGATGATACTCAGAATAAGTCTAAATTTGCACCCGCCGATCGGAAAATAAAATTATTTTAGAAATTTATTTACCATCCAAAGCGTTTTGGTTATTATTCATAACGTTTTGGATTTTATTCAAAGCGTTATGGATGAGAGTCAGGCTCCTAAATATCGTTAAGAAGAAGAGCCGGACATTCGATAAATTACATTGGGCCTGGTCCGCTGCAGAGCCTCGGGAGACACAAAATTATTACCTTAAAGTTATTGATGAAACGCTGTGCATACGGCGCTGCCGCGGCAGTAATGCTGGCTGCCTGCGGCGAAAAAGTCGCTGCGCCAACCGCCGGCGATGCCCCGAAAACCACGACTGCCGAGCTCACCATTTCTTGCGGCTCGGTAGGCCAGGACTTCGAAATCTGCAAGAAACTGACCGACGAATGGTCGGCCAAGACCGGCAATACAGTGAAGCTGTTTACCGCGCCCAATTCCACCACCGATATTCTGGCCTTGTTCCGCCAGCAATTCGGTGCCCAATCGAGCGAGATGGACGTTGTGATGGTGGACGTGGTGTGGCCCGGCGTGATCAAGGAGCACCTGCTTGACCTGGCGCCGTACACCAAGGGTATCGAAAAAACCCATTTCCCTGCCATCATCGCCAACAATACGGTGGATGGAAAGCTGGTCGCAATGCCCTGGTTCACCGATGCCGGCCTGTTGTATTACCGCAAGGACTTGCTGGAAAAATACGGCCAAAAAGCCCCGGACACCTGGGAAGAAATGACTGCCACCGCGCAAAAAATCCAGGATGGCGAGCGCCAGGCGGGCAACAAGGAAATGCAGGGTTATGTGTTCCAGGGCAAATCCTATGAAGGCTTGAGCTGCAACGCGCTGGAATGGGTGGCGAGCTACAAGGGCGGCAGCGTCATCGAAGCCGACGGCAGCATCAGCATCGACAACCCGCAGGCAGCAAAAGCACTCGACATGGCCGCCCACTGGGTCGGCACGATTGCGCCCAAAAGCGTGCTGAGCTTCGGCGAGGAAGAAGCGCGCGGCGTGTTCCAGAACGGCAATGCGGTATTCATGCGCAACTGGCCTTACGCCTGGTCCCTATCGCAAAAAGACGACAGCAAGGTCAAGGATAAAGTCGGTATCGCCGCATTGCCGAAGGGCGGGGCCGATGGCCAAAGCGCGGCAACCCTGGGCGGCTGGCAATTGGCGGTATCGAAGTATTCCAAGCATACGGATGCAGCGGTTGACCTGGTGCTGTACCTGACCAGCAAGGAGGTGCAGAAACAGCGCGCGATCGTAGGGTCCTACAATCCGACCATCCCTGAATTGTATAAGGACGCGGACGTGCTGAAGGCGGCGCCTTTCTTCGGTTCGCTGTACCAGGTGTTTACCAGTGCGGTGGCGCGGCCGGCCAGCGTTACCGGAGAAAAATATAACGAAGTGTCCAGCGCTTTCTGGAACGCCACCTACACCACCTTGTCCGGCCAGGCCAAAGGCGCGGACAGCGTCAAGAAGCTGGGGCAGGAGCTGACCCATATCCGCCGCGGCGATCAATGGTAAAAATAGGCAGAAAAAAGGTAACTGTTCAGCCTGCTATGTGATTGATATCCAAGTGACTGCTTTATGCCATTGATGGTTGTATTGACGCTGTTTTTGATGTTAGGCCGCTGGGGCCCTGTGTCCCTGTAGGGAGGGAACATCGCCTTGCAAGGCGATGTCGTTACGCAGGCGGATTGCATGCAATCCGAAACCCCTGCGCCACCGCAGCCGTTTGTGCGCTGCGGAAATGGATCAGAAATGAAGGCTGTCTGAGGTGTAGCAGGGGTTTCGCGGGGCACTGCCCCGCGCCTGCGTAACGGTATCCGCTTGCAAGCGGATACGCGCCCTGCAAGGGAAGCGAGTTTCCTTCATTTCCCATTTTTGCAGCGCACAAACGGGAACCCGAAGGGCAAGTCTGCGGTCGCCTTTCTTTTGCTTACTTTTCTTTGGCGAAGCAAAGAAAAGTAAGTAGCAGTCGGGCTACCCCCGACAAAGCATCGACGAAGGGCAAAACGATTAATTAAGTCAGCAACTTTGCAGTCGCCCTCTCCCCCAACCCTCTCCCGCACGCGGGAGAGGGGGCTGAACAGAGGTAGAAAACCGGCCCCTGTCAGGGTCGGTTGTTTCGAACCGCGCACGGCCTCAGGAACATGCCGGTGCAGCAATACCAGGCTCGGCGATCGGAGTGATCAGCCTTGCACCATTCACCCCAACCGGAGGAGACATCCGATGAGTGCCATACCAATCACAGCGCCCCAGAGCGCCGTAGAGGAAAAAGTGCCGCAAAGCGCGCTCACCAAACAACGTATACGCAGTGCCTGGATTTTTTTGGCGCCGATGCTGCTGATCCTGGCGCTGGTCGCGCTGGAACCCCTCGGCCGCAGCATCTGGCTGAGCTTTACCGATGCGCGCCTGGACCGGCTGGGCGGGTCCGGCGTCAAGTTCATCGGCCTGGAGAATTATTTCGGCGATTACGGCCTGTTCTTCAACCGCGGCAATCTGATCGATCCGAAATGGGCCGCGGCGGTCAAGAACACCCTGTTCTTCGCGCTCTGTTCAGTGACGCTGGAAACCGTGCTTGGCCTGATCGTGGCGCTGGTACTGAACGCGCAGTTCACAGGCCGGGCGCTGGTGCGTACCGCAGTGCTGGTACCGTGGGCGATTCCGACCATCGTCTCGGCCAAGATGTGGGATTGGATGTTGCAACAGCAATACGGCATCATCAACATCGTGCTGGCGTCGCTGGACTTCGACAGAATCGCCTTCACCACCGATCTGCCGATGTTTTCGGTGCTGCTGGTGGACGTCTGGAAGACCACGCCCTTCATGGCTTTGCTGATTCTGGCGGCGCTGCAAATGCTGCCCAAGGACTGTTACGAAGCGGCCCAGGTCGACGGCATCCATCCGGCCAAGGTGTTTTTCAGGGTCACGCTGCCGCTGATCAAGCCGGCGCTGATGGTGGCGATCATCTTCCGCCTGCTCGACGCGCTGCGCGTGTTCGACGTGATCTACATCCTGACCGGCACCAATCAAAGCACCATCAGCATGTCCGGCTTCGTGCGCGAAACAATGATCTCCAACGGTTATGTCGGCGCAGGCTCGGCCGCCTCCACCGTGCTGTTTCTGATCATCGCCTTGTGCACGCTGGGTTACATGAAATTCAGCCGAACCAATGCCGAAGGTTAATTTAAACGTAACAGGTGCGCAGCAACTCACTTCGCTCCCCTCTCCCGCAGGCGGGAGAGGGGTTGGGGGTGAGGGAGGTCGTGGCATTTTCGCCATGACCGTTAGAGCGCAGCATATCAAGCCTGCAGGAGAACTATCGTGATTAGAAATATTGGGTGGCGCATCGGATTCTGGATGCTGGTGACGGTGATCGTGGCGTTTTCGCTGTTTCCGTTTTTTTACGCAATCCTGACCTCGTTCCTGAGCGGCAGCGCGCTGTACGACGTGACCGAAGTGCTGCGCAGCGGCTTGAGCCTGAAGAACTACGCTTCGCTGTTCGACCGCAGCCAGAACTTCGGTGCCAGCATCCTCAATTCGGTGATGGTAGCGGTATCGGTGGTGCTGCTGTCGCTGCTTCTGGGAGTGACCGCGGCGTTTGCCCTCGGGCGCGTCAAATTTCGGGGGCGCGGCATGTTGTTGATGGCGATTCTGGCGGTATCGATGTTTCCGCAGGTGGCGGTGCTGGCAGGCATGTACGAAATGATGAAGGTGCTCGGCCTGTACAACAAGACGCTGGGCCTGGTGCTGCCCTACATGCTGTTTACGCTGCCGTTCACGGTCTGGGTGTTGACTACCTTCATGCGCGATCTGCCGAAAGAGCTGGAAGAAGCGGCCATCATGGACGGCTGCAGTTCGTGGCGCATCATCAAGGATGTGTTCATGCCGCTGATGTGGCCGGCGCTGGTGTCGACCGGCTTGCTGGCTTTCGTCGCGGCCTGGAATGAATTCCTGTTTGCGCTCACCTTCGTGACCCGGGATGCCGGGCGCACGGTGCCGGTGGCGATTTCGCTGATCGGCGGCGGCGCCAGTTCGCAGGAACTGCCCTGGGGCAAGCTGATGGCGGCCTCGGTGTTGGTCACGCTGCCGCTGATCCTGATGGTGCTGGGCCTGCAGCGAAAGATCGTATCGGGCTTAACCGCAGGAGCGGTGAAAGGCTGATCGCCTGTATTTCCCCTGCACCAACACGCAACAACACTACGGAACTGAACGATTTCGGCTAACCCGCCAGGGCTGCCGCATTTTTAAATTTTTAATTGCATTTAATTTGGGAGCAACTAGCAATGACCGAGGCACGCACCTTCAAGCAGTTTTCCGGCAACCTGACCGATCCTGACTGGTGGCGCGGCGGCGTGGTGTACCAGATCTATCCGCGCAGCTACCAGGACAGCAACGGCGACGGCATCGGCGACCTGAACGGCATTTCGCAGCGCTTGCCGTATATCGCCGCGCTCGGCGTCGATGCGATCTGGCTGTCGCCTTTCTTCAAGTCGCCGATGAAGGATTTCGGCTACGACGTCAGCGACTACTGCGCGGTCGATCCGATGTTCGGCACGCTGGAAGACTTCACCGGCATGCTCGAGCATGCGCATCGCCTGGGACTGCGCGTGATTATCGATCAGGTGCTGAGCCATACCGCCGACAGCCATTCGTGGTTTACCGAGAGCCGCGCCGACCAAACCAACCCGAAAGCCGACTGGTATGTGTGGGCAGACGCCAAAGGCGACGGCACCCCGCCGAACAACTGGCTGTCGATTTTCGGCGGCTCCGGCTGGCAGTGGGATACCGCACGCGAGCAATATTACCTGCACAATTTCCTGACCAGCCAGCCCGACCTGAACGTCCACAATCCGCAGCTGCAGCAAGCGTTGCTGGAGACGATGCGCTTCTGGCTGGAACTCGGCGTCGACGGTTTCCGCTTCGATACCGTGAATTTTTACATGCATGACCCATTGCTGCGCGACAATCCACCCAAAGGGCGTCCGCAAGGCATCGATGCGGCGGTCAACAGCGTCAATCCGTATGCATGGCAATGGCATCGGTACGATAAGACGCAGCCGGAGAACATTCCGTTCCTGAAACGCATCCGCGCAATGCTGGATGAATATCCGGGCATTACCACGGTCGGCGAAGTCAGTGCCGATGACTCGCTGGACGTGATGGCCGAGTACACCAACGGCGGCGACAAGCTGCACACCGCGTACAGCTTCGATTTGCTCAGCGAAGCCTGTTCGGCACCGCATCTGCATCGGATCTTGGCCAATTTCGAACAACGGGTAAGCGATGGCTGGGCCTGCTGGGCCATTTCGAATCACGATGTGGTGCGCGTGGCGACCCGCTGGGGCGGCAACCAGGCCACGCCGCAAGCATTGAAGCTGTACGCGGCGCTGCAACTGTCGCTGCGCGGCAGCCCCTGCATTTATCAAGGCGATGAACTGGGCCTGCCGGAAGCGGAGCTGCTCTTTGAGGAATTGCAGGACCCCTACGGCATCACCATGTGGCCGGCCTTCAAAGGACGCGACGGTTGCCGCACACCGATGCCCTGGTCGGCCGCGGCGCCGCATGCGGGTTTCAGCAGCGCCGACAAGACCTGGCTGTCGCTGGCGGCACCGCATCTGTCGCTGGCGGCCGATGTGCAGCAACAGCAATCCGACAGCGTGCTGGCGCATTACCAAAATTTCTTAAAGTGGCGCAAGACGCTGCCGGTGCTGATCAATGGCGAAATCGCTTTGCTGTCGGTCGATGATCAAGTGCTGGCGTTCGTCCGCAATCAAGACGGCAAGCAGCTATTGTGCGCATTCAACCTGTCAGCCTCGGCCGCCGGCTATACGCTGCCGGCCGATATCGGCGCACTCAGCACCTGTGAAGGCCATGGTTTCAGCGCCGCCGGCATCAAGGACCAGCAGCTTGATCTGGCCGCCTGGGGCGTCTGCTTTGCCTGGGTCAACTGAACCTATTCTAGTTGTCGCACTTTTATTTCAGAAGAAAGAATGCCATGGCTGATTTAATCTTTAAAGGTATCCACAAGCGTTACGGCACTGGGCCTGACGTGATCCGCGATGTCAACCTGACCATCGAGCAAGGCGAGTTTTGCGTGTTTGTCGGGCCTTCCGGCTGCGGCAAGTCGACGCTGTTGCGGATGGTGGCGGGACTGGAAGATATTTCCGGCGGCGAATTGCTGATGGGCGGCCAGCGGATGAATGAAAAATCGCCGACCGAACGCGGGGTGGCGATGGTGTTCCAGAGCTATGCGCTGTACCCGCACATGAGCGTCTATGACAACATGGCGTTCGGCTTGAAGATCCTGAAGACCAGCAGCGATACCGTCGACAAAAAGGTGCGCGAAGCGGCCCGCATCCTGCAACTGGAGCCTTTGCTCGAGCGCCTGCCGAAGGAATTGTCGGGCGGCCAGCGCCAGCGGGTGGCGATCGGCCGCGCGATCGTGCGCCAGCCGCAAATTTTCCTGTTCGACGAACCGCTGTCGAACCTGGATGCGTCGCTGCGCGTGCAAACCCGGCTCGAAATCGCCAAGCTCCATTCGGATATCGGCACTTCCAGCATGATTTACGTCACCCATGACCAGGTCGAGGCAATGACGCTGGCCAACAAGATCGTGCTGCTCAATGCCGGCGACGCGGTATTGCGCGATGGCAGCGTCGCGCAATGCGGGGCGCCGCTGGAGCTGTATCACTTTCCGGTCAATAAATTCGTGGCCGGCTTCATCGGCTCACCTAAAATGAACTTCATCCAGGGCGTGCTGGAAAAAGCCGAGGCCGGCGTCGCCACGGTGCGCGTCGCCAACGCCGTGCTGAGCGCGCAGGTCGATGCGACCGACCTGGCACCAGGCACGCCGCTCGAACTGGGCATCCGCCCCGAGCATACGCTGCCAACCAGTGGCGAGCGCCTTGCCAACACCATCTGCGGCAAGGTTGCATTTGTCGAGAGACTGGGCGAAGCATCGTATCTGTACCTGCGCTTGCCAGACGGTAAATTGATCACGGTGCGCGAAAGCGGTGATACCGCCCATAAGATCGGCGAGCTGATATCTGTGTATCTGGCGCCTGACAGCCTGCATGCGTTCAAGCAGGATGGCCGTGCCTGTCTGCGTACAGTGCGTATCGATTCTGTCAAACGAGCATTGGTTTAACCCTGCATGCAACGCGGTTGCACTGAGGAGCCCGCGGTTCGAGATTTTGCAGCGTTGCGAGGAAAGTCTCGCACCACCAATGCACGTCTTGCTCTTTGATCCGGCGCAGCAGTGCCTGGTGCCGATTGCGGCGTTCGTCCAAAGGCATCTGCAGCGCCTGCTGGATCGCCTGTGCGGTGCGCTCGATGTCGTATGGATTGACCAGCAATGCTTCCTTCAGTTGTTCGGCCGCACCGGCAAAGCGCGAGAGCACCAGCACACCCGGATCGGCAGGATCTTGCGCGGCGATGAATTCCTTGGCGACCAGATTCATGCCGTCGCGCAAGGGGGTGACCAGCCCGACGCGGCTGGCGCGGTACAAGCCGGGCAGCCGTTTGCGCGCCACCGTGCGGTGGATGTAGCGGATCGGCATCCAGTCCAGTTCGCCGAAATCGCCGTTAATGGCTCCGCACAGATTTGCCATCTCGTCCCGGATGTCGGCGTAGGCGTCGACATCCTCGCGGCTCGGCGAGGCGATCTGGATCAGCGTCGCACTATTCAGGTTCTCCGGATAACGCACCAGCAGTTCACGAAACGCGCGGATCCGTTGCGGCAGCCCCTTCGAGTAGTCCAGCCGGTCAACCCCGACCAGCAATTGGCGGCGCGAATATTCCTTGCGCATGCGCTGGAACATCTGCCGGCCCTCCCTGGTATCGGCCATACGGGCAAACTCATCGACGTCGATACCGATCGGAAATGCCCCGGCCTGTAGCGTGCGGTTGAACGCGCGGTAGCGCCCGTCAGGCAGCACCTCGGCCTGCGCCTCGGACTGCACGTAGTGCGAAAAATTCAGCAGATCGGCTTCGCTCTGAAAACCCACCAGATCATAGTCGAACAGCGTGCGCATCAGCCAATCCTGCTGCGGGATGGCCGCCATGATCAACGGCGGCGGCATTGGAATATGCAGGAAGAACCCGATCCGGTTGGTGCACCCCAGCGCGCGCAGCCTGGCCGCCAGCGGGATCAGGTGGTAGTCGTGGACCCAGATCGTGTCATCGGGTTTCAGCAGCGGCAGCAGCTTGCGCGCGAAGAGTTCGTTGACGCGGCGGTAGCCTGCGGCAAAACCGGGTTCGTAATTGCCCAGATCCAGCCGGTAATGGAACACCGGCCACAGCACGTCGTTGGAGTAGCCAAGGTAATACGCATCGTGATCCTGGCGACATAAATCGACCGTGACCAGCGTCACGTTGCCGGCTTTCTGCGTATGCAGTTCGCCTTCGCCGGGCACGCCGCCTGCGGCCGTTTCGACTATCTTGCCGCTCCAGCCGAACCAGAGCGCACCGGTTTTCTTCATGCTTTCGCCGAGGGCCACCGCGAGGCCGCCGGCGGCAGGTTTGCGCGGATCGGCAACGCGGTTTGAAACAATAACGAGGCGTGACATGGCTTCCTTATTCGTATTCACGCCTAGATGGCGCTGTCCCAGGGGGCGGACAGGCGCACCGCGCAGTTGATCAGTCCCACCATCGAGTAAGTCTGCGGAAAATTTCCCCACATCTCGCCGCTGACCGGGTGGGTATCTTCGGACAGCAATCCCAGATGATTGCGGGCCTTCAGCATGGTTTCGAAAATCTCGCGCGCCTGCTCTTTGCGGCCGATCCGCGCCAGCGCATCGATACGCCAAAAGGTGCAGATGTTGAACGCGGTTTCGGGCGTGCCGAAATCATCCGGCGCCTCGTAACGGCGCATGTACGGACCGTCGCACAAAGAACGTTCGAGAGCGTCCACGGTGGAGATGAAGCGTGGGTCTTTGGGGTCGATGAAATTCACTTCGGCCATCAGCAGCACGCTGGCATCCAGATCGCGTCCGCCCAGGCTTTCGGCGAACGCTTGCCGCTCCTCGCTCCAGGCATCGCGCAGCAAGTGTTCGCGGATGATCTGCGCGCGCTCCTGCCAGTGCGCTGCACGCTCGGCCAGCCCCAGCGTCTGCGCGATCTTGGACAGCCGGTCACAGGCGGCCCAACTCATCAGCACCGATGAAGTGTGCACCCGGGCCCGCGAGCGCAGCTCCCACATGCCGGCGTCGGGCTCGGCATAGACGCGGAACGCCTGTTCGCCGACCGCTTCCAGATAATGGAAGTCGGTGATGCTGCCACGGTGGAACAGGCGCTGGTCGAGAAACGCCTGGGTCGCACCCAAAATGATGTTGCCGTACACATCATGCTGAAAATGTTCCTGCGCCTGATTGCCCACGCGCACCGGTGCGTGGTTGCGGTAACCGGGCAGATGATCGAGGATCGACTCCGGCAGCGATTCCTCCAGCCCGATGCCGTACAGCGGCTGGATGTGGCCGCCCTTCGAGCGCGCGACCACATTGCTCAGCCAGCGCAGGTAATCCTCCATGGTGCCGACTTCCGACAGGCTGTTGAGCGCGCGCACCACGAAGAACGCGTCGCGCAACCAGCAGTAGCGATAGTCCCAGTTGCGGCTGCTGTCCGGCGCCTCGGGGATGCTGGTGGTCATCGCTGCAATGATCGCGCCGGTGTCTTCAAACAAGGACATCTTCAGCGTAATGGCCGCGCGAATCACCACGTCCTGCCACTCCAACGGTATGGCCAGGCGCCGGGTCCAGGTACGCCAGTAGCTGGTAGTCTCATTTTCGAAACTGCGCGCGGTGTCGTCGATGCCGTCGGCCAGCGTCTCGTCCGGACCGAGCATGAAGTTGACCGTCTTGTCCAGCACGAAAAATGATTCGCTCAGCAGGTAACTCAGCGAGGCATCGGTATTGAGCCGCAGCGCCTGTGTCTGTCCGAGGTAGCGAATGTGGTGGCTGCCATGCGTGATCGCCGGTAACTGCCGGCCCCAGTCGAAGCGCGGCCGCAGCCGCACCCTGATGCGCACTGCGCTATGTAGCGGGCGCACGCGGCGCACCAGCATCAGCGGCCGGAACATGCGATCGCGACTCTTGAAACGCGGGGCAAAGTCGGTGATCTCGATGCCCCGGCCTTTGGCGTCGAACAGGCGGGTCCGCAGCACGGCGGTGTTCGGTTCGTAAAATTGCTCGCTGCGCGCAAAATTCTCGACCTCGATGCTCCACAGGCTGCCGTTGTCTGAGCCATCGAGCAGAGCATTAAATATCGGATCGCCATCGAAACGCGGCAGGCAACACCAGACCATCCGACCCATCCGGTCCACCAGCGCGCTGAACGCACAATTTCCGATAACGCCGCAGTCCAGTGTGGACGCGGCAGCAACTGTTGGAGCAGCCGATTCGGCTGAAGTATTCGCCATATCTATCAAAAGCCTTTAACGTAAAAGTTGGGTAGCGACTCGCTTCGCTCCCTACTCCCGCAGGCGGGAGAAGGGTTGGAGGGTAAATCAGCGCTTAGGTTGCAGCCGGCTGAACGACATTCGCCTGCCAGCAGGGCGGCCGTGGTGCTTTCATTCGTTCTTGCCGGGCATTTTCGCCATCGCCGCCGACAGGGTGTGGGCCGCATGCGCGAGTTCCGCACGCAATGCCTGCGGTGTGGCAATCCGATGCCGTGCCACGCTGGCGCCCTCTCCTACCTTCAGAGCCAGTCCGCCGGCTTGCTGCACATACGCAAAGCCCACCTCGTCGGTGGTGTCATCGCCGGCAAACACCGGACGGCTGCCGATGAATGGCGCCTCGGCCAGAAAATCGCGGATTGCAGTTCCCTTGGTGACGCCAGCCGGTTTGACTTCGATGACCATTTTCCCGTGCAACAGCAACATGCCGGGAGTTTCCCGGATGGCCGCGAGCATTTCCGCCTTACACAGATGCTCCAACTCGGGCGCCTGCCGGTAGTGCAGCGCCAGGGCGCCGCGTTTTTGCTCCACGCGCAAGCGCGGATCGCGTGTCGCCAAATACAACGCGCACTCCTGCACGGTGGAAAATGAGGGAACCGGCGCGTAGTGCAGCATACCGTCGGCATCACGCCTTTCCATCCCGTGTACGCCAGCCATCGGCAAGGTCAGCGTGGCAAGCATCGCATCGATCTGCGCGATCGGACGGCCGGAGACAATCGCCAGCCTGCCATCGAGCCGATCACGGATGACGCGCAGCGCATCAACCAATCCGGGCGCGACGGCCACTGCATCGGGCGTGGGAGCCAAGTCAACCAGAGTGCCGTCGAAATCGAGAAAAAGAGCACAGTCAAGCCATTCGAGCAGCTTGAAGGGTGTGCTGGCACGATCTGCATTTTTCATTTCCGGATGGTCCAAATTGGTAGATTGAGAACGGTAGACTTGCGATCTGGATACGAAGTTCAGCAGTGCTGCAACCGGAACAAGCTGCACCAGTCAGATTGCGCATCTACCACAACGATAGGCACGAATCCTGGATCGGCCCCTGATCCTGCCCTGTTATTAAAATAACATAACTCTGTGCGGTGATCGTCTGCGGGCAGCTCATTGCACAGCTTCGACCGGCTCTTCCACCACCACCTGGTTGCGGCCGCCGGTCTTGGCCAAATACATTGCCGCATCCGCCCTGGAGAACAGGTCGAGGATCGATTCTCCCGGAATGTATTGGGTCAGTCCGATTGATACGGTCACTTTGCGCTGCAGTTTGGCGCTGATCCAGAGTTGCGCCTCGCTCAGATCGCGGATGCGCTCCACTGTATTGAGCGCATTGAGCAAAATGGTGGATGGCATCAGCAACAGGAATTCTTCCCCGCCGTAGCGCCCGAACACGTCTTCCTTGCGCAGGTGCTGCTGCGCCACACGGGCAAAGGTGCGCAATACTTCATCGCCGGCCAGATGCCCGACTTCGTCATTGATACGCTTGAAATGGTCAAGATCGACGATCGCCAGACACAGATACTCGTCGTTGGCGTCCGCCAGTTGCTTCTGCTGCTGCAGCTCGCTCATCATGTAGCGTCGGTTGTAGCAGCCGGTGAGCGCGTCGCGCCGGGCATCTTCCTGTACATGTTCGATCTTGATGCCGGCCCGGTGCAGGGCCCGGTACAAATCCCGCATGCGCTTGCCGAGCGCCAGCAAAGCGGGCAGCGTCAGCGCAAATACCAGCATCTGCATCAGATCCAGTACTGGAAATGTGCGCACTTCCGATTGCAGATACTGCAGCGCAACGGTGGCCGAGAAACTGCTCAGCGTCCCGATGCCCATCATCAGGAAGACGAATGGCTTCAGGCGAAAAGCGCTCAACACCATGATCAACATCGCCGCCGGGACGAAAATGATGCGCGTGACCGGAGCCTGGCAGAGTATCCACAGCATCGCGAGAATCATGCCGGACGCCAGCAGCGCGGTAAGGCTCTTGTCGGTGGCCCGCAGATTGATGCGGCTGTAAAACAGCAGGAAAGCCGCCACCGATCCGGCCGCCAGCATTGCCGCGGCTCCGATCAGCACCCTGCTGTCGACCAAACCGCAGAGATAAAACGCATACAGCGCAAATAAATAAGCTGCCGGCAGCAGGCAGATACGGGCAAAATCGCGCCGGCGTTGTTGCTGGCGGGTGTCTGTTGCAGCCTGCTTGCGCCGCCCGACGGCCAGGCGGAGCGGCCCGGCCGGCACGTCCTGCTTGATCTGCTCCGGATTGATCTGCTGCATAAGGTGTCCCGTCTTGCGCTGCGTAATTCCTGATTGACCAGACTGCAAGCTGCAGCCGACTCGGCTCTGTCGAGAAAAAACCGGCCGCACAATGCGCGGTGCATTCCTGGTTCGTGACACACGTCCGACAAACTGCCAGCGAATATATACAACTTTGCCAACTATTTGCAAAAATATTTCCCAAAAAACACATTTAATTGGAATACTGCAGGTTCACGCGCTGATCCCGGACAAGTTTTGGAGTGCCAACGCATGCTCGTCAGTGCTGACCGCGAACTAAGCGAGGCCGGCGTTACACAACCTTACACTTCAATAAATTCATTTAAATTCAACAAGATAGAAAAACATCCGGAATGATTTCAGGTCCCTGCAAAGGCAGTCGGCGAACTAGTCGCGCACATCCGCATCGAAATTCCTGCATCCATGATGCGTTTTTCCACTTCAGGAGTTTGCATGACTATCAAAAAAACCATTCGCACATTGTCTTTTGTATTGGCTGCATCGGTATCCTCCATAGCGCTGGCGCAAGGCTTGGGCATTGCGACAAATGCACAAGTCGGCGTCGGTAGCGCACCGGTCGCGGCAAACCTGCAAACCGGCAGCCAAACCAACGTGGGCGCCGGCGTGAACACGCAAGCAGGTAGCAGCAATTCGAACGCAGGCATCGATAACCGCAGCCAGACAGCGGTCGACGCGCAAGGCGCTGCCGGCGCTTCCGCGGGCGGCCTGACGCAGGCGCTGGAATCCTCCGGCAAGTCAGCGGTCGGCACCGGGCGGGATACGGCAGCCGCAGCACGGGCGGATGCGCACGGGCAGGCAAAAACATCGTCCCAGTCAAAGGTTGATTTGGACGCCAGTGCCAAACTCAAGGCGAAAAACCCAAACTGAGCGCATTGAAGGTGCGACACATCGCACTACGATGAAACAATGCGCCGTGCGCGGCGCATTGTTTCATCGTAGTGCCGGAAGGCCTCAAGCGCACCACTTGCGGCCCAATATACAATGCCATGTATTTTAAAGTTAGTAATTAATACATGCGCAAATACATCTGTTTTAACCCATACTCCCGCATTTTAATGAAACAAAACCGATCGCCAAGTCGACCCGACGGCGACGGCGATGCAGCAATCGACACGATCATGCTGCATCGGACGAAGTACACGGTGCATCAACCAGCACCAGCAATCAAAGTGAAAGGCGTCACAGCATGAAACTAGTCTATATACACGGCCACGGCGCGAGCAGCGATTCATTCAATTTCATCCGTTCGGAAATCAATGGGCACGATGAAATCTGCCTGGAATACGACAGCACGAACGGCTTTGCCGCCAATCTCGCGGCGATGCTTGAGCAGCTTAAAGACGCAAGCGATGTGTTCTTCGTCGCGCATAGCCTAGGCGGGCTGTATGCGCTGCATCTGGCCGACAAGCTGGGCGATCAAGTGGCCGGCGCGGTCACCATGGCCACCCCGTACGGTGGCTCCGAGGCTGCGATTGCGCTCAATTTCATTTCCCCGCAGCAGATCTATAAAGACATTCACCCGGTCGCCAGTCCGGTCATGCAGGGACGCAACATCGACCTGCATGCGCTCCACAACTGGACCGCAATCGTCACCACCAAGGGACACAGTCACCTGATGGCGCCTGCCAACGATGGGGTCGTGACCGTCGACAGCATGCGCAACCGTCGCGGCGTGAAGTTCATCGAAGTCGAATCGAACCATCATGAAGTGACCCAGTCGCGCCACTCGATTGACATCATCAAGGCGGCCCTCAAGGAAGTCGAGGAATTGCAAGTTCCAGCATGAAAACCCTGAAATGCACCGGCTGAATCCGCATCACAACGCAACTGGCCGCGTCAAGGTTGCGCCTGGCGCCGGCGGCTGGTCGCATTAACCGGTGTCGAGTGAATTATTGGCGAGCGATTGCATCAGGAACAGCCGGCTCAAATTTCGTAATGCTTCAAGACATCCTTTGCCTGTTCAACTTCGGCATTATCGAATGAACAGACCAATTCCTGATACCGGAACTTCGGCAGCCCTTTCGGCTTACGGTTGCCGATCACATACTGCAGGCTTGTTCGGATATGCTGAGACAGATTTCTGAAATTCTCGTTATAAGGAAGTAAGTCGTATTGACCATTGAAGGTTTTTCCATCTTCAAACACAATCAGAAAATCACACGTGTCGTGGCCTTCATTAAGAACGGTATGCGACCATTTTCGCAGCACGTGGTTTGCAGCAGCCATCGAAGTGACGGCCGCCTTGGCGGTAAAAGTGCCAACGCGTTCGATGATGATGCGGGCAACATCGATTTTTTCAGCTATGCATTTGTCCATACACCCCTTTCTAGCGGATTGACATTCATCTCCGATGCTGGATGGAGATATGCGCCATCGCAAGGTCACCTGACTCCTGTCCTGACGCGATTGCACGTCGAAAGATTTATGGCGGGAACTGAAGTCGACAGTGCGGCAACCCGGCAAGCCCATGTCCAACTGCAGGCTCTGCGGGCTAATAAATTAATACGACTTTGATCAGAAGGCATACGTCGCTTCAGAGTGCTTCTATCGCTGGATAGAAATCGGTATTTTCCTTCTGCATCCGCTCATGCAATATTTTGAGCACCTTGTTGGCTTCCGACCTGAATCCCTCGGGATCATCAAAGACCTTGGCTGACGTGTTCCACTGTCTGGCAAAATCCATATAGGCCAAGGCAATCGCGCCCATTTCATCTTGAAATTTCTTTCCCATTTTTGCCAGCACGGAATTGCTCCCGCTTTGCAGTGCCGGATACAGTATTTTGTCTTCCACGGAAAGATGCAGTTTGATGATCGAACTCATCGAAATAATGAGATCGGATATTTCCGCTGCATTCTCGCTGATCCCCTCCTTGGCAAATTTCCTCAGTGCCGTGACGCACCCGTTGATTTCAATGTGTTGCTGCTTAAATTTGTCGATGTTCATAGAAGCTCCTTTTAAAAAGTATCATTCAAAGGATCCGATCCGGATGAAGATGCGATTGAACCCGTGAAAGTCCGAGTGTTGGCGGTGAATCAGAATCCCGTTGCAAGCCAAGAACTTGAAGATTCATTATAAATACATCTTTTAAAAGAAGCAAATAAAATAGATTTAAATAAAACAAATTTAACTGAGATAGCCCCGACGCACCATGCGCCCGGGTTGCTTGTACCTGCTGCTGCCGGCGGCGGGACGAGTACGGCCCGCACGCACTCCCGGCAATGCAGTGCTCCGATTCGGCGCGGCTTGCCCCCGCCCGACTTTGCTGAATAATCCTAGATTCCTCAGTTGGACAGGTGTGAGTGTGCGTTTTTCCGGCTTTCTGGCTAGGCGCGACGACGACGCAACCTTCATGTTGCTAGGAGGAGCAACGAAGCCAGGGAGCCGGAAAAACGTGCAATCGCGCCTGTAGCGTCCTCACCCAAATGGTGAACTGTTTAATCATAAAAAATTCCAATGAATTCATGAATTTGCCGAAGTCAACAAGCGGTCAACTGAGGAATCTAGGATCATATACCGCAGCCATCGCTGCGGGATACACTGCTCGATACAGCAACCATCCTACGAGGCTCGGGAGTTTAGTCGTTCGGAGTTGCAAAATAATCAACTTATGATTGGTTATTTTTTTCTTTATAACTTATGATTGAAAAAATAATCATATATAAAGGGAATATTTATGTCTGCACAGCCGTTCAAATTTCAGCGGCCTGAACTTGCCAACGGGTATTGCGAGGCCTTGCAGGGCACGGGCATCCTGGATGCGCGTTCCGGCCTGTTTCTGGCGGCGCCGCGCCGGACCGGCAAAAGTACGTTTTTACGGGAAGACCTGTTGCCAGTCCTTGAGCACCGGGGCTGGACTACCGTCTACGTGGATCTTTGGAGCAACAAGGCAACCGACCCGGCAGTCTTGATCGCCAACGAAGTTAAAAATACACTGGCGAAATTCGCCGGCATCATCACCAAATTGGCCAAGTCCGCAGGGCTGGAGAAAGTGAACGTGTTCGGGGCGCTGAGCCTGAATTTATCATCGCTGTCGCTACCGGAGAACGTCACTCTGGCAGACGCTCTGGAGGCACTGGTGGTGGCGGCCGACACGCCTGTGGTTGTGGTCATCGATGAGGCGCAACATGCGATCTCCACGCCGGCAGGTATGGACGCCATGTTTGCATTGAAAGCGGCGCGTGACAGAATGAACCAGGGAGCCGATGCACACAGATTGTTCCTTGTGTTTACCGGGTCGAATCAAGACAAATTGTCGCGCCTTGTCTTGAAAAAAGACCAGCCGTTCTACGGCTGCCGCATCACCAAGTTTCCGCTGCTGGACAGGCGTTTTTCGGACAACTTCACCGATTTCATCAACACCAAGCTTGCACCGGATAACCAGTTCACCAAAGAAGACGTTTTTGCGGCGTTCAAGCTGGTGGGCCATCGTCCGGAGATGCTGCGCAACATCATTGCCGATTTGGCGCTGGATGGCGGAGCCAGAACCTTGGCCGAACAGCTGAAAGCGGGAGCAGCAGCATTTCGGGAGCGCATCTGGGGTGCGATGGAGAGTGAATTCGCCGCGTTGACCGCGATCCAGCGTGCAGTGCTGGAGAGAATGCTGCAGCAAGGAGCGCAATACTCTCCGTTCACCGAAGCCTCTCTAAAAGCCTACACGGCCCTGGCAGGACAAGAAGTGACGGTGCCCGATGTGCAGGGCGCGCTGAACGCATTGCGTCAGAAAAACCTGGTTTGGCAAGCGGCATATGGGGACTACGCACTGGAGGATGAAAGCATGGTGTTGTGGTACCAAAACAGGCTGGCAGCAAACGCATCATGAGCGGCACTGATACAAATTACCCGCGCGACCTGACCGGTTATGGCCGCAATCCGCCGCACGCGCAATGGCCGGGCGCTGCGCGGCTGGCGCTGCAGTTCGTGCTGAATTACGAAGAAGGCGCGGAAAACTGCGTGCTGCACGGCGACCCGGCTTCCGAAACCTTCCTGTCCGAGATCATCGGCGCGCAGGCGTTCCCGATGCGCCACATGAGCATGGAATCGCTGTACGAATACGGTTCGCGCGCCGGTCTGTGGCGGGTGTTGCGCCTGTTCGAAGACCGCAAGCTGCCGCTGACGGTGTTCGGCGTGGCGATGGCCTTGCAGCGCAATCCGGAGGCGGTCGCCGCGTTCCAGTCGCTGGGCCACGAAATCGCCTGCCACGGCTTGCGCTGGATCAGCTATCAAACCATTGACGAGGCGACCGAACGCGCCCACATGCGCGAGGCGGTAGAGATCATCACCGAACTGACCGGCGCCGCGCCGGCCGGCTGGTACACCGGGCGCGATTCGCCGAATACCCGCAGGCTGGTGGTCGAACACGGCGGATTCGTCTACGACTCCGACTATTACGGCGACGATTTGCCGTTCTGGCAGCAAGTCCCGATCCTGGACGCCGCCGGCCAGCCGGCCGTGCGTGCGCATCTGGTGGTGCCGTATACGCTCGACAGCAACGACATGCGCTTCGCGGCGGCGCAGGGCTTCAATTCCGGCACGCAATTTTTCGATTACCTGAAGGATGCATTCGACGTGCTGTACGCGGAAGGCGACCCGGATGGCCTGAACCGGCCGAAGATGCTGTCAATCGGACTGCATTGCCGCATCATCGGACGCCCGGGACGGATCGCTGCGCTGGCGCGCTTCCTGGATTACGCGCAGTCGCACGAGCAGGTCTGGATCGCGCGCCGGATCGATATCGCACGGCACTGGCGCACGCTGCATCCGTTTTGTGGATAGAGTTTGTGAGTAGGGAAATTGCGAGCGCCCTCATCCCCGGCCCTTCTCCCGCCAGCGGGAGAAGGGAGCGCAACGAGCCACAAATTGCGGACCGTGTTGCCTTTAGCCCCCTCTCCCGCTGGCGGGAGAGTAAATGGATGCATTAAATGACCACTACCCTGGCCCAACTCAACGCTTGCAACGCCACCACTTTCGTCGCCTTGCTGCACGGCATCTACGAGCATTCGCCGTGGGTGGCGCAGCGGGCGGCGGCGCAGCGGCCTTTTGCCACGCTGGCGGCGCTAAAACTGGCGTTGCAGGATGCGGTCAGCAGCGCGACTGAAGCCGAGCAGCTGTGCCTGATCCGGGCCCACCCGGAACTGGCCGGCACGGCGGCGCTGACTGCGCAATCAAACAGCGAGCAAGCCGGGGCCGGCCTGCAGCACTGCAGCCCGGCGGAATTGGCCGCGCTGCAGCAACTGAACGCCGATTACCAGGCCAAGTTCGGCTTCCCGTTCATCGTCGCGGTCAAGGGGCCGGACGGCTACGGGCTGTCGCGCCAGCAGATCATCGCCATTTTCACGCGGCGGCTGCGCAACCGGCGCGCCGACGAGCTGGCCGAGTGCCTGCGCCAGATCGGCCGCATCGCCGAACTGCGGCTGACCGATCTGCTCGGCCACAGGCTGGAATTCGGCCACACCATCCTGGCCCGGGCCGATACGCTGGCGGCCTGGAGCGACGAGGAAGGCGTGCTGACCTGCGCGTTCATGACCGACGCGCACCGCCGCACTGCCGCCCAGCTGGCCCAGTGGATGACGAATGCCGGCCTGCAGACCAAAATCGACGCGGTCGGCAACGTGGTCGGGCGCTACCGCTGCGACGACCCGCACGCCAAAACGCTGATTACCGGCTCGCATTACGACACGGTCAGGAACGGCGGCAAGTACGACGGCCGGGCCGGGATTCTGGTGCCGCTCGCGGTGCTGCAGCAGCTGCATGAACGGGGCGAGAATCTGCCGTTTCACGTCGACGTGATCGGCTTTGCGGAAGAGGAAGGCGTGCGCTTCAACAGCACTTTCCTGGGCAGCAATGCGGTGATCGGCCAGTTCGATCCGGCGCTGCTGGAGCAGACGGACGCCGATGGCGTGACCATGCGCGACGCGCTCATCGCAGCCGGCCATGATCCGGCGCAAATTGCCGCCACTGCGCGCGATCCGGTCGATCTGTTGGGATTTGTCGAAATTCATATCGAGCAGGGCCCGGTCTTGCTCGGGCGCGATCTGCCGGTCGGGGTCGTGAACTCGATCGCCGGCTCGGTGCGCTATCAAGTCACGCTGACCGGCGTGGCCGGCCATTCCGGCACCACGCCGATGACGATGCGCCGCGACGCGGCGGCGGCGGCGGCCGAGATCATCCTGTTGGTCGAGCGGCGCTGCAGCCTGGCGCCGACGCTGGTCGGCACGGTCGGACAGTTGCAGGTGCCGCACGGTTCGGTCAACGTGATCCCCGGCAGCTGCAAATTATCGCTGGATATCCGCGCCGCCGATGACGCCACCCGCGACGCGGCGGCGGCCGAGGTACTGCAGGCAATCGATGCGATTTGCGCGCGCCGCAACATCGATGTTGCGCTGGAAAAAATCGGAATATCGGCGGCCGCGCCGTGCGCGCCGTCGCTAATGCGCGCATTGGCGCAAGCGACCGAGAGAGCCGGCATTCCCGCCTTTGCGCTGCCATCCGGCGCCGGTCACGATGCGATGATACTGGCGCAGATTACCGATGTGGCGATGCTGTTCATCCGTTGCGGCAACGGCGGCATCAGCCACAATCCGCTGGAAACCATGACCGCAGACGATGCCGAGATTGCGGCGCAGATCTTCCTGGATTTTTTGCGCGCCTTCAACCCGAAAGACGCCTAGCGGCGCACTTCGCTCCCCTCTCCCGGCTGCGGGAGAGGGGCTGGGGGAGAGGGCGTCCGTGACGCTTCCCAGGCCCGCAGCGCTGCATGATAGGTGTCCCAGACGCACGGATCGCAAGCGCTTTCGCAGCATTCGCCGTCCATTGGGGGAGTTGGTTTATTCATGAGACGCATGTTAACGCAAATCTGAAAAGCCGGCGTGCTTGTGTAGGAGCGCACCCGGGCGCGACCGGATTACCAATAGCTACCGGTGGTCGCGCCCGGGTGCGCTCCTACAAAAACTGCTTCGCCTGATTACCTAAAAATACATACAACATCGTGTATATTTAATTTAACAATAAATATAAGCGGAAACCACATTATTTTAAGCCATACCCCATATAATTTCGCAATATATGCTCCCCACATTCGAAGGAAAACAACCGATGAACCCCGAAGCACGCATGATTGAAATCGAGATCAAGCTCACCCGCCAGGAAGACTTGCTGGAAGAATTGAATACGCTGGTGTATCGCCAGCAGCAAAAGATCGACCAGCTGGAAACCCTGTGCGCGGCACTGGCGCGGCTGGTCAAGGAACCGGCCAGCGACAATGGCGGCAACAGCGCCAACGAGCGGCCGCCGCACTATTAACGTAAAGTCGCATAACGACTCACCTTGCTCCCCTCTCCCACTTGTGGGAGAGGGGTTGGGGGAGAGGGAGCGCGCCGCAGTAGCCTGCGGTACAATCCGGCCGATATGAACGCACTTGCCATCGCCCCCAACCAAGCCCCGACCAACCTGTTTTCCAACGTGCAAAAACGCTCGGAACGGGCTGCGGCCGCCCCTTTCCTGCCGATGTCGCGCGCCGAGATGGACCAGCTTGGCTGGGACAGCTGCGACGTGATCCTGATTACCGGAGATGCGTATATCGATCATCCGAGCTTCGGCATGGCATTGATAGGGCGCTTGCTGGAGGCGCAGGGCTTTCGGGTCGGCATCATCAGCCAGCCGGACTGGCTGTCGGCCGATGCGTTTTGGGCGCTGGGCAAGCCGAAGCTGTATTTCGGCATCACTGCCGGCAACATGGATTCGATGATCAACCGGTATACCGCCGACCGCAAGATCCGCTCCGAAGATGCGTACACCGCGAATGCCGAACCGAACAAGCGGCCCGACCGCGCGGTGGTGGTGTATGCGCAGCGCGCGCGCGAAGCGTATCCGGATGCGAATATCGTGATCGGCAGCATCGAGGCCAGCCTGCGCCGCATCGCGCATTACGATTACTGGAGCGACAAGGTCAAGCGCTCGGTGTTGCCGGATTCCAAGGCCGATATTTTGCTGTACGGCAATGCAGAGCGTGCGCTGGTCGACCTCACGCATAGACTGGCTGCGGGCGAGCCGATCAAGTCTATCCGCAACCTGCGCGGCACCGCGTTCATGGTGGCGCGCGGCTGGCGGCCGGCCGACGACTGGAGCGAGATCAACTCGACCCGGGTCGATACCCCGGGCAAGATCGAGCCGCCGATCGATCCCTACCTGATGATGCCGGAGAAGGAAAGCTGCGCCAGCAATGGCGCAGCCGCCGAACCGGTGGCCAAGACTATCCTGATCCTGTCGCGCGAGGAACGCCAGGCCGCGCTGAAGGAACAGCGCAACAAGACCGTGATCCGGCTGCCGTCGTATGAGCAAGTCAGCACCGATCCGGTGCTGTACGCGCATGCGTCGCGGATACTGCATCTGGAATCCAATCCCGGCAACGCCCGGGCGCTGGTGCAGGCGCATGGCGAGCGCGATGTCTGGCTGAATCCGCAGCCGCTGCCGCTGGCGATGGACGAGATGGACGGCGTGTATGGTCTGCCGTATGCGCGCGGCCCGCATCCGAGCTACGGCAACGCGCACATTCCGGCCTGGGAAATGATCCGTTTCTCGGTCAACATCATGCGCGGCTGCTTCGGCGGCTGCACCTTTTGTTCGATCACCGAGCACGAAGGGCGCATCATCCAGAGCCGCTCCGAGCCGTCGATCCTGCGCGAGATCGAGGAAATCCGCGACAAGACCAAGGGCTTCACCGGCACCATTTCCGACCTCGGCGGCCCGACCGCGAACATGTACCGGCTGGCCTGCAAGGACAAGAGCATCGAGGAATCGTGCCGCCGCCTGTCCTGCGTGTATCCGACCATCTGCAGCAATCTGGGCACCGACCACAGCAAGCTGATCTCGGTGTATCGCAAGGCGCGCGCGATTCCCGGCGTCAAGAAGATCCTGATCAGTTCCGGACTGCGCTACGACCTGGCGATCCGTTCGCCCGAATACGTGAAGGAACTGGTTTCTTTCCATGTCGGCGGCCTGCTGAAGATCGCGCCCGAACACACCGAGCAGAACACGCTGTCGAAGATGATGAAGCCCGGCATCGGCAACTACGACACCTTCAAGGAAATGTTCGACCGCTTTTCGAAGGAAGCCGGCAAGAAGCAATACCTGATTCCATATTTCATCGCCGCCCATCCGGGCACCACCGATGAAGACATGCTGAATCTGGCGCTGTGGCTGAAGAAAAACGATTTCAAGCTGGATCAGGTGCAAACCTTCATGCCGACGCCGATGGCGATGGCGACCACCATGTACCACTCCCGCAAGAACCCGCTGCACAAGGTCGATGCGGAATCGGAAACGGTGGAAACCGCGCGCAGCGGCCAGATCCGCAAGCTGCACAAGGCCTTCCTGCGCTTCCACGACCCGGCCAACTGGGCCATCCTGCGCGAAGGCTTGAAACGGATGGGCCGCCTGGACCTGATCGGCAACGGCGTGCGGCATCTGATCCCGGCCTGGAGCGCAGCGGAAGACGCCGGCGCGGCCAAGGCGGTCAGCGGACGCGCCAAGGTGGTCAGCCAGGCCACCAGCCGCGCGGTCGGCAAGGCCGCCTTCAAAGGCAAGCCGTCCGTCCAGCCACTGCCACCGGGCAAACCGTCGCCAGCCAGATCGGCCGCCGGCCATGCTCCGCGCAAAACCGCCGCCAGCATCGGCAACGTGCAGCGAAACACCCAGCGCAGCGGGCGCAAGTAATTAGTAATAATCTAAGAAAAACACTATGCACAAGCCCCAATCGAACGATCCGCTGCAAGGCGTCACGCTGGAAGCGCTGCTGACCGCACTGGTGGCGCGCCACGGCTGGGACGGCCTGGCCCGGATGGTCGATGTGCGCTGCTTCAAGAGCGACCCCAGCATCAAATCGAGCCTGACCTTCCTGCGCAAGACGCCGTGGGCCAGAATCCGGGTGGAAGAAATTTATCTCAACCGTGACAAATAAGTAGTGCAGGCCTCCGTGCCTGCATTGGGTTGCAGCACGAAAGGCGCAGGCACGGAGGCCTGCACTACCAACAACAAAAGGAACACACGATGGCAGGTCTACCGGAAGTCACCAACATGGCATTGTTCTGCGATTTCGAGAACGTCGCGCTGGGCGTGCGGGATGCCAAATTCCCGCAATTCGACATCCGCAAGGTGCTGGAACGCCTGCTGCTGAAAGGCAGCATCGTGGTCAAGAAGGCGTACTGCGACTGGGACCGCTACAAGGAATTCAAGGGCGCGATGCACGAGGCCGCATTCGAGCTGATCGAAATCCCGCATCTGCGCATGTCCGGCAAGAATTCGGCCGATATCCGGATGGTGGTCGATGCGCTCGACCTGTGCTACACCAAGGCGCACGTGGACGCTTTCGTAATCATCAGCGGCGACTCGGATTTTTCGCCGCTGGTGTCGAAACTGCGCGAAAACAATAAATACGTGATCGGCATCGGCGTCAAGAGTTCGACTTCCGACCTGCTGTCGGCCAATTGCGACGAATTCATCTTTTACGACGACCTGGTGCGCGACGCCAAGCCGAAACGCAAGCCGGTCGAGAAAAAGCCAGCGCTCAAGGCTGCCGGCAACGACAAGGCCAAACCGGCAGTAGTCAAGCCGGAAGATGACAAGCGCCAGGAAGCGCTCGATTTCATCATCGAAACCATCGAGGCGCTGATCGCCGAACGCGGCGAAGAAGAAAAACTCTGGGGCTCGATGGTCAAGCAGACCATGAAGCGGCGCAGGCCCGGCTTCACCGAATCGGCTTACGGCTACCGCTCGTTCCGGGAACTGGTCGAAGATGCGCAAAAACAGAATCTGCTGCTGATGAACCGCGACGAGAAATCCGGCCAGTACACGATCCGGCTGCCGGCACTGGAAGACTGAAGGCCAACGTAGAAGCCGCGCAGCGACTCACTTCGCTCCCCTCTCCCGCGAGCGGGAGAGGGGTTGGGGGGGAGGGCGGTCGTGGCGCGTTCTTTCATGGATTGGCGTAGAATTTTCGCCATGGCCGTCAGATCAGCACGATTGAATCCCATTTCATTTTTTCAAATACCACACATGCCAAGCAAAGATTACACACGGCCCGCCACGCTCTACCTGTATGCGCCCAAAGCGCTGCTGGAACGCTGCCTGACTCTGGGCGAATTCCGCCTGCAACCGGCCACCGACCAGAACCCCGGCGCGCCGGCACAGTCGCCGGCAATCCGGCTCAATTCGGCCATGGCGCCCAACTTCCTGATCATCGGCTTCGCCCAAGCCTGGGATGAAAAGCTGTTCAAGACCTTCGTCGGCAGCGACGCCTGCCTGGTGATACACCACACCGAAGCATTCGGCGAGCGCCTGCACCGCGCGGTCCAGCGCGCGCTGCCGAACTGGGCCGGCATCGACGGCGCGATCAGCTACGGCAAGCGCAGCCCGCTGGGCGCGATCTTCACCCGTCCGGCCACGCATGCAACACAGCAGGAATGGCAGTTCGCCTGGCGCCCGATGCAACCGACCATCACCCTCAACCCGATCACCATCAAGCTCGGCAGCATCGAGGAATTCGCCGAAATTCGCACTCACAGCACGGTAATCTAGTCGGCAATTATTTGCGCGTCCGCAAGCCCGCACGGGTTGCGGTCGGCTATCTTCAACATGTTTGCCAGGTCGGTCATGCGTTTTTTATATTTTAAAATAACAAGGAGTATAGGCAAAAACATCGCAATTTCCGCACATATTCATTGCGATATTTTTAATACAAGCTGGTGTATTATATTTCCGAAGAGCGCATCGGGCGCTCTTCGGAACGCAAAAGCGGGCTGCCGGATGCACATGTTAATAAATGAAACATTCCGTCCGGCATCTGATCCTGCGTGTCAAAATGAATATTCTTATTAAAAAGGGGTAGCCATGCGCACACAATTCACTCTTACTGCATTAATTGCCGCTCTGGCACTGACGGGCTGCGCCAACATGCCGGAAATGAGCAGTACCCAGCGCGGCACCGCGACCGGCGCCGGCGTGGGTGCTTTGGCGGGCGCGGCAATCGGCGCAGCTACCGGCGGCGGCGGCGGCAAGCGCGCTGCTACCGGCGCAGTCATTGGCGGGCTGGCCGGCGCAGCGGCAGGTAACATCTGGTCGAACCGGATGGAAAACCAGAAGCGCGCAATGGAGCAAGCCACCCAGGGCACCGGCGTGCAGGTCAGCCAGACTGCCGACAATCGCCTGAAACTGGATATCCCGAGCGACATCTCCTTCACTACCGGCAGATCCGATATTGCACCGAATTTCCGCCCGGTACTGGATCGCTTCGCCTCTAGCCTGAATGAAAATCGCGGCACCAGCGTAACCATCATGGGCCACACCGACAGCACCGGCTCCGACGCCATCAACATACCGTTGTCGCGCGAGCGCGCAGCGCGTACCCGCGATTACCTGGTGGCGCGTGGTATCGCCGCCAACCGCTTTATTGTCGATGGACGTGGTTCGCATGAACCTCTGGTATCCAACGACAGCGCCGCCAACCGGGCAAGAAACCGCCGGGTCGAGATCTTCGTGGCGGAACAGGGAAGCTGACGGCAAGCCTGAAACGGGTTCTTGCAGGCATTGGGATGACAAAGGGGCCGCGCCAGAACGCGGCCCCTTTGCCACTTTCAAACCTGATCTGCGGTAGCTTCAAAAAGCAGTGCAACAAAAAAGCCGGTCAAAGACCGGCTTTTTTGTTGTTCTGCATCCCGGCAGGATTTACTTCACTGCAGCCGTCATGTAATCGACTGCGGCTTTGATTTCATCCTCGGAGGCGGCAGAGCCACCCTTGGGCGGCATGCCCCGGATGCCTTTAATCGCATGTTCATGCAACAGCGCCGGACCCTGCTTGATGCGGTCGGCCCAGGCCGCCTTGTCGCCAAGCTTCGGAGCGCCCAGGACGCCGGAACCATGGCAAGCCATGCAGGCCGAGTCATAGATTTTCTTGCCGGCGTCGGCAGCCAGCTTGGTTGGCGCTGCAGCGGCAGGCGCGGCTTCGGTTGCAGGCGCAGTAGCAGCAGTTGCAGGCGCTGCGGCAGGAGTTGCATCGGCTGCAGGCGCCGCAGTTTTTGCCTCAGGCTCCTTGAATGAAGCGCCGCCCTTATTCGCCATATATGCCACCGCACGCGCTACTTCAACATCATCCAGAGCCGGGTTGCCGCCTTTGGCAGGCATGCCGCGAATGCCCTGAATGGCATGCGATACCAGCGTATCGTAGCCTTGCGCGATACGGGGCGACCAGGCCGCGCTGTCGCCGGATTTAGGTGCACCGGCAGCGCCGCTGTCATGGCAGGCCGCACAAAATGCGGTATATACGGCGCTGCCCACCTGCAACTGCTTCGGCCCGCTCTCGTCTATCAGGGTAAATCCCTGGTCCGCAACCGGACTGATGCGCGCCGCAACCGCCTCCGGCGTATTATCCGCGCCGGCGCCCATTTTCTTTTCGGCGGTCACATACTGCACCAGCAGCACGATGCAGATGATGGGAACGATAAAAGCCGCCAGCACTGCAATCACCAGTTGCTTGGGGGTCTTGATCGGGGTTTGGTGATCGTCGTGTTCGTTTTGATTAGATAGATCGCTCATGGTTTCCTCGGTGCATTTTTTTAAACCGGTAGACGGATGCGCATCACGGCCAAGCCAATATAGGCCCGCTGGCAGCGCAAAGCTTCGCCAAACCTTTAATTATAGGCGCAATGCAACTGCTTTGAAACGGGAAATCATAGCTTTACATGGACGACCCGCGCGAAAAACTGTATCCTCTGTCCCTATTCAAAATTTCCTCGATGCGGCTGTAGCTCAGTGGATAGAGTATTGGCCTCCGAAGCCAAGGGTCGCTGGTTCGATTCCAGCCAGCCGCACCAAAAATTATCAGTAAATTCAAAGAGTTGCACGCTTCGGCTTGTGGCTCTTTTTTGTTTCCGGCTTCCGTCATCGCTCCGTGTAGAGGCTATGTAGGATTTGTCGGAACGTGTAGGGAGTCTGGTGCATCCCCACCACATTCAATTGCATGAGCAAAGGCGGGGTGGGCACGTTCTGTGCCTACGCGGAGGTTGGAGCAGTGTAGGCACAGAAATGTGCGGACTCTATTGTGATTACGTCCGCCCGCGGTAAACCCGGATACAAGAAAAACAATCCACCTGCATTGTCGAAGATATCTTGGCTGGCTTTCATTAAGGTCACCTCGAATAACCCCACTTTTCAGCATTTTTTTGATGACGAGGACCTCATCCGGTTTACCAGGAGCTCAATTTATGACGAAATCAACAAGCTGGGTACAAACCTGCGTTGAATTTCGGTGAGATTTCCGGCAGTAAACGGCCATCGGTCGGCCTTTTCGCAGCCTTTCTTAACTTGCAGCCCGGTTTTGCTCTTTCAAAAGCACCATCCGCTTCAGGTTATAGCTGGCAGCCTTCAGATGCAGTGCAAACGTAGTGCGCACAATGCCCATGCAGCTACTCGAAATGCAGCGCATCCATGCGGCGCATCCGCGCCAGGTCCGACTGTGGCGCTGCCCGCGGCAGGTAATAGACGTTTGAGCGCGACAGGTCCAGCAATTCGGCCTGGCGCGTCGCAGACAAAGCGTGTGATTTGTCGATCATTTCTTTGCGCTCGCACCGTCCATGCGACCGAGCGCGACGGCCAAAAAATCAATCTCCATCGCCTGTTGGCCGATCTTGGCGTGCAGCGACACGACGTCCGGCCCGCCAGCGGCTTCCTTCCTTT
>JAUYNR010000042.1 GCA_030698225.1 Oxalobacteraceae bacterium | reverse complement strand
TTGCGTTCACCCATTTGGTGATCTCCCAAATCCGCTGAAAATCCACATGAACGCCAATTTTCCGCGAAATTCACCGGATGAAACAAGGAAAACGCGTCATTTACCGTAGATCACGGATTTCAACTGAGGAATCTAGGATGATTTGCTGCAGGCCGCGGCGATGTGCATTGAGAGAGCGCAGATAGTCATAGGCGCGCAGCGCGGTCACGGTGGTGGTAAATAGCTTCTGGACCGTCAGCTCGGTCTTGGCTTTGTAATCGTTGATGTCATAGGTGACGATGACCTCTTCCTCGGGTGCCTGGCCGGGTTGCCCGGTGCGCAGAATGATGCGTACCGTGGCGTTCTTCAATTCCGTGCGGATACATTGCACCAGGCGCAGGCCGGCATCGTCAGTCTCCATGACGACATCGAGCAGCACGATGGCAATGTCGTCCTCGGTTTCCAGTACCGCACGCGCCTGCGCGGCACTGAAAGCGTTCAGGATTTCCACGCCGCGGCCGGCAAATTGCAGGTTTTTGAGTGCCAGTCGGGTCACCGCGTGGACTTCCGGGTCGTCGTCGACGACCAGAATGCGCCAGTCGGGATTGCGTCCGCCGGACTGCTTGGGCGGCTCTTTTTTGGTGAATTTGAGTTGGGCCATGCTGAATCTCCGTGATGAGTGGGTCACACGAGCAGTAGTGGCTGCGCGCTTAGGTTTGGGAATTGCCTGACAACAGGGCGTACCCTTCAATGTTGGATCGGGGTCGAAACGGCGCTCATGGCGCACGCGCTTGATCGTCTTGCGTTGGCTTGCCGTAGATCAGCCAATGGTGTTCGAACGCTTCCCGCAGCTGATCGCGCAAGACCTGGTCGTCCCACGGCTTGGTAAAGAATCGATACACGGCGCCGCCGTTGATCGCGTCAATGACCGAGGTCAGTTCCGTATAACCGGACAGAATGATGCGGATTGTGTCAGGGTACAGTTCCTTTACCTTGCCCAAAAAAGCGGTGCCGGTCATCAAGGGCATGCGCTGATCGCTGATGATCACTTGCACCCTATGCGTGGCCAGCAATTCGAAGCCTTCGGCCGGCGTATGGGCCTGAAGAATCTGATAACCGTCCTTGCGAAACAGGCGCGCAAGCGCGCTGAGCATATTCGGCTCATCGTCGAGTAGCAACACGGTGCGTCGCCGCCCGGCCGTCTCCGGCATCACAGGCAGGCCGAGATTGCTCTGCAGCATCGCCGAGAGTGCATCCGCCGTGACCGGCCGGCTGAAGTAAAAGCCTTGCACCGCGTCGCATTTATTGGCGCTCAGAAAGCCCAGTTGTCCCTGCGTTTCAACGCCCTCGGCCACCGTCTTCATCTTCAACGACTGGGCCAACAAGATAATGCCCTTGGTGAGCGACGCATCGTCGACATCGGTGGTGACGTTGCGGATAAAGCTGCGGTCGATCTTCAGAACATCGATCGGAAAGCGCTTGAGGTAAGACAGGCTGGAATAGCCGGTGCCGAAGTCGTCGAGCGTGAGCACGACCCCGAGCTCTTTGATTTCATGCAGCGCTTTGAGCATGACATCGCTGTCGCTCATCAGCACGCTCTCGGTGAGCTCAAGCTCGAGATGGCGGGCCGCGAGTCCTGTCTCGGCGAGCACCTGACGCACCAGTTGCGCGATGTCTTGCTGTTCGAACTGGCGTGCCGACAAATTGACGGCGACCGACAAGTCATCAAAGCCCATATCGTGCCACTTTCTGGTCTGGGCGCAGGCCGTGCGCAAGACCCATTCGCCAATCGGGACGATCAGCCGCGTCTCTTCGGCCAGGCCGATGAAGCTGTCCGGCTGCACCATCCCATGCTCCGGATGACGCCAGCGCAGCAGCGCTTCCACCCCGCTGACCTTGCCGCTGCGCAGATCGACCTTGGGCTGATAATGCACTTCGAATTGCTGGCGTTCGAGTGCCGTGCGCAGCGCACTTTCCAGCGTCACACGTTGCTCGGCGCGCAGACTCATTTCTTGCGCGTAAAACTGGAAACAATTGCGCCCTCTTTCCTTTGCGCTGTGCATCGCGACATCGGCGTTCTTGAGCAACACATCATGGGTGTCGCCATCGCTGGGAAATACGCTCACGCCGATGCTTGCGGTCACATGCAGTTCATGGGCGTCGGCAATGAAGGGCTGGGCAAACGTATCCAGCACTCTTTGCGCCATGCTGCCCACGTCCCTGCTGTCGTCGGCCAGACCGAACAGGATGAGCGCGAATTCGTCCCCGCCCAGCCGTGCCACCGTGTCGCACTCACGGACCGCCCCCTTGAGTCGGGCTGCGACCATCTTGAGCAAGGTATCCCCGACCGCATGGCCGAAGCCGTCGTTAATGAACTTGAATCCATCCAGGTCCAGGCACAGCATGGCCAACTGTTGCCCGGTCCGGCGGGCCAGCGAGATCGACTGCGTCACGCGGTCGATCAACAGAGTGCGGTTGGGCAGGTTCGTCAGCGCATCGTAGTTGGCAAGGTCCTGGAACCGCGCGTCAGAGTTTTCTATGATCTGCTGCAGGCCGCGACTATGTGCATCGAGAGAGCGCAGATTGTCATAGGCGCGCAGCGCGGTCACGGTGCTGGCAAATAGCTTCTGGACAGTCAGCTCGGTCTTGGCCTTGTAATCGTTGATGTCATAGGTGACGATGACTTCTTCCTCGGGTGCCTGGCCGGGTTGCCCGGTGCGCAGGATGATGCGTATCGTGGCGTTCTTCAGTTCCGTGCGGATATATTGCACCAGACGCAGACCGGCATCGTCGGCCTCCATGACGACATCGAGCAACACGATGGCAATGTCGTCCTCGGTTTCCAGTACCGCACGCGCCTGCGCGGCACTGAAAGCGTTCAGGATTTCCACGCCGCGGCCGGCAAATTGCAGGTTCTTGAGTGCCAGTCGGGTCACTGTGTGGACTTCCGGATCGTCGTCGACGACCAGAATGCGCCAGTCGGCAGTGCGTCCGACGGTCTGCTTGGGCGGCTCTTTTTTGGTGAATTTGAGTGGGCCCATGCTGAATCTCCGTGATGAGTGGGTCAGGCGAGCAGTAACGGCTGCGCGGTAAAGTTTGGAAATTCAATGACAAACAGCGCACCGCCATCCGCACAGGCGTCGATGCGCACACTGCCGCCAAGGGTATGGGTCACCAGGTTGTAAAGGATATGCAGGCCCAGCCCGCTACCGCCTTGGTTGCGCCGGGTGGTGAAGAAGGGTTCGAAGACCTTGCTTCTGAGCTCGGGCGGAATACCCTTGCCGTTATCGGCGTAGGACAGGACGATTTGATCATTGTGTGCGGCGACGTTGATGTGGATTTGTCCGGCAGCGCGGTTGTCGAATCCATGGATCAGTGAATTCAGCACGAGATTGGTGAGTATCTGCGCCAGAGCCCCGGGGTAGGTGGTCACGACCAGATCCTCCGCACCACTTACCTGCACCATGGTCGCGGCTTTCTTCAAGGATGGCGTGAGGCTTGTCAAAGTTTCACCCAGGTAGTCGCGCAAGTTGATCTGGCGCTGCTCGCCCGCCGTCTGATCGACCGCCACCTGCTTGAACGACCGAATCAGATCGGCAGCACGGGTGGCATTCGCCTCGATCAGCAGTGCCGATTGCTCCGCGGTGGTCAGGTAGTCTTCCAACTCTTCCTCGGACAGGCCGTTCTCGTAGGCAAGTCGCAGAATCTTCGTGTCGCGGGTGAGCAGCGAGGCTCCGGTGACGACGATGCCGATCGGCGTATTGATTTCGTGGGCGACACCAGCAACCAATCCGCCCAGCGCGGCCATCTTTTCCGACTGCAGCAATTGCTCATGGGTTTGCGCCAGGTGCCGGTTGGCCTGTTGCAGTTCTGAGTTGGCGGCCCGCAACTCGTCGTTGACCATGGCGAGTTGCCGCTGGCTCGGGATGCGCAACGCTGCAGGAACCAGTTTGATCAGCAACACGGCGGTGACGATCGATGCCACCGCGGTAAGGGCCTTGATGAACCCGGCTAGCCAGTAGGCGGGGTTCCATATGGTCCATATTTCCAACACATGGGAGGCGCCGCAGGCAAGGATGAAGACCCCGAAGGCAGCAAATATCCAGTTGAACGGAAGATCCTCTCTCTTCGCCACGAGGTAGATGAGCGTAACCGGGATCGACAGATAGGCCAGCGCAATGACCGAATCCGAGATGACGTTCAACCACAGCAGCTCTGGCGTCCAGAGGTAGCAATGCCCATGCGGCATGAAACCTTCATTGCTAAATAAGCGATTCAAGTATTCCATGCAACTCCCCAATTAATGTTCGATATACGGGGCTGCGCATTCTCAGGCCGCATTCCGTAAATTGCAATATGAAGTGAGCATACTCGAATTATTGGAAATGTTTCAGCGGTGCAATAATTTTCTGAGCTAGGGGGCAACTTCAGAAAACAAAAATGAAGTATGTGTATGACGTGAAGTAGCACCAATTACGGGCTCAACTCGCAAGAGGAAGCGAGATCGCTTTACCTTCAACGGTAGATCAAGCAACACTTGCGTATTAAACGCTTTCTGGGCTCCGGCGAGAACGCGGTGAAGACGCAGATATGGTGTGATGGTGTGCCGTATCCACTTTTGTCCTGATCGCCATCATTAGCCACCCTCGGCCATCGCCGGCGCTGTCCGGTAGTTGCTCTATGGCACAATACTGACTCCTGACTATCCTCGTCTGCAGCGAAGGATTGCACTTTACGCACAAGGAACGTAATGTCGAATTTCACCGAAGAACAAGCCCGCGCCTACATGCACAAGCTGCTGGGGGCGATGAGCCAGGCTGGCGGCTCCGATCTGTTCATCGCCCATGACTTCCCGCCCAGCATGAAGGCGCACGGCAACATGCAGCCGATGTCGGCGCAAAAGCTGACCGGCGAAATCACGCGTAAGCTGGCTGACGCGGTGATGAACGAGCGCCAGCGCGAGGAGTTTGCCCGGGAGTTCGAATGCAATTTTGCCGTTTCGATTCCAGGCCTGTCGCGCTTCCGGGTGAACGTCTTTATCCAGCAGCAGCATGTCGGAATGGTGATCCGCACGATTGCGTTGGAAATCCCGAATTTTGAAAAACTCGGGCTGCCCGAAGTTCTCAAGGAAGTCGTGATGAACAAGCGCGGGCTGGTGCTGGTGGTGGGCGGCACCGGTTCCGGCAAGTCGACCTCGCTGGCGGCGATGATCGATCACCGCAACCGCACCTCTTCCGGCCACATCATCACGATCGAGGACCCGGTCGAGTATGTGCACCAGTCGAAGAATTCTCTAGTGACGCACCGTGAAGTCGGGGTCGATACCCATAGCTGGGAGCACGCGCTAAAAAATACCTTACGCCAAGCGCCCGACGTGATCCTGATCGGCGAAATCCGCGATGCGGAAACCATGGAGCATGCGATCGCATTCGCCGAAACCGGCCACCTGTGCCTGGGCACGCTGCACGCCAACAGCGCTAACCAGACGATGGACCGGATCATCAACTTTTTCCCGGAAGAACGGCGCAGCCAACTGCTGATGGACCTGTCGGCGAACTTGCGCGCAATCGTGTCGCAGCGCCTGATCCGCACTGTCGATGGCAAGGGTCGCAAGGCGGCGATCGAGATTCTGCTCAATACCCCAACCATTGCCGAGCGCATTTTCAATGGCGAGTTTCACGAGCTCAAGTCGATCATGACGAAATCGCGCGAACTCGGCATGCGCACGTTCGACTGGGCCTTGTTCGAACTGTACAACAGCGGCCATATTGCCTATGAAGAAGCGATCCGCAACGCCGATTCGGCCAACGAACTGCGCCTGAATATCAAGCTAAAAAGCGAGCGCGGCGAACCGTCCTCGGCCGCAGCCATCTCGCTGTCGATGCATGAAGAGCCGCCGCCAGAAGACATGGAAGAAAAGCGGCACCAGGAAATGCTGCTGCAGCAGGAAAAGCGGCGGCAAATGGAACAACAACAGTTGGAACAGTTGCAGGAAAAGAAGCGCCAAATGGAGCAGCAAGGAGCGCAGAAGGGATAACCCCGGGGTGTCGATTGCACCGCTGTGTTTCAATAACTCGATTAAACAGGTCTGCCGTGCCGTGTGGGCGTGTCAGGGCAGGCGGGGGGACTTCAAGCGCGCGCGATAATGCTGCGTCGTTTTTTAGGCTCAGCTTCTCGATTAAAGTGTCCAGCAACCTGTCTGGATCGTAAGTGGATTGCTCTGCTAATGTACCTGTCATTTTTTCCATTTTGTCTGCAGAATTATGAAAATGGCCCGCTGTTTCTTCGTTGTTACACGCCATGTCCGGACGCTAAACAGGTAGTGTAATGGAATGATTCCTGAATAAAGATTCTTTTTGGAAATATTCTTAATAGGTGTGCTGCAATAGCGCTTGAGTTGATCGTGTTTTTGGTCGAATAGTTGTTCAACAGCGCATTCTGGCTTCGTCGTCCGTAAACTGCTCGGAAATCAGAAATTATCCTGCGGGCGCAATCCAGGCTGGATTGGTGCGCTTTTGCGGGTATTGCAACCAAGCTGCCTGTTTCACAGGCACGCCATGCAATCCCCGCCGATAGTGGGCTTGCGGAGCGTTTTGCTGGGTTGTACACAAACCTATCCACAAAAAACGGGCATAAGTCCCAGCTGTTAGAAAACCACCGTTCATTGGCTGGTCAGCCCGACCCACGCAACCGGTGACGCAGCGGTTCGGAGCCTGCAGTCTAGGACAGATAAACGCTAATCGTTATCAATAGTAAATGCCTGCCGATGCCGGCGCGCCGGATCAGCGGCGTTGCGCGGTTTGACAATGCCTATATTGGGTATTATGATGCCCGTTATGGGTATTTATGCGGATGCACTCTTTACGAAGACACAGCAGCGGGTGCTGGCGGTGTTGTTTGGTCAGTCACAACGGTCGTTTTACGCCAATGAGATCATCGGCCTGGCGGGGTCGGGTTCCGGCGCGGTGCAGCGGGAGCTGGCGCGTCTGGAATCGGCCGGTCTGGTGACGATGCAACGGATCGGCAACCAGAAGCATTACCAGGCAAATCCTGCTGCGCCGATCTTCGCCGAGCTGCGCGCGATTGTCCTGAAAACCTTTGGTGTGGCCGATGTGCTGCGCGCCGCGCTGCAGCCTGTGTGGCCGCTGGTGGAGCTGGCGTTTGTCTACGGTTCGCTGGCCAAAGGCACCGAGCATGCCGGCAGCGATGTCGATCTGATGGTGATTGGGGCGCTGCCGTCGAATGCGGAATTGCTGGAAGCGCTGCTGCCGGCACAGGCGCAGCTGGGCCGGGCGGTGAATCCGACGCTGTATACACCGGACGAATTTGCGCAACGCGTGCGCGATGGCAGATCCTTCATCCTGCGGGTGCTGGAGCAGCCTAAAATCTTTGTCAAAGGAGGCGAACATGACATTTCCCGACTCGGCAGCGCTGGCCAATCTGGCGAACCTGGCGCGCATCGGAAAGCTTAAAGTGGAGCCGCCTGATGCGCGCGAGCGCGCCGGCTTGTTACGCTCAGCCACCGTGCGCCTGCAGGACGCGCGACAAACGACGCTCGCCTTGGAAAGCCGTTTTGACCTGGCCTACAATGCCGCGCATGCGGCCGCCTTGTCGGCCTTGCGTGCCCATGGCTACCGCAGCGAAAACCGCTATCTGGTGTTTCAGTGTCTGGAGCATACGCTGGGATTCACGCCGCAGCAGTGGCTCTTGCTCAATCAGGCCCACACCAAACGCAACCTGGCAGAATATGAGGGCGAGCTCGATGTCACGGTGGGCTTCGTCGAGGAGCTGATCGAACATGCCGCGTCCCTGATTGCGGCAGCGCAGGTGCTGGAGACCCCATCGTGACGGAAAATACAGTACCGCACACGGCATTGGCGCCGGGTGCGGTAGCGCAGGAGCGCGCATTGACTGCCGTCCAGTTTCATCAGCTGGCCGAGGTGCCGCCGGCGCTGACCTGGTTCGCCAACATCGACAACCCGCAGACGCGCCGCGCCTACCAGAACGATTTATCGGAATTCATGGCGTTCGCCGGCATCGACCGGCCCGAGCAGTTCCGGATCGTCGCGCGTGCCCATCTGCTTGCGTGGCGCAAGGGCTTGGAGTCTCGGGCGCTGGCCGGCGCCACCATTCGGCGCAAGCTGGCCGCGCTGTCCTCTCTGTTCGACTATCTGTGCGAAGCGAATGCGGTGACCAGCAACTCGGTCAAGGGCGTCAAGCGTCCGAAAATGGAAAGCCTGGAGGGCAAGACGCCGGCGATCGGCGACCACCAGGCCCGCGCATTACTCAATGAACCGGATGCAGTGGTCTAATTTGCCCGGACATCGAGGACACAGAAAATGCCCATCACGCCAGTTGAATAATCTGATTCAGCAGCACGCACACCTCTGCGAAGAGCGCATCCGATAGCCGATTCACAGGATGCGCCTTAGCCCCGCGGACACGCCAGTCAAATGACTTTGGCTGATGACAAAGCACATAGCTGGTCTTCTCCATGCCCGATTTTTTCGCCGCACCGACCGCAAGTGCAAACGGGTTATCGGCGTTGTACTCGGCCGTCGTCATGGGCAGGCCAATGACGAGAGAGGTACGGCCATTGAAGACGCGCGGCGACAGCACGACGAAAGGATGAACATCACGCATCTCCCGCCCCGCCTGGGGATTGCAGTCGATCCAGATGATCTCTTGCCTATCGGGAACCCAAGCCACGCTTGACCTGCGAGCTACCATCGCTCGGCACCCACTGGCTCGTCTGCCACCATCACCTCGCCCCCGTGCCGTGCTGGATCAAAGCGCGCCAAACGTTGCTCCAAGGTTGGCAGGGTATCGCCTAAGGGCGTAATCACGACACGCCCTTCTTCAACGGATATACGTACACGTTGGTCGGCATGTAGATGCGCTTCCCGAGCAACCGCCGCAGGAATGCGGACACCAAGGCTATTGCCCCAATGTTTGATATCGAGAATGGCTTCGGTCATGGTCAATTCCTCAGTGGATGTTTAAACACAGTATAAACAACCAAAAGACGTACGGCAAGATCTTTGAGCCGCAAGCGCGCGTTGTCCGAGGCAAGCTGAAGCGGTTGGTGCCAGTCAACCGAGCCCCCAGGCTCCTCTCCCACAAGTGGGAGAGGAGGGCAAGGCAGTGGATGCTGGATGAATAACGCATCTTCCGCAAGCGAAAAGGGTATGCTGCTAATTCAAAATTAACAATAGTATATTTTGTGGCCGCAATGAACATATGCGGTAAATGTCATAAAAATTAGCATACTCATGGTTATTGTAAAACCAGAGACCGTCCGCCGTTCCCCCTCTCCCGCATGCGGGTATGCCCTGCCGTTCCCCCCTCTCCCGCGTGCGGGAGAGGGCCGGGGAGAGGGTAAGCGCAATCGCCCGGAAGGCCAAAAACAACGCGTAAACTTGATGGCATTGCCACATAATGCAGCCGGAATATTTGCTAGCGCCCTCTCTCCCGGCCTCTCTCCCACAAGTGGGAGAGAGGAGCAAAAGCCGCTCTCTCGCCAGCTGTTGCAAAACCAGCGACCGCCCCGCCGTTCCCCCTCTCCCGCGTGCGGGAGAGGGCCGGGGAGAGGGCACGTATCAGTTCACCCCACAAGCCCCCAAACAAATCCCAACATCCCGCCCCGGAACCACAATCCCATCCGGCGCCGCAAACCGTCTCCCGGCCAACAGATCAGCCGGCAAGAACGGCCTGCGACCAGCCCGCAATTCCCCCACCCCTCCCAATAAGCCAGACGCGTTGGCGACATGCCGCCAGCGCTATAACCGGTGTCCACCGCCGTCATCAGCGAATCCGCCCGATGCGGCCAGCGCCCGCATCACATCCCCGGTGTCATCGTTACTGGCATCGTCCACCACGATCACCTCGATGTCGCGATAGGCCTGTTCCAACAGCGGAGAAGGCGGGTGAAGCTCCTCCTTCTCCCAACACGCCGTTCGATATACATTCTCAACCCACACTCAGAGAGCGGCAGCCGGAATAGCGAGGATGCGGTCATCTAACCAGCGCGGTCGTTCGTCGTTATTGATTACCAGACCCAGAGGGCAGCCGTGGGTCGCCACAAACTCGACCAGTGAACGCAGGGCGCGTTTATCGGACTGCTGGGTAAGTTTTATTTCCACTGGCAACAGGTGGGCACTGCCAAATTGTCCTTCCAGAATCAAGTCAATTTCCGCCCCGC
This sequence comes from Oxalobacteraceae bacterium, assembly GCA_030698225.1. Classification (GTDB taxonomy): domain Bacteria; phylum Pseudomonadota; class Gammaproteobacteria; order Burkholderiales; family Burkholderiaceae_D; genus AVCC01. The sequence goes on along the minus strand of JAUYNR010000042.1, from coordinate 26,979 downwards.
CGCGCGTGCGGTAATGAAAGGGCTCCACGTCGATACCGGCGTTTTCAAAACCCCTCAACAACGTTTCCACCACCATGCCCTCCCACGACTTTCCGATTGCAGGATGAGTCGAAAGCATGTCGTGATCCTGGATTCGCAACAGCCGATGCAACAGACCGCTGTCCCGCAGAAATCCCTTGGGGTGCTTGACCAGTTGTTTCGCAGCAGAGCGATCCCAGGCTGGAATATGCCGCCACAGAAAGGTATCGTGGGCGATGCTCAACCAGTCGCGTACGGTAGGCTCGCTTATCCCTAGCGTTCTGGCGATGTCGGCGTTATTAAGAATATTCCCGGAAAGCTGGCTGAGCAGGGCGATGAACTGCCGGAAGCGATCCCGATTCAGATTGGGAAACAAAGCACCGATATCCCGCAGTAAATAAGCATCAATATAGTGGCGGTACCACAGACTGCGGAATTCGTCATTTCCGCTCAGCCAGGGCTCCGGATAGCCGCCCTGAAACCAGTAGTCTCGAACCTGCAACACAGTCAATCTAGCGGCTGCAGCAACCTGAATATCCGCAATCGGCGCACCGTCGGCCAGCAGTGGGTAAAGGCGGGATGGCGGTAGTTGCCACGCCTCTGACAAGCTCAGTGGCGCCATTTCCAAACGCGCCACCCGGCCTGCCAGGCTTTCTGAAATCTGCTTCACCAACTCCGGCGAACTGGAGCCCGACAGCAAAAACCGTCCTTTCCTGGAGCGATCCCGGTCGATCGCCACGCGCAATGCCGAGAACAAAGGCGGTGCCAGTTGGGCTTCATCAATCACAACCTTGTCGGCATGCAAGCGGAAGAACAGATCAGGATCGGCAAGTAGTTGCTGGCGATCCGTCGAATTCTCCATGTCAAAGCGCTGCCATTCGCCGGGAAGCGTACCCAGCAATGTCGTTTTGCCACACTGCCGCACTCCGGTCAGCACGACACAAGGAAAGTGGGTCAGTAGAGTTTGCAGATGAAATTGAATGTGCCGGGAGATCATTACTGTAATTTCTAAACACTAACCTTATGAATTACATGATTCTAGGACTATATCGCTAGATAATCAATGCCGGATTTCACACCGCAAAATCGTTCACTTATTGTTACTGTTCAGCTCGCTATAGAAAGCTCATTTTCCCGCAAGCGGGTGCCTATTATTCAAAATTAGCAAGAGTATATTTTGCAGCCGCAATGAACATATGCGGTAAATGCCATAAAAATTGCCATACTCATGGCAATCTAAAAGTCAGCCAGCGGCCGCACTGTCCTACCGTTCTCCCTCTCCCGCGTGTGGGAGAGGGCCGGGGAGAGGGTAAGCGCAATCGCCCGGAAGGCCAAAAACAACGCGTAAACTTGATGGCATTGCCACATAATGCAGCCGGAATATTTGCTAGCGCCCTCTCTCCCACAAGTGGGAGAGAGGAGCAAAAGCCGCTCTCTCGCCAGCTATTGCAAAACCAGCGACCGCCCCGCCGTTCCCCCTCTCCCGCCTGCGGGTATGCCCCGCCGTTGCAATGCCCCCACCCCTCCCAATAAGCCAAACGCATCCCAGCCACCGGCCCGCTCCAGCACAATATTTTTCCTGAACATCGGCGAAGCCGGATTCAGGCGCATCAGCGGATGCACCGGCCGCGCATAGTAAGCGCCATCGTCATGTATGCGCACCCATTGCTAGGTGATAAAGACACGCCGCACCTATCTGCATTCAGGCTAGACATGCCGAATCTCGGCATGTAGATTCACGCCCAGCGCTCGAACCACTTTCATCACCGTTTCATAACGCGGTTTCGCGCCAGGTGAGAGCGCCTTGTAAAGGCTTTCGCGGCCCAAGCCGGAATCCTTTGCCAACTGTGTCATGCCGCGAGCACGAGCAACAGCCTTAACTGCCACAAGAAATACGTCGGGATCGGAGTCTTCCAGTGCTGCCGTCAGATATGCGGCAACAGTTTCTTCGTTATCGAGATAATCAGCCGCGTCAAATGGGGTGAAATTGGTCATGGTATTAATCCTTGGGTAATGCGCCCGCCATCTCTATAGCGCGCTTGATATCACGTTTCTGGGTTGATTTATCGCCACCCAACAGCAGCAGATAAACCACTGCACCGCGCCGGGTGAAATACAGCCGGTAACCAGGTCCGTAGTGAATCCGCATCTCGGAAACTCCTCCTCCCACCGGTTCGCAGTTGCCAAAGTTGCCTTCTGCTGCCCGATCAAGACGCAAAACTACCTGGGCTTTTCCAATTTTGTCTTTCAGTCCGATCAGCCAAGCATCAAATTCATCAGATTTCTGGAAAATGTTCATGGTCAAATCGTACTCATTTGGATACAAAAGTCAAGCAAACTAAAAAATGTGGAAATCTCCGTCTACAGCTACGCCAGATTCGGCCATTGAATCGAGCAGTTTCACTCATGGAAAAACCGGCTCGCCATATCCCGCTGCCGCACCAGCCAATTGATCACGTCAAAAATCGTCCTGCACTGGTGCGCACCGGGTTCAGGTAGCGGGTAGTTATAGGCTTCGGCAAACAGCTGATCCACCAACAGATCAAAATTAACATGAGTATATTTTGTAACCGCAATTAACATATGCGGTAAATGCCATAAAAATTGCCATACTCATTGCAATCTAAAAGTCAGCCAGCGGCCGCACTGTCCTGCCGTTCTCCCTCTCCCGCGTGCGGGAGAGGGCCGGGGAGAGGGCAATCGCAATCGCCAGGAAGGCCCAAAACAACGCGTAAACTTGATGGCATTGCCACATTAATGCAGCCGGAATATTTGCTAGCGCCCTCTCTCCCGGCCTCTCTCCCACAAGTGGGAGAGAGGAGCAAAAGCCGCTCTCTCGCCAGCTATTGCAAAACCAACGACCGCCCCGCCGTTCCCCCTCTCCCGCGTGCGGGTATGCCCCGCCGTTGCAATGCCCCCACCCCTCCCAATAAGCCAGACGCGTTGGCGACATTCCGCCAGCGCTATACCCGGTAGCCGTTTCCCGGCGGCGTCAGGACGCTCTGGGATGTGAGTGGCTTCCCGGTAAAACAGAATCTCTAAAAAATCAAAACCGTCATTCCCGCGAAGGTGGGAATCCAGGCTTCTCACCGGCAATCACGGTTTCCGGATCCAGGCGGGGCGGGTGACGGACTTTAAGAGCCGTTCCATAGGGCTGAACAGTCGTCGAATTTAAGAAATAATAGGAGTATATGCAAAAACATGTAAATTTACGCATATAAATAGTGCGTATTTATAAATACATACTGCAGTTTGTGGATTGTCGCTCCGAGCCAAAAGGCTTTTCAGGCGTGCTATTTATTAGATATTCCTAATTAATTGTCTATATTAGATATTCCTAATATGTTGTATTAATTATATATTCCTGATATGCTGAAATTATTAGGAATTTGTAATAGTATTCAATTATGAAGCTTACTGTCAGTTCTTCTTCGCAATTAGCTACCCACTTTAAGTCTTTGCGCAGAGCAAAAGGATGGTCGCAAGCAGACCTTGGCCGGAAGCTGGGTCTTGGACAGGCACGGGTCGCTCAAATAGAGGGAGACCCTGGCTCAATTGGCGTTGATAAATTTCTGCAAATTTTACATTTGTTGGATGCAAAGTTGGTGATTGAGACACAAGTAGAGTCCGAACGAGCAAAGCCAGTGTTTGTGACACAAGAGGATTCTAATTCCGAACGAGCAAAGCCAGTGTTTGTGGCACTCATGAAAAGATCCGAACGAGAAAAGCCTGTGTTTGTGACACTCATGAAGAAGTCCGAAAAGGCAAGGCGAGTTGTCAATGTTCCGGCGCAGCAGGAAAGCGTAGCGCGAGCGGTTGAACCAGTGGGCTCCCAGCGCCGGCTCAATTTGCAACGCGATGAACAATCGCCTGAGGCTGAAAAACCAGTGTTCCCTGCCGCTAAAACAGATATTTCAATTTCTTTCGACTCTGGCTTATTGACGCCCAAACCTCCGCTTGCAAAGAAGAAACTATTGCCTCCTTCAAAGAGCGGCAATAAGTCCTCTAAACTTTCCATTACAAAGAAGAAGTGAAAACTAAGCAATGGCGCAAGAACTTTCTGTTTGGATGAACGGGCAATTGGTTGGGACCTGGTCAAAATCCCGGCATGGGGTAAGCATCTTTGAATATGAGTCCTCATGGGCTACTTCCGAGTATGCGTATCCGCTGTCCATTTCCTTGCCTATTCCCATTGCTGGCGGTGAAATACGCGGCGAGGTTGTCCAAAATTACTTTGACAATCTCCTTCCGGACGCACAGCACATTCGCGACCGTTTACAAAAGAAATTTAAAACTGAAGACACGGACACATACTCGTTGCTTGAAGCCATCGGTCGCGATTGTGTCGGGGCTGTACAGCTTTTACCTCCGGGTGAAGAGCCCGAAGGATTTGACAGAATCGACAGCCGTCCCTTATCGGAATTAGATATTTCTCAAATCCTGATCGACGCATCCGGCGGAGCGACACCGGGCCAAGCGCCGGATGACCATCCTTTTCGCATTTCACTTGCGGGAGCGCAAGAAAAGACCGCACTGCTTCGCATAGGCGATGCGTGGCATCTTCCTCAAGGCGCTACGCCAACGTCTCACATCCTAAAATTGCCTTTGGGTCTCATCGGCGGACTCAAAGGAATGGACATGAGAACCTCTGTCGAAAACGAGTGGCTATGTGCGCAGTTGCTGGGTGCGATTGGGTTTGACGTGGCGGCCACTGAAATGGCGTCGTTTCTTGGCATGAAAACCCTGGTAGTGGAACGGTTTGACCGTCGCTGGATGGACGGCAATACATGGCTCGCTCGCCTGCCGCAAGAAGACTTCTGCCAGGTGTTCGGATATCCCAGTTCCAAGAAGTATGAGGTCGACGGTGGCCCAGGTATCGTCGACATTCTTTCGAAACTGGAAGGCAGCGAACATAAAGAAGAAGACCGCTTACACTTCTTGCTGGTTCAGTTCGTGTTCTGGCTCTTGGCTGCATTTGACGGCCATGCAAAGAATTTTTCCATTGCATTGCAGGAGGGAGGGGGCTATATGATGACCCCCTTTTACGATGTACTCTCTTTTTGGCCGATCATCGGAGATGCGCCAAATAAACAGAGCAAATACAAGGCCGCAATGGCTATGGGAGTACGTGGAAAGAGCATGCACCGGAAGCTGGTAGAAATCAAAGCACGGCACTGGGCAGGGCTTGCACAAAACTCTGGCCTGCCGGAAGCATTTGAGGCCATGATTAGCATCAGCTCCGAGATAGAAAACGTATTTGAATCTGTCCGTCCCCGGCTTCCTCCAGATTTCCCAATGAAACTATGGGATGCCATCTATGCGGGTACTCAAGCACAAGCAAAATCGTTTCAAGAAGGACTTGTAGCCTCCAATCTTGGAGCAGAATAGGCGCGCGAACGGATGGCGGTTTCAAAAACTATGCAACAAATCTGCGACAAAAGGTAAAACCGGCCCGGAACCCGCATGGATGCTATGGTCGGCCCCGGGTTCGATTGCCGCCGCTCCACCAAATACTCGTTTCACAAAGTCAAAAATCGACCAGAAGGCCGCTTCCTTCATAGGGCAGCGGCTTTTTAATTGTCTTGTTAGCATCATAAAACATTGCTACCTCCCGTCATTTTCTTCGGTATGTCTGCCGGTAGAGTTCAGCACTGAGCCACGTGATATCGGATTTTCCTATTCGACTGCAGGCTACGAAGCCGATACTCACGGCAAACTTGTTTTTTGGCAATTAAAATGAGGTATATTGCAAGTATTTACAAACAATAAAAAATTCCACCCGATATTGTTACCTATAAACAACACACTTTTGCTTCATTTGTGCAAAAATTATAGTAAATGCTGCGCTGCGACAATTTAAGCCGCTGCTGTTACGTTGATGTTTAAAAAAAGACACCTGAATACATCGCGACCTACCAACACAGCAGCGCTAATAATGAAAGAGATAAAATCCCATGTCACGAACAAAAGACTTCATTTTCAAGCATCCTTCCGAATTTGAATTTTTAAGGCGATTGGCGGATGTTGTCGTTTTAGGGGCTGCCGCTCACCTTGCCAGCTATTTGGGCTTCAACGCGCCGCTTGATACGGCAACCCCCATTCACACGGTGCTGCTCTACTTGTGCTGCGCGCTTGCTTTTTTTATATTTCCACAATCCGGAATGTATGCCTCCTGGCGCGGGCGCTTTATGCCATTCATGTTCGGGCGCCTGATCACTTCGTGGGCACTGGTTCTATTAATAGGGCTTTTTTTCAGTTTTTTGATTCACCGTGTCGGTGAACTGTCGCGTTTGTGGCTATTTTATTGGTATTTGACCGGCATTGCTTTTTTGGCAATGTATAGAGTAGTCGTTTATCTCTCTCTTCATTTTTTACGCAGCAAAGGCTTCAATACCAAACGTGCAGTGATTGTCGGTTACGGTCACACCGGGCAGGAAATGCACAAACGCGCGCGGCAGCAATATTGGTCTGGCTATGACGTCGTCGCGGTATACGCCGATGACAAGGATGCACTCAATCTAAATACCCCTTCCTTCGTGCGCATCAAGACGCTGGCGGAGATACATGATTATGTGGTGGCAAACCATATCAATGAAATCTGGATAACACTACCTATTAGTGCCTCGCCCCAGTTGCATGATCTGCAATATTTGCTACGCAATGCCCTGGTGGATATTCGCTGGGTGCCCGATATGCTAGGACTGCAAATTCTCAGCAACAGAATGGTCGATTTTCTGGGCCTTCCCACCGTGGATTTGAATCGCCCGGTTTCCCGCGGCCCGCGCGGCATGTTCAAGCACCTGCTCGACAAACTGTTTGCCGCAGTGGCGCTGACCGCGTTGTCCCCCGTGTTCGCGGTGATTGCGATATGCATTAAATACACATCTCCCGGCCCCGTGTTTTTCAAACAAACAAGGCTTGGTCTGAATGGAAAGCAATTCATGATCTACAAATTCCGGACCATGAAGCTGCATCGGGAACACAACCAAATTACCCAGGCCACAAAAAACGACACGCGCATCACTCCAATCGGACAATTATTAAGGCGCACCAGCCTCGATGAGCTACCGCAGTTCATCAACGTGCTGCTCGGCGATATGTCAGTGGTAGGGCCAAGACCGCATGCGATGCAACACAATCAAATGTATGAGGAGTTGTTGGATCTCTACCTGGCGCGCCATCGTGTTAAACCGGGCATCACCGGTTGGGCGCAAATCCATGGCCTGCGCGGGGAAACCGATACCTTAGTCAAGATGGAAAAACGGGTGCAGTTCGATCTACATTACATCCGGAACTGGTCGCTGCTGATGGACTTCCGCATCCTGGTCTGGACCACTTTCAAAGGATGGTCGGGTAAAAATGCCTATTAGCCAAATGCGGCCTGCACTCGCTGGAAAACCCCGGCAAGATACCGCTGGAACTGATCGAAATCCAGTCCGGTGGGTATTTGGGGGAAGACGACATCGTGCGGCTGCAAGACCGTTATGGTCGGGCTTGAAGCTTGAACCAAGCCATCACCTTCACAAAGAAAGCAGAATCGCAATATGCCGCCTCAGCTCACCGCGCATAAGCAGGCTCCACGTATGCCCATCACGCCCAAGTGCTGCATGGCGATCGCATTTGCTTTCTTTGCGCTGATGGTGGCCATTGGCGCCATACCGGGCGAAGCCACAGCGCTTTCTGCCATGGTGCCCGATAAGCTGCTGCATTTTACGGCGTATGCCAGCCTAAGCGGCCTGATATACAGCGGCTTGACCGGTCGCCCGCTTAGCCGCGCGGTGCGCACGCTGTTGGCGATTGCCTTGCTGGGCGGGCTGGATGAAACGATCCAAAGTTTTATGCCCTACCGCAGTGCCGATTGGGCTGACTGGGAATTTGACATGCTGGCCGCACTGACGTGTGTAGTGGTACTGACTCCGCTGCACACACTGAGCGCCGTCAAGGCAAGGCGGTTACATGGGAGTTGACAAATATATTCCCTCCCATTTGCAGAGGGAGGACTAGATTTTGTTCCCTCCCCCTTGCAGGGGGAGGGCTAGGGAGGGGGTAGTGCGGTCGCAGCATGAAGGCTGCCAGATGAGCAAGCGCACTACCCCCATCCCAACCTTCCCCCTGCAAGGGGGAAGGAGCTAGAGCAGCAGGTGGTCTACGACGTGAAGTAATGCAGTAGGTGGCGTACGACGTGAAGCAGGGCAGCAAGTGGGGAGAAAGCAGATACATCCTTCCTCCTGCAAGACAACAGATACATTCCCTCCCCCTTGCAGGGGGAGGGCTAGGGAGGGGGTAGTGCGGTCGCAACATGAAGGCTGCCGGATGAGCAAGCGCACTACCCCCGTCCCAACCTTCCCCCTGCAAGGGGGAAGGAGCTGCTACAGCAAGGGTCGCGACTTGGAACAAACGACTGTGTGAATTGAATTCTGAAACACCCGAACAATACAAAAAAGAGCAAACCGTCATGCACAAGAAAATTACCAAAGCCGTATTCCCCGTCGCCGGGCTAGGAACTCGCTTTTTGCCGGCAACCAAAGCCAGCCCCAAGGAAATGCTGCCGATTGTCGACAAGCCCCTGATCCAGTACGCAGTGGAAGAAGCCGCAGCAGCCGGCATCACCGAAATGATCTTCGTGACCGGGCGCAACAAGCGCGCAATCGAAGACCACTTCGACAAAGCGTATGAGCTCGAAGCCGAACTGGCAGCCCATAACAAGCATGCGCTGCTAGACGTACTGCGTGACATCAAACCCAATAACGTCCAGTGCATCTATGTGCGGCAGGCTGAAGCGCTCGGCCTGGGCCATGCGGTGCTGTGCGCAGAACGCCTGTTACACGACCAGCCGTTTGCCGTCATTCTGGCAGACGACCTGCTGGACGGCGGAGTCCCCATCATGCGGCAAATGGCGGAACTGCATGCGCAGCACGGCAGCAGCATCATCGGTGTGGAAGCCATTGCTCCCGCACAGAGCCGATCCTATGGCGTAGTGGCAGGCACCTCGTTTGGCGAGCGCTTGCTCAAGCTGCACGGCATCGTGGAAAAACCGGCACCCGAGAATGCCCCCTCCAACATGGGCGTGGTCGGGCGCTACATACTGTCGCCATCGATATTCCAGCACCTGCGCAACCTGCAACCTGGCGCAGGCGGAGAACTGCAACTGACCGATGCCATCGCCTCATTGCTCGCCCAGGAGACCGTGCTGGCTTACCAGTTTGAAGGTACCCGCTATGACTGCGGCAGCAAGCAAGGCTACCTGCAAGCCACGGTAGAATTCGCGCTCAAACACCCGGAAGTGCATGAGGAATTTCGCGCCTTCTTGCAGAACATGTCAACCGTTTGACCCGTAAAATTCGAGCAAAAAATAGAAACCTAAGCAGGATAATAAAATGATTTTAGTCACTGGCGGTGCCGGCTTTATCGGATCGAACTTCGTACTGGACTGGCTGGCGCAGAGCGATGAGCCTGTCATCAATTACGACAAGCTCACCTATGCCGGCAACCTGAATAATCTCGCCAGCCTGAATCAGGACCCGCGCCATATCTTCGTGCAGGGCGATATCGGCGATACCGCCCACGTGGCAAAGCTGCTGGCCGAGCATCAGCCACGCGCGATCGTGCATTTTGCCGCGGAGAGCCACGTCGACCGCTCGATCCACGGCCCCGCCGCATTCATCGAAACCAACGTCAACGGCACCTTCGGCCTGCTGGAAGCGGCGCGCGCCTATTGGTCCGGCCTGCCTGAGGCGGACAAAGCTGCGTTCCGTTTCCTGCACGTCTCCACCGACGAGGTATACGGCACGCTCGGCCCGGACGATGCGCCGTTCACCGAAACCACCGCCTACGCGCCCAACAGCCCGTATTCGGCATCGAAAGCCGCTTCTGACCATCTGGTGCGCGCCTATCACCACACCTACGGCTTGCCGACGCTGACCACCAATTGCTCCAACAACTACGGCCCCTACCATTTTCCGGAAAAGCTGATCCCGCTGATCATCACCAATGCCCGCGCCGGCAAAGCGCTGCCGATTTACGGTGACGGCCAGCAAGTGCGCGACTGGCTGTATGTCGGCGACCATTGCGCGGCGATTCGCCGTGTATTGGAAGCCGGCAAGCCGGGCGAAGTCTACAATGTCGGCGGCTGGAATGAGAAAGCCAATCTGGAGGTCGTGCACACCTTGTGCGACATCCTCGACCAGCTCGACCCTAAAGCAAGCGGCAGCTATCGCGAGCAGATCACCTATGTAACAGATCGCCCCGGCCACGACCGCCGCTATGCGATCGATGCCCGCAAGATCGAACGCGAACTCGGCTGGACCCCGGCCGAAACCTTCGAGACCGGCATCAGAAAGACGGTCCAGTGGTATCTGGACCACCAGGAATGGGTGCGCGACGTGCAGTCCGGTGATTACCTGAAGTGGCTGGAAAAAAATTACGCGCAAAGAAATAATCAAGAGGAGGCAGCATGATGGTCGCGACTACACAACGCAAAGGCATCATCCTGGCAGGCGGATCAGGCACAAGGCTGTATCCGGTCACGATGTCCGTCTCCAAGCAGTTGCTGCCGGTGTATGACAAGCCGATGATCTATTACCCGCTCACCACGCTGATGCTGGCGGGTATGCGCGACATTCTGATCATCTCGACCCCGCAAGACACCCCGCGTTTTCAGGAGTTGCTGGGTGACGGCAGCCAATGGGGCATCAACCTCAGCTATGCGGTGCAACCCACACCCGATGGCCTGGCGCAAGCGTTCATCATCGGGCGCGAATTCGTCGGCAACCATCCTTCCGCGCTGATCCTGGGCGACAACATCTATTACGGTCACGATTTCGAGACGCAGCTGCGCGCTGCATCTACGCGTGAAGACGGTTCTACGGTCTTCGCTTACCATGTGCACGACCCGGAGCGCTATGGCGTGGTCGAGTTCGACGCCAATCGTCGCGCGGTCAGCATCGAAGAAAAGCCGGTACAGCCAAAATCCAATTACGCGGTCACCGGCCTGTATTTCTACGACAGCCAGGTGTGCGACATCGCCGCCCACATCAAGCCATCGGCCCGTGGCGAGCTCGAAATCACCGATGTCAATCGGGTCTACCTGGAGCGTAATCAACTCAATGTCGAATTGATGGGGCGCGGCATGGCATGGCTCGATACCGGCACCCATGAATCGCTGCTGGAAGCGGGCCAATTCATCGCCACCATCGAAAACCGCCAGGGCCTGAAAGTCGCCTGTCCGGAAGAGATCGCCTACCGCAAGGGATACATCAACGCCGCGCAACTTGAAGAGCAGGCGCAGCCACTGAAAAAGAACGGCTACGGCCAGTATCTGTTGCGTCTGTTGACCGACAAGGTATTCTGAGATAGGCAGAGGCGGCCTGTTTCATGTAATAGGGGGGCAACAGTGACCCGGAACGCGGTTTTTTTGTAGGAGCGCACCCGGGCGCGATCGGATGAAGGTTATCCCAACATCAGCTTCATCGTTCAGGAAATTGGCGACGGCATATTGCTGACATTCAAACAAGAGCTTGGGCAGCAGCCAGAGTCAGGATCGCAACGTGGCGGAGTAAGTGGCGGAGTAAGCTCTGAATCTGCCCACTTGCTGCAATTGCTCCAAGCACAGCCAGGGCTGAAAACCACTGAACTGGTCGCTCAAACAGGTAAGCCACAAAGAACAGTTGAACGCTGGCTGAAACAACTTAAAGACAGCCAGCTCATCGAGTTTCGGGGTGCGCCAAAAACCGGGGGCTACTACCCCAAAGACTTATGAACAAAACGATACAAGCCAAACTCCTGGAACCCACGGTCCACGAAACACACGAAATATGGGTGGCAATGGATAGCGTAGGAACAGCTGCCAGCGCTGAAATGATTGTTGGATACATGCCCCACACATGGATGGAGTGTATTTAATAGCCACAATAAAAACGTGCGGGAAGTGGCATGAAAATGTAATACTCCCTATTTTTACGAAGCGCATATATCTATTCAGCCTGCTATGTAGACACATTCGATCACGCTTGATATTCCTCTTTGCAGGGGCAAGGATCAGGAAGGAATAACAAGTTCCCTCCCCTTTGCCGGAGAAGGACTAGGGCGGAGAAGGACTAGGGTGGAATAACAAGTTCCCTCCCCCTTGCCGGAGAAGGACTAGGGTGGAATAACAAGTTCCTCCCCTTTGCCGGAGAAGGAGAGGGAAGGAATATCAAGTTCCCTCCCCTTTGCCGGAGAAGGGCTAGGGTGGAATAACAAGTTCCCTCCCCCTTGCAGGGGGAGGGCTAGGGAGGGGGTAGAAAGCTTGATCGACCGCATCGATATTTCGACCATTCGACCCCCATCCCAGCCTTCCCCCTGCCAGGGGGAAGGAGCTTTCATAGTGGGCTGAACAGTGACATGTAATTGAAATAATTGTGGAGTATCATGTAAAAGTTGCACTTCCACGCATATAAATAAAGCGGCATATAAAATACATGCTGCAGTATATAGAATGATTTGTAGGAGCGGGCCATGCCCGCTCCTACCTAACGATGCACCATTTTGCCAAAGTACCAACCAGATAAACACCATGCAAATCCAGATCACCGCCATACCAGACCTCCTCATCATCGAACCCAAGGTGTTTGGTGATGACCGCGGCTTTTTTTACGAAAGCTTCAACGAGCGCAGCTTCAAAGAACTGACCGGTGTCACCACCAGTTTCGTGCAGGACAACCACTCCAAATCCGCCAAAAACGTGCTGCGCGGCCTGCATTATCAAATCCAGCAACCGCAAGGCAAACTGGTGCGCGTCGTTGCCGGTGAAGTGTTCGACGTCGCCGTCGACATCCGTAAAAGCTCGCCTACATTCGGCCGCTGGGTCGGCGTAACGTTATCCGCCGAGAACAAGCGCCAATTGTGGATTCCGGCAGGCTTCGCGCATGGTTTCGTCGTCACCAGCGAATCGGCAGAATTCCTGTATAAAACCACCGACTACTGGGCACCGGAATATGAGCGCTCAATCCTCTGGAACGATCCCGCAATAGGCATCGAGTGGCCGATGGACGCGGAACCGCTGCTGTCCGGCAAAGATAAGGTAGGCAAACTGCTTGCAGATGCTGAAGTCTTCGCATGACAATACTGCTCGCCGCCAAAATGTCTACGTACCCTGTAGGAGCGCACCCGGGCGCGAAAGCAGTCGCCAGACTGCTGCCGTCGGTCGCGCCCAGGTGCGCTCCTACAAAACACAGCGTTCCCCACATCACCACAAAATCAAACCACACCCAATGACCCGCATCCTCCTTACCGGTAAAACCGGCCAGGTCGGCTATGAACTGGAGCGCAGCCTGCAAGGTTTGGGCGAAATCATCGCCCTCGACCGCAGCCAGATGGATCTCGCCAACCTGGCCCAGGTGCGCGACGTGATCCGCAGCGTCAAGCCCAACCTGATCATCAACCCCGCCGCCTATACCGCGGTGGACAACGCCGAAAGCGAGCCTGAGCTTGCGATGCGCATCAATGGCGAAGCACCCGGCGTGATGGCAGAAGAAGCCAAAAAGCTCGGCGCAGCGATGATCCACTACAGCACCGACTACGTGTTCGACGGCAGCAAGATCACGCCTTACGTTGAGACCGACCCAACCTGTCCCATTAACGTCTATGGCGCGACAAAACTGGCAGGCGAGCAAGCGATCCAGTCCGCAGGCATCCCGCACCTGATCCTGCGCACCAGTTGGGTCTACGGCATGCGCGGCAAGAACTTCCTGCTGACGATGTTGCGACTGGCGCAAGAGCGCGATGAATTGCGCATCGTCGCCGACCAATACGGTGCACCGACATGGTGCCGCACCATCGCCGACACCACCGCCCACATCGTCGCGCAAGCCAAGGGCGCGCAACATGCGCAAGACTGGTGGCAGGAACGGTCGGGGATTTATCACCTGACGGCGCAAGGGCAGACCACGTGGTATGGGTTCACCCAAGCGATACTGGAAAATTCAACTATTGCCAAAAAACCGGCGCTTATACCGATCAAGACAGAAGACTACCCATTACCCGCCAGACGTCCTGGATATTCGGTGATGTCGTGTGACAGATTAATTGAAGCGTTTTGTGATCTGCCCGAATGGCAAAGCGCACTCAGACTGTGCCAAGTTTAAGCTGCGACTATCCGAAAAAGACCTTTACTTTACTTCATTTTGTTATATACATCTTTTTTAGCAATTTCCACAGCGGACTAAAAGTGGGATTTTCAGGGTGAATAGACTCATTTTAGCCATTTTTCATCATTTATTAATCGAAAAAGTGAATCTCATCCTTGATGCCAGCCTGAACCGAAATACAGTGAATTGAATTTTAAGTCATTGAATTTAAATGTTTTTTCCTTGCTTGTTGGAGTTGTGTATAACGATATGACTTTACCCCTGCATTTTGGCACTAGGGGTGATGGAAAATAGCCACACGTCGCTCAAGAAGAAATATGTATGTCAATTAATATGGATTTGAAGAATAAATCGGAAAAACCTCGTAACTTACATCAAATGATGAAGAACGTGGGTTGGAATTTATTCGGGACCGGATTTCCATTGATTATTGCAGTTTATGCAATTCCACAATTGATAGAAGGTTTTGGAAGCACGAGATTTGGATTACTAACCCTTATTTGGGCCATGATTGGCTATTTCAGCATATTTGATCTCGGATTAGGTCGTGCTTTAACAAAACTTGTGTCCGAGCGCTTAGGTACAGCGCAACAGCAGGATTTACCCGATTTAGTTAAAACTTCAATTGCACTAATAGCCTCATTAGGAGTTTTCGCCACTTTATTTGTATTTTGTGGATCTACTTGGTTACTAAGAGAAATTCTCCATGTGACTCCCGATTTGATGATTGAAAGTAGTTATGCCGTTTGGGTTCTCGCAATAAGTCTTCCATTTGTAGTATTGTCTTCAGCATTAATAGGTTTGCTAGAAGCATATAAGGAATTCAAACAAATTAATTTGATACGCGTAACACTTGGAATATCAAATTTTCTAGGTCCACTCATTGTCTTGCACTGGTCAAATAGTATTTATTATGCGACTACCGTACTTGCATTAGCCCGGATACTCTCGACGATATTATATGGTCGGTGTTGCTATCAGGTCGGAGCCTTGGGCAAAACTAAAGGTAAGGTAAAAAAATCTTTATTTAGACAAATTTTCAAATTTGGTGCTTGGATTACTGTAAGCAATATAATCAGTCCAATAATGGTACAGATGGATCGATTTGTAATCAGTTCAGTCCTATCTGTTAGCGTGCTCGCATACTACAGCGTACCAGCAGATATGATTAATCGGTTAAGTTTTTTTCCTGCAGCAATTATTTCCGTTCTATTCCCCGCGTTTTCATCGTTATGGGTTTCTAAACGTGAAAGTGGCATCGCCTTATTTACGCGCTCTTGTCGCATAATGACGATCGCCGTAGCGATTCCTACAGTGTTTATTGTTATATACGCCAATCAAGGATTAGAAATTTGGCTCGGAACAAACTTTTCTGCAAAAAGTACCGTTATTTTCCAATGGCTGCTTATTGGTTTTTTTGTAAATAGTATTGCACGAATTCCGCATACTCTTTTACAAAGTACCGGGCACCCTGACGCAACGGCTAAATTACATTTATTAGAACTACCTATATACGGAATAGTACTTTGGTGGCTATTAAATAAGTACGGGGTTATCGGTGCTGCAATCGCGTGGACCTTTAGAATTTCCTTAGATATGGTGCTTTTATTTATAACGGCTGGTACGTTATTACCCACAATAAAAAGACTCTGTTGGAATTGGATTGGTTCAACTCTATTTTTTACAGTAATAATTTCAGGATTAGCTTTTCTTAATTTAGGTAACCATTTGAAATTGATCATGGCTATTGGATTAGTAAGTTTTTACGGAATATTTTCATACCTCGCCAAAACTGACGTTATTGGAATGAAAAAATTCATTAGATTAAAATAATTTAACTGTGAAAAATATAAATTTCAACCTTCAAGAAATTCAGATTAGGCATATTTAAATGATTAAAAAAAAGACCGTACTGGTAACATTGACATATGGTGACCGTATTGGCTATTTAAAGGAGCTGTTAACACGTTCCTTTGTGCAGGAGGAAATAAATAGTGCAATTGTCGTTAGCAATGGATCAACCTCCCCTTTACAAAATTTGATGGATGAATGGCCGGGGAAAATTACGCTTGTTTTATTACCCGCCAATACCGGATCTGCTAACGGATATGCTGTCGGTATAAAAGCAGCATTACAGACTCAAGCTGAATATATTTGGTTAATGGATGACGATAACGCACCTAAAAAAGGAGCGGTTTCAATATTGCACGCGGAACTCGAGAGAGTACAAACGATGTCATATCCCACCCAAAGTGCGGTCATTGGCTTTCGTCCAGAGCATCAGGTAGATATAGCTCAAGGGGTTTCACCTTGGATGGCTATTCAACCACGATCAAGTTTTTTTGGATTTCACATTGCCAGAATTCCATATAAAATCTGGCGCCGCCTGCCATTTGGTAAGCCCAATTCAAAAAATATGAAAAAAGTAATCAGTTTGCCATTTTCAGCATATGGCGGTCTGTTAGCACATAGGAAATTATTCGAGGAAATTGGTCTTCCTAATACAGATTTTATATTGTATGCAGATGATAGTGAATATACATCTAGAATAACAGAACGTGGCGGGCGCATAGCACTAACTACAGATGCGATTCTCGATGATTTAGAATCCTCATGGAACATAAAAACGCACTTTTCTAGCTCATTTGATACTTGGTTATTAGGTGAGAGTGATCGTCGTCTATATTATGCTGTACGCAACCATGCATATTTCGAAAAGAATTACTCATCAAACCATGGTGGTTGGCGAAGAATAAATAGGATGGTCTATTTATTTCTACTCAAATTAAGAGCCAAGCGTCTTTCACGTCAATGTCGTTTAGAACTTTTTCTACTCGCGTTAAATGACGGAGAATCGGGCCGATTAGGTTTACATGAAAATTACCCACTCCCATGAAAATTTTATATATAAATCAGTTTTATGCACCACATGTAGCTGGTGGATCTGGAATAACATTGCGAGAACTCGTTTTGGGGGTAAAGCACAATGGGCATGAGCCAATAGTTTTGGTTACCGGGCCTGATAAAGGAATTAAGGAAGATAAGGTAGAAGGGGTTAAAGTATTTCGTGCCGGTATTGAGAATATCTATTGGCATTATCGCAAGGATCGCGCCTCCAAGCTACAGCGCGCAATATGGCATGCTCGCGATAGTTACAATTTAGCAATGGCGTCAATAGTGTCCCGCGTAATGCATGCTGAGAAGCCGGATATAGTATCGTTACATGCGTTACCAGGATGGTCTGCTGCCGTCTGGGCCGCAATTGCTAAAACACGGACCCCCATGATACAAGTGCTCCATGATTTATATCATATCTGTCCAAATACTCAGATGTTTAGCGTTGAATCTGCCTGCATTGGGCAATGCGCAAAATGTAAGTTACTTCGGCTACCGCATCAGCGGATGTCGAAAGCGGTAGACGCAGTTGTTGGCGTTAGTAAATTCGTATTAAATCGGCATTTAGAAAATGGTTATTTCGATAATGTTCCTATTCAGGAAGTGATACATAATTCGAGAGATTTGGGACATTTGACTCTATCTGAAAAATCTCAATCAGAACGGCCCTTCACTTTCGGGTACATTGGCACACTATCTAAAGCTAAAGGTATAGACCTACTTCTTGAAACATTTAACAAATTTGGTGGCGAAAATATTGCTCTAAAAATTGCTGGTACTGGACAAAAGCAATATGAAGATTTGCTATCCGGGAAATTTCCCGATGAAAGAATAAAGTTTTTGGGATATATGAAACCTGAAAAATTTTTCCCGCAAATTGATGTTCTTATAGTTCCTTCGCTTTGGCCTGAGGCATTAGGCATGGTAGTAGTTGAGGCATTCCGATATGGAGTTCCTGTTATTGCCGCACGACGTGGGGGTATTCCGGAAATGATCTCGGACAAGAACAATGGATATTTGTTTGACCCGGAACAACCGGAAACTTTAACTAAAGCAATCGCAAATTTTTTGACCAACCCAGGCATTGTAAATGACATGAGGAGACAGGCATTTACCTCTTCAGAACCGTTTGTTGACATTCCTGGATGGATTTCAAAATATGAAAATATCTATGATCTACTTTATAAGAAAAAAAACAATTTAAAATAACAAGGCGGGAAATAAAATTGCTGTCAAATAAGCACTACTCCAATATATTAATATTTTGCTGGACACTTGCAATTACATCCGATATTGCTGCAGGTGCCTTACGTTACCTTTATGTTAGCGCTGGGGCTCCTTGGCTTGGGTACATGTCGAAAGCACTGTTAATAGCTTTAGCAATTTACAGTTTCTTTGCAAGAAAACAGAAACGCATTTCTATAATAATAGCTCTAGTTTTATTTATTGCATCGCTAGCAGGTATAGCTAACGGATTGACACTCAATCAAATCTTAAGTGGTTGGGCATTGTTTTTACCTATTATATTTGGCGTGGTTAGCTATGATAAATTTAAAAATAGACCGACACTCTTTTATAAAATTTCAGTTTTATTATTGCTACTTTGCAGTATTGGGGTAATTTGGAGTGCACTTTACACAGTCCCCTGGTCTGGCTTTGAATATAAAATGGGTGATATTAGTGTGGAAGGTAGTCGGGAATGGGCCTATGAAGGTTTCAATAGACCACCAGGATTATCCCGCATGTCAATTGCTGCCTCGACACACATATTAATTCTTTTATTTTTGGTATTGCCAATCATATTGAAAAAAAGTCGTTTTTTATCTGCATTTGTGCTTATAGTCTCTCTAATTTCCATTGTTTTAACTACATCGAAAGCTTTTATCTTCGCAGTTTTAATAGTGTTATTAGGTTTTTCTATCGGAGCTCGATTTAGCATTATTATGCTTTCATTTTTTTTATTATGCATGGCATATTTCCCTATATCGACGATATTCACTAAATACAATTTAGGTTTTCAGGATCCATTAATAGCGTTTATTACAGTAAGTTTTGACATGAGATTGATAGATACTTGGCCAAATGCTATTAAGGATTTAAGCTCAACCTCATTCTTTTTTGGAAGAGGTCTGGGTGGATTAGGATCAAGTCAAAAATATTTTGGCGATCCTAGTAAACTATTAATTAATGGTGGCGTGGTCGATAATTTCTTCTTATATCTATATGGTAATTTTGGATTAATTGGAGTTGCCATATTAATATTTATGGGATGGGTATCATTTAATTTAATTCGGCGTAAAGACCCAATTCAACAAGGATTAGGGCTGAGTCTGATGGCATTATTAATTGCTGGGCTTACATGCGACTTTATTGAAAATATTGTAGCGACTATAGTAGTAGGAATGGCATTTGCCGCGGCAATGGTTGGCGACAAAATAGATCATAAAAGCCTTCATCCTGTCAATACATCATTGACGCTAAAGAAATACTCACTGATATGAGCGCTATGTGCAATGAAATTTTGAAAGATTTTAGAAAATCATGTTTTTCTATAATTGTTTCTTATCAAAGTGAACGTCTAATAAGCCTATTTCTACCACGGCATAGGTTTGATTTGGGCGACCGTGTATTCATAGTTAATTCCCATCCAAACCCTTTATATGAAATTGCACTGGATGATGATGTAACCGTCATTGAAGCTAAAAGAAACGTAGGTTTTGCAGCTGCAAATAATATCGCACTTGAGCAATACTATTTAAGAAGTGCAAAATTTGTTTTTTTTATTAACCCAGATGTTCTCTTACCTGAAGGATGGCTTGAGCGGCTGCATAAAGTTGTTATGGACCCTAAGAATGCTGATATTGGCGTGTTTACTGGGCCTCTTTTAGGTTATTCGTTCGAAACAGATCGCCCTACTGGATTAATTGATAGTTTGGGTATTTTTCAGACCATTATTGGTAAATGGTACGACAAGAGCCAAGGTATGTTGGTTGATAATTCAAAGATTTCCATGACGGCAGAATACATTCCGGCAGCATGCGGGGCATTGATGGTAGTTAGGCGTGAAGTTGTCGAACAGATAATTCAAAAAGATAATCAATTTTTTGATGAATCTTTTTTTATGTACAAAGAAGATATAGACGTATCAATTCGAATTCGTAAGATGGGATGGAAGATTTTAATTCACCCTTCTCTTAAAGCCTATCATTGCAGAGGATGGAACTCGGATAGATCAACTGCTCCCTATTGGTCAAGATTAATATCAGCTCGCAATGAAATAATGCTTCATTTACGCCATCGTTGGTTCGCATTGCCATATTCAATTATAAAATATTGCTATGTCAGACTAATTGAAAAGTAAATTTAAAAATTTCTGAACATCATTTCAAAATAATATGAATTTGAGAGCTGATTAATCTCATATATACATGTGACATTTATTGTTCATTTTCTTTAAATGCAAATTTAGTATGTGCCGTATATTTTTGAAGTAAAAATACTTCTCAATAGATTTTAATATAATCCCATTCGAAGCCGATTTTTATGCTAAAGTCAAAAAAATTTTTTCATAAAATTTATTCTATAAAAACAAAATTCCTAATCGCATTTTTTTTTATTTCTCAAGTCGCATTTTCCGATACATTGGCCAATTTCCCCGATTTACGAAAATTAGTTGATGTTGACGCTAATTATCCGTCAAGAATTTTTTCTGATTCAGAGTACGCAACATTTGATTTCCATTCAACAGGTAACTATAAGTGGTTTGTGACCGATTGGCTAGGAAAACTAGTCACCTCTGGATCTATGAATGCACCGGGAAAATTGAATGTACCTCGCTTATCACCTGGTTATTATAGATTGAGGGCTGAGGGTTTTAGTGGTTATATTGTATTCGCACACTTGAGAAAAGCTGTCGTATCCGGTGATAGCCGATTTTCTGTCGATAGCGCTCATTCCTGGGTTGCTCCACATGACAAAATTGATTTAGTGGCAAGAAATGCCGAACTTGCTGGCATTCACATGGTCCGGGACAGATTTAGATGGGCCGATATACAACCAGTGCCAGGTAAATTTAACTGGAGTAAATATGATAACTCTGTTTCTAGAATGGCACAGCACGGTATTCAAACATTGGGTGTTTTTCACGATGCGCCAGAATGGGTCAGAGTTGGCTCAAAAAGAATGCCGACAGACTTATTGGCCTTATACCGATTTTGCGAGGCAGCAGCTATTCACTTCAAGGCAGACATCCCAGCATGGGAGTTCTGGAATGAAGAAAATAATACTGTACTAAATCCGGATCCTGCTTGGGATTTTGCTGCTGCTCAAAAAGCATGTTACTTAGGAATGAAAGCCGGGTTGCCATCAGTTAAAGTCTTAATTGGCGCAAAATCCGAAACAAAATTCCCTGAAAATTTTATGAACGTCGCACTCGATAATGGCATTAAAGATTATTTTGATATTTATAATTTTCATACTTACCTTCCGGTCAAAATTCCTCAAAAAAAATTGCTTGATACTTTATTGCTTAACAACGATATTTTAAAAAAATACAAGATTGTCAGGCCTTTTTGGGTTACTGAGGTGGGCCTAGCATTTGAGGGTGATGGGAAGGCGGGCGCTATTGTTTCTTCAAATGTAGAACATGATGATGCTCAAGAGACAGCGCAAGCAATAGTTGCTGTTAAATCACAGATTTTATTAAATAGCCTTGGTAGTGAACGCACTTTTTCTTTTATATTACCTCCGTACAATGAAAAAAATAAAGTGTGGGGGTTTTTCCGTTGGGATTTCTCTCCAAAACCAGCATATGTAGCACTATCTAACCTTATTATACAATTGGGAAAAAAGAAATTTGTTGGGCATATCCGATTAACTGACCACGATTTTGGTTATTTGTACGGCACGGGTTCAAATCAAACTTTGGTATTATGGTCGGATAAGCCTGGAACTCCGTTTCCATCAGCATTGCATGATAATAATCATATCTCTGCGTATGATTTAATGGGTGCGCCAATAAAAATTCCATCCACGTTAGATACCACTCCAATATATGTGACAGATTTTAGTGAAATTGCACCTACTACTCCATATGAAGTACCAGTCTATTCAGAGAAAATCTCTCCGCCTAAGATCGTTTTACGCGTGCAATTGGAGTATGGTTTTGGTGTAAGTAATCGCACGTATTTAACTGGTGATTCTGGCGATGCTTTCATCGATGTCTACAATTTTCATAACAAGCTTGTTTCTGGCTCAGTTTATACATTAGGAAGCAACTATGTTGTTTCTGGCCTAAACAAAAAGTTTTCTATTGAACCAATGTCGTATCAGAGATTACCTATTAAAATAAAGATTAATAAGACATCCGACCCGTTGGTTTTTATCGGATCATTTAACGGTGAAAAATCCACTCCTCTGGTCCTACCTATTGATGGCGAGACGAATTCAGAATTTAAAATATACTAATATCCACAAGAGTCGTTGCGGGTCATCAACATGATCAATGGCTGGCGAATAGATTACTTGGTTAATTGTGCGCAACAACCTAAACGGTCAAATCTAGAAAAGGTCCCCGGAAAAACTGGGAATTATCAATTTAATTTTGAAATATTAGAAAAATAGGCTCCTAAAAATGAACGTAACTGTTTTTGGCATTGGCTATGTTGGCCTTGTGCAAGCGGCTGTTTTGGCAGACGCCGGACATCAGGTGTGTTGTGTGGATGTGGATAGTCAGAAAATTGAATCCCTCAAAAACGGCATTATTCCAATCTATGAGCCGGGGCTTACGCCGCTGGTGGAAAAAAACTACCACGCAGGGCGTTTGGTCTTCACTACGAATGCAGCGGAGGGGGTGGCGCATGGCGAGATGCAATTTATTGCTGTTGGTACTCCCCCGGACGAGGACGGTAGTGCGGATCTAAAATATGTGCTGGCTGTGGCGAATACAATTGCCGAGCACATGACACAGTCAAAAATTGTGGTCAACAAATCGACGGTTCCGGTTGGTACCGCTGACAAGGTCAAAGGCCAGATCGCTGAAGTGCTGGAGAAACGCGGCGAGAAGTTTGATTTTTATGTAGTGTCAAATCCAGAGTTTTTGAAAGAAGGTTCTGCAGTAGCTGACTGCACTAGTCCTGACCGCATAGTAGTGGGAACCGACAGCAAGCATGTGGAAGGACGCATGCGTGAACTATATGAGCCGTTCAATCGCAATCATGAAAAAATGATCGTCATGGACGTGCGTAGTGCTGAGCTTACCAAGTACGCCGCAAATTGCATGCTGGCCACCAAAATATCTTTCATGAATGAAATGGCCAATCTCGCAGAGCGTCTGGGTGCGGATATTGAGGCTGTGCGCAAGGGTATTGGCTCAGATCCGCGAATCGGGTATCAGTTTATTTATCCCGGCAGTGGATACGGCGGTTCGTGCTTCCCAAAGGATGTACAGGCACTGGAGAGAACGGCTCGACAAATTGGTTATGAAGCAAAAATCCTTGCTGCCGTTGAGGCGGTAAATAACAGGCAGAAAGAACGCTTGTTTGAGCAAATTACCCACCATTTTGGTGGAAACCTTTCAGGTAAAAAATTTGCCTTGTGGGGTTTGGCTTTTAAGCCAAACACGGATGATATGCGCGCGGCATCCAGCCGAGTGTTGATGGAAATGTTGTGGCAGGCTGGCGCTGTTGTCCAGGCATTCGACCCGGAAGCTATGCAAGAAACTCAGCGCATATATGGTGACCGTGATGATCTAAGGCTGATGGGCACCAAAGAGGCTGCCTTGCAAGGAGCGGACGCACTGGTGATCCTGACTGAATGGCGCGATTTCAAGGCGCCGGATTTTGATTTTATCAAGAGCAAACTGAATACGCCGGTGATCTTCGATGGCCGCAATCTGTTTGATCCGGTCCGATTAGAAAAATACGGATTTTCTTATTACGCCATCGGTCGCGGCCTTTCCGTGAGACCGGTTCTGTGAATATGTGAAGATAAAGCCTTAGATTAGGAGCGATTTATTCATAAGCTCTGCGTCGTGGGTCATGCCGATGCATACCGTACCTTATACGGTGCAAACGGATCACTTGTCTGTACCCTGTATTAACTGCAAACGGTTATAAAACATAAAAAGCTTTAATTGGGAGCAGTCAGCATTAGCTCTATTAAATGTTATAACAAATATCAGTAAATGAAGGTATTAGCAATTTTCCGTTTATCACTATGAATATTTCAAAGGAATGCTTCCAATATTGATTATCGTGCGTGATGGTAGTTCTTCTTTTATTTTTTGGCCAAATTTTTTGGCGTCGTTTTTATACTTATTGCTGAAATCGGTGACCGTGGCCAATCCGGTCAAGTTAAAGCATAGTTTGTTGGGTAAG
Organism: Oxalobacteraceae bacterium; assembly: GCA_030698225.1. GTDB lineage: Bacteria > Pseudomonadota > Gammaproteobacteria > Burkholderiales > Burkholderiaceae_D > AVCC01. The sequence goes on along the minus strand of JAUYNR010000042.1, from coordinate 2,564 downwards.
GGGTGATTATGGTAGCTAAAGTGATACTTTGTATTCCGACGCTGAATCCTGGGAAGTTGGCTACACGGATGGTTGCCGCACTCAAGCAACAGACCTTGCAACCAGATGAGATTCTGGTGATGGACTCTGCCTCCACTGATGGCAGCGTGCAGGTGTTTGAGGAGTTGGGTGCAAAAATCATTCCGGTCAGGCGCACGGATTTTGATCACGGGGGTACGCGGAATCTGGCTTTTAATAAATCGTCGGCAGATATTTATCTCTTCCTGACGCAAGATGCAATTCCGCTAGATGTTCATGCACTGGAAAATCTTGTGCGAGCCTTGCATGAGTATCCAGCTTGTGCGTTGGTATATGGGCGGCAGGCTCCTACTAACGCTGCGGGTGTGTTTGCCCGACATGCAAGGTTGTTCAACTATCCAGTAGGAGATAGTGTAGTTTTGAAACGTAAGGAAGATGTGCCGCGCCTGGGAATCAAGACTGCATTTTGTTCCAATTCATTTTCTGCTTACCGCCGCTCCGCAATGGAGCAAATCGGCTTTTTCGCAGTTAACACCTTGTTTGCGGAAGACAGCATCGCCGCGGCAGGGTTATTGCAGCTGGGGTGGGAAATCGGATATGTCCCTCAAGCAGTCGTTGAGCATTCGCATGATTACTCTATTAAGCAAGACTTTTGCCGCTATTTTGATGTAGGTGCCTTTCACAGTATGAATCGGTGGTACATGGATTTTCTCGGTAAGGCAGAGGGAGAGGGCGCGCGGTTCGTACGTTCCGAGTACAACTATCTCAAACGCGAAGGGATAACGTTGCCGATGTTGCAGGTGGTCTTTCGCAATGGGGTCAGATGGCTGGGGTATCGGGTGGGGAGGATGCACGCTCGTTTGCCGCTAGCAGTCAAGCGGCGAATCTCAACCAACAGGGCCTTTTGGGGGCGCTTGGATGGCATGCTCACCAATAAGCGGGAGGCATTGTGAAGAGGTGTCGGCGCCAGGGTGCAGTGGCTTTATGAACAATTATATGGCGGATGACTTAGTTGCCGCCGGTCGTAGCATTGTGGCTTTGTACGGCATTCAGGAGCGGTGCTATCCACCGTCCAAGAAAGGGTAATTGATGGTCAGTAACGGTTTTTTTTCACAATACAAAAAATGTGTGATTTTCGGCGGTGCGGGGTTTATCGGTTGTCATATGGCAAGGTTCATGCTGGATCATGGATTTGCCGGGCAGATTTATCTTGCGGACATTCGCAAACCCAATCAGGCTGCAGGTGGGATGTGGCTTGATCAGGCTCTGGCTGACGGGCGAATCCGCGTTGTTGCGGTGGATGTGCGGCAGCCTGTTGATAACCCTGAATTGCCAAGCCATGCTGACCTTGTGTTCAATCTGGCGGCGGTTCATCGAGAGCCCGGGCACGAGGCGCGCGAGTATTTTGAGACCAATATTTTAGGTGCTCAGAATGTCTGCAATTGGGCTGATCAGGTTGGGTGTTCGCGCGTGGTGTTCACCAGCAGTATTTCACCCTATGGGCCGGTCGAGATGCCAACGGATGAAAAGGCGTTGACTGTCCCGCTGACGCCTTATGGCTCATCCAAGTTGGTGGCGGAGAAGATTCACGAGGCATGGTTGGCCGCCGATAGTAAACAGAGACGGTTGGTTATCGTGCGACCAGGGGTGGTATTTGGCCCGGGCGAGGGTGGGAATGTTACGCGCATGGTTCGCGCTGTCTTGGGACGATACTTTTTTTATATGGGGAATCGCGACACAATCAAGGCTGGTATTTATGTGAAGGAGCTCTGCGGGGCGATAGCTTGGGCCTTGGGCAAGGTTGAAAATGAACCGCGAGGTGTTCTGATTTTCAATGGGACATTCGGGCCGCCGCCCACGGTTGAAAAGTTTGCTAACACGATTCTGAAGGTGGTGGATCGCAATCTGTTTATTCCGACAGTGCCCTTCGCGTTGCTGTTTGGTGCTGCCACTTTGATTGATGTCTTTATGCGCCCATTGGGTGTTCGCCACCCATTCAGTCCGGTACGTATTAGAAAACTTGTTCGCTCTAACTACATAGTCCCAGGCCGTTTGATGAATGATGGATACCAGTACAGCTATACGCTTGAACAGGCCCTAGCTGATTGGAGAGATGAGCGTCCTTCGGATTGGGGACTGTAGTCTCTTACTAAGTACTCATGCAAAATTTATTGTAAATTGCTTTCCGCAATCTGATTAATATGGATGGCATCGAATGGAAACGCGATAAATGGCGTTTCTATGAGCGCGGCTGGTTGTGGTTTAACGAGCGTTTTGGTTGCCTTATCGGCGACCATCTGGTGGCCGACCATCCTGAGATCAAGAATCATCTTGCGACCCGGGTATCGCGCGACAAGATCACGATGATTCCTTATGGCGCACCGGAAATTCTGGAGGCGGATGCGTCGCTGCTGCACAGCATCGGGGTTGCACCTGGGCGCTACGCGGTGGTGATCGCACGGCCGGAGCCAGAGAACTCGGTGCTGGACATCGTCAGGGCGTTTTCACGCAAGCGGCAGGGATGCAAACTGGTGATGCTGGGGCGC
>JAUYNR010000041.1 GCA_030698225.1 Oxalobacteraceae bacterium | reverse complement strand
ACGCTACATGCGCGATTGCACACTTTTCCGGTCCTCTGGCGTTGTTGCTCCTCCTAGCGGAATGCAGTCCGCTTCGTCGTCTCGCCTAGCCAGAGAACCGGAAAAATGCACACTCACGCCTGTCCAACTAAGGAATCTAGGATAATTCGAAACGTAACCGATTTTTCACTCGCACAACCATGAAGCCGACACCGCAAATCGCCAGCCACAGCAAGCCCTTGGACGCCGCGTGCACCGAAGCGGGAGTGCGCCTGCGCGCAGTGTCGGTGCGGGTCACCCCGGCACGCGTGAAAGTGCTGGCAGCCTTGCTTGGCGCGCCGCGCGCGCTGTCGCACCAGGACATGCAAGAGTCGTTTGCCGAGATGGACCGCGTCACCCTGTACCGGGCGCTGGACTGCCTGATCGCGGCTGGCCTGACCCACAAGATCGCCGGCGACGATCGCGTGTTCCGCTACAGCGCCGGAACCGAGCATTCCGAACGCGGCGGCGCCAGCGTACAGGCCAGCCAGGCCACTACCGCGCAGCACCAGCATGGTCATTTCAAATGCACCCGCTGCGCCAAGGTGTTTTGCCTGAACGTGGACGGCGAGACGGATCTGGTGTCCGACATGTTGTCGCAATCGGCTTGCCGGCAATCGACGCTGCGCCAGCAACTGCAGGCGGTGCTACAAGACAATCTCGGCCCCGGCTTTCAAAGCCACGACATCGAACTGACCATTAAAGGCTGGTGCGCCGAATGCGCACGGCGACCGCAATAACTCCCCTCTTTTCAACGGGCACACACCATGGCACTGATTCCGACCACGATATTGACCGGTTTTCTCGGCGCAGGCAAAACCACCTTGCTCAATCGCATCCTGCAGGAAAATCACGGATTCAAGATCGCCGTGATCGAAAACGAGTTCGGCCAGGAAAACATCGACAACGAAATCCTGGTGCAAGACAGCAGCGAACAGATCATCGAGATGAACAACGGCTGCATCTGCTGCACGGTGCGCGGCGACCTGATCGTGGCGCTGACCGATCTGGCGCGAAGGCGCGCTGACGGGCTGCTGCATTTCGATCGCCTGGTGATCGAAACCACCGGACTGGCCAATCCGGGGCCGGTGGCGCAGACCTTCTTCATGGACGAGGAAGTCGCGCTGTCCTACATGCTGGACGCGATCATTACCGTGGTCGATGCGCGCCACGCGATGCAACAACTCGATGCGCATCAAGAGGCGCAGCGCCAGGTGGGCTTCGCCGACCGCATCCTGTTATCGAAGACCGATCTGGTCAGCGCGGCCGAAGTCGCCACATTATCGACCCGCCTGAAACGCATCAATCCGCGTGCGCCGCTGGGCACCGCCGATTTTGGCCGCGCGCCAATTGCCGAACTGCTCGACATCCGCGGCTTCAACCTCAATGAAAAACTGGAAATCGACCCCGAATTCCTGGCTGCCGAGGCTGCCGAAGAACAGCATGCATGCGCGCCCGGATGCGACCATAATCACCACGAACATCAGCACGACCATCACCACGCGCATCACAGCGACGACATTGCCTCGTTCGTATTCAAAAGCGAGCGGGCGTTCAATACCGCCTTGCTGGATGAGTTTCTGGGCGGCATCGTGCAGGTTTTCGGGCCGCGCATGCTGCGCTACAAAGGCGTGCTGCTGATGGAAGGCGCCGACCGCAAGGTGCTGTTCCAGGGCGTGCATCAATTGATGGGGACCGACATCGGCGGCAAATGGGCGGAGCACGAAATACGCGGCAGCAAGATGGTGTTTATCGGACAAAATCTGCCGAAAGAGACAATTATTAAAGGACTGGAGCAGTGTTTGGTATAAACTAGCGGCGTTTTTTGCGGTATGGACAGAATTTACTTCTGAAAACAACATGTTAGGACCAAAAAACAGCACAGGTATTTACGCACTGGAAGATGAGGATTATCAACGTAAGCACTATGAAGTCTGCTAAAGTAGCCAGCGATCGTCAGGCCTCCAGGCACAGTGACAATGTGAGCGTATCTGTTCCGGCAGCGCCTCGATCAACGATACAGTAGCCGGATTAGCGGATAAAATTATTTGAACCTGCACCGAAAGTAAGCGAAGTGATAACCAAAACTAAACAACCAACTGCCGACGTCAATGCGACCGACACGCTTCTTACTGAGGAACAACTCCTCAAGATGGGCGAAAAGGATTACATGAACGCGGCGCAACTGGCCTTTTTCAGGGCGCGCCTGAAGCAGATCGAGAAAGAACTGCTGCAAAATGCCGATGACACCACCGAGCATTTGCGCGAAACCGTGCTGGTACCCGATCCGGCCGACCGTGCCACGATCGAGGAAGAGCATGCGCTGGAATTGCGCACCCGCGACCGCGAGCGCAAGCTGATCAAGAAAGTCCAGCAATCGATCGCCAAGATCGATGAAGGCGATTACGGCTGGTGCGAAGAAACCGGTGAAGCAATCGGCATCCCGCGCCTGCTGGCGCGTCCGACCGCAACCCTGTCGCTGGAAGCGCAGCAGCGGCGCGAACTGAAGCAGAAACTGTACGGCGACTGAAGACTGCATTTGATGCCTGATTAGGTATTTTGTAAAAAGACGTGCGACTGCTGTTCGCACGTTTTTATTTCCTTAGATTGCAACAATGTTGCAAGTATCCCGCGAAAAATTTCCTGACAATTCAATAAATCAATGGGTATATGTAAAAATTACCAATAATACGCATATATTAATTGGCTTATAAAAAATACGTATATCAGTATATTTTTTGAAAATGCACTTGCAACTGCAGTTCAAAGTGTTCGTCAGTTGGAAAACATCAATGAAAAACACGTTTGAACCGATTCTGCTATAAAGCCGAATGTCCTTTAAAAAACCGCATCTCCGGTGAGGCTCGTATAACGTGAAGATTTTCTCTCTTTTCAGCAAAAAACAGCAGACGCAGGCCGACACACCAGTTGAAGACGCGCGCGACAGCGGAAACGGCATGCGTGCGGACAGCCAGGGCGAACGCAGCAGCAATGGGCACTCCGATCGGCGCAGCGCCGCCCGCGCTACCGAACTGAAGATCGATGCGATCGAATCGGCAATGTCGCTGCAACTTGACGCCGAGCTCCGCCCAAATCCCACCCCCGCCCCCGGCACCGTGCGCGCCAGAGGCCAGGCCGACACTGAAGCCGGCAGATTCAGCAACACCGTGCCAAGGATGGATGCGTCGACCGAAATCCTGTTCGACGACGGCCTGCCCAACGATGCCATCGCGCTGGCGACAACCCTCCCGACCCCGATCGTCGAGGAAGCCGCGATCCTGTTTGCGAACGGCCAGCAGGCACTGGCCGAACAGTTGCTGGAAAACGCGATCCTGCACGCGGCGCCGTCCGCCCACGACCAACATGCCCATCTGCTGCTGTTCGACCTGTATCAACTCAGCGGCCAGCAACAGGCATTCGACAACCTCTCGACCGGTTACATCAGCCGCTTCGAAACCTCGCCGCCGGCATGGCGCGACGGCGCGCAGCTGGTGCCGTCCGCTGCGCCGGCATCCAGCCATCCCAGCGTGGTTTTTCCGGCGGTTCTGGATGGCGACAGTGCGCAGCAGATTGCGCACGCACAACTGTTAAGCGCTGCACACCGGGTCTTGCAGCTCGACCTTAGCCGCATCCGCAAGACCGACCCGGACGGTTGCGCTCTGCTGCTGCAACTCTTGCACCGCCTGCACAAATCAGGCCATGACCTGGTCTTGCCGGGAGCGCCCGAACTGGTCGAATACCTCCAATCGACCTTGCAGGCCGGGCGTAGCGATGCCAGCGCCGCACCCTGGCTTTTGCTGCTGGAGTTGCTCCGGCTATTGAACCGGGAACAGGAATTCGAGGAAAGCAGCATTGAATATTGCATCGCCTTCGAAATTTCCCCGCCTGCATTCGAAGCGCCAAAGCCACCCTCCTCCCTTGTCCCGCTTGCAGGACAGGGGGGCGTACTGAGTCGCTATGCGCCTCCCCCCCTGGTATCGAGCGGACAAACGGCTGCTGCCGGCCAGCCGGAGCGCTTCGCGATGCCGGATCTGGTGGCCGGAGATACCCGGCAACTGATCGACGCGATCGTTGCATTCGCGGCCGAACGCGAAACCGTGGTGATCGACTGCTCGCAGCTGAACCGCATCGATTTCACTGCCTCCGGACAACTTCTCACCGGGCTGGTGCCGCTGGCCGGCAATGGCAAGATGATCGAATTCCATGACGTCAACCATCCGGTCGCAGCCCTGCTCAACGTGATGGGCTTAAAGGAAATCGCCCGCATCATCCCGCACAAGGGTTGATTGCATCTTGCAATCGGCCAGCGTATCCCCACTTTTATTTATAAATTCATGCTTGCGCAAAATCTTGCGCGGCAAACATGTTTCAACAATCCATTCGTCCACAGCATTTTCGAGGTAAGCATGGAACAATTTCACGGTACCACCATCCTGTCGGTGCGGCGCGGCAACATTGTCGCGCTCGGCGGCGATGGCCAGGTCACGCTCGGCAATATCGTCATGAAGGGCACCGCCCGCAAGGTGCGTACGCTGTATCACGGCAAGGTGTTGGCCGGTTTTGCCGGCGGCACCGCCGATGCGTTCACGCTGATCGAACGTTTCGAAGCGAAACTGGAAAAGCATCAGGGCCACCTGATGCGCGCCTCGGTCGAACTGGCCAAGGACTGGCGCACTGACCGCATGTTGCGCCGGCTGGAAGCGATGCTATTGGTGGCCGATCGCGAAACGACGCTGGTCATCACCGGCAACGGCGACGTGCTGGAGCCGGAAGACGGGATCGGCGCGATCGGCTCCGGCGGCACTTTCGCCCAGTCAGCTGCCAAGGCCCTGCAGGAAAACACCGATCTGGCGCCGCTCGATATCGTCAAGAAATCGCTGACGATCGCCGGCGAACTCTGCATCTACACCAATCTGTCGCACACCATCGAAACGCTGGACTGAACCGCCATGAACATGAATATGACACCCCAGGAAATCGTCTCCGAACTCGACAAGCACGTGGTCGGCCAGGGTAACGCCAAGCGCGCGGTCGCCATTGCGCTGCGCAACCGCTGGCGCCGCCAGCAGGTGGCGGCGCCGCTGCGGCACGAGATCACGCCCAAGAACATCCTGATGATCGGCCCCACCGGTGTCGGCAAGACCGAAATCGCGCGCCGCCTGGCAAAACTGGCCGATGCGCCCTTCATCAAGATCGAAGCCACCAAGTTCACCGAAGTCGGTTATGTCGGGCGCGACGTCGATACCATCATCCGCGACCTGGTCGACATCGGCATCAAGCAGACCCGCGAAGCGGCCACCCGCAAGGTGCGTGCGCGCGCCGAAGACGCGGCGGAAGACCGCATCATCGACATCCTGGTGCCGCCGGCGCGCGATTTCGGGCTGAATACGCACGCCGAAACGGATGAGCAGAAAGGCAGTACCACGCGCCAGACCTTCCGCAAGCGCCTGCGCGAAGGTGCGCTGGACGACAACGAGATCGAACTCGAAGTCGCGGAGTCCGGGCCGCAAATGGAAATCATGGCGCCGCCGGGCATGGAAGAAATGACCGAACAGATCAAGACCATGTTTTCCGGCATGGGCAGCGCGCGCAAGAAGGCGCGCAAGATGAAGATCCGCGACGCGATGAAGCTGCTGATCGAGGAAGAAGCGGCCAAACTGGTGAACGACGATGACCTCAAGCAACAGGCAATCGAGAATGTCGAGCAAAACGGCATCGTGTTCCTGGACGAGATCGACAAGATCGCGTCGCGCTCGGAAGCCAGCGGTGCCGAAGTGTCGCGCGCCGGCGTGCAGCGCGACCTGCTGCCGCTGGTCGAAGGCACCACCGTCAACACCAAGTACGGGATGATCAAGACCGATCACATCCTGTTCATCGCATCCGGCGCGTTTCATCTGGCCAAGCCGTCCGACCTGATACCGGAGCTGCAAGGCCGATTCCCGATCCGGGTCGAACTCGAATCGCTGTCGATCGCCGACTTCGAATGCATCCTGACTTCCACCGACGCCTGCCTGACCGTGCAATACGAAGCGCTGCTGGCGACCGAGCAGGTGCAGATTGCCTTCACCCCGGAAGGCATCCGGCGGCTGGCCGAAATCGCTTACTCGGTGAATGAAAAGACCGAGAACATCGGCGCCCGCCGGCTGTATACGGTGATGGAAAAGCTGCTGGAAGAGATCTCGTTTTCGGCCAGCGAAACCGCCGGGAAGGCGGTCTCGATCGACGCCGCCTACGTCAACCAGCGGCTCGGAGCGCTGTCGGTCGATGACGATCTGGCGCGTTACATTTTGTAGAGCCGCGTCACCAGGATGAAGGATTGCCTCGCACCGGTAATCGCCGGTTTCTGGGTCCCCGCCTGCGCGGGGATGACGGACTTTAAGAGTCATCTCAAAGTGGGCTGAATAGATACCGACTCGCCATGAATATAGGGGTATGCGCAAAAAATATGCCATTCCCGCAATAAATTGTTGGCACTTAAAATATACATGCAATAGTATATTTTAAGTGCCGAAGATTTTTTTCGGCCATCACGAGGTCGTCGAGGCTATATTGCATGGCGCCAAAGGGTGCATCCGGAAAACATCGGCAACGGCGCAATGGCTGAAAGCCATCCATCAGCGACACCACCGTGAAAACCCATCTGCAGCATATCTTCAGCAAGTTGAAGGTCGGGCGGCGCTTGCTGTTGCCGCTCGCTTAACGTGAAAGACGCGTAGCGAATCACCGTTTTGTCGCTGGATAACTACCGGCGTCTCCACCTTCCGAAAATTTCTGCAAATAGCACTATAAGAAAAATGGGCAGCAGACCAATCACAAATGCATCTCCTTGGTCCTGTTCAGGCATTGGCGCGCCCCTGACCGCCGCAGTCGTGGCGCTTCCGAAAGGGTTCAGCCCAACCCCACCGGGACCAACCTCGCTTTGTTCTGCCTGAGCAGGTCTGAAACCAAAAGGCGAGACGGCCATGGTCGCCTGGTGCACCTTTGCTGCTTTTTCGGAGCGTTCTTGATTACAAAGCAGATGTATGTGGAAATCCAATTATTGAAGAAACATCGCTTGAGTTCACCCCCGGCAAATTGCGGTAGCAACGCGATGCCTTTGTAACCTGGGTTACAGACAGCCAACGACCGCTGTCTTTAAGATTGCGTCTGCTGTTCCACCACCCAATAGGAGTAACCCAGATGCAAAACATCATTCGCCGCTCGTTCGTCAAAAGCGCGCTCGCCAGCGCAGTCGTCGTGGCGGTTGGCAGCAGCCTACATCGTTCGGCGCTGGCCGCGGACGAATTCCTGGATGTGAAATTCGCCAAGGATCCGAGGAACCTGCAAGCTGGCCTTGAAACCGCCCACACGCCGTCGATGACCGTGGAAAAGGTGGACAGCAAGGGGGTCGCGTACGGCAAGACGCCGGCCGGCGATTTCTACCGAGTCAGCGTACAGGCCAGGCACGAGGCCACCAAGGAACATCACATTTACGGGATCGCGCTGTACCTGAACGGCGAACTGGTCGCCGAACATACGATGAATCAGGCACGGGCCGAGGCTTCGCTGCCTGCAGTCAGCTTCGTGCAGCGCCTCAAAACCGGCGACGATCTGCTGGCAGTCAGCATTTGCAACTTGCATGGCAAGTGGGGCAACCGGGCCACGGTCTGACTCCGGCGCATCAACCATCGGTGACGCAACGATGCGATTGCCGGCCGTTCCAATGTATCTCTCTTTGAAACAGGAAACAGCATGAACCCTATCTCTCGCTTTACCGCCATCGGCTTGCTTTCGCTGTCATTTTCCTCCGGTGCGATCGCCGCCGACAATCCATCGCTGTATCAACGCCTGGGCGGCAAGGAGGCGCTGACCGCCGTGGTCAATGAATTGTGGGCGCTAGTGGCGGCCGATAGCCGAATCAATGCCCGTTTCGCGCATACCAAGCCGGAAGCCTTCGGTGGCCAGTTGGTGGATTTTTTGTGCCAGGCTAGCGGCGGACCGTGCAAATACCAGGGTAAGGACATGAAGACTGCGCATACCGGCATGAAGCTCAACGATGCCGAATTCAATGCTCTGGCGGAAGACACCGTCAAGGCGCTCGACAAGTTCAAGGTGCCCACAGGCGAGAAGAACGAAGTGATCAATCTTCTGGGCAGCCTGAAGGACGAAGTCGTCAACCGCTGAGAACGCTTGCGGAAATTCCCGGCCGATGCAGGCAGCGGCCGGGACTGGGCGCCCAGCTGTCAGCTGGCCGGTTGACAACAGCTACTGCGGGCTACCGGCTGCAGCTGCGAATGCCGAACAGCGTATACAGCGGGCACCACTGGATCAATCCAGTCACCAGCGGCACGACACCGATCAGGCCCAGCCATTTCTGCCCACCAGGAAGGATAAAAAACAGGCTGAACAGGCCGGCCGCCAGCAGCAGGCGTATCACGCGATCCAGGGTACCGACATTTGATTTCATGGTTGCTCTCCGTTGAAATTGATAACGAAGTCAGAATAGGCAGGAAAACTGCCGCTGTCTGTAACCCAGGTCACACAGCCCGCCGACGCAACGTCAGCGAGCGTCGGCCAACTGGCGCAGCTGCCGGGGAGCGATCACCTCGATCCGGCCGCGGCCTAGCACCAGCATCTGCTGGCGAGCAAAATCGTCCAGCAGACGGCTAATCATTTCGCGCACCGTGCCCAGCTCATCGGCCAGTTGCTGATGGGTGACCAGGATCGGCGCGCTGCCGCCGTTATGCGCAGAATGCGCCAGCAGCACCGCCGCCAGCCGCGCATCCAGCCGCAGCGTGGCCACTTCCTCCACCAGCAGCATCACATTCACCAGCCGCTCGCCCAGCATCTGGAACATCGCGGTCCGGAATGGCACCACCGTTGCCATGCATTCGTCGAACATCGGCGGCGGCATCACCACCATCGTGGTCGGCTCGGCAGTGATGCCGCAGGCAGGATAGGCGCCGCCGCCCAGCATGCAGCCGAGCGACAGGATGCAGGGCTCGCTGGGCGCGACCCGGTACAGTTCGATGCTGCGGCCGTTGGCAAGCGGCCTGAACACCCGCACCGCGCCCGACAGCAGCAGCGGGAAGCCGCCGCAGCGCGCGTTGCGGTCGAACACCGGCGCACCGGCCGGCAGTTCGACCACCGGCAATTGCGCTAGCTGTCGCAGCAGTTGCTGCGGCAATGTTGCCTGCAGCAGAGTCAGCAAGCCGGCAATGCTGCGGCCCGGAGTGGCAGCGCGCTGATTCAGCATGCGTCAGTCCGGCAGCTACCGATCGCAACTTGATCCTGATGGCCATCGCAAAGATCGCGGCTCGTAAAATTCATCGCGCCTCCAGTTGAAAAAAAATGGCGAAAAAATACGCGCAGCGGCCTGTGACCAGGCGCAACGCTGCAGAGCTAAATTTCCAAACCATTGGGAGCGAAGCAGCGCCCGCCGCCGGTTTCCCGACGCAAAACCAGTTTGTTCCGGATGCCAACTCGCATTCCATCATCATGTTTATTTTTACAGGGGTATATGAAAAAATACTACTATTCCCGCATTAAACTCCTGCCACTAAAAATATACGCATAATAGTATATTTTTAAGTACCGATAATTTTGCGGACACGCCTTTAGCGTTGATCACCTCTTTCCGGTGGCTGCGGGCCGGGTTGCGTCCCTTGCTGGGCCGGCTGCGGCAAGCCGTTCGTGGCGGCCGGCACTACCGTCGTCGGTCTGGCCGAAGACATGCCTGGTGTCGTCGCATCCGGTGCTCTGGGCGACAGGTCCACGCCGGTCTGGCTCTTGGCCGGCACCGCCAGTTCGACCCGTTTGATGACGCCGGACTCCGACAGCAGCACGTATTGCGGATGGACTTCCCTGACTATCACGCCCGGCGTCAGTTCGCCCCCGGTAGCCACTGCCTTGGCCGGCTTGCCGTCGGCCGACAGGATGGCAACGCTATCCTCGCGCCTGGCGGCTGCGACCACGCCCTTGAGCTGATAATTGCTGGCCAGACTGACTGCCGCACCGCCGCCGAACAAGCCTTTGGCGGCGTCCAGCGACAGCTCAGGCGGCTCTGCCTGCGGCGGCGCGGCCACTGCACGCAGCGGCGGCTGGATCAGTTGCATCGCCCAATAGGCAGCCGACACGCACAGCACGACGAACATCGCGAAACTGGCAAACCAGGGCAAACGCTTCATCTCATTTCTTTCTACTAGGACTTACGCAAAAAGCGTATTTTTGTAACAAATCGGGTTTATGCCAAACGCATAGCAATCGTCGGATTTTTAAGTTGCTGTCGTAAGAATTCATCAAGCAATCCATGCTTAATGCGATAAAGAGTCTGCCCTGTTTTCTTTGCGACAGCGGCCAAGCGAACCCAAACAAGTATTGCGCAAGCGATATGATTGCGTTGGATCCTCGCCTTACGGCATTGGCAGCGCTCGATTCCTGTGAGTTGTTTAGTCTCTCGATGAAACTGC
>JAUYNR010000028.1 GCA_030698225.1 Oxalobacteraceae bacterium | reverse complement strand
GTCTGCCCTGTTTTCTTTGCGACAGCGGCCAAGCGAACCCAAACAAGTATTGCGCAAGCGATATGATTGCGTTGGATCCTCGCCTTACGGCATTGGCAGCGCTCGATTCCTGTGAGTTGTTTAGTCTCTCGATGAAACTGCTCAATCTTCCAACGTAAGGCACACGCTTGTTGTGCACCTCGCGTCAAATCCTGAGAAAGGTCGTTCGTCACGACCGAGTCCGTGCGGTGGGTAGACACCGCAACGCGGAACAGTTTTACCTTGTGCTCTTTGGGAAAGCCTCTGATCTTGACGATCTTCCCGTGCGCAACTTCGCGCTCATTCCAACTCAGTGAATCAACATGACGATATTCCAGTTCACCACCAGAATCATCGACCAGACGATTGCTCTTCAATGGGCAGTAATAGATCTTGCCCAGTGATTCGATGAACAGCATCAACTCCTTCGTCGCATACCACGTATCCATGAGCACGGTGCGGCAGGACAGACCTTTGTGATGCACCACGTTGGTCAACATATCCTGCACATGATCAAGTTTCGATTTGCCATCGCCTTGCGGGTCGTAGATCCGATAGTCGATGACCCAGTGCTCCTGTGTATCCGGGTTCACATACACACACGTCACCACACCGATGCCTTTGATAATCCCGTGCGCATTGCCGCTGTACTGCCGCCTCACCAGTTCGATTTTGTGCGAAAAATCCTTGTCAATAATCGTGTCGTCGAACACCACACAACCTGTTGGCACTGCCGCAATCAAGTCCCGCACGTTGTCCCACACCAAATGTGGCGTCATCTTCTCATCGCGCAAAAATCGATTGATCGCGTCGTGACTCATATCGTCTACGTGGTTTGCAAAATTCGTTAGCGTGTGGTTAATCGGACTCACCAATAAATACTGGCAGTAATCGAGTCGGCTTGGGCGTTTTGGCATGACCAGAACTTTACGCAACCGCTCTCATCTTTAGGTTTACGTCATTACATCTTGTTACATTTATATGTTTTTTGCGTAAGTCCTACTCATGACTCACACCCAAGTTGTTGCGACTCGGTCGCATGCCGTAATGCTTGCACAAGCCTTCGTAGCGCCGCGTCAGCAACGCATGCTCGGCCTTGTTCCTGAAGGCCGCCGCGAGGCTGTCGGTCCGATGCTCTTCCGGGACGCCGCCCATCATCCACGCGGCATTCTGCATACCTGAAGACAAGGCCATGAAGCTCTCACCGCCCAGCACCACTTCGACGTAACGCCAACCCGAATACGCCAAGGCAAATTGATACAGCAGATGGAGCAAGGCCGCCCCCGCGATGGTCACTTGCAGCACGGCGGCATGGGTGAAGTCGGACAGGCCCAGGCGGCGGGGCGGGTGCGCCTGCGCGAAGAACACCTCGCGTTCCTTGCCGTGGCTCGCGTTCCAGGTGCGCACACGGCGCTGCAGCGTGCGCAGCAGCGCGTTCTCGTATTGCCCTGGATAGCGCCTTTGAATTTCCTCCAGCAGCGTCGTGGCCGTCAGCGCCGGCGCTGCCTCCAGCATCGGCACGAGCTCGCTTTGCCAGACGGCTTCGAATGGATCGGCGCGGGTCCGCCACGCGCGTGCTTCCCGTTGCGACGGCAATGCCTCCGCACCGTCCAGGCGCCGCGCCGAACGTATGCTGATGCCGGCCTTGGCGGCAGCGACTTCCTGTCCGAGCTTGCTTCTGAGTTTCTTGTAAATGCCCACTTGGTGATCTCCAATGCGTTTGCCGGCCACTCGTCATCTCCCCAGCTCCATGCTGAATAAAACAACTGTAAACCTCGCTTCCGCACCGGGCCGGCTTCAGGTGACAAACCGGCCAAGATAATTGTCGCTCACCACGCAACAGTTCGAAGCATGTTTCATGCGCTGGATCAGCGGGCTGTGCCCGTCACTGGCGGGACAGCACGTGGCCATCGATGGCAAATGCGTGCGCGGCTCGCATGATGGCAAGCAGAGCGCGATTCACCTCGTGTCGGCTTGGAGCAGCACGAGTGGTTTGACGCTGGGGCAGGTCAAGACGGCCGACAAGAGCAACGAGATCACCGCCATACCGGAATTATTACGTGCGCTGGACATCAAGGGGAGCATCATCACCATCGACGCGATGGGATGCCAGCACGACATTGCTGCCAAGATTGTGCAAAGCGGGGCGGACTATGTATTGGGCGTGAAGGACAACCAACCCGGCTTGGCCGAAGCCGTTAAGCTATGGTTCGATGCAGCCGATGCGGGCAAGCTGGATCGTCCATACTGGGACGATATCCAGACAGAGAAAAATCACGGACGGATTGAAACCCGACGCTGTCTGGTGACCGATGACGTCGCCTGGCTGCAGGAACAAAACCAGCACTGGAGCGGGCTGCGCAGCTTGATCATGATCGAATCGACGCGAGAAATCATTGGCAGAAACAGCACTGGCCACGTCAGCGTGGAACGCCGCTATTACATCAGCAGTCTCCCTGCCAAGGCAGCCTTGCTCGGGAAAACCGTGCGGGCTCACTGGGGAATCGAGAACAGTATGCACTGGGTATTGGATGTCGCATTTTGCGAAGACGATTGTCGAATCCGGATTGGCGAGGCGGCACAAAATTTTGCCATCCTGCGCCGTATTGCGCTCAACCTACTGAAAAGCGACACCACCACGAAACTCGGCATCGCCAATAAGCGACTGAAAGCAGGTTGGAACGTGGATTACCTTGGCAGGTTACTGGGCCTAAACAACTGACCCTTCATGCAATCGCCCTGACAATGCGAAAAAGCTTCTAACTCCTCGGCTTAACGCCGGGTAGAAATTCAATACTAGTTCTCCGGAACAACTCGTCGTAGGAAATCGATCTGCCTGCCCGAGCTTTGTCGGTGTTTTCCAGCCAATGTGCCCATGCCCGGCTTGCCGTTTGGTCGAATACCAGCTTGTACAAATATTTTGGCACCCAGACCTGGGTAGGTCCGAGGGTATCCACCGGTATCGTATAAACCGGTCCAGTAAACACAAAGACGTCTCCTTCCGCGCGCATTACATATTTGCGAGTGTTGCGAGTGGCCTTCTCGACACTTTTGGCCCAGGCCCCGCAATTGTTTTTTGGGGCTTGCGAACCATGTTGGACAAACTGAATGATTGCGCCATGGCCTGCGCGTTTGGCATTTCTGCAGCAGGCTGCGAGGTGCCCGCGGTCAAACCGAACTTCGACATCATCGCGGGTAATCCGAGCTTTGTAGTCCTCAGAGCTTCCTCGTAGTACCGGTCCGTTCGCTTCTCGCCATTCGCATCTGACAGCTGAGCCTTGTTCAGATGTTCTACAACATACACTGCAGTTTTGGATTGCCGGAGTGGAGCACCGCAAAAGCGTCGAAGCACAGTTCACGTTGTTTTGCGGGGGATGCGCTCGAAATTGTCGGAGCTCAGCGGTGTCACATCTTCCGGACTGCACGGCACCCAACAGCCGGCTTCCGGCTCCAACGCCCCGCGATGCCGCATTCCTGAAGCGCGACACTCTGCCCCCGGTTTCGTCGTAAAGCAGACAAACCCGACAAAACCCGCTCTATCGAAACTCTGACGGCACATCAAATTTCCTTGCCAATACAAAGACTTACGATACGCCCCCCGCGATTGGCATGCTCCTTGCTGAATGATGAACAGAGACCGGTTGCGAACGACCGGCCATGCACACCCCAGTTTTCCGGAGCGACCAATGCACGTGCTACCGATCTACATGGACTACTCCGCGACGACACCAGTCGATCCGCGAGTCGCCGAAAAAATGATTCCCTATCTGACGCAACTGTATGGCAATCCGGCCAGCCGCTCGCATGGCTATGGCTGGGACGCCGAAAAAGCCGTCGAACAAGCGCGCGAACAGGTGGCGGCGCTGGTGAATGCCGACCCGCGCGAAATCATCTGGACCTCGGGCGCCACCGAATCGAATAATCTTGCGATCAAGGGTGCTGCCGAATTTTACCAAGGCAAGGGCAAGCACCTGATCACGCTCAAGACCGAACACAAGGCAGTGCTCGACACCATGCGTGAGCTGGAGCGGCACGGTTTTGCGGTCACCTACCTCGATGTCGAAGCGAACGGCTTGCTCGACCTCGAACGCTTCAAGGCGGCACTGCGGCCAGACACCATCCTGGCCTCAGTCATGTATGTCAACAACGAGATCGGCGTGATCCAGGACATCGCGGCTCTGGGCGAAATCTGCCGCGCAAACGGCGTGCTGCTGCACGTCGATGCCGCCCAGGCCACCGGCAAGGTCGAGATTGATCTGGCCAAACTCAAGGTTGACCTGATGTCGTTCTCGGCGCACAAGACCTATGGCCCGAAAGGCGTCGGCGCCTTGTACGTGCGGCGCAAGCCGCGGGTCCGACTGGAATCGCAGATGCATGGCGGCGGCCACGAGCGTGGGCTGCGCTCGGGCACCCTGCCGACCCACCAGATCGTCGGCATGGGCGAGGCATTCGAGATCGCACGCCTTTCCATGGACACCGAAAACGAACGCATCCGCATGCTGCGCGACCGGCTGCGCGCCGGTTTTTCCGACACCGAGGAAACCTTTGTCAACGGCGACCTGGAACGGCGCGTGCCGCACAACCTCAATGTCAGCTTCAATTATGTCGAGGGCGAATCGCTGCTGATGGCGATCAAGGAGATCGCCGTCTCTTCCGGCTCAGCCTGCACTTCGGCCAGCCTGGAGCCGTCCTACGTGCTGCGCGCACTCGGGCTATCCGATGAAATGGCGCACAGCTCGATCCGCTTTTCCATCGGGCGCTTCACCACGGTCGAAGAGATCGATTTCACGATCGATCTGCTCAAGGAAAAGGTCGCCAAGCTGCGCGCATTGTCGCCGCTGTGGGACATGTACAAGGATGGCATCGACATAAACACGCTGCAATGGGCAGCACATTGAGAACTGCGCCGGCGGCACAGCGTGCGCCGGCCGGCCACTGACAACGGAGGGCAATATGGCATACAGCGACAAAGTTCTGGACCACTACGAAAATCCGCGCAACGTCGGCACCTTTGACAAGGACGACGACAGCGTTGCGACCGGCATGGTCGGCGCGCCCGCCTGCGGCGACGTGATGCGGCTGCAAATCAAGGTCGGCAGCGACGGCGTCATCGAGGATGCGAAATTCAAGACCTACGGCTGCGGCTCGGCGATCGCCTCGTCGTCGCTGGTGACCGAATGGTTGAAGGGCCGCACGCTCGATCAGGCGCTGGCCATCGAAAACACCGCGATCGCCGAGGAACTGGCGCTGCCACCGGTGAAAATCCACTGCTCGATCCTGGCCGAAGATGCCATCAAGGCTGCGGTCGCCGATTACCGCAGCCGCCACGGCGGCGCCGGCGAAACGCAGCACCCAATTTGCGCACCGGTCGCCGGCTGAGCCGCGCGATCTGATCACTTACCAAAGAGAGGTCTACCATGTCCGATGCGATACTTGAAACCGTCCAACTTCAATCCGCCCCACCCCTGGTGTTCACCGATGCCGCCGTCGCCAAGGTCGGCGAACTGATCGCCGAAGACGGCAACCCCAACCTGAAGCTGCGCATCTACGTCAACGGCGGCGGCTGCTCCGGCTTCGAGTACGGCTTCGCATTCGACGAAGCCGTCAACGAAGACGACTTCCGCATCGACAAGAGCGGCGTTTCCCTGCTGATCGATCCGATGAGCATGCAGTATCTGAGCGGCGCCGAAGTTGGCTACGAAGACGGGCTGGAAGGCTCCCGCTTCATCATCAAGAACCCGAACGCCACCTCGACCTGCGGCTGCGGCAGCTCGTTTTCCGTATAAATCCATCGCATTCGTAACAATGGAGGATAGGCCATGGCCATCACACTGACAGAAAACGCCGCCAGGCACGTACAAGCCTTCCTCGCCAAGCGCGTCTCGGTTGGCTTGCGGCTGGCAGTCAAAACCAGCGGCTGCTCCGGCATGGCTTACGCCATTGAATTCGCCGATGCCGCCGACCAGGACGACCTGCACTTCGAGAGCCACGGCGTGACCCTGCTGATCGACCCCAAGAGCCTGCCCTACCTCGACGGCACCGAACTCGATTTCGTGCGCGAAGGGCTGAACGAAGGATTCAAGTTCAACAATCCCAACGTCAAGAACCAGTGCGGCTGCGGCGAGAGCTTCGCAGTCTGAAAGGTAAACAATGGCCCTTCTCCAAATCTCCGAACCGGGCTTGAGCGCTGCTCCCCACCAGCACCGGCTGGCAGTCGGCATCGACCTCGGCACCACCAATTCGCTGGTAGCCAGCGTCCTCTCCGGCGACACGCGGGTGCTGCGCGACGCAACCGGGCGCGCGCTGCTGCCGTCAGTGGTGCGCTACCTTGGCCCTGCAGAAGACAGTGCGTCCATCGTCGGCCACGATGCCAAGGCGGCGCAGAGCGAGGATCCGCACAACACGCTATCGTCGATCAAGCGCCTGATGGGGCGCAGTCTGGCCGATGTGGCCAACATGACCGACATGCCGTACGCATTCATCAACACCCCGGGCATAGTGCAGATCGACACCGCTGCCGGCGTCAAGAGCCCGATCGATGTGTCCGCCGACATCCTGCACACGCTGCGCGCGCGCGCCGAAGCCGCTCTCGGCGGCGAGCTGGCCGGCGCGGTGATCACGGTGCCGGCCTATTTTGACGACGCCCAGCGCCAGGCCACCAAGGATGCCGCGCGCCAAGCGGGTCTGAACGTGCTGCGCCTGTTGAATGAACCGACCGCGGCAGCGATTGCCTACGGCCTCGACCATGGCTCCGAAGGCATCTTCGCGATCTACGACCTGGGCGGCGGCACTTTCGACATCTCGATACTGAAACTGTCGCGCGGCGTGTTCGAGGTGCTGGCGACCAACGGCGACGCCGCGCTCGGCGGCGACGATTTCGACCAGCGCATCTACGGCTGGATCACTTCCACGGCAGGCCTTGCACCAGCCGCGCTGACCGCGCAAGATGCACGCAAGCTGTTGACCGCAGCGCGCAGCGCCAAGGAAGCCTTGAGCGACACGGAGGCGACGCAGATCGCGGCCACCCTGTCCAGCGGCCAAGCGCTGTGCCTGACGCTCACCCGCGACGCATTCAGCGAATTGACGTCCGAGCTGGTGGCACGCTCGCTGCAGCCGACACGCAAGGCGCTACGCGATGCCAGGCTGGTGATAGAGGACATCCAGGGCGTGGTTCTGGTGGGCGGCTCGACCCGCATGCCGCAGGTGCGCGCGGCGGTCGCCGACTATTTCAAACAGCCGCCGCTGACCGACCTCGACCCGGACCAGGTGGTGGCGCTCGGCGCGGCGATGCAGGCAAATGTCCTGGCCGGCAACCGCAAGAATTCCGACTGGCTGCTGCTCGACGTCTGCCCGCTGTCGCTGGGACTGGAGACCATCGGCGGCCTGGTGGAAAAAATCATTCCGCGCAATTCCACCATCCCGACCGCGCGCGCCCAGGAATTCACTACTTTCAAGGACGGCCAGACTGTGATGAGCGTGCACGTGCTGCAAGGCGAGCGCGAACTGGTGAGCGACTGCCGCTCGCTGGCGCGCTTCGACCTGCGCGGCATCCCGCCGATGGTGGCAGGCGCGGCACGCATCCGCGTCAGCTTCCAGATCGACGCCGACGGCTTGCTCTCTGTCTCGGCGCGCGAACAGAGCACCGGCGTCGAAACCGCAGTGACGGTCAAGCCGTCCTACGGGCTGGACGACAGCCACATCACGCGCATGTTGGACGACGCCAACAAAGGCGCCGATGCCGACATGAGGATGCGCATGCTGCGCGAGGCGCAGGTGGCGGCGCGGCAAGTGATCGACGCCACCGAAACGGCTCTGGCAGCCGACGGCGAAATACTGCTGGCGCCGCCGGAACGCATGCTCATTCTCAGCCGCATCTACCTGCTGGCCGACATCATCGAAACCGGTAGCGAGCCGAGCGACGAGAACATCGCCGTGCTGAAGAAAGCCAGCGCTGCGCTGAACGATGCTACCCAGGAATTCGCCGCGCGGCGCATGAACGCCAGCGTCCGCCAAGCACTTTCCGGCCGGCGCCTCGATACGCTGGCCGACCATCTGGGAGCCTGAAACCATGCCTCGCATTACTATCCACCCCCACCCTGCCCTGTGCCCAGAGGGCAGCAGCTTCGAGGCGCGCAGCGGCAGCTTCCTGTGCGATGCGCTGCTGAAGAACGGCATCGCGCTCGAGCACGCCTGCGAAAAATCGTGCGCCTGTTCAACCTGCCACGTGATCGTGCTTGAAGGCTTCGATGCACTCGACCCGGCCGAAGAAGACGAGGAGGACCAGATCGACCGCGCCTGGGGTCTCGCGCCGCACTCGCGATTGGCCTGCCAGGTGGTGTTGCGGCAGACCGACCTGGTGCTCGAGTTGCCGCTGTATACGGTGAATCTGGCGCGTGAGAAGACCTGATGTCTTTTTGCCGCACTTCAGATTTTTGTAGGAGCGGCTTTAGCCGCGATAGGACCGTAAATCGGGGCTGAAGCCCCTCCTACAAACCCTTCTGCAAATCTCCCGTTTCAGGCATGATTGTCATCATGATGAATCCTCCCCACGCCCGCAAACTGCGTACCGGACGCGTCTCGGAAATCGGGCGCGGCTATGTCATCACCACCGTGACACAAGACCGTCTGCCGCTGTTCACCGATTTCCACCTTGCCCGTTTGGCGATACGGGAATTGCATGCTTGCGACACTACCGGGATATGCACCACCCTGGCCTTCGTCCTGATGCCTGACCATTTGCATTGGCTGCTGCAACTGACCGAAGGCACGCTGCCCGATCTGCTCAGGCGCTACAAATCCTGCAGCGGCTCTGCGATCAACCGGGAACGAAACACACCCGGCGAAGCTGTCTGGCAAGCTGGTTTCCACGATCATGCGATCCGCGACGGGGCTGACCTGCAGCCAGTCGCCCGCTATCTCGTCGCCAACCCTTTGCGTGCCGGATTGGTTGCTTCCGTGCGGGAATATTCCCATTGGGACGCTGCCTGGCTGTGAAACCGCACGGTCGTCTGGAGGAACGGCTGAAGCCCCTCCTACAACAACAAGTGACAAACCCGACAAACGCGACACACGCGCCGGCCACCGCAACCCACCCGCAATCCCCGCGCAAGCCATTGAATTCTATGAATATTCCCTATGTTTTTGTGATTGGCACATGAATTGCTAGACAAGGTTATACCGGCAATCGGTCCCACAGCAGAAGGAGCCAGACACTATGGTCACGATCAACGACACTACCCTTCGCGATGGCGAACAGACCGCCGGTGTCGCCTTCAGCGCCGACGAAAAAATCGCGATCGCGCAAGCGCTGCACGCGATCGGCGTGCCAGAGATGGAAGTCGGCATTCCGGCCATGGGCGGCGCCGAAATCGAGGTGATCCAGTCGATCGCCGCGCTCTGCATGGAGTCCAAGCTGATGGTGTGGGGCCGCATGTGCGCATCCGACATCGCCGCCGCCGCGCGCTGCGGCATCGACATCGTCAACCTGTCGATGCCGGTGTCGGACGTGCATCTCCAGCACAAGCTGCGGCGCGATCGCGACTGGGTGCTGGAGCAGATACGGCAGTTCGTGCCGCTGGCGCTGGATCTTGGCATGGATGTGTCGGTTGGCGGCGAAGACTCCTCGCGCGCCGACCCCGAATTTCTGCTGTGCGTGATCGAGACGGCGCAGCGCGCCGGCGCGCGCCGCTTCCGCTTCGCCGACACGCTCGGCCTGCTCGACCCGTTCGCGACGCTCGACATTATGCGGCGGCTGCGTAGCGAAGTAGATATCGAACTGGAGATGCATGCGCATAACGATCTCGGGCTGGCCACCGCCAACACGCTGGCGGCGATCCGCGGCGGCGCCACCCACGTCAACACCACCGTCAACGGCCTGGGCGAACGTGCCGGCAATGCGCCGCTGGAGGAAGTCGTGATGGGCTTGCGCCACATCCACGGCATCGAGGCCGCGATCGATACCCGCGCGCTGCCGCAGATTTCCAGGCTGGTGGCGCAAGCCTCTGGCAAGCCGGTGGCGTCCAACAAGAGCATCGTCGGCGCAGCGGTGTTTACCCATGAATCCGGCATCCACGTCGACGGCTTACTGAAAAATCCGGCCAACTACGAGTCTTTCAGCCCGGCTGAACTGGGGCGCACGCACCATACCGTGCTCGGCAAGCATTCCGGCTCGCATGCGGTCAAGGATGCCTACGCCAAGCTCGGCATGATCCTGTCCGACGTGGAAGCCTGCGACATGCTCGACAAGATCCGCAGCTACGCGATGATCACCAAGCGCCCGCCCGGCGCCGATGTACTGGAATGCTTTTATCTGGAAAGCGCCGCCTGCACCGCCAGCCAATCATGACCCGAGAACAACCCGACATGACCTCCCAGACCCAAGCCAAGCCAAATGCCGCGCAAACCTGCACAGCGCCGGCCGCCAGCCTGATGGCTACGCTCCGCGCCGACGTCGGCTGCGTGTTCGCGCGCGACCCGGCCGCGCGCAACCTGCTGGAAGTGCTGACCACCTATCCCGGCGTGCACGCGGTGATCCTGCATCGCGTCGCGCACGGCCTGTGGCGCCGCCGGCTGCGCTATGGCGCCCGCCTGCTGAGTTTTCTGTCGCGCATGCTGACCCAGATCGACATCCATCCGGGCGCGCGCATCGGGCAGCGCTTTTTCATCGATCACGGCTGCGGCGTGGTGATCGGCGAGACCGCCGAAATCGGCGACGACGTCACGCTATACCACGGCGTCACCCTCGGCGGCACCTCATGGAGCGCCGGCAAGCGTCATCCGACGCTGGGCAACGGCGTGGTGGTCGGCGCCGGCGCCAAGATCCTTGGCCCGGTCACAGTCGGCGCGAATGTGCGCGTGGCCGCCAATTCGGTGGTGATCGACGACGTGACTCCCAACATGACGGTGGTTGGAATACCGGGGCGCGTAGTGCTACCCAAGGCCCAGCGCCGCAGTGGGAGCGCAGGGGCCAGCAACGCCGGCGTGATCGATCTCGACCACCACCGCATGCCTGACCCGGTCGGCAAGGCCCTGGCCTGCGTGCTGGAGCGGATCGCCGAACTGGAACAGCGCGTCGCGTGCGATGGCGCACCGAGCGCCGAAGCCTGCCGCACTTGCGATCCCGACGACTGCGTCGAGCCGGCGTTCGTCAAACCATTCATGCACAGTCCAACCTATGGAGGCAAATCCGAATGAATACCCTGACCGAAAAACTCAAGCAGCTCTCGGCTGCCGAAGAATTCCTCGAATTCTTCGGCGTGCCCTACGAGCAATCGGTGGTCAACGTCAGCCGACTGCATATCCTGAAGCGCTTCTACCAGTACATGCGCCAGGAGCGCGGCCTGGACGGGCTTGACGAGATCGAGATATTCAAGCAGTTGCGCTCGCACATGGCGCAAGCCTACGACGACTTCGTGCACTCGAACGCGGCCCAGGAAAAGGTATTCAAGGTATTCCAGGATGCCGAGCACAAGTCGGTCTCGCTCGATTCGCTGCGCAATACGCTGCCGGCCAAGGTCTAAGAGCCTGTCGAACTTAGGTCCTCGCCCCGCACCAAACTTTTACGGAGATTCCCATGCATATCGTGGTCTGCATCAAACAGGTTCCAGACAGCGCGCAAATCCGCGTGCACCCGGTCACCAACACCATCATGCGTCAGGGCGTGCCGGCGATCGTCAACCCCTACGACCTGTTCTCGCTGGAAGAGGCGCTGCAGATCAAGGACCGGGTCGGCGGCCGGGTCACTGTCCTGACCATGGGCCCGCCGCAAGCCGAGGCGGCGCTGCGCAAGTGCATCTCGTTCGGCGCCGACGACGCCATCCTGGTCACCGATCGCGCCTTCGCCGGCGCCGACACGCTGGCGACGTCGTATGCGCTGGCGGCGGCCATCCGGCAGATTTCTCGTGACTTGGCGGTCGACATCGTCTTCACCGGCAAGCAGACCATCGATGGCGACACCGCACAAGTCGGCCCCGGCATCGCCAAGCGCCTCGAACTGCAGCTGCTGACCTATGTCTCGAAGATCGAGTCGCTCGATGCCACCCGGCGGGAAATCGTGATTCAGCGTCGTGCCGAAGGCGGGGTGCAGGTCTTGCAGACCAAGCTGCCATGCCTGATCACGATGCTCGAAGGCACCAATGAAATGCGCTTCGCCAGCATGGAAAACATGTTCCGCGCGGCGCGCTATCCGATCAGGGTATGGGACCGCGCCGCAGCCGGCATCGACGATATCTCCAAGATCGGCTTGAAAGGATCGCCGACCGTGGTCAGCAAGGTGTTCGCGCCCAAGGCGTCGGAGATCCGCGCAGAGATCATCGAAACCGAGGGCAACGAGGCGCGCGACTTGGCGGTGACCCTGGTCGGCAAACTCTTCACCAAGCACCCGAAGCTGGGCGAAGCCATCGTCAAGCAGGCCGCCTGACATTAACCATCGAAACACGCGAGGCATAGCATGAGTGAACCAAAGACCACGGCGCCGGTGAAAAAGGCGGGCAGGGGCAAATACGAGCTGGACGAACGGCTCAAGTCATACAAGGGCGTCTGGGTGTTCATCGAGCACGAGCGCGGCGATGTGCATCCGGTGTCGTGGGAATTGCTGGGCGAAGGCCGCAAGCTGGCCGACCAGCTCGGCGTCACGCTGTCCGGCGTAGTGCTGGGTCCGCAGGACCTGGCCACCCGGCGCTTCTGCGAGGAAGCCTTCTTCCACGGTGCCGACAGCTGTTACCTGATCGAGGACCCGATCCTGTCGGCCTACCGCAACCAGCCGTTTACCAAGGGCCTGACCGACCTGGTCAACACTTATCAGCCGGAGATCCTGCTGCTGGGCGCGACCGCCCAAGGGCGAGATCTGGCCGGCAGCGTCGCCACCACGCTGCAAACCGGCCTGACCGCCGACTGCACAGACCTGACAATCGACATGGAGAACCGCAGCATGGCGGCGTCGCGCCCGACCTTCGGCGGCAGCCTGCTGTGCACCATTTTGACCCTGAACTACCGGCCGCAGATGGCCACCGTGCGCCCTCGCGTGATGGCCATGCCCGACCGCGACTTGTCGCGCAGCGGCACGATCACCCCGCACCCGCTGACCATGATTGAGACCGACATCCTTACAAAGGTGCTCGAATACATCCCGGACAACCAGCAGGACAAACCGCAACTGGCGTTCGCCGACATCATCGTCGCCGGCGGGCGCGGCATGAAGAAGGCCGAGAATTTCCAACTGATCTGGGACCTGGCGCTGGTATTGGGTGCCGAGGTCGGCGCCTCGCGCCCGGTGGTGCAGGCCAACTGGGTCGAGCTGGAGCGCCAGGTCGGGCAGTCCGGCAAGACCGTGCGGCCCAAGCTATACATCGCGGCCGGCATTTCCGGCGCGGTGCAGCACCGGGTCGGCATGGAGGATTCGGACGTGATCATCGCCATCAACAGCGATCACAACGCGCCGATTTTCGAATTCGCCACCTACGGCATCGTCGGCAACGCAATGACCATCCTGCCGGCACTGACTGCGGCATTCAAGCAACAGCTTGCGGTTTCCAGGATGGCCGGCTAGCGATTCAAAAGAATCAAGGAGAACACCATGACAGAAAGATTTGACGCCATCGTCGTCGGCGCCGGCCCTTCCGGCAACGCTGCCGCCTACACCATGGCCAAGGCGGGCCTAAAAGTGCTGCAGATCGAGCGCGGCGAATATCCGGGCTCGAAGAACGTGCAGGGTGCGATCCTGTATTCGGACGCGCTGGAGCGCATCATCCCCGACTTCCGCGACGACGCGCCGCTGGAGCGCCACATCGTCGAGCAACGCATGTGGGTGCTCGACGACCAGTCCTTCGTCGGCGGCAATTACCGCTCGGAGGAGTTCAACAAGCCGCCGTACAACCGCTACACCATCATCCGCGCCCAGTTCGACAAATGGTTTTCGCAAAAAGTGCAGGAAGCCGGCGCGCTGGTGATCTGCGAAACCACGGTGTCGGATCTGCTGATGGATGGCGACCGGGTGGTCGGCGTGCAAACCGACCGCGTCGGCGGGGCTGTGTATGCCGATATCGTCGTGCTGGCCGACGGCGTCAACTCGGTGCTCGCGCGAAAAGCGGGCTTTCGCCCCGAGCTCGATCCCAGCGAAGTCGCGCTGGCTGTCAAGGAAATCCACTTCATGCCGGAAGAAACGATCCAGAGCCGCTTCAACGTCGCGGGCGACGCCGGCGTCGTGATCGAAATGGTCGGCAAGATCACCAAGGGCATGATGGGCACCGGCTTCCTGTACACCAACAAGGAATCGCTGACCATCGGCGTCGGCTGCATGCTGTCCGATTTCAAGCAGCAGAAATGCTCGCCCTACCGGCTGCTCGACGAGATGAAGGCGCATCCGGCGATCGCACCTCTGCTGCAAGGCGGCGAGATGAAGGAATACGCGGCGCATCTGATTCCCGAGGGCGGCTTCAACTCCATCCCGCTGATCTACGGCAACGGCTGGCTGATCGTCGGCGACTCCGGCATGTTCGTCAACGCGGTGCACCGCGAAGGCTCCAACCTGGCGATGACCAGCGGCCGGCTGGCGGCGGAGACCATCATCGCGCTGCGCGCCGAGGACAAGCCGATGTCCTCGAAAAATCTGGCGCGCTACCGCGCCGCGCTCGATGCCAGCTTCGTCATCAAGGACTTGAAGAAGTACCGCAACATGACCGGCATCTTCCACCGCAACCCGCAATTCCTCTCCACCTACCCGGAGTTGCTGAACCATGCGGCGCACACCATGCTGAAGGTCGATGGCGTCGACAAAAAAACCAAGGAGCGTGAAATCCGGCGCAATTTCACCCATAAGCGTTCGCTGTTCGGCATGGTCGGCGACGCCTACAAAATGTGGAGGGCTTTCGAATGAGTACCGTAAAAGTCGAGGAAAAACTGTTCCAGAACCGCTACAAGGTCGACAGCGGCAAGCCGCATATCGCGATCAAGGACCAGAAAATTTGCAGCGATGAGTGCAAGACCCAGCAGTGCACGGTGTGCTGCCCGGCCGGCTGCTACACGCTGGAAGGCGGCGGCCAGATCCAGCTGACCACCGATGGCTGCCTGGAATGCGGCACCTGCCGCATCATCTGCACCGACCACCGCAACGTCGCCTGGGAATATCCGCGCGGCGGCTACGGCATCCTGTTCAAGTTCGGCTGATCGGCCATGCGCGCCGACTGGCAACACTTCCTGGCCCGGCAGGGCGGCCGCATCGAGGGCGGCCGCCTGCTGGATTTCGGCGAGCCGCAAGCGGAGCTGAGCGCGCTTGGCGGCGGCACCGTCATCACCGACTTGTCGGGCTTCGGCCTGCTGTCTTGCAATGGCGAAGAGGCGGCCAAGTTCCTGCATAGCCAGCTGAGCAACGACATCAATGGGCTGGCCGCCGACGCCAGCTTGTACGCCGCCTATTGCTCGGCCAAGGGGCGCATGCTGGCCAACTTCCTGGTCTGGCAGATGGCGGACCGCTTCATGCTGCTGTTGCCTGAGGCACTGCTGGCGCCGGTTCGCCAGCGTCTCGGCATGTTCCTGCTGCGCGCCAAGGCGAAGATCGAGGATGCCGGCGACGATTACGTGCGCATCGGCATCGCCGGCGCCCAGGCCGCAGCCATCCTGCAAGAAGTGGTCGGAGATGTGCCACCAGCGCCGCACCAGGTATCGCAACTGGCCGGCGGCGCACTGATCCGACTGGAGCAAGAGCGCTTTCTGCTGGCGCTTGAGCCAACTGCAGCGCCTGACCTTTGGCAGGCACTCGCGGCGCGCTGCACGGCGGTCGGCAGCGGCTGCTGGGAATGGCTCGATATCCGCGCCGGCATTCCGTGGATCGGTAGCGCCACGCAGGAGCAGTTCGTGCCGCAGATGGCGAACATGGAATTGATCGGCGGCGTGAGCTTCAAGAAAGGCTGTTATCCGGGCCAGGAAATTGTCGCCCGCACCCAGTACCTGGGCCAGATCAAGCGACGCATGGTGCTGGCCAGGATCGAATCAAGCGTGGCGCCGGTCGCCGGCGATGCGCTGTTCGGCACAGACAACGGCGACCAGGCCAACGGCATGATCGTCAATGCCCAGGCCGCGCCCGATGGCGGCTACGACGTGCTGGCCGTGGTGCAGAGCACCAGCCTGGACGGCGGCGTGCACCTGCACAGCCTTGCCGGCCCTCGGCTCGCCATCCTTCCTTTGCCATACGCGAGCTGATTAGTGTTAAAAACAACAGCAATCGCATCTGATGTAGGAGCGGCTTTAGCCGCGATGAATGTCAGTTTCGCGGCTAAAGCCGCTCCTACAATTTATGTATTTTTTAATGGAGTCCATCATGCCACGCCCAAAAAAACATGTTTTCGTCTGTACCCAGAACCGCCCACCAAACCACCCGCGCGGCGCTTGCGTGCACAAGGATGGCGGCGAATTGTTGCAGGCATTCTGGGCCGAGCTGCAAAAGCGCAATGCCCACGACACGGTCTCGGTCACCTATTCCGGCTGCCTCGGTCCCTGCGACCAGGGCGCCAATGTGCTGGTCTACCCGGAAGGCGTGCTGTACGGCAAAGTGAGCAAGGAAGATGTGGCTGAAATTTTCGACAGCCATCTGCTGGGCGACCAGCCGGTGACGCGGCTGTTGGTGCCGTCCGAAATCTGGGGCTGACATGGCGGTGATTCCCGAGCACCTCCCGTTCAGGTGCGAAGTACCCCCGGTGATCGCCAAGCTGCTGCAGGATGCGGCGGCCGCGTATGCGCAGACGCACCGTGCCGAAGCCATCCTGTGGAGCGCGCAGGCGATCGATCCGGACTGCCTGCCGGTGTATTTTTCGCTCTACAAGTTTTATTTCTACAAGGCGCGCCTGGACATGGCAGAACAGGTTGCGCGCAAGGCCTTGACGGTCGCCGCGCGCCACGGTGCTTTCGATCCCGATTGGCGTCATGCCAGCGCCTCCAGCACCGACTGGAGCGATTTCTGCAGCCCGCAGCATTTCTATATGTTCAGCTTGAAGGCGCTCGCCTTCATCTGCCTGCGCCGCTTGCGGCCCGAGGAAAGCCGCGACATCCTCGACAAGCTGGCCGAGATCGACCCGCAAGACAGCGTGGGCGCCTCGGTGATCCGCGACTTGATGATCGGGGCGGCGGGCTGACTGGACGGACGCGCCCGTTCGCCAAATGAAGGCGATTGAACGGCACGGCGCGCACGCGGAAAAATTCTCGCTCGAAGTCGGTGTCTACCAGAAAGAGTGCTTGCGTGGGGGCTCAATGACGGCAAATGGCTCAAGCTGAAGGCGTGGAGCGATCAGCTCGATCATTTCCGCAAGCGCGTGTTTGCCCAGTCTCCCGAAATTACCGAAGAAGCCGCCCTGGAGCGTTGATCCGGGGCGCTGATCGAACAAAAAACCTTGTCTTTCCTGCTGCGCTAGCCTGGCTTGGCAGCAGCGATCACCACTTTGACTTCTGCTGGCGCTGCAAAATACGGTGCAGACGTGACCAGGATGTCGGCACCCGTGGCCGCATAAGCGGCCGCGTTCGAGGCATTGATGCCGCCGGCGGCTGCGACCAGCGGCGGCTGCGCCAAACCGCGCGCCGCCGCCACGAAAGCCGCTGTCTGTTCAACTGAAAATTTTTCCAGCTGGATGATGTCGGCACCGGCGCGCGCGATCGCCAATCCCTCATCGGCTGAGGTCACTTCAACCACCAGTTTCTTTTCCGGATGCTGGCGTTTCACACGCGCCAGGTGCTGCGCCAGATCGCCTTGCAGGAAACCGCGATGCTCGGCAAACACCAGCAGCGTCTCCGACAGGCCGAGGCGGTGCGCGCAAGCACCGCCGGCGCCGATCGCCAGCGAGGCAACCGCACGGGTGCCGGGGAAATTCTTGCGCGAGCAGACCACCGCCGGACCTGTTCCGGCGGCATTGGCAAAATCGACGATCTGCGCCGCCGCGCTGGCGATGCCGGATGCGTATTCGATCAGCGTCTGCGCGGTCTTCCAGACCCTGTGCATGGCAGCGGCGCTACCCTCGGCGTCAAGCAGCGGCGCACCGGCGGCGACCCGCGTACCGCGCAGCGCAAACAGGCGCACGCGGCAGCCGGCGCGCTCGAACATGCGCGCCGCTTCTTCGCTGCCGCACACCGTCATCGCGGCGCGCGCGACAAATGAAATTTTTCCCGGCAGCGCACCGATGCCAAGCGCGGCGGTGGTCAGGTCGCCATACGGCGCATCTTCGTGCAACAGACGCTCCAGTTCGCCGTCATCAAGGGCGCTATCAAACATGGTTTGCTCCTTTCAGTATTGAAATCTGTGCCGCAGCTGCGCCGGCCTCACGCCAGCAGGGCCACCGCCTTGATCTGCGCCCATACCCGTTTGCCGGGCACCAGGCCCAGTTGGTCGCGCGAGCGCCGCGTGATGCGCGCCAGCAGCGCGGTACCGCCGGCGTCGAGCCGTACCAATACGTGGGCCGGATGCGCGGCGTCCGCCATGTCCACTACCGTCGCGGCCACCCGGTTCAGGATGCTGCTGTCTTCATGCGCGGCCAGCGCCAGGCTGACGTCGCGCGCATGCACCTGCAGCCGCAGCCGTTTGCCGATGGCGATTTCCCGCTGCGGCACGAAAATCGCACCGCCGCTAAAATCCAGCCGCATCAGATGGTAGCGCGCGTCATGCTGGCCTACGGTAGCATCGATCACCGCGCCGGCGCCCTCGGTGAACGCGGTCGGCAGATCGAGGCGCGCCAGCAACTCCGGCAGCGGCCCGCTGGCCAGCGCGCGGCCGCCCTCCAGCAGCACCAGGTGGTCGGCCAGGCGCGCCACCTCGTCCGGCTGGTGGCTGACATACAGGATGGGGATCGCCAGCTCGTCGTGCAGGCGCTCCAGGTAGGGCAGGATTTCCTGTTTGCGCCTGAGATCGAGCGCCGCCAGCGGCTCGTCCATCAGCAACAGGCGTGGAGCCGCCAGCAGGGCGCGGGCGATGGCCACGCGCTGGCGCTCGCCGCCGGACAGACTGGCCGGCATGCGTTCGAGCAGGCTGGCGATGCCCAGCAGGTCGGCGACGCTGGCGAGGTCGAAATACTGGTCGGCGGCTGCTACGCGTTTTTGCCCGAATTCCATGTTGCGCCGCACCGACAGATGCGGAAACAGGCTGGCCTCCTGGAACACGTAGCCAAGCGCGCGGCGATGCGTCGGGACAAAAACGCCGCGCTGCTCGTCCTGCCAGACTTCACCATCGATGGTGAAGAGGCCGCCCGGGGCGCGTTCCAATCCGGCCATCGCGCGCAGGCAGGTGGTTTTGCCCGAACCGGAAGGACCGAACAGGGCCGTGATGCCGCGGCCGGGCAGGATCAGATCGATATCGAGGCTGAAGTCGCCACGGTCGAGGCGGAAGCGGGCGTGGATGTGCTGGCTCATGGCCCTACCCTCCCCGCCCGTGGATTGAGGGTGTACAGCGTCAGCAGGACGACAAAGCTGAAGGCCAGCATGCCGCCGGCCAGCCAGTGGGCCTGTGCGTATTCCATCGCCTCGACGTGGTCGAAGATCTGCACCGAGACGACCCGGGTCTTGTCCGGTATGTTGCCGCCGATCATCAACACCACGCCGAACTCCCCGACCGTATGGGCGAAGGCGAGGATGGTGCCGGACAGGAATCCCGGCCGGGCCAGCGGCACCGCCACCGACCAGAACGTATCCCAGGGGCTGGCGCGCAGGCTGGCGGCGACTTCGAGCGGGCGCTCGCCGATCGCCTCGAAGGCGCTCTGCAGCGGTTGCACCATGAAGGGCAAGGAATAAAACACCGAGGCGATGACCAGGCCGGGAAAGGTGAACGGCAGCAGGCCGATCCCCAACGTTTCGGTCAATTGCCCGACCGGCCCCTTCGGCCCCATGGCGACCAGCAAGTAGAAGCCGAGCACGGTAGGCGGCAGCACCAGCGGCAGGGCGACGACGGCGCCGATGGCGCCCTTCAGGCGCGAGCGCGTGCGTGCCAGCCACCAGGCGATCGGGGTGCCGATCAGGAGCAGCAGCAGCGTCACCACGCTGGCGAGCTTGAGGGTCAGCCAGACGGCGGCCAGGTCGGCATTTGCCATATCAGTTACGCGAAATAACGGAGTAAACCTTGCTGAAGGTGTTTTTCATAGTTCGTAGCCATAGGACTTGATGATGGCGCGGGCCTTGTCGGTCTTCAGGTAGTCCATCAATGCGGTGGCGGCCGGCTTGTTGCGACCTTTGGCGAGAACCACCGCATCCTGGCGGATCGGGGCGTAGAGCTTGGCCGGAACGATCCACGCGGAGCCGGAGGTGACCTTACCAGCCTTGAACACCTGAGAGAGCGCTACGAAGCCGAGCTCGGCGTTCCCGGTGGCGATGAACTGGTGGGTCTGGGCAATGTTCTCGCCCTGGACAAACCTGGGCTGGATGCTCTCCAGCACGCCGAGCTGCTTCAATGTCGCGACGGCTGCGGCACCGTAAGGCGCGGTTTTCGGATTGGCCAGCGCCAGATGCTTGAATTCACCCTTTTTCAGGACCTCGCCGTTGCCGTCGACGGTGCCTTCCTTTGCCGACCACAGCACCAGCTTGCCGATCGCATAGGTGAAGCGGGTGCGGGAAATGGCCAGCAGTTCCTGTTCCAGTTTGGCCGGGGTTGCGTCATCGGCCGCCAGCAAGACCTCGAACGGCGCGCCATTGCTGATCTGGGCGTAGAACTTGCCGGTGGCGCCGAAGGCGAGCAGCGCTTTATGGCCGGTGTCCTTCTCGAACTCGGCGGCAATCTGCTTCATTGGGGCTGTGAAATTGGCGGCCACGGCGACTTGGACTTCGTCGGCGAACGCGGGGGCGAGTGAGGCGCCCAAGCCGCCCAGCAGCAGGCAGCATTGCCGGATGGTGTATTGCATGGCCTAGCCCTTTCAATCGTCAAAGCCCAAAAAAATCCGGTAAAACTGCAGTATGCCGACACGCCAGCCTGGCGGCGACGCTCACCAGCGTAATATGACTCTTCATATAACGCTTGTCGTGCCCCTGCCCTGCCAAAGGTACACACCAAGCCTCGAAACCAAGCCGGTAGCGCGCATCGCAAGCCGACGCGCGCTACCGAGCGAGCTAGGCTGTCACGCCCGGTTACGCCAGATACGGCCCGCCATCCCGCACAAAAAAACTCGTCGCATCTTCCGGGCCGAAGCATTGCAGGTAATCGGAACAGTTGCCGCAGCTGGGCGAGTTGCACATCAACAGTCCTTCGCGCTCGCACAACTGGCGGTAGAAGAATTTTTTCCACTTCATGTCGCCGCTATTGCGTTCGGCCAGGCTGGTGAAGTGATGCTTGATCAGCATGGACAGCGCGGCGCGGTTGGGCAAACCCATGTCTTGCCACAGGTGGTTGGCGCCCATGCAGGCGGTGGCGACCGCGTGCGCCAGCCAGGTGCCTTCCTGGTCGGCAACCGAGCGGTGCTCCAGCAACATCGCCAGCAGATCCTCGAATTCGTCGATCGACTGCGGCGGGCTGGCGCCGGCGTAGGCTTTCAGCGGGCATTGCAGGTCGGGGAAATAACGCTCGCGGATCGCCGCCAGCGCGGCGTCGTCGAGCGCGGCGATCGGCACGTCGTAGGGCGACGGCCGCTGCGGCGCCAGCGCGATCAAGCCGGCAAAGGCCAGCGTCACCACATGCTCCGGGTGCCGCGCCGCCTCGATCAATTCCACATATCCCACTTCAGTTTGCGTCATGGCAGTTCCTTGAGGATTTCAGAATTCGTTCTACAAAACCAATCAGCATCACACTTCGGCCGCACCATGCGTGTAGCACTTCTTCGGGCAAATCTTGGCGCACGCCTCGCAGCCGATGCAATTGTCCTGGTGGGCGATGGTCATCACCTTCTTCTCGTACTCTTCGTCCTCGTCGTCTTCGGGATCGAAAAAGATCCGCTCGCCGTCCTCGTTAATGCCGACCAGTTCCAGCACGTCGCGGCCGCACACCTTGAAGCAGCGGCCGCAGCCTATGCATTTTTCCTCGTTAATCTGGCCGACGAACTTCGGCGTCCACAGGTCGCCGCCAGGCAGCGTGACAGTAAAAGTAGCCATGGTTTGCTCTTAATTAAAAACTGAGGTTACGCATATCGATCATGGGGTAGGCGCACTCCACAATAAACACGAACGGCACGAAAAAAGGCTGGCAATCGGGCTCGCAGGAACCTGCGACAGGTCCGAATGACGCTTCGATACATATCCAGTAACTGCAAGAGTATTTTTAAAGTCGCAATAAAAACATGCGGTAAGTGCCATTAAAATTGTGATACTCCACATTTTTTCGAAGTGCATTGGGTCATCAAGCCTTGTCGTGTTTTTCGTGGACAATGCGCATCAGTTAACAAACCGGCTCAGGCGCCAGCGCCGGCCAGCGCCTTGCGGGCCTCGATCAGTGCGGCGTGCGCTTCATAGGTTCGCTTGGCCAGCTCGGGGATTTTTTCCCAGCCGGTCGGCAGATCTTCCGACAAGTCGTGCAAATCCATCTTCAGCGCCGTGGCCTGCTGGTTGAGTTTCTTCACTTGCGCCTTGAGCGCTTCCAGCTCCTGCATCTCATGCTCCTAAGATTGATGTTTTCAAAAATCGCACTAACTGCTCAGCCCGCACACAACGCATGAACGAACTATTCCGTAGGAGCGGCTTTAGCCGCGATTGTTTGCGCCCAATCGCGGCTAAAGCCGCTCCTACAAAACAATTCCTGGGTCTGAACAGTTATCCCTAACCGTAGTTCACCACTTCGGGAAATTTGCGTATCATTTCCACGCCGGATTCGACCACCTTCTCGCCATCGGCCGCCAGCTTCTCCATGCTTTCAAAGCCGAAGCGGTGCACGTCGCGCAAGTGCTTGTTGACCACCACCAGCCGTCCCGCCATCAGCACCAGCCGCCCGAAGCCTTCGTGCGACATGTGCATCATCGGCGTGGCGATGCTGCCGGTCTGGCGCTCGATCGCCAGGCCCACCGCGTTGTAGAACAGCTCCAGCCGCCACAGCGTTTCCGGGTCGGGGTCGCCGATGATCGGCATCTCGCGGCGCTGTTCGCGCGTGATGACGTAGGGCGCCAGCAGCGTCTCGTCGCTCTTGCCGCTCCATGCACCATGGGTATCCTGCGCGCGCCATTGCTTGATCAGCTCCTTGACGAACGGTGTTGCGAGCGCGCTGCCCGCGTCCAGTGTTGCTTCTGTTGCTGCCTCAGTCATGGCTTGCCTCTTCTTCAAAGTTGAATTCATGTTCCTGGCCCTTTTGCAGTGCCTTGCGCAACCACGGTGGCGGCGTGCCGTTGACCACTTCCTGCAGCCTGTCGAGGATGTCGAGGATGGGTTCGGCCTGGTTGACCTTTACCGGATGGATCTTATTGGCGACTACCCGCGCCGCGCCCGAGCCGCCGATCGCCGCCACGTACAGGATCGCGCAATCCTTGATGGCCTCGATCTTCGGCGCCAGCTTGTCTTCGTCGCCGTCCTCCTGCAAGTCACCCTCGAAGCTGACGTTTTCGACGAAGGCGTAACCGGCCGAAGTGATGTCGTAAATGGCGATATTCTTGGCCCAGCCGAAGTGGGCATCGACCCGCTGCAGGTCTTGCGTTGCAAAAGCGACTTTCATGATGGGACTCCTTGAGAAAAAGTTGAAGGAAGCGGCGCCAGCGCGGCTAGCTTGTCCAGCGTAGCCTGCGGCAGGCGCCATGTGTCCGGATTGGCGGCGTGGCCGTCAGCCAGCAACAGGTTGCCGACCTCGAAGATCAGGCCACGCGTGCCGCGGTAGCCGACCGACAGCTGGTGTCCGGCGCCGAGGCGGTCGAACAGCGGCAAGCCGGCGCGGTGAAACGGGATATGCAGACGCTCGGCCGCTTGCCGGCCGTGCGAATGGGTGATCATCAGGTCGCAGCCGGCGGCGCCGTGCTCCAGGTCTTCCAGGTCGCCGATCAAGACTTGCCCGACTGCCAGATCGGCGAACGCGGGCGATCCGGTGGTGGTGATCGCGCAGCTGATTTCGCAGCCCATTTCGATCAGCCAGGAAGCGAGCGCCAGCAGCAGGTCCGGCTCGGCGCCGATCGCCACCTTCTTGCCGCCAAAGAAAAAGTGCGCATCGAGCATCGCATCCTGCAGCTGGCTGCGCAGCCGCCGGTACTTGGGCGCAATCGGCGCGCCCGACAGCTGCGCCAGGTAAGCCAGGAAGCGGTCGTTGACTTCCAGCCCGGTCAGTCGCTCAAACAGCACGAATGGCACATCGGTGATGCCCTGCAAGGCTTGCGCGCTGGCACGCATCTGTTCGCCGATCGCGATCGTCGCCACCGACCCGCCCAGCGCCTTCATGTCCGCGAGCGTGGTGCCGCCCATGGTGGTCGGGCTGAATTGGTCCGACATGTGGCCATCGAGCGAACCCGAAACGTCGGGCAACACGATGGCCGACAGGCCGAACGATTCGATGATCTCGCGCACTTCCTCGATATCGGCCGGGGTCAGATGGCAGCCGGCCAGCAGATTGACCTGCTTCGGATCCTTGTCCGCAACAGGCACGGCCAGCGCGCGGATCATCGCCTCGACCGCCTTGGCCCAGCCATCCTGGAAGGCGCCGACATAGTCCGGCGTCGAGACGTAGACCAACGCGGTGTCGGCCAGATCCGGATGACGCTGGCGTATCAGTTGCAGGTAGCCGTCGACGTCGTCGCCCTTGGTTTCGGTCAGACCGGTGGAGCAGATCGCGATCAGATCCGGCTTGGCGCGTTGGCGGATGTTCAGAATCGCCTTCTCGATGTTGTCCAGCCCGCCCATGATGCTGGAGACCTCGTTCATCGCGGTGGTCTGCAGCGGGATCGCTTCGCGGAAGTGGCGCACCAGGAGCACCAGGCCGAACGAGGTGCAACCCTGCGAGCCATGCATCACCGGCATGCAGTGGTTCATGCCGAGAAAAGCATAGGTCGCGCCGAGTGGCTGGCTCATCTTGAGCGGATTGACGGCGGCTGCCTTGGAGGATGTTTTGACGATGGCCATGACGATTCCTCACTCCCATGGTGCCGGCAGGCGCACCTGCTGCCACACCGGGTTGTACAGCGTTTTATCGATTTCCTCGACCAGCTTGATCATGCCTTCGTAGCCTGCGTAACCATGGTGGCGCTCCTGATTGATATCGAGCCACGGCATCTTGGCCTTGAGAGCGACGAACTGCGAGCGCCCGCCCGAAAGCATGATGTCGGCGCGCGCCTCTTTCAGCATCGCGTACATTTCGCGCGGCGTCATGTCGTCGATCATGTGCGCTTCATCGCCCATGATTTCCTTGATGCGGTCCTTGTCTTCCCTGGTCGATTTCTTGACGCTGGTGCCGACGATCTCGATCCCGACTTCCTGCAGCGCCGCCACCACCGACCACGACTTGACACCGCCGGTGATCAAGAGCACGCGCTTGCCGGCCAGTCGCGCCTTGTACGGTTCGAGCCGGGCCCAGGCGCGCGCTTCCTCGACGGCGATCAGCGCTTCGGTACGGCCGATAAGGTCGTCCGGCGCGCCCTGTTGCACCAGCAATCTGGCGATCTCGCGCAGCGAATCTGAAACGTCGGCGATGCCGTAGAACGAGCCCTCGAAAAACGGGATCTGATAACGCTCTTCCATCTTGCGCGCGATGTTGATCATCGCCTTCGAGCACACCATCATGGCCGCCTTGGCGCGATGTGAATACGCCACTTCCTGGTAGCGCGCGTCGCCGCTGATGCAGGCCAGAATGCGCACTCCCATCGCGTCGAGCAAGGGTTTGACCTGCCACAGCTCACCCGACAGGTTGTATTCGCCGATGATATTGAGGTCGTAAGGCGTGGTGAATTCCGGTTCGGCGGTGCCGATCACGTAATCGAGCAGTGCTTCGCCGCCCAGCTTGTTGCCGAGGTTCTTGATGCCGGCGAAGCCGGGCGCGTTGACGGGAATGACCGGTTTGCCGAACTTGGCGCTGGCGGCCTTGCACACCGCCTCGATATCGTCACCGACCAGGGCCGTGACGCAGGTCTGGTACACGAAGACCGCGGGCGGATCGTACTTCTCGATGATTTCGCGGATTGCCTTGTAGAGGCGCTTCTCGCCGCCATAGATGACGTCGAGTTCGCCGATGTCGGTGGTAAATCCGGTACGATAGGTCTGCACGCCGGACGACAGCGCGTGACGGTTATCCCAGGAATTGCCTTCGCAGGCGATCGGGCCATGCACCAGGTGTGCCACGTCGACGATAGGCTGCAGCGCGATCTTGGCGCCGTCGAACGCGCAACCGCCGGCGGCAGCGCCAGGCGCCAGCTGCTTGGTGCAGCCCTTCTTGCGTTCCTTCTCCGACTTGCCCTGGTTCTTGTCGCACGCAGGTTCGTCGAAGACTTCCTGGATCCTGGCTTTCAATGCAGTCATGAAACGCCTCCGTCATTCGTGGAAAATCCTGGCCCGGATCAAATGCATCCGGGTTTGTTGCCTGACCGCTCCCGCGGCACCCTGCGGGAACGGTCTGCCACCGTCAACGGATGATGTCGTACGAGTAGTCGGTCTTCGCCGTATCGATGGTGTTGGCATCGAGCGCCTCGAAGAATTCGTCGAGGATCGTGACCAGCACGCGCATTCCGCCTTCGTAGCCCCAGACCGGGAAGCGATGATGGTGGTGGCGGTCGAAGATCGGGAATACCAGGCGGATCAGCGGTACGCCGCAATCGCGCTCCAGATACTTGCCGTAAGTGTTACCGACCAGGAAATCGACCGGTTCGGTGAACAGCAGCGAGCGCATATGCCACAGGTCGCGTTTCGGATAGACCTTGCAATTCTTGCCGAACGGAGAAGCATCGAACAGCGTCTGCACCTTGGCCGCCCATTCGACGTCGCCGTTGGTCGACAACACATGGGTCGGTTCGCAGCCGAGTTCGAGCAGGAATTGCGTCATGCCCAGCATCTCGTCAGGATCGCCGTACATCGCGAACTTCTTGCCGTGCAAGTGGGCTTGCGAATCGGCGATGGCATCGACCAGGCGACCGCGCTCGAGTTCGAGTTCGGCCGGAATCGGCTTGCCGGTCAGACGCGATACTTCCATCAGGAACTTATCGGTGCCGGCCACGCCCATCGGGTGGTTCAGCAACACGACTTCCTGACCTTTTTCGGCGATGTACTTGGCCGTCTTTTGGGTGCAAAATTCCTGGAACACGATGGTGGCCTTGGCGTGCAATGCATCGCTGGTCGTTTCCTTGCTGGTGCCGCCGCTATACATGCGGAACTCGCCGTCGGTCGGCGTGTTCCAGACGTCGGA
Organism: Oxalobacteraceae bacterium; assembly: GCA_030698225.1. Taxonomy (GTDB): domain Bacteria; phylum Pseudomonadota; class Gammaproteobacteria; order Burkholderiales; family Burkholderiaceae_D; genus AVCC01. The sequence goes on along the minus strand of JAUYNR010000028.1, from coordinate 17,463 downwards.
CGGATCGCACACGATGTTGGCTTCGACATCCATCAACTTGAAAATGCGCTTGATTTCCGGCATGTTGCCAACCACAAAACCGTCGAAGCCGCCGATGAAGTTGATCGCGTCGTTAGGTACCCTCTCCATCTTCGGCACGGTGCCGGCCTTGCCGTCCCAGAAGTGGGTCAGCACGCCCTTCAAAGCATTGTCGTATCCTGTAATATGGCTGCCGACGAAGGCCGGGGTATGGGCGAACGGCACATCGTATTCCGCCGGGATGCTGCCCTTTTCCTTGGCACTCTTGATGTAGGAGGAGACGTCATCGCCGATCACCTCGGCCATGCAGGTGGTCGATACCGTGATCATCTCCGGCTTGTACAGGCTGTACGCATTGGCCAGACCGTCGATCATGTTGTTGAGGCCGCCGAACACCGCCGCGTCTTCGGTCATCGACGACGACACGCAGGAAGTCGGTTCCTTGAAGTGGCGCGAGAAGTGCGAGCGGTAATACGCGACGCAACCTTGCGAGCCGTGCACGAAAGGCAGCGTGTTCTTGAAGCCGACTGCGGCAAAGACTGCGCCCAGCGGCTGGCAAGCCTTGGCCGGGTTGACCGTCAGGGCTGTCCGGGCAAAATTCTTTTCCTGGTACTCGAGGGTCTTGGTCCATTCGCTTACGTTCTGGACTTTTTCCACGGGAACGGCAAATTCAAAATTCTTCTTTTTATTCTCGAACAATTCCACGTATTCCGGCTGACGGAACAGGGTCTCGTGGTCCAGGATGTGGTCGGGGTTCTGTGGCATGATGTTTTTCCTTTAAATCGAATGATGTGTAAATCCATTTACAAATCAACAGCGAATTGATCGACCCAACCCTGCCCTCCCCTCAAAGGGAGGGCAGGTGGGCAGTCAAATCACTTCAAGCATTTTTGCAAATCTCAGCTTTTCCACGGAGCCTTGGTCATGCCCCAGACCGGGCTGTTGATCGCCATATCCATGTCGCGGGCGAAGATGCCGAAGCCGTCGTAGCCGTGATACGGACCCGAGTAGTCCCAGGAGTGCATCTGGCGGAACGGTACGCCCATTTTTTGGAACACGTACTTTTCCTTGATGCCGGCGCCGACCAGGTCGGGCTGGATCTTCTCGACGAATTTTTCGAACTCGAAGCCGGTGACGTCATCGTAGATCAGGGTGCCATCCTTGACGTAGTGCGTGGTGCGCTGGTAATCGTCGTTGTGACCGAACTCGTAGCCGGTGCCGACCACGTTCATGCCAAGGTCCTCGTAGGCGCCGATCACATGGCGCGGACGCAGGCCGCCGACGAACAGCATCACGGTCTTGCCTTCCAGCCGCGGCCGGTACTTGGCAATCACTGCTTCTGTCAAGGCACGGTACTTGGCGATCACACGCTCTGCGCCTTCCTTGATCTTGTCGTCGAAGTGGCCGGCGATCTCGCGCAGCGATGCCTCGATCTTGGACGGCCCGAAGAAGTTGTACTCGACCCAGGGAATGCCGAACTTCTCTTCCATATGACGCGAGATGTAGTTCATCGAACGGTAGCAATGCAGCACGTTGAGCTTGGCTTTCGGCGTGTTTTCCATCTCAGCGAGGGTGCCGTCGCCGGACCACTGCGCAATCACGCGCAAGCCCATTTCTTCCAGCAGAATGCGGGAAGCCCAGGCATCGCCGCCGATGTTGTAGTCGCCGATGATGGCGATGTCGTACGGGGTGGGTTCGAACTGGTTCTTGTTCGGATCCATCTTGTCGAACACCCATTCCTTGATCGCATCGTTCGCGATGTGATGGCCGAGCGATTGCGACACGCCGCGGAAACCCTCGCAGCGCACCGGCACGATGGTGTGGTTATCGTATTCCTTGGATTTCTTCTTCGACACCGCCTCGATGTCGTCGCCGATCAGGCCGATCGGACATTCGGACTGTACGCTGATACCCTTGTTGAGCGGAAACAGTTCCTGGATTTCATCCATGACCTTTTCCAGCTTCTTGTCGCCGCCGAACACGATATCCTTTTCCTGGAAATCGGAGGTGAACTGCATGGTCCCGAAGGCATCGATGCCGGTAGTGCCAATGTAGTAATTGCGGCGCGCCGCCCACGAATACTGGCCGCAGCCGACCGGGCCGTGGCTGATGTGAATCATGTCCTTGATCGGACCCCAGACCACGCCCTTGGAACCAGCGTAGGCGCAACCGCGGATGGTCATCACGCCAGGGATCGACTTGATGTTGGACTTGACGTTGCAATCGGACTTACCTTCCTCTTGCGTGCTCAGGTGCTTGGCGCGGCGCTTGGCGGTCTTCTCCGGATAGGCCTTGAGGACCTCATCGATCAATTCCTTGTTGCGTGCGTTGGTTTCTTCAACTGTGAGGCTCATGTGCCCTCCAAATAAAAACGAGACTGTCAGGCTTTTCTTACGCTCGAAGTGCGCGAGAGCCCTGTGAAAAGCGCTTGTGTTGCCCTGCCCGCGCACCACGCCGGTGTGGCGTGGTGCGCGTGGTTGTTGCTTGCTGCTTAGGCTGCGGCTGCGAGTTCGGCGGCCGACTTGCCGACCAGGGTCTCGTCGATAACCGGCATCAAGCCATGTTGCATCAACAAGTCTTCCAGCTCATCCATCGTGATCGGCGTCGGGATCGTGCCCTGACCGGCGTTGGCATGGATCTTCTTGGCCAGGGTGCGGTACTCCTCGGCCTGTGCCGATTCCGGTGCGAATTCGATCACCGTCATGCGGCGCAATTCGGCATGCTGCACGATGTTGGCGCGTGGAATGAAATGGATCAGCTTGGTATTCAGCTTCACCGCCAGCGCTTCGGCCAGTTCCAGTTCCTTGTCGGTCTGGCGCTCGTTGCAGATCAAACCACCCAGACGCACGCCACCGGAGTGGGCGTACTTCAGAATGCCCTTGGCGATATTGTTGGCGGCATACATCGCCATCATTTCGCCGGACATCACGATGTAGATTTCCTGCGCCTTGTTTTCACGGATCGGCATCGCGAAGCCGCCGCAGACAACGTCACCCAGCACGTCGTAGGACACATAGTCGGCGCCGTCATACGCGCCTTCTTCTTCCAGGAAATTGATCGAAGTGATCACACCGCGGCCTGCACAGCCGACTCCAGGTTCCGGGCCGCCGGATTCGACGCAACGGATATCTTCGTAACCGACCTTCATCACATCTTCGAGCTCCAGATCCTCGACCGAACCAGCTTCGGCGGCGAGGGAGAGGATGGTGTCCTGTGCTTTAGCATGCAAGATCAGGCGGGTCGAATCGGCCTTAGGGTCGCAACCGACGATCAGGATTTTCTGACCCATCTGCGCCAGCGCAGCAAGGGTGTTTTGCGACGTGGTGGATTTGCCAATCCCACCCTTGCCGTAAAAAGCGATTTGTCTTAGTGCAGCCATTTGATTCTCCTAAAATAAACAGGTTAAGGTTTCGTTCCAAGCAGTTTTTTCAGTACCATTTGCAGCCGTTTGGACGCCGCTTCGAAACTTTTATAGGTCTTCGTATCAAGTCGCATTCGGCAAAACATCATTGCTGCTCCCTCCTCTTTGCAATTGCCGTGCCACCGCTGAAAATCGATGCTAAGTCATTGATTTTATTTGCATATACTCTTTTCTACTGGACCCCGGCTGGCGTGTTGCAAACCGCACAAACGGCACCCAACACTGTAGGGAACAATACAAGCCGGCGCTGCGGCAGCCGCGGCGCATGGGCATGCGCAACGCCGGCCTTCACTCTCAAACCGGCGCTCCGCGCATTGCGCCGCGCCCGCTTGAGGCAGCGGGAACGAAGCTTGCTAATGTCCGTGGATAGTTCCTTCTTCATTACCCGCAAGCCATTTATCCATATACAGGAGCCGACCATGCAAATAGGCGTAGACAGCCAGCGCGCCGTCGAAAACAAGCGCGTTTTCGTTATCGACAGCGACGACATCAGCAGCATGGCGTTGCAGTTCATGCTGGCCGACGAATGCGAAACCCATGTGCTGCCGGACGTGGCCAGCGCGCTGGCCAAGGGCCGCGACTGGCCGCCACAGCTGATATTGCTGGGCGCCGGCAGCATCGCCGCCGACGGCGCCGACGCGGTCACGCGCCTGAAGGCGCAGCACGCCGACCTGAAAATCCTGATCGTCTGCGACTCCATCGAACAAGAGGAGGTCAAGCAAGCGCTGGCGCTGGGCGCCAACGCCACGCTGCTGCGGCCGCTGAAGCTGGAAACTGTGCGCCGCAAGGTCGATGGCCAGCTCGGCCGGCGCGCCGCGCTGGGCATTCCAGTGGCCGTGGCGTAAGCAGCGATGAACTCCCCCATGCTGCCCGTCGATTTGCTGCCGATCGCAGCGCCCCCGGCCAACCCGCATTACCACCAGCTTGGCGGCGCAGCCGCGCTGCAACGCCTGGTCGAACGCTTCTACCAGCTGATGGACCAGTTGCCGCAGGCGCACGCGATCCGCGCCATGCACCCAGCCGATTTGACGCCATCACGCGAACGCCTGTTCATGTTCCTGTCCGGTTGGCTGGGCGGCCCGCCGCTGTATGCCGAACGCATCGGCCCGCCGCGCTTGCGGCGCGACCACATGGCATTTGCCATCGACAGCGCCGCGCGCGACGCCTGGATGGCATGCATGACGCAGGCGCTGGCCGAGCAAGTGGAAGACGAAACACTGCGCGCACAACTGGGCGCAGCATTATTTAAAACCGCCGATTTTTTATGCAATCAATAAGGAGCCTTTCATGACCACTTTCAGCGCAACCCCTCTAGCCGAAATCGATGCCCAAGCACGCCTGCTCAGCCCTGTATTCAAGGGCGCGACCGCGCGCGCCGGGCGCTTCGCCTTCCGCGGCGAAATCGCCCTCAAGTTCCATGCCTGCATGGCCGATGAAAAGCGCCCACCCGAAATCAAGCTCGACCAGGTGATGACGGTGGCCGACGCCGGCGCCGCGACCATCCCCTTCCTGGCCGGCATGGCGACCTCGCTGGAACACTTGCAGCTGTTGTGCGAGGTGCTGGGCGACAAGCTGGCCGCTGACGGCAAGTACTTTTTCTTCGCCAGCAACCTCGATATCACGAACCGTTACCAGATCCCCTACGGCGGCGCCACCTTCTACGTGCTGCCGCTGGACGAATCGACCGTCTACAATGAACTGCTCGACCTGTTCCGCATCGAGCGCATCGACCTCAAGAAGCTCGATACCGGCGCCAAAGTGCTGGCGATCGCCGACGCCGCCGCGCGCTTCAATCAAAAGTTCGAGGAAATCAGTTTCGAGCAAGGCTTGAAGGTGATGGGCCCGATCAAGATCAAGGAAAACCGCCCGGTTTAATGAACCACCCCACCGAAACCGTTCGGATGGAGCCGGATGCGCTCGCGCGCATCCTGTCCTATCACGAGCGCAGCAAGCACCGGCGCGAGCGCTACGCCGCCGGGCCCGACACGCTCGACTGGGATGCGCAGCCCAATCCGTTCCGGGAATTCGCCGGCGCGCCGCGCATCGCGCTGCCCGATGCGCTGGGCGCCTTGCGCTTTGCCGCCGCCGCGCTCGGCTGGTCGCTGCAGGGTGTCGATAACATGGCGACCGATGAACTGGCCGCCCTGTTGGGACTGCACCGAGACGCCGACTTCGGCCGCGCCGAACGCGAGGAAGCCGAACTGCTGCTGCGGCTGGTGCCCGGCCCGACCAAAGATCAAGCACTGCCTGGCACCGGCTTGCCCGACACCACCAGCGGCGCCTGGAGCGGGCGCGCCAATCTGCTCGATCCGCACCCGATGTACCGCTGGCCGCTGATTGACGAGGTTGCGCGCGCCAGCCGCAAGCCGGCCGCCGCCAGCGCGCCGGATGCAATCGATGACGCGCGGCCGCCTCCACGCTGATCCGCCAGCGCCGCAGCGCCCAACAATTCGAGCGCGGTGCCATGCTCGACCAGACGCGTTTTTACCGGCTGCTCGATGCGCTGCTGCCGCGCGCCGGCGCGCCCTGGGATGACGGCTGCACGCCGCACATCCACCTGGTCCTGTTCGTGCACCGCGTCGAAGGACTGGCGCCGGGACTGTATGCGTTGCCGCGCAGCACGGCCGGCGAACGGCAATTGCGCGCCGCGCTGTCCTCCAGCTTCACTTGGGCCGGCGTCGATGACGCGCCGGCGCAGCTGCCGCTGTACCTGCTGCTGCGGCAGGATCTGGCGGGCATCGCGCGCATGATGAACTGCCGCCAGGCGATTGCCGCCGACGGCGCATTTGCGCTCGCCATGCTGGCCGAATTCGAGCCCGTGCTGCGGCCCGCGCCGTGGCGCTACCGCGATCTGTACCGGGAAGCCGGCCAGCTCGGCCAGGCTCTGTACCTGGAAGCGGAAGCGGCGGGCATGCGCGGCACCGGTATCGGCTGCTTCATCGACGACGACTGCCATACGCTGTTGGGACTGGCCGATCGCAGCTTCCAGTCGCTGTACCACTTCACGGTGGGGGCGCCGCTGATGGACGCCCGCATCGTCAGCCTGCCGCCATATCCTCCGCCGGATGCAAACCAATGACACACCATGCAAGGAAATGCGATGAAAAGTGAAACGCGATTTACCCGGCTAAACGCGACCGAAGCCGAAGCGCTGCTCAGGCGCCCGCAGCTCCGGGTGCTCGACGTGCGCGATGCAAACGCCTTCGCGCGCGATTGCATTCCAGGCGCCACCCATTTCGGCAGTGCCGAACTGGACCAAGCGGTGCGCAGCAAGATCAAGCACGAGCCGATGCTGGTGTATTGCTACCACGGCCATGCCAGCCGGACCTATGCGCAGACGCTGGCCGACTTCGGCTACCGCGAAGTGTATGACCTGATCGGCGGCTATGAAGCCTGGCGCAGCCACCTGACGGCCAAGGCCGACCAAGTGCCACTCTCGGCCGCGCTGGGAACATGGCTGAGCGAGCAAGGCTTCCCGCTCGACGACCTGGCGGCCACGGTCGAGAACCGCCACACCGCGCTGATGCGCGCCTGCCAACTGGGCGAGCTGGCGATCGCCGACGAATTGATCCGCTGCGGCGCGCCACTGCAGGCGACCAATGGCGACGGCAATAATGCGTTGTGGCTGGCCTGCTATTCCGGCAAGGTGGAACTGATCGATTTGCTGATCGCCGGCGGTATCGAGATCGACCGCCAGAACGACAACGGCGCCACCTGCCTGATGTATGCGGCGTCCAGCGGCAAGACCGAGGTCCTGATCCGTCTTTTGGTCGGCGGTGCCAGCCTGGACTTGACATCGCTGGATGACTTCAGCGCGCTCGACATGGCAGCCAACATCGAGTGCCTGCAGTTGCTGAGCAATGCGGCACGGCGCCAGCGGCAGGAAAGCCTTACCTGAAAGGAAGCGACATGGAAACCACAGTGATCTTTTACGAAAAGCCGGGCTGCGGCAACAACGCGCGCCAGAAGCAGTGGCTGACGGCGGCCGGCCACACCGTAATCGCCTGCAACCTGCTGACCGAGGCTTGGACGAGCGCGCGCCTGCGGGCGTTTTTCGGCACGCTGCCGGTGGCCGAATGGTTCAACCGCGCGGCGCCCCGCATCAAGTCGGGCCTGCTGCTGCCACACCAGCAGGATGAAGCCGGCGCGCTGGCGCTGATGCTGGCGGACCCGCTGCTGATCCGCCGCCCGTTGCTGGAAGCGGCCGGCAGCTGCAAATGCGGCTTCGATCCCGAGATTATCGACGCCTGGATCGGCCTTGCACCGGCCACCATGCGCAAGCTGGCGGCAAGCGATGCCGAGGCCTGCCTGCACCCATCAACTCAAGCGCAGAGCGCCGGAGGTATCGCATGAAAGTCGCACTGATAGGCGCCACCGGCTATGTCGGTTCGCGCATGATGATCGAAGCGCTGCAGCGCGGGCACGAAGTTACCGCCATCGCGCGCCATCTGGAACGGCTGCCGCAGGTGGCGCAGCTTCATCCGGCCCAAGGCGACGTGTTCGACCAGGAGGCCATCGCCACGCTGGTGGCTGGCCACGATGCGGTGATCGATGCTTTTCATCCGGGCTGGGGTACGTCGGAAAGCGGCGACCTGCAGCTGGCGGGCGAGCAAGCCATCATTGCCGCGGTCAAGCAGGCCGGCGTTGCCCGTCTGCTGCTGGTCGGCAGCGCCGGCACGCTGGAAATCGCGCCCCATCTCGACCTGCTCGATACCGCGGAATTTCCGCAGGAGATGAAGGCGACGGCGCGCGCCAGCCGCGCAGTGCTGCGACAGTTGCGCAGCGAGGCCGATCTGCAATGGACGGTGCTGACGCCACCCGCGATTCTGGATCCCGGGCAGCGCACCGGCTCATTTCGCCTCGATGATGATCAGCTGATCACCGACGAACATGGCCTTTCCAATATCTCGCTGGAAGACTATGCGGTCGCGATGATCGATGAGCTGGAAAACCCGCAGCATGCCGGCCAGCGCTTCACTATCGGCTATTGAGCGACTGGTGTCGGCTTTGGCGAAGCAGCCTTGTCGCAAATGCGACAAACCCGCCAGAGAATGCACTGGCGCCAGGCGCACGGCGCCGCAAACGGGGATGGAACGGAATTTGCGACGACAACATCGTATTCCACAGCGAGGATGAACCATGCTGGACACGGCAATCATTGGCGGCGGCTTGTGCGGACTGGTGCTAGCGCGCAGCCTGCAGCAACAGGGGCAGAACTTCGCGCTGTTCGAAGCGCGCGAGCGGCTCGGCGGGCGCATACACAGCGTGCCCGGCGCCGATGGCGGCATGGCGCTCGATCTCGGGCCGACCTGGTATTGGCCGCACACCCAGCCGCGCATGACGCAACTGATTGCCACGCTGGGCTTGAGCACATTCCCGCAGCACGACAGCGCAGCAGTGCTGAGCCTGACCGATCCCACGCGGCCGCCCGATCGCTACGAAAATAAATCGGTACATGAAGGCGCCCGGCGCCTCGCCGGCGGCATGGCCAGCCTGGTGCAAGCGCTGGCAGCCGAACTGCCTGGCGCCGCGCTGCACTTGGGGCACGCGCTGGCCGCGCTGGTCGAACGCGCCGATCATGTCGAACTGCATTTCCGCGACGGCACCGGCACCGCGCCTGTTATCGCGCGCCGGGTGCTACTGGCGCTGCCGCCGCGGCTGCTGGAACAGCATGTGCGTTTCGAGCCGGCGCTGGATGAATCGCTACGCCACACAATGCGCGCAACCCCGACCTGGATGGCGGCGCAAGCCAAGGTGGTGGCGACTTACCGGCGGCCGTTCTGGCGCGATGCCGGGCTGTCGGGCAACGCCTTCGCCGATCATAGCCAGGTCGTGCTGCGCGAGGTTTTCGACGCCTGCGATGCGAGCGCCGGCCAGGCGGCACTGGGCGCATTCATCGCGCTGACGCCGGCGCAGCGCGCCTCTTTCAAGGCCGGCCTGCCGCTGTTGATTTCCAGCCAGCTGGCGCAGTTATTCGGCGCCGAAGCGGACACCGGCGTGCAGCACATGCAGGACTGGGCCGAGCAGGCCGATACCTGCAGCGCGCTGGACCTTAGCGCGCCCGATGCAGGCCATGCGGCCGGCGACACTGCCGCGCTGCGCCTGCCCTGGTGGCGCGACAAGCTCTATTTCTGCGGCGCGGAAACCGCGCAGCATGCACCCGGCTACTTGGAAGGCGCGCTGGAAGCGGCCGAGCGGATTTTCCCGCTACCCGCCGGCCGCACACCCGAACCGGAAATCCAAAGGAGCAGCAGATGATCTATGTTGTCGAATTTCCCGAACAAGGCAAGGCGCGCGCATGGTTCGCGTTCGATTACCAGGACTTTGCGCGCAAGGTGTATGCAAGCGATACGCGCCCGGAGTGGGAGATATTCGATGTGGCGAGCCCGCGCGAGCTGCTCGACATGCTCGACACCACACCCGATGCGGCCGACGTGCGCGACAAGTTCCCGTCGATCTGCAGCCTGGCCGACCTGCATGGCTGGGACACGCCGCTGTACCGGGCCGACTATCTGCTGGGCGCCGGCGTGTTTCAGGCGCAGGCGGTGAGCGAGTCGGCGGCCTGCGCCGCCGCCCTGGCGCAGCGCCTGAAAGCCTGCAGCATCTATTGGTCGGACACGCAGGCCACCGCGGCGCTCGACAACGATCCGGTCTTCAACAGCCGGGAAGGCTTTTGGGGGCACGAGGCGCTGCGCGGACAACTGATTGCGCTGGAAATTCTGGAAGGCCCGAACGGGTAAATGCCGCCCCGGGGCCGGGGCGCAAGCAAAGCGAGACGTAATTTTTTTAACTAAACCTGAAGGAAACAATCATGGCTTTATGTGACGGCGAACGCAAGACAAACAACTTGCAATGCAATGGAACGCTGTACAAATGCACGCATTGCGACAGCGAGGGATGCGAACAATCGAAGGACCACACCTGCTCAAACCAGGCATTTTCCGTGCTGGGGCGCTGCTACAAATGCGGCACGGTCGGACAACGGCAAGTGCTAAGCGACGTCAAGACCGACCGCGCGCCGCGCAAGACGCCGAGCTTTATCTAGAGCTTCACACACAATGAAGCTCCAGATCGAGCGGCCCTATGCCGAAGCAATGATCGTCGCCTTCCCGCAACTGGCGGGCATGCAGGATCAACTGCGCTTCGGCGACAAGGTCGAGCTGCGGTTCCGCCAGTTGTCGGACGCCCAGATCGGCTTTCTCGGCAATCTGTACCGGCAGGCCGGACCCGCGATGCAGGGGCGCGCGGCCCAGCTTGCCACGCTGCAGCAAGCGCTGAACGACGATGGCACCCGCTTCACGGCCGCCAATCTGGAAATGGTGGTGCCGGCCATCGCGCGCTTTCTGATGACCGGCGCCATCCGCGGCTGGCTGTTTACCGCGCATGTGACCAGCAAGCCGCTACCCTACGTGGTGACCCGGCTCGACTTCACGCCGTCCTCCAACGACGAGTCCGGCAAGGTCTTCATCGATCTGAAAGCCAATGCCAAAGGCGCGCTGGCGCCGGTCACGATCCGGATTTCCGAAAGCGACGTCGTGCACCGGACTGTGAGTGAAATCTTTGTCGCCAAAGGCTTCCTGAAAGAAACGCCCGAGCTGATCGCCGCCTACGACGAAAGCATCCTCGCCACCCGTGCACTGACCCTGGACGCGACCGGCGACATCCTCGGACACTACCTGGACAAGGCGGCCAAGAGCAACCGCTACGACGCCGAAGATGAAGTCAAGCAGTTGCAAGCCACGCGGCCCAAGGGCCTGTTCTCGCAGCTGCCGGTGCATCCCTACATCCTGATGTTCCACCTCGACCTGCATCACTACCTGTGGGTGCATGCGGACGACATGCAGCCTTACCGCTACCAGCCGGAATTGAAACAAAAGCTGATCCTGCCGCAGGAACAAACCGACCTGATCGACATCCTGACCGCGGAAATGGATCTGCTGATGGACGATATCGTGGCCGGCAAATCCGGCGGCACCACGGTGCTGTGCGCCGGCCCGCCCGGCGTCGGCAAGACCCTGACCGCCGAAGTCTATTCCGAAATCATCCGGCGCCCGCTATACCGGGTGCACTCGGGCCAGCTCGGGCTGAATGTGGCGGCGATGGAAAGCGCGCTCAAGGATGTGCTGACGCGCGCCCAGCACTGGGGCGCGGTGATGCTGATCGACGAAGCCGATGTCTACATCAAGCGGCGCGACGACAACATCGCGATGAATGCGGTGGTCGGGGTGTTCCTGCGCGTGCTGGAATATTTCAACGGGCTGCTGTTCTTGACCACCAACCGGGTCGACGACATCGACGAAGCGATCGTGTCGCGCTGCATCGCGATGATCAAGTTTTCGCCACCCGACGGCGCCGCCCGCCGCCAGATCTGGCAAGTGATGACCGCGCAGTTCGAGCTCGTTGTCGAGCATGCTCTGATCGAGCAGTTGGTCGAATCGTTTCCGGCTGCCAGCGGCCGCGACATCAAGGGCTTGAGCAAGCTGGTGGCCAAATTCTGCCACCAGAAAAAGTTGGCGCCGACGCTGGAGGCGTTCCAGCGCTGTTCGGTATTTCGCGGCATGGATATTGTTCGACTGCCATGAGATGCAGTTTTTGTAGGTTGGGCTAGGTTTTATCAGCCCAACATTCTGCGCACAATGTTGGGCTGATAAAACCTAGCCCAACCTACGTATTCCCGCTCGTCCGGCTTAGGATGATCCAGACTAATCTAAGGAGATGACCATGCAGGCAAGCATCAGTTTTGAAGGCAAGGATATCGAGTTCGCATCGGCGGACGAGATTGCGGCAGGCGCGGCGGCGGCCCGGGAATTATTCGAGCGCCGCCAGGCCGACCCGCTCGAATGCGCGGCGTCCAACGACAAGCGCTGCAAGGATGTCGAGCTCAGCAGGCAGGATGCATTGAATTGCCTGATTTGGGACGAGGCAAATTATGCGGCCTGGCACGCGATGACCCGCGGCTGGCTGCGGCGCGACGTCGACATCCACCTCGCGCTGCGCTAGCGCACACTTGGACCCTGCCCATGAAACTGTATATGACGCCCGGCTCCTGCAGCACCGGCATCCACATCCTGCTGGAGGAAATCGACCGGCCTTTCGAGGCTTACATCGTGAACCTGCCGGCGGGTGACCACACCAAACCCGACTACCTCGCGCTCAACCCGAAGGCGACCATCCCGACCCTGGTGCGCGACGACGGCTCGGTGCTGACCGAGTTCCAGGCGATCGCCTGGTGGCTGGCGCGCAGCGCGCCGAAATCGAAGCTGCTGCCGGACGATGCGGAGGGTGAGGCGCGCGTGATCGAAGCCATGGCCTACGTGGTCGGCACCATCCACGGCCAGGGTTTCGCGCGCATCTTCACCACCGACACCTTCAGCAGCAACCCGGACGAGCATGCCGCGGTCAAGGCGCGCGGGCAGCAGATAGTCGAGCGCGGTTTCGCGGTAATGAACGGCGCGCTGGACGGACGCGAGTATGTGGCGGGCCGCTTCTCGATCGCCGACGCGGCGCTGTTCTATGTCGAATTCTGGGCCGACAAGCTCAAGATCGCGCTGCCGCCGCACTGCGTCGCGCATTACCAGCGCATGCTGGCGCGCCCGGTGGTGCAGCGCGTGCTGCGCGAGGAAGGCTATCGCTGAGGCGGCCGGCGGAGGCGATGGCGGAGGGCAAAAAGTTGTACCGAGCCTTAAATAATACTGCAAGGTGTATTTTTTAAAGCGCAACAAATCCGTGCGGGAAAGCTGGTATTTTCGCTTATACCCAAGATAAAACACGCAATGACTATGCGCTTGCCGGGTAAAGAACGGTAGGTTGGTGCTGAGCTTGCGAAGCCCAACATTTGGAACATGCAGATATCGCTTACGAATGTTGGGCTTCGCAAGCTCAGCACCAACCTACCGATAGTCCAACGTACGCGATGACTCAGTGTGCCAACGATACTATCGTCGCAGAGCGAAATTGGCGGAGTACCAAGTCGAGTTGGCATCATAACCTCAGGTACGCAGCCAATGGGCGAACGGCTTCATATCCACGCCCACTTTCACATACCATATCTTGCGCGTCGAATCCCAATCGGCGCCCAATGCCTTGACCAAACCCCTTTCTGCGTAGGGTACTTTCAGGTCATGGCGGCTGGGTGGGAGCGCGCTCGCCTGCGCTTCATTGGTACGCACAGCAGTGTTCGCACGCACCAGAGAACTAGCGAGTTTCATCTGCCGGATGAATGGACTACGTTTTTCCTCGTCCAATGGAGAAATCAGGGTCAAGCGCGACTTTGCGCGTGTGGCGCCGACATAAAACAGGTTCTCTTCTTCCATGCGCCCGCACATCGGATGCGGAAATTCGTCGACTTCTAGGAACGGCATGATCACGTGGTCGAATTCTTTCCCTTTGGCGTTAGCGACGCACTCGAGCGTCACAAAAGTCTTCTCCCTTTTCCGGGTCGCAAACGCTTCGGCCGCATTTAACGACTCAGAAAAATCGCGCAGATTCAAGCCCGAGTTAGCCGCCGCCGCAAGGAAGCCTGCGATCGACTTTGATACCACACTGGCGTCATACGGCCGCACAAAAATGCGCTTGGCGGCCTCCTCCAGATGCATCTGCGTACATATTTCACGCAGCACGACATCGGCCATCGTGTCCGGCGGCACACTCTTGACGTATTCAACCATGTCCTCGATTTGTTTCGATTCTCTTTCGCCGTCGCCGCGTTTGATCCGTATGCCAAAAAAATTATTCAGGCTTTCGGGATCTTTGGCGACAGCGTACTTGGCCTGCTCAATCTGTTGCGGCGAAAGTTCGACCTCGCCGAAAATTGAAAGCGCCTCGACAATTGCGGTGCGCACTTCGTAGGACTTCACCGAAGCAAGATTCTTGAGCGCGATGGCGATCATACCTCTGAGAAACAGGATTTCCTCGCGCTGAAGATAGCCAGCCATCTCCTGCGTGCGGTAGCTGATCTGCGCTTTCAACAACGCGTTTTCGATGAAGACAGACTGATGGCGATCGCGAATCAGGATGGCGCAGCCGTCAAGCGGCAATTTCTCGCTTTTCCATTGCAAAATAGCCTCAACCACGCGCCCAGCGCACGCCTCGGCCGTCGCTTCATAATGGCTTTGCTTGATCTGCGTTTGCAACGGCAAGCTTGAATCGACCGTCTTCTGTTTGAACTCGGCCATCGCATAGGCCAAGCGGGGGCCGTACCGATAGCTGAGGGTAAGAGGGTAGCGCGCCTGGCCAGGATAGCTCTGTGCAAAGCGCCGCTCCAAGTATTCATGACTGGCTCCCAGCTTGGAGTGAATCACCTGATCCTTGTCACCGGCCCCGACGAAATAACATTGTGGCCGGTTGAGTAAAGCGTTCAGAATCTTGAACGCCGCTTCGTTCAAATCGTGCAATTCGTCGCAAACGATCACCCGGTATGCCGGAAAATCTTGCGCCAGTTCCGGCGTCAGAGAGAGGTTCCGCGCAAGATCGTAGGTCGCGTCAAATGGCCCGCGAAACAGGGTTTCCTCCGAACTGCCGAGCCTGATTCGCTCATATTCGCGTGTCGTCAAGTAATCCGTAAGCGGCACGTTCAGAATCTCAGCCACTTCCTCCAAGCCCATGAATTCGAAGTCGCCATCCAGCGCCAAGGTCGCTTTCAGCTCCAATTGCAGGTCCAGAAACTGGCTGATCGCGATGTTATGCGTTCTGAGGTCGAGAAACTCGACTTTGCCACAATAGTGCCGGCTGACCTGTTCAATCGCAGCCAGCACATATTTTTTCAAATCCTTTGCACGCGGGCAGCGCTTCGTGTCGCCGCCGTCAATTTTCATGAGCGCTTTGCTGGCAAAGTCTTCGAATGTCGCGACCTCGATGCGCACTGCGGTGGCGTACGGGATGCCGACATCAAGCAGACGCTGACGCATAACATCGCGTGCTTCCGGCGTGAATACAAGCGCAAGTATCAGTTCAGGCGCCAGATTGCGCGCGACCGCTTCGCCGATCCGGATCGCCAAGGTAGTCGTTTTCGCGGCCCCAGCATTGGCATCGATTATCACCACTTTATTCTGAGCCAACTGGATAGCAGTCTGCTCCTGCGTCAGAATCAAACCACGCGGAATAAAGCGGGAGATATTGGGCGAGTTCATGGATTCCTCTATTCGCTTTTTGTCGGCAACGTGCGACAGTCATTGAAAATTCAACGGCTTAGCAGAGATGCTAAGCCTTTCGTCATTCTACGCGGCAATCCGACCCTGCCGCGCAGTCGTGCCGATGCACAAGGCCGCCGCCTTGCCGTATGCGCCGCCTTCGGCCGGCAATTGCGCGAAGGCGTCGCCGGCACCGTAGCTATCGTAGGCAGACCAATCGAGTTGCGGTTTCATTGCGGGGTTCCAGGACAAATAAAAAACGCAAGGTCGCAAGAACGATGCCATGCGCCGCACATGCCAAGCGATTGATTTACGGCGCAGCGTGACAAGGCAGCCGCCGCTGTTGTGGTAGGGATTGTCTGAAATCCGACAATCACTACGGTCCGGCGGGCGCCGATTGTCGCCAATCGCGCAGTGCATGAGGCGACGCAGCCGGCGTCCCCGCTCGATACCGGATTTTCTGCCGCCGCTCCGGGTCGGCACGCCACTTGCTAGTTGCTTGTACACGGCAGCGCGATGCGCGCCTGGCCGCACAAGATTTTTGGGAGAAAACGGATGTTGAACAGCGCGTTGTTTGCGATCATTGAAGAAGCCGGCACTGCGGTGATGATCTTGGGCGAGGATGTGGAGCGGGCCGAATTTTTGGCCTCGCGCCTGACGCGCAGCGAAGTGCAGCGCCAGATGCTGATCATGGCCGGCGCCATCGACTGCGTGCCCGCCGAATCGCGCCTGCTGCTGCCGGAACTGGAATGGGATGGCTGGGGCACGCTGCGGCGCGCACTGCCTCAAGGCCAGGCCGGCGCGGATGATGCGGTGTGGTTCGCGCTGCGCTCGCTGGTGCCTGCCACGCTGATGTGGCTGCAGATCTACCGCCAGAACCAGCCCGAGCTGTTTGCATTCACCATTTGACCCCGGCCGCCGACACCGGTGCGCCGGGACGATTACCCCGCCCCCCTAATGTAAAGGAAATACATCATGACTACCATGAACACCTACATCAAAACCACCGAAGGCGGCCTCAAGGTGGAAGTAATCGGTGCCGCGATTTACCTCGACGGCAAGCTCGAGACCGAGACGCTGATCGAACTGATCGAACACCCGAACCGCGCGGCAATCCTGAAAGCCGTGCCCAACGCCACCCACATGGCCGGCCGCCTGCCGCTGACTCTGTTTGAAGCGGGCACCGCCAATTCGGCGCTGTTCCGCGCAAAAAATGTCTTCGATGACAACCCGAAGGCCATCATGGAACGCTTGCGTCTGGCGGTGATCGAAAAAGCGCGCATGGAAGGCATCGAATAAGGAACAAGCAATGCCTATCTTCGATTTCCACTGCAAAGCCTGCGACAACCGCTTCGAGCGGCTGGTGCGCTCCTCCAGCGTGCCGGCCTGCGGCAGGGCCGATGTGAAAAAACAGATTTCAGCCCCGGCGGCACCCGGCCAGAGTGCCGACCTGATCTCGCGCGCACGCGCCCAGGCGGCGCGCGAAGGCCACTTCAGCAATTACCGGCCATCGGAACTGCCGCGCAAGCGGACGTAGGACTTACGCAAAATAAGAAGCTTTTGGTAGGGCGGGTGAAACTCTCACAGATATACGTCAAGCGTAGGCTCTGAGCGGGCCCTACTTTCTAAAATAATAGCGCTGCATCTGGTCGCATTTCTGGTCCAGCAGGAAGGCGATTTGCTCCGCCCTGGCCACGTTTTCGGCGATCCCTTTCAGCCGCATGCGCCAGCGCGAATGGCGGGTGGGACCCGCCCTACACTAGTGTAGTGCAGCGCTCTTGATGGAGCTTATAAAAGCTGCGACACTTCAGTATGTTTTTCCATGTAAATACTGGAGGATTATCGTGCGAGTAGCACCCGAAATCGTTCTCACTAGTGAAGAGGCGGCGACGTTAA
>JAUYNR010000013.1 GCA_030698225.1 Oxalobacteraceae bacterium | reverse complement strand
GTTGACCGTGCCGTAATGGGCCTGCTTCTGGCGCAGGAAATCGGCGACGAAACCGGCCGAGTTCGCATGCAGCGGTGCATTTGCCGGGATCGCCGCATACCAAAAGCTGCTGGGTGCGAATACCGTATCCGTGAGCACCGGGGGCAGGATTGCCGTTTGTGTTGCTGCCAGCGTTACTTCTTGCGGATTCTGGCTTTGGGCGTCATTCTGGCCCGAGTCCCCGCCGCATCCGGCCAGCCCAGCGGCGCCGATCACGAACATCGTTGCATATCGGATCAGCCTGGAAGCGTTTCCGGTCTGCGGATTTGTTATCGGCTTGAATTTCTTGTATTTCTTTATGGCATCTTTATTCATGGGAAGATATTGGTCCTATTCCTTGAGGGAGTTTCGAATGCGAAATTGCAACGGGCTGTATTAGCTTTGAAGGACGGATGCCGGCTTCTTGCGGCGTGATGCCGGAATCGCACAGCGCGGCATTGCCCTCGACGTTGCTCGGCCTGCCCGTCCTGCGTATGCCGATTTGGCGAAATAACGGCATTTGAAATGCGCCATCGATTCGCCGGCAAACGCGGATTCGAGGTCGTCGATGGTAACCGACTTCGCGCCGCATCACTGATTCGGCAGGATTGTGGCCCTGCGTGGGACGGAACAATTTGCTGAATGGAATCGGTATCTGGAAGAAAATAGACCCAATTATCGATTGATTAAATTGATTGCATCTATTTTAGTGATAGCTTTTTATGATAGGACGCGCGGGTGCGGCCACACCATGCATGGCCGACTTATGCGAAAAGCACATGGCACAAGTATAAATACGTATAAAATCCCCGCGCCTGCTCTGCTAAAATCGTAAGCTTTCGGTAAGCTTTAAAAAAACAGAGAGGCCGTAGAGCATGGAATCGACATCGGATCAAAAAGAGCAGCGGCGTCAGGAATTGCGCCAGGCAGCACTCGAATATCATGAATTTCCAACCCCCGGCAAGATCAGCGTCACCCCGACCAAGCAGCTGTCCAACCAGCGCGATCTGGCCCTGGCCTACTCTCCCGGCGTGGCGGCACCGTGCGAAGAAATCGTCGCCGATCCGGCCAGCGCCTTCAAGTACACCGCGCGTGGCAACCTGGTCGCCGTCATCACCAACGGCACCGCAGTGCTCGGCCTGGGAAATATCGGCCCACTGGCGTCCAAGCCGGTGATGGAAGGCAAGGGCGTGCTGTTCAAGAAATTCGCCGGCATCGACGTCTTCGATATTGAAATCAATGAGCTCGATCCGGACAAGCTGGTCGATATCATCGCCTCGCTGGAACCGACCTTCGGCGGCATCAACCTGGAAGACATCAAGGCGCCGGAATGCTTTTACATCGAACGCAAGCTGCGCGACCGGATGAATATCCCGGTCTTCCACGACGATCAGCACGGCACCGCGATCATCGTCGGTGCGGCCATCCTGAACGGCTTGAAAGTGGTAGGCAAAGACATCAAGCAGTGCAAGCTGGTGGTGTCCGGCGCCGGCGCTGCGGCGCTGGCCTGTCTCGACCTGATCGTCGATCTGGGTTTTCCGATTGAAAATATTTTCGTCACCGATCTGGCCGGCGTGGTGTACCAGGGCCGGGTCGAACTGATGGATCCGGACAAGGCACGTTTTGCGCAACAGACCGAGGCGCGCACGCTAGCCGAAGTGATGCCGGGCGCGGACATCTTTCTGGGCCTGTCTGCGGGTGGCGTGCTGAAGCCGGAAATGGTGGCCGTCATGGCGGCCAAGCCGATAGTGCTGGCGCTGGCCAACCCGACACCGGAAATCCTGCCGGAAGAAGTCAAGGCGGTGCGCGCCGATGCGATCATCGCCACCGGCCGTTCCGACTACCCGAACCAGGTCAACAACGTGCTGTGCTTCCCGTACATCTTCCGCGGTGCACTCGATTGCGGCGCGACCACCATCACGCGCGAGATGGAGGTCGCGGTGGTGCATGCGATCGCCGAGCTGGCACAGGCTGAGCAGTCCGATATCGTGGCCACCACTTACGGCATCAGCAATCTGTCCTTCGGCCCCGAGTACCTGATTCCGATGCCGTTCGATCCGCGTCTGATGATGAAGATCGCCCCTGCGGTGGCGCAGGCGGCAGCCGATTCCGGCGTGGCCGCGCGTCCGATCATGGACCTGCCGGCCTATGCCGAGCGTCTGCAGCAATTCGTCTATCGCAGCGGCACCTTCATGAAGCCGCTGTTCCAGATCGCCAAAAAAGCCCCATCGGCCAGGAAACGCATCGTCTTTGCCGAGGGCGAAGAGGAGCGCGTGCTGCGCGCGGTACAGATCATCGTCGATGAAAAACTGGCCAAGCCGATCCTGGTCGGCCGCCCATCGGTGCTGGCGCAGCGGATCGAGAAATTCGGACTGCGCCTGAAGCTGGATGATGATTTCGAAGTGATCAATCCGAACTTTGACGAACGCTATCGGGATTACTGGCAAACTTTTCATGAAATGGGACGACGCAAAGGCGTGACCGAGCAATATGCGAAGCTGGAAATGCGCCGCCGCCACACCCTGATCGGCTCCATGATGATCCACAAAGGCGATGCCGACGGCATGATTTGCGGCACCTACGGAACCACCAATCTGCACCTGCACTACATTGACCAGGTATTGGGCAAGCGCGAAGGTGTCAATGTGTATGCGGCAATGAACTGCCTGATCCTGCCGCAGCGCCAGGTGATTCTGGTCGACACCCATGTCAACGAGAATCCGACTGCGCAACAATTGGCGGAAATCACCATCATGGCAGCCGAAGAGATGCGCCGTTTCGGTCTCTATCCGCGCGCCGCGCTGCTGTCGCACTCGAATTTCGGCTCCAGCAACAGCGAGTCGGCGCAAAAAATGCGCGCCGCGCTGGCAATCATCCAGAAGGATGCGCCCGACCTCGAAATCGATGGCGAGATGCATGGCGATGTGGCGTTCGATTCGGCTTTGCGCAAGACGATGATGCCGGATTCGCCGTTGACCGGCGATGCCAACTTGCTGGTGATGCCGAATATCGATGCAGCGAATATTGCCTATAACCTGCTCAAGACGGCGTCCGGCAATGGCGTCGCGATCGGACCGATCCTGCTCGGTTGCGCCAAACCGGTGCACATCCTGACGCCGTCCGCCACCGTGCGCCGGATCGTCAACATGACGGCACTGTGCGTGGTCGATGCGATAGCCGAGCGATAAAATCGAGCGGATTGCGCGGCAAAAAAATGCGGTTTTTCCTGACGGAGAAACCGCATTTTTTGATTCCGGCGCCGGATTGCAGCTGCAGCTATGGCCAGTCCGGCCTCAATGTGCCTGCGGCTTGGCCGGGTGGATGCGGATCGGTTTGGGTGCAGCATCCTGGCTGGCCTGGCCGGTGTAGCGTTTATCTTTTTTGATCAGGTCTTCCAGCGTGACCGCATCGAGCACGTCCAGGTATGCGGCGGTAGCGGAATACAGCACGCCTTTGAGCGTGCAATCGGATGAATAGCCGCACTGGAAATTCCCGGGTGAAAAGCATTCGGCCATGAAAAAATCGGTCTCGGTGTGGCGCACCACTGCACCGATATTGATATCTGCCGGTTCCTTGTTGAGCCGCAGTCCGCCGTTACGGCCGCGCACGGTTTCCACCATCCCGCTCAGGCCCAATTGATGCACTACCTTCATCAAATGGTTCTTCGAGATGCCGTGAATATTGGCGATGTCCTGAATCGTCACCAGCTTATCCCGGTTCAGGCCCAGGTGCATCAGGGTGCGTAACGTGTAGTCGGTATATGCAGTTAATCTCATCGCTGGATTCAAGCCTGTTAAAGAGTGATGCCACATAGCATGGATAATGCAGTATCTATTATATATCTTATTCGCAGCCGAACCTGCAAACCTGTAATTAAGCCGGCCATCGCGCCAATTATCCGCCATGAACAAATCGGCGCGGCGGCCTGGCGCTACGCTTGCCCGGCCCGGCATCGCTGCAGTCCCGATTATAAATGCCAGTATATTTTATTATCGCAATGAATATGTGCGGAAAATGTCATATTTTTTCGCATACTCCAATTTTTCTAATTTTCCGCCAGCCTCGACGGGGGCATAACATGCGGCTTTTAAGGCCACACATTGCTGCCGTATCAGGAATCGGCCGGTCGATGCTGGCTTCGACGCACCGCGGCCACGGCGGATCCCGCTGACGCGGCCAAATGGAAGTGAATTAAAGATGCATGTTAATTGCCTCTTTTAAAAAATGCATATAAAATGCATCTTATCGGGCGACCGACCCAACGATTTTTCAACCAAAACCATTTTTAACTCAACCGAAGAAGGATATTTGCCATGCACGCTTCGCGCAAACTCTGGACTTGGCTGGCCATAATCTGTGTTCTTTCCTTTGCCGTATTAGGCTGGGTCGGATCCGAGATTTACGTTAAGGCCCCGCCGATCCCCAATCAAGTCGTCAGTACCAAGGGCGATGTCGTTTTTTCAGCAGGGCAGGTACAACGCGGACAGAAAGCATGGCTGTCCGCGGGCGGTCAGCAATTGGGATCGGTGTGGGGACATGGCAGTTATCTGGCGCCGGACTGGTCTGCCGACTGGCTGCATCGGGAGGCGCTGGCATTGCGTGAAGTATGGGCGCTGCGCGATTTCGGCAAGACATTCGAGCAACTGGATGTCGGGCAGCAAGGGCAGCTCAACGCGCTGCTGAAGGTCGAGATGCGACGCAATACCTATGATGATCAGAACGGGGTGGTTACGCTGACGCCGGAACGGGCCGCAGCGGTGCAGCAGGTTGCGCGGCATTATGCCGGCCTGTTTGGCGACGACACGGCGTTGGACGCATTGCGCGAGCAATATGCGATGAATCCAGGTTCGCTGCAGGATCCTGCCGATCGGCAGGCATTGACCGCCTTCTTCTTCTGGAGCGCCTGGTCGGCCACCACCGACAGGCCCGGTGAATCGGATCTGAGCTACACCAGCAACTGGCCGCACGAACCGCTGGTGGCCAATACGCCGACCGCCGGCGCCGGCATCTGGTCGATTGCCAGCGTGATATTCATGATTGCTGCGATTGCCGGGATGATTTTCTACCATTCGATCAGCAAGGACGAGAGCGATCCGATGCCGCCCAAGGCCGATCCGCTGTTCGACCTGAAACCGACGCCATCGATGCTGGCCACCAAGAAATATTTCTTCGTGGTGATCGGCCTGATCATGGCCCAGGTCGGCATGGGTGTGATCACCGCCCACTATGCGGTGGAAGGCACCAGCTTCTTCGGCTATCCATTGGGCGAAATTCTGCCGTTTGTCGTCAGCCGGACTATCCATACCCAGTTTGCGGTATTGTGGATCGCCACCGCATGGCTGGCCACCGGCCTGTATATTGCGCCGGCGATCTCCGGCCATGAGCCGAAATACCAGAAACTGGGCGTCAATCTGCTGTTCTATGCATTGCTATTCATCGTGGTCGGCTCCACTGCATCTGGCTGGATCGGCACCTTGCAGCATCTGGGCACCGATTTCGGCTTCTGGGTCGGCAATCAGGGGCTGGAATTCACCAGCATGGGCCGCATCTGGCAAATCCTGCTGTTTGTCGGACTGCTATTCTGGGTCTTGTTGCTGGGCCGCGGCTTGCTGCCGGCGCTGAAAAAACCTTCCGAGAGTCGCGGCTTGATCGCGATGGTGTTCCTGGCGGCGCTGTGCATCGGCGGTTTCTATGCGACTTCGCTGGTCTGGGGGCAGGACACGCATTACTCGATCGTCGAGTACTGGCGCTGGTGGCTGGTGCATCTGTGGGTTGAGGGCTTCTTTGAAGTGTTTGCCACCGCCGTCATCGCACTGTTGTTCACGCGTCTCGGGTTGATTCACGCGGCGACCGCAAATACCGCGATCGTGCTGGAAACCATCGTGTTCCTGTTCGCCGGCATTCTGGGTACGCTGCATCATCTGTACTTTACCGGCACACCGACTTCGGTGATCGCGATCGGCTCGATGTTCTCGGCGCTGGAAGTGGTGCCGCTGGCAATGATAGGCGTCGAGGCTTATCGCAACTATCAGCGTTCCAAGGCTGCGCCCTGGGTGCAGACCTACAAATGGCCGATCCTGTGCTTCATCGCGGTGGGTTTCTGGAATGTGATCGGCGCCGGCTTGCTGGGCTTTTCGGTCAATACCCCGATCGCGCTATATTACATGCAAGGCATGAACCTGACCGCGGCCCACGGCCACGCCGCATTGTTCGGCGTATATGGAATGCTGGGCATAGGCTTGCTGCTGTTCTGCCTGCGCGGCCTGACGGATCGGGCCGCCTGGTCCGACAAGCTGTTGCAGCCGATGTTTTGGTCGCTGAATATCGGTCTGGGCATGATGGTGTTCATCTCGCTGGTGCCGGCCGGCATCTATCAAGCCTGGGCCAGCATCACCCATGGCGTCTGGTATGCGCGTTCGGCTGAAGTTGTCCATTCGCATCTGATGGAAACATTCGTATGGTTGCGGGTGCCTGGCGATATCGTGTTTTCGATAGGCGTGTTCTTCCTCGCACTTTTCGCGTTGCGCTTACTCACCGGAGCCAAGCGTGCTCAGGAAAAAACGCTGCCGGTGGTACGTCCGATCAAAGGTTGATCGTTCCAGTCCGGAACAGGCCGATGTTGGCCTGTTCCAATATTTTTTACGCATTTTCTAAATAAGGAGTTTTATCATGGCCCACGATTGCTCACACCCAACCACGGCTGCGGGGATTTATCCGTTCGATGCGCGCGGCGTCGCCAAGCGTTTCCGGCACGCGGCGATTTTTGGCGCACTGGAAGCATTGCAGCCGGGCGAAACCATGCGCTTTTGCAACGATCATGATCCATTGCCGCTGCTGGCGCAGATCAACGGGCATTACGGTGCAGGCGTCAAGATTGCCTATGTGTCGCGCGAACCGGGTGAAATCGTCATCGATTTTCAGGTAACGGGCAATCGATAATCTGCCTGCTTTTTGAAATGGCTGCACGTGGCTGCTATAGTGAACTTGATTCACAATAACCGGCAGCCGCTTGCGGCAGCCGAAATGGTCTGTATAACCGATGTCATCACAGAGAAGGTGGGGATATGTTCAAGACGATTCTGGTGCCAACGGATGGTTCCCCCTTGGCCGACCAGGCAATCAAGGCGGCGATCGAATTCGCACAGTCCAATGGCGGGAAAATAGTCGGCCTGTCGGTAGCCGAGCCTTACCCATACGCGCCGCTGACCGATGGTACCGTCACCGTGGACGCGCACGGCTATGAAGCAAAAATGCGGGAAATGGCGCAAACGCACGTCCAGAAAATAGCGGATGCGGCGACAGCAGCGAATGTCCCATGCGAAACCTGCGTGCGGCAATCGTTCAGCCCTTATGAAGAAATCATCAGCGTCGCCAACGAATACCAATGCGAAATCATTTTCATGTCCTCGCATGGGCGCAAAGGGCTGACCAGATTATTTGTCGGCAGCGAAACGCAAAAAGTGCTGGCGCATTCGACGATCCCGGTGCTGGTGTTCCGCCGGGATTGACTGGAGCAAGCGGCAAGCCCCTGCCAGCTAGGGCTTGTATGTCGTGTCCATCACGCGCATCAAGCATTTGCGCTGAATGCCGTTCTTCGCGCAGCAACAGTTGCGAAATCGGCATAATCGAGATTATCCCCATGAGTTATGTAGCGATTAAGCACCTGCATGTCACTTGCGCCGCACTCAGCGGCAGTCTGTTTTTGTTGCGCGGGATCTGGATGCTGCGGGATTCGCCGGCGCTGCAGCAGCGCTGGGTCAGGATTGCACCGCATCTCATCGATACCTTGCTGCTGGCCAGCGCGTTGATCATGGTGTACTGGAGCGCTCAGTATCCGTTTGCGCAAAACTGGCTGACAGCCAAGGTCGTCGCATTGCTGGCCTATATAGCACTCGGCACCATTGCTCTGAAGCGTGGCAAGACCAGGGCGGTTCGGATTGGCGCCTTTAGCGGCGCAGTGCTGGTATTCGCTTACATCGTGGGCGTCGCATTGACCCGGCAGGCAACGGTTGTCGGATAGTGCAGCATCGCTTTCGCGCCTGACGCAGCGCTGAAAACCTGCCGCGGCAGAAAATTATTTCACATCAAGAGATTCAGAAAAATCCCCGGATTCGGTTTACCTTACCGTATTTAGTCATTATTCTTCCTGCAACCACAATATGTTGTGTTTATGGGGGCGGAATGACGGCAAGTACAGCAGCACAGGCAATTTCATTTCTGACGCAGGTCATCAAGCGTGACGGCAGCGTAAAACCATTCGATTCCGGCAAGATCGCGTCAGCACTGTTGCGCGCCGGGCAAGCCAGCGGCGAATTCGGCAGCGACCAGGCACAGCTTCTGACCCGGAAAGCTGTGCTGCAGGAGATTGCGCTCGACGGCAGCGCGCCGCAGATCGAGCAGATCCAGGATGCGGTGGAGAACGTACTGTTCGATGCCGGTTACCGCAACACGTTGCGTGCCTATATCGTCTACCGCGAGCAGCACAGCGCCTTGCGCACCGACCGCAAGACGCTGGTCGATGTCGAGGCGTCGATCAACGAATACCTGGATCAGCGCGACTGGCGCGTCAACGCCAATGCCAATCAGGGCTATTCGCTGGGCGGCCTGATCCTGAACGTATCGGGCAAGGTGATTGCCAATTACTGGCTCAGCCATGTCTACCCGCCGGCGGTGGGCGACGCGCATCGCAATGCCGACCTGCATATCCACGATCTGGACATGCTGGCTGGCTACTGCGCCGGCTGGTCGCTGCGCACCTTGCTCAACGAAGGGTTGAACGGGGTGCCGGGCAAGGTCGAATCCGGGCCGCCGAAACACATGTCGAGCGCGGTCGGGCAAATCGTCAATTTCCTCGGCACGCTGCAAAACGAATGGGCCGGCGCGCAGGCATTCAGCTCGTTCGATACCTATATGGCGCCGTATGTGCGCAATGATAGACTCGACTATGCCAGCGTCAAGCAATACATCCAGGAGCTGATCTATAACCTGAATGTGCCGTCGCGCTGGGGCACCCAGACCCCGTTTACCAACCTGACTTTTGACTGGATCTGCCCGGAGGATTTGCGGGCGCAGGTGCCGCTGATCGGCGGCGCAGAGATGCCGTTCGCGTACGGCGATCTGCAACCGGAGATGGACATGATCAACCGCGCCTACATCGAAGTCATGATGGCCGGCGACGCCAAGGGGAGGGTGTTCACCTTTCCGATTCCAACCTACAACATCACGCCGGATTTCGACTGGGACAGCCCGAATGCCACTCTGCTGTTTGAAATGACCGCCCGTTACGGCTTGCCGTATTTCCAGAACTTCATCAATTCGGAGCTGAAGCCGAGCATGATCCGCTCGATGTGCTGCCGCCTGCAGCTGGACTTGCGCGAATTGCTCAAGCGCGGCAACGGTTTGTTCGGCTCGGCCGAGCAAACCGGTTCGCTCGGCGTGGTGACGATCAATTGCGCCCGCCTGGGCTATCTGTGCAAAGGCGATGAAGCGGCGCTGCTGCAGCGCATCGACGGCTTACTGGAACTCGGCAAGACCAGCCTGGAAATCAAGCGCAAGGTGATCCAGCGCTATATGGACAATGGCTTGTTCCCGTATACCAAACGCTATCTGGGCACCTTGCGCAATCATTTTTCCACGTTGGGCGTGAATGGCATCAACGAAATGATCCGCAATTTCACCGATGGCGAGCACGACATCACCAGCGAGTGGGGGCACGCGTTAGCGCTGCGCCTGCTCGACCATGTGCGGGCCCGGATGCTGGAGTTTCAGGAGCAAACCGGCAATATGTACAACCTGGAGGCGACCCCGGCCGAAGGCACAACCTACCGTTTCGCCAGGGAAGACCGCAAGCGCTTTCCGGCCATCCTGCAGGCCGGCACCGACGACATGCGGTATTACACCAACTCGTCGCAGCTGCCGGTCGGCTTCACCGACGATCCGTTCGAGGCGATGGAGCGGCAGGATGCGCTGCAGCGCAAATATACCGGCGGTACCGTATTGCATCTGTACATTACCGAGCCGCTGTCGAGTGCGAACGCTTGCCGCACGCTGGTGAGGCGCGCGCTGAGCCGGTTTTCGATGCCGTACATCACCGTCACGCCGACTTTTTCGATCTGCCCGAAACACGGCTATTTGGCCGGCAGCCACGCGTTTTGCCCGAAATGCGATGTCGACATAATCGCGCGCAAGCGGCGTCTGGCAGCGTAATTCTGATGCTTGTACATATACTGTCATATGTATTTTAAATACCGAAATAAGAATATGCGGAAAATGGCATATCTATAAATTTTAGTTGGGAGTATTTAATCTTTGCCCCCAACATTTTTTAACCCACCAGGAGCAAAAACCATGAGCGACCTCAGCAATCAGAATCACCTTGCCAGTCAGGAAATCACCCTCACCGATGCAGAGCGCCAGCCCTGTGAGATATGGACCCGCGTGATGGGCTACCACCGGCCGGTGTCGTCCTTCAATGTCGGCAAAAAAGGGGAATTCCACGAACGCGTGTATTTCAATGAAGACTGCGCCCGGCTTTCCCACTGAACGGTCGCTGAGAGTGGGCGGCGTGACGCCGTTTACTGCCACCGATTATCCGGGCAAGCTGGCGGCGGTGGTGTTCGTGCAAGGCTGTCCGTGGCGCTGCGGCTATTGCCATAATCCGCATTTGCAGCCACGTCTGGGCGAGAGTTCGCTCGCGTGGCAGCAGGTGCTGGATCTGCTGCGGCGGCGGGTCGGGTTGATCGATGCGGTGGTATTCAGCGGCGGCGAACCGACCATCGATGCGGCGCTGGCGCACGCCATCTGCGCTGTGCGCGAACTGGGTTTCGATATCGGACTGCACAGCGCCGGCACCTACCCGAAGCGACTGGCGGAAATCCTGCCGTTACTGGACTGGGTCGGGATCGACATCAAGGCGCCGTTTGCGCACTACGACCGGATCACGCGGGTCGCCGGCAGCGGTGATAAGGCGAGGGCGGCGGCCGAGGCGATCCTGGCCAGCGGCGTCGATTACGAGTTCCGCACCACCATCCATCCGAGCCTGCTGTCAGAGGACGATATCCTGGCGCTGGCGCAGAGCTTGGCGCAGATGGGCGCGAACAACTATGTGCTGCAGATTTTTCGTGCGCAGGGCAGTCGCGACGAGGCGCTGAATGCGGTTGCAATGGCAGCTTATCCGAGCGCGGAGTTGCTGCGTCAGGTGACGCAATTGTTCCCGAATTTCAACTTGCGCAGCGCTTAGGGTTTGATATCCGCCACCACGCGGGCGATCACCGCTTCCGCCTGCAGCGGGTCGAAGTCTTCATGCCGGCGTTTCTTGACGCCGTATTCCTGCAGTTGGTGATAATTGTCCGGCACGATGTCGTGCCGCGACAGGCAATTCTTGGCGCAGGCCAGCGCGCAGCCGTCGAGCGCGATAATGCGCCGCCCGGATTTTGCAATCTTCAGCAGGTACCGCACGTCGCCGCCGATGCCGGCGATGCAGGACATTTCGGCCACGCCGCGCCGATCCAGTTGCAGGGCGACATGGTTGGCCAGTTGCGCGGCGCTCGAACAGCCGGAGCAAGAATAGACCAGCGGCAGATTTGCAGTTTTCACTGCATCCTTCGCTGCATCTTTCGCAGGCATGAGAAAAATCCTTTCCCTTCAGATATTTCCAAAAAACTGTACTGCGCCTGTTACACCTTGAGTCTTGCCTTCATGCGCGCCAGCACGTTTTCGGGCGACATCTGCCCGAGATGGAGGATCGGCAGTTCGATCGCATCGATGGTGTTTTTTACCAGCAAGCCCAGTTCGGTGTCGCCTTCCATCGACAGCCGTCGGCTGAAGAACAGGGTGTCCGGATCTTCCTGGCGCTGTGCCAGCAACAGAAAATCGTGCGCGCTGGCGCTGATGGTCAGATCGGCCGTGTCCATGTTGCGGCAGGCGGAAAAGCTGGTCCGGGTCCATTGGAAGTCGAACGACAATTGCGCATCCTTGATCGTGATGCGCAATTTTTTGTCGGCAAGCGACTCCCGCACATCGGCTGGCAGGTTCTTCAGCAGCGCCAGGTTCAGCGCAGTGACGAACAGCAGCGAACCCGGATAAGCGGGCAGCAGCGACAACAGTTTCCCGACCTGTTTTGGTATCCGATAACGGCTTTGATTCATGGGTACTCCCTCGATTTTTATACTACGTAGAGCAAGACGGAAAAATAGTGGCAGGCGCTGCCGCCCAGCACAAACAAATGCCAGACGCCATGCCCATGGCGCATTTTTTCGTCACGCACATAAAAAATAATGCCTATCGTGTACAGCAGCCCGCCCGCCGCCAGCCAGGCAAACCCGGCCAGCGTCAGTGCCGATATCAGCGGCACAATCGCAACCAGCGCCAGCCACCCCATCAGTACGTAAATTGCCAGCGACAACAGGCGCGCCCCTTTGGCGAACCAGACTTCCTGCACGATGCCCAGCAAAGCCAGGCCCCAGACCGCGCCGAACAGCGACCAGCCCCAGGCACCGCGCAGCGTCACCAGAACAAAAGGGGTGTAGCTGCCGGCAATTAACAGATAGATCGCGCAGTGATCGAACTTGCGCAGCGCATCCTTGGCCGGCCCGCGCACGCTGTGATACAGGGTGGAGCCTACGTATAGTGCCAACAACATCGCACCGTAGATGCTGACGCTGACGATTTTCCACGGATCGCCCAGGCGTGCGGCCAGCACGATCAGCAGCACCGAGCCGATCGCTGCCAATACCGCACCGACCAGATGGCTGATGCTGTTGAATCTTTCACCGTAATACATGAAACTCCTCTAAAAATCTGCTGCGCACAAACCTGGGCGCCGGGCATAATTCATGGAGGTATTCATCGGTCCGGCATCACGCGACCAGCAGCTCCAGTCCGGGTTTACCATACCAGTAACCGTTGCAGGGTTGATCCGGCATCAGCGCGCGCATCGATTGCATCGCCTGGGCCGGCGGCGCCTGCTGGGCCAGCACCGCGTGGAATAGCCGGATGATTTCCTCGGTGTGCTGCGCCTGCGGGCTGATGCGCACCACGTCTACTCCCAGCTCCCGCATTTGCGTGAGCTCATTGATCAGATTGTAGACTAGTGCGGATTGAGTCTGGATGCCGTTGAGCACCAGGAAATCTTTGCTTTCACGCGTTTGCAGCATCAAGCCGTCCGCGTAATTCATGCAGACGAACTGGCAATTGTCTTTCGGCAGGTTGTGGTGGCGCGCGGTAAAGCAGCGCGCCGAGAATGCCAGCGGCATCCGGCCATAAGCGAATACTTCGGTTTCCATCCCGGCCGGCCGGCCGGCCTGCATGTGCGCCAGATCGCCGCGGTTCATTTCAAGCGGCATCACCCAGCGCTTTGCGCCCAGCCCCGCCACCAGTTCAAGCGAGGGTGAGTTGTATAAATTCAGGTGCTGCCCGGCAATGAAAGGCGTTTTGGCGCTCAGGCAATGGACTGCGCCCATATCGTTGGCCTCGACCGTGAAGCTGCCATTTTCGGTAATCTTGCGCAGGGTCGCGGTGTCCGCGCCGGACTCGATCAGTACCAGCGTCGAAAGCACCACTTCCTTGCCGGCGGCGCGCAGGCTTTCGGCAATGGTCAGCCAGTCGGACAGGCGTAATTCGTGGCGGCGCGAGCACACCGTTTCGCCCAGATAGACGATATCGACGGCGCTGCTGGCGACGGTTTCATAGAACTTGAACACCGCATCGCGAGGCCAGTAATACAGTATCGGACCTAAAGCGAGTTTCAAAATGCATTCTCCTGTGCAGTTATTCCTTTACACCATCAATCGTGAACGCGAAGGCGAAGCGCAGACAGTACCGAAGTACGGCAAGCGAAGCCGACAAAGTGCACGGTTGATTTAGAAATGGAATTATTTCCATGGGCGGTGATACGCCCCTAATGTGTGTTGCTGCCCTTCAGCCACCTTGTCCAGATCCGTCATCCAGGTCGGCTTGACCGAATAGCGGTGCAGGTTTTCGCGGCAGCTATCGATTGCTTCGCGCCAGACCTTGGTCACCTGCGCGGTGTAGGCAGGGCTGCGCTGGCGTCCTTCGATCTTGATTGCGCGCACGCCCATGCGCATCAATTGCGGCAGCAATTCCAGCGTGTTCAGGCTGGTGGGCTCTTCGATCGCATAATAATTTTCGTTGCGGACATCGAAGCGGCCCTTGCACAGGGTCGGATAACCGGCGTTTTCGCCATCGGCGTAACGGTCGATCAGTACGCCGTTCAGGCGCGACTCCAGTCCCTGCGGCGTTTGTTGCCAGCGCACCGATTTGGCCGGCGAGCACACACCGTGGGTGTTTGGCGCTTCGCCGGTGACATACGAGGACAGCGCGCAGCGGCCTTCGACCATCACGCACAGGCTGCCGAAGCCGAAAACTTCGATTTCGACCGGGGTCTTCTTGCTGACCTGTTCCACCTGCGCCAGCGACAGCACCCGCGGCAGCACCGCGCGCGCGATGCCAAAGTGCTGGTGATAAAAATTGATCGCTTCGAAATTGGTGGCGGAACCCTGTACCGAAAGATGCAGGCGCAACTTCGGATAATGCGTTACCGCGTATTGCATCAAGCCCGGGTCGGCCAGAATCACCGCGTCGACGCCGGCATGGGCGGCGCGGTCGATTGCAGTGCGCCATTGCTGCCAGCCGGCAGCCTGCGGATAGGTATTCAGCGCCAGCAGCACTTTGCAGCCGCGATCATGGGCATAACGAATGCCGGTGGCGATGGCGGCATCGTCAAAATTGAGGCCGGCAAAGTTACGCGCATTGGTGGCATCGCGAAAACCCAGATAAACGCAATCGGCGCCGTTGTCGACTGCGGCTTTCAGCGCCGGCAGGCTGCCGGCAGGGCAGACCAATTCCATTTTTTCCATGGCAGGCGTTGTCGCTTCAAGTTCGGGCAAGATTTCGGCGGATGTATTCGTCATGGTGTATTTATTGGTGGCAATGTAGCATTGGCGGTGAGTGCGTCGATGGTGATGCGCGTCAGTTCGGCAGCAGATGCTGTTC
Source organism: Oxalobacteraceae bacterium (assembly GCA_030698225.1). Lineage (GTDB taxonomy): Bacteria > Pseudomonadota > Gammaproteobacteria > Burkholderiales > Burkholderiaceae_D > AVCC01. The sequence continues at coordinate 108,557 of JAUYNR010000013.1, read as the reverse complement.
CAGCGATCGTTCCTTCAGATCGGCCGGGTACTGTCCCGTCAGCATGCACTGGATCAGTTCCTGTACCGATCTGATCGCGCTGCCGAAAGGCAATTCTTCGGAGCCGCGGAAAAACAGGCCGCGCTTGATGTCTCCATTCATTGCGAAAGCGAGCTGGGTATCGATGCAGAACTGGCCTGCCTTGGCGATGCCGTCGCGCCAGCCGCATTGCAGCAGGCAATCGAAACCCACCGTGCAGGGCTTGGCCCTGGCGATGCTTTTTAACTTGGCTTCCTTGCCCAGATAGTTCGCCAGCCACGGCGTGCGTACCGCGCGCGCCGGCAAGCCGGTGTTGCTGACGAAGGTCACGATATCTTCCGGCCTGGCTTCCACCAGAACCTTCTTGAAATTGGGATGGGCGTCACCCTCCGCTGTGACCGCGAACGGCGTGCCGAGCTGGACCGCGCTCGCGCCCAGAGCGAATAGCTCGCGCACTTCCTGGTGGCTGTTGATGCCGCCGGCGGCAATCAATGGAATCCGTTCGCGCTCAAGGCCAAGCTGCTTGAATAGTTCCAGCGTGCCTTCGAGCGCGGTAGGGAAGGCGAAATGCGGATCGGATACATCGTGCGGATTGGCCGTACCCAGATGCCCGCCTGCATAACGCGGATTCTCGATCACGATGGCGTCCGGCAAGCGATTCTTGCGCATCCATTTTTTCAGTATCAGCGCGATGCCACGCACGTCGGACAGAATCGGAATCAGCGCGACCTTTGGATAATGTGCAGTCAGTTCCGGCAAATCCAGCGGCAAGCCGGCACCGATTACTAGCGCGTCGATGCCGCTGGCGCATGCCTGTCGCACTGAGGATGCATATTCGGAAACCGCGCGCATGACGTTGACGGCGAGCATGCCGCGGCCATCAGCCAGTACGCGTGCCGCCTTGATTTCGCGGTCGAGCGCGATCAGGTTGACGCTATCGATCAATTCCTTGTCGCGCGAACCATCTGTCTGCGCCATCAAATCCGGATGGTGGCGGCGCAGGTCGACGCTGGAAATGGTGCCGACCGCGCCGGATTTCGCCACGCTACCCGCTAGCCGGTGCGCCGAGATGCCAACGCCCATGCCTCCCTGGACGATGGGCAGCAATATTTTATCTTTGAGTCTTAGTAACGGTAATGCAATTTGCAGCACAATGATCCTTGTTGTTGCTGGCCCGAATTTTTATCTATCCCGAATTCTTCCGGAATATCATGAAAATATTGGGGGTATGATTAAAATCAACGTCATTTGCGCATGATTTAATGGGGATTTTAAAAATACACATGCTCGTATTTGATACGACGCATGGCGGCGCGGTCATGCGAAGGGGGATTCTGTATTAGCCCGGCTATTTTAGACTGCCATTAGCCTGTGAATCCTTAATGTAGATCAATGAGATGGGGCAAGGCTTGATGTGAGAATGACTCATAGTCCAATGGGGTGCATGTCATGAAAACAATTAGCGAATACTTGGGTGCAGATCACAAGCGTTGCGATGCATTGTTTGCCGCAGCCGAACACGGTGTGGATCAGGGCAATTGGGCGCAGGCGAAAGCTGCATTTCAGTGTTTCAGCGAAGCGCAGGTGCGCCACCTGGCGATGGAAGAAACAATTCTGTTTCCCGCCTATGAGAAGGCAACCGGCAACGCAAATGGCCCGACTGGCGTCATGCGCGCCGAGCACAAGCAAATGCTGGGACTCCTTGAGCAGATGAACAACGCAATAGAAGAGCTGGACGCGGCAAAGTTCTTCGGCTGTGCGGAAACGCTGAATATCATGATGCAGCAGCATAATTTGAAGGAAGAAAGCATGTTGTATCCGATGACCGACAGGGCGCTGTTTGACAAGTGCCATGAAATCGTAGATGCCATGGCGCACATCAATAATGTGATCGCTGCTCTGGATAAGGTCGACTGAGATCGTGGATAAGGAAATCGAACTGAATGTCTGCGGTCTTGAACCGCCCGAACCGATGGAACGCGTACTCGATGCGATTTCGCAGATGAGTCCGGGCCAGCGTCTGCGCATGGTGATAGACCGCGAGCCACGCCCGCTGTATCGGATTCTCGACAACAACGGTTTTGCGCATGAGACTCACTCGCGGCCGGATTATCTCTATGAAATATTGATTTGGCACAAGGTCTGATGCAGCGTATTTTATCGTTCGATCAAACCCCGCCGCTGTCGGTGCCGCTACGCTTTTTCCTGACGGCCCCCGCGTTTGCGATCGTTGCTTCCCTATTGATTCTTTGGTACGGCCCACAGGCGCTGGAGTCCCGCTGGTCTCCGTTGACGCTGGCGCTGACCCATTTGCTGGTGCTGGGATTTCTGGCCGCTTCGATGATAGGAGCCCTGGTTCAGATTCTGCCGGTGGTGGCCGGCGTCGATCTGCCGCGCGCGCAGTTGACTGCCGGCACTGTGCATTTCTTGCTGGCGGTCGGCACTGCGGCATTGGCAGCTGCCTTTTTGCTGTCTCAACCACTGCTTTTCAAGCTGGCGCTGCTATGTCTCGGTTCAGCCTTTCTATTGCTGCTGGGTTCGAGCATTATCGGCCTCTGGCGGATACCGGATGCCAGCGCCACGCTGTGGGCAATTCGGCTGGCACTGATTGCACTCCTGGTCACGGCAGTGCTCGGCGCGCTGCTTGCCAGCGCATTTGCGTGGTCGTTTGGGCTGCCACTGATTGAATTGACGAATTTGCATGCCCGCTGGGGCCTGCTGGGATGGGTCGGCTTGCTGGTAATCGGGGTCGCCTATCAGGTGGTGCCGATGTTTCAGGTAACGCCGCTATATCCACCTTATCTGACACGCCGGCTGGTTCCGGTACTGTTTCTGCTATTGCTGCTTTGGTCGGCTGTCGACGCGCTGACGCGGCAGCAGCCAAACGGCTGGAATACTGCGATGTCAATTTTTGTCGCCCTCGGCTTCATGCTGTTCGGGCTGACAACCCTGTACTTGCTCTGGTTCAGGAAGCGTCCCAAGCCGGATGTGACTGTCATGTTCTGGCGCACCGGCATGATGAGTTTAATTGCTTGCGCCGCGCTCTGGATAACCGGGCGTTTGCTGCCGCAAATTACGGTTGCTCCGTCCTACGCACTGTTTTTGGGTGTGCTATTTATTGTCGGATTTGCTTATTCGGTAATCAACGGCATGCTGTACAAGATCGTGCCGTTTCTGGTGTGGTATCACTTGCAAAGCGCAATAACGCAACGCGGAATTGTGCCCAACGTGAAGCAGGTCTTGCCTGATAGCGTAACGACCAGGCAATTTTTTGCCCACCTGACAGCATTGATAATATTACTGGCGGCGGTGCAGTGGCCGGGTGTAGTGACGCATGTCGCCGGTTTTTCTTTTGCCGTGTCTTCCTGCTGGCTGCTGGTGAATCTGATTGGCGCAACACGCATGTATCGACGCATCAAGCTGCATGCAGCGCATGCTCTTGCCACGCAATAGACGTTCTGTGCGGCGGCAGCCTAGCCTTCGTAGTTGCGCAGTTTCTCAATATTCAAAATGGTAATATTTTTTCCGCTGACGTTAATCAGATTATTTTCTGTCAAGTCATGCAAGATGCGCGAAAAATGCTCGGGTGTCAGGTTGAGCCGCGATGCGAGCACAGCTTTGCTAAATGGCAAAACGATTTCCTGCCCATCTACCTGTGCCTCCGGATCAGCACCGTACTGCAATAAATAACCGATGACGCGCTGGGTGCCCGAGCGCAAGGAATACCCCTCGACATCGCAGATCAGGCCATGCAAACGCCGGCTCAGGCCGGCCAGCATTTTGCGTGAGAATTGCGGATCCCGTTCCAACTCTGCCAGTACCACCGACTTCGAAATATGCAGCAACAGGCTGTCTGTCAGTGCTTGAGCGGCAACGATATAGGGTTTGTCCATGAACATGAGGGCTTCTCCAAAGCTGTGGCCTGGACCAATGATTTCGACGATTTTTTCGCTGCCCTGCGCAGAGGTGAAAGCAAGCTTGACCTGTCCATAGATTACGGTGTGAAAGCCGGTGCAAACGTCGCCGCGCTGAAACAGCGTTTCACCGCGCTGGACATGCACTTCAGACGTGCCAATTGCGATGCGATCCAGTTCCTGCGGCCCCATTTCATTGAATAAGGCCAGCTTGGAGAGGAAATCCTGAGGTTTTATTTTGGTTTTAGTCATGGTTGTGCACGCATTGATTGCAAAGTGATATGGATTCTATCAAAAACCCGATTTGTAAAAATCAGGTATCTGAAGATGGCGCAGCTTCACTGTTGATGCCGAAAACATAGTCCGCTTACGGAGCAGAAGAATGAAGCTCCGTTCCGATTTCTGCATATTGTCCCACGCCGGATGTTTGGCATCGCTATGCGCAGGCTTTGGCATCCTGCTTCTACTCCTTCTGGTCTATAAGACGACGCGGCCGGATAGCTATTTCTGCGGACCCGCTTAGCCAGATTGCCTTTCCGGAATAACCCTTCGACGAGTAGCAGTTTAACGTCGCAACACATAAGCTTGTTTGTGTCGGACTGTTCGTCTATGGAGGGGTATCGTGGCAATTAAGAATAAACAGCTTTCTGTACTGGTCAGCAGTACTTTCGCATTCACCATTTGCTTTGCAGTGTGGATGATGTTCGCAGTCCTGGGCATTCCACTCAAGGCACAACTGGGCCTCAATGAAACCCAATTCGGATTGTTGGCAGCTACCCCCGTGCTCACGGGTTCGCTGGTGCGCGTGCCGCTTGGCATCTGGACCGATCGCTTCGGCGGTCGCGTGGTTTTCTTTTGGCTGATGATGATCTGCGTAGCACCCATTTACCTGATTAGCTACGCTACCGAGTACTGGCATTTTCTGGTGCTGGGGCTGTTTGTCGGACTGGTCGGTGGCTCATTTTCGGTCGGTACGCCGTATGTTGCACGCTGGTTCAATTCGGACCGCAAAGGCCTGGCGATGGGCGTGTTTGGCGCCGGAAATTCGGGGGCTGCGCTGACCAAATTTGTGGCTCCGGCGATTATCGCCGGATTCGGCTGGCAAATGCTGCCCAAGGTGTACGCGGTAGCTATATTCATTACAGCCCTGCTGTTCTGGTTCTTTTCCTACTCCGACAAGGCGCATACAGCAGCGACCAATGTGCCCCTGTCTGAGCAGTTGAAAATGCTGAAAGACCCGCGCGTCTGGCGTTATTGCCAGTATTACTCGGTGGTGTTCGGCGGCTATGTCGGCCTGGCGCTGTGGATGACCAAGTACTACGTATCCGAATATGGTTTCGATCTGAAGCTGGCGGCATTGCTGGCAGCCTGCTTCTCGTTGCCGGGCGGTGTGTTGCGTGCGATGGGTGGCTGGATTTCCGATAAATACGGTGCATACAAGGTGACCTGGTCGGTGATGTGGGTGTGCTGGGTCTGCTTCTTCCTGTTGTCTTATCCGCAAACGAATCTGGTCATTAAGACAGTTACCGGCGATGTGAATTTTCATATCGGCCTGTCATCGTGGATGTTCACCATTCTGCTGTTCATCGTCGGCGTCGCAATGGCGATCGGCAAGGCATCCGTTTTCAAATTCATCGGGGATGATTTTACCCACAATATCGGCGCCGTCTCCGGTGTGGTCGGGCTGGCTGGTGGCTTGGGCGGCTTCTTCCTGCCGATCATGTTCGGTGCTCTGGTCGATCTGACCGGCGTGCGTTCCAGTTCATTCATGTTGTTGTATGGCACGGTGTGTGTGTCGTTGATATGGATGCATTTTTCGTTCAAGCCGAAGCAGGAGCAGGAGCAGGAGCAGGAGCAGGAAAGCATCGCCCTCGCGGCATGAGTTGTAACTAATTTCCGGTGGCTGGTGCTGCCCTTGCGTTGCGTTGTATTCAGGAGAAAAAGATGAGCGAGTATGTCATTAGTCAGAAGAAAAAAATGAGTGGACATGTTATTAATCATTGGGAGCCGGAAGAAAAGAAATTCTGGCAAAGCGAAGGAAAGTCGATCGCAAATCGCAATTTGTGGATTTCTATTCCGGCCCTGCTATTGGCTTTCGCGGTCTGGATGGTATGGAGTGTGGTGGTTGTGAATCTGCCCAATATCGGCTTCAAGTACAGCACCAATCAGCTGTTCTGGCTGACCGCTTTGCCGGGCTTGTCCGGTGCGACTTTACGGATTTTTTATTCTTTCATGGTGCCTATTTTTGGTGGGCGCAAGTGGACCACGATTTCTACTGCATCGCTGCTGATTCCTGCCATTGGTATCGGTTTCGCCGTGCAGGATATCAATACCGGTTATCCAACCATGTTGATACTGGCTTTGCTGTGCGGTTTCGGCGGCGGCAATTTTGCATCTTCGATGGCAAACATCAGCTTTTTTTATCCGAAATCACAAAAAGGCTATGCGCTCGGCATGAATGCCGGCCTGGGTAACTTGGGCGTATCAGTGGTCCAATTCGTGGTGCCGCTGGTAATCACCGCTGGCGTCTTCGGTGCGCTGGGCGGCGAGCCGCAAGTCTGGAGCAAGGCAGGCGTGACCAAGCAGTTCTGGCTGCAAAATGCCGGTTTCATCTGGGTCCCATTCATTCTCATCACCACCATCGCAGCCTGGTTCGGCATGAATGATATTGCTTCTGCCAAGGCATCGTTTGCCGATCAGGCGGTAATTTTCAAGCGTAAGCATAACTGGTTGATGTGCTGGTTGTATGTCGGTACCTTCGGTTCCTTCATTGGTTATTCCGCCGGCTTTCCCTTGTTGATCAAATCCCAATTTCCAGATGTAAATCCTTTGCAATATGCATTTCTGGGCCCATTGGTAGGCGCATTAGCCCGTGTTGCCGGCGGCTGGATTGCGGATAAATTTGGCGGCGCCAAGGTTACGTTATGGACCTTCGTTGTGATGATTGGTGCAGTGTACGGGGTCATCAACTTCCTGCCGCACGCCGGCGGCAGCCTGGGTAATTTCTGGGGCTTCTTCTGGATGTTCATGCTGCTGTTCGCCGGCACCGGCGTAGGCAATGCATCTACTTTCCGCATGATTCCGGTGATTTTCCTGACCGAGCGTCAACGTGAAGTCAAAGGTCAGGGACCAGCTGCTCAGGCCAAGGCTGTTGTCGATGCCAACAAGGAAGGTGCGGCAGTGCTGGGCTTCACCTCCGCAATTGCTGCCTACGGTGCATTTTTCATTCCGAAAAGTTACGGCACTTCGATTGCGCTGACCGGCGGGCCGGAGGCAGCGTTATGGGGTTTCATCGGCTTTTATGTTAGCTGCGTGGTCGTCACCTGGTGGTTTTATTCCCGCAAGGATGCAGAAATGCCCTGCTGATAGAGACAAGGTGCTGAAAGGCGGTCCAGCAATACTAGTCCTTAAGGACTAGAAAGAGTAGTTCGGACTACTTGCCGGAGTCAGACTTCTAGCGAATGGTAAGGGGACGGCTTGCTGCCTAGAATGATGGCAGTTCGCAATTCCCGATTAGCAGTTTTAATGATTAGCGCCTGCCTGTCAGGCGCATGTTTGGAGAGACCATGAGTCACTTTCTGGATCGTTTGAAATTCTTCAGCAAGACCACGGAGACTTTTTCTAACGGGCACGGCGCGGTTGTCAATGAAGACCGCACTTGGGAAAACGCCTACCGTCAGCGCTGGCAGCACGACAAGATCGTGCGTTCGACGCATGGTGTGAACTGCACCGGTTCGTGCAGCTGGAAGGTATATGTCAAGAACGGCCTGATTACCTGGGAAACCCAGCAGACCGATTACCCGCGTACCCGTCCTGATTTGCCTAACCACGAGCCGCGCGGTTGTCCTCGTGGCGCCAGCTATTCCTGGTATGTGTATTCGGCGCAACGCGTCAAATACCCGATGGTACGCGGCCGCCTGATGGATATGTGGCGCGAAGCACGCAAGACCATGGCGCCGGTCGTTGCATGGGAATACATCAGTCAGGATCCGGAACGCGCCAAGCAGTACAAATCGATTCGCGGCCTGGGCGGTTTCGTCCGTGCCAAGTGGGATGAGGTCAATGAAATCATCGCCGCCGCGAATGCGTTCACCATCAAGAAATTCGGCCCGGATCGTATCGTTGGTTTTTCCCCGATTCCGGCAATGTCGATGGTCAGTTATGCGGCAGGTACCCGTTACCTGAGCCTGATCGGCGGCGTGGCACTGAGTTTTTATGACTGGTATTGCGATTTGCCGCCGGCTAGCCCGCAAGTCTGGGGCGAGCAAACCGACGTGCCGGAATCGGCCGACTGGTACAACTCGACCTACCTGATGGTGTGGGGTTCCAATGTGCCGATGACGCGCACGCCAGACGCCCACTTCTACACCGAAGTACGTTACAAAGGTACCAAGACTGTCGCGGTGTCGTCCGATTTCGGCGAAATGGCTAAGTTCGGCGACATCTGGTTGGCACCTAAGCAGGGTACCGATGCCGCGCTGGCAATGGCGATGGGGCATGTAATCCTGAAGGAATTCCACGTCACTGGTAAATCTGCCTATTTCCGCGATTACGCCAAGCAATATACCGACTTCCCGATGCTGGTTTTGCTGAAGGAGAAAAATGGCGCGCTGGTGCCTGAATATTTCCTGCGTGCATCGCATCTTGCCAATAATCTCGATGAAACCAATAATCCGGAATGGAAAACACTGGTCATCGATGATGTCAGCGGCGACATATCGGCACCGGCCGGTTCGATCGGCTTCCGCTGGGGCGAATCCGGCAAATGGAATCTGGAACAAAAAGCAGGCACCAGCGGCAAGGCTATCGACCCGCGTCTGTCGCTAATCGATTGCAGCGATGAAGTGCTGCCAGTCGGCTTCGCTTATTTCGGCGGCAAGGATGCCAGCGATATGCTGTTGCGCAATGTCCCGGTCAAGAAAGTGCAATTGGCTGATGGTTCAATCGCGCTGGTGACCACAGTATTTGATCTGACGTTGGCCAACTACGGTATCGACCGTGGCCTGGGTGGTGGCAATGTCGCCAAGGACTATGCGGACGATGTGCCTTACACACCGGAGTGGCAAGTCAAGCACACCGGCGTCAAGGCAGCCGATGTGATCACCGTGGCACGCGAGTTTGCTGAAAATGCCGACAAGACCCGCGGCAAGAGCATGGTGATTGTCGGCGCCGCGCTGAATCACTGGTATCACATGGACATGACGTATCGCGGCATCATCAACATGTTGATGATGTGCGGTTGCGTCGGTCAATCCGGCGGCGGCTGGGCCCATTACGTCGGCCAGGAAAAACTGCGTCCGCAAACCGGCTGGACCCCGCTCGCATTTGCACTCGACTGGAATCGCCCTATGCGTCAGATGAACGGCACCTCGTTCTTCTATGCGCACACCAGCCAGTGGCGTCATGAAAAATTGCACACGGCAGAAATCCAGTCGCCTTCGGCTGACGGTAACGTGATGCAGATGTCGCTGATCGATTACAACGCCAAGTCGGAACGCATGGGCTGGTTGCCATCTGCACCGCAGCTGGAAACCAATCCGCTGGAAATCACCCGCGCCGCTGAAGCGGCAGGCAAGGATGTTGCACAGTACGCAGTGGAGCAGATCAAGGCCGGCAAGCTCAACTTCTCTTGCGACGATCCGGACAATCCAGCCAACTTCCCGCGCAATATGTTCGTATGGCGCTCGAATATTCTGGGCAGCTCGGGCAAGGGCCACGAATACTTCCTGAAGTATCTGCTCGGTACGCAAAATGCATTGATGAGCGACGAAGCCGGTTGCGTCAAGCCGAAGGATGTGAAAATGCGTCCGGCCGCCGAAGGCAAGCTGGATTTGCTGGTGGTGCTCGACTTCCGTATGTCGACTACCTGCCTGTATGGCGATATCGTGTTGCCGACCGCAACATGGTATGAAAAAGACGATCTGAATACGTCCGACATGCACCCGTTCATTCATCCTTTGTCGGAAGCGGTACAACCGTTATGGCAATCGAAGTCGGACTGGGAAATCTACAAGGGTCTGGCCGAGAAATTCTCCGAAATCGGTGGCGAATACCTGGGCACGCAGAAAGATCTGATCCTGTCGCCGCTGATGCACGACACACCGGGCGAACTGGGACAGCCGTTTGATCCGAAAGACTGGCGCGCCGGTGAATGCGAGCCGATTCCGGGCAAAACCATGCCGAGCATGAACGTGGTCGAGCGCAATTACCGCGACGTGTACAAGAAATTTACATCGATCGGGCCATTGCTGGAAAACATCGGCAACGGCGGCAAGGGTATCGGCTGGAAAACCGGACATGAAGTCGATGTGCTGCGCGGTATCAACCGCACGGTGCTGGAAGAGGGCGTGTCGCAAGGTCAGCCGCGTCTGAATACCGCGATTGATGCGGCAGAAATGATTCTGACGCTGGCACCGGAAACCAATGGCCATGTGGCAGTCAAGGCATGGGATGCGCTGTCCAAGATGACAGGGCGCGACCATACCCATCTGGCATTGCCGCGCGAACATGACAGCATCCGCTTCCGTGACGTACAGGCACAGCCACGCAAGATCATTTCGTCCCCGACCTGGTCCGGCCTCGAGAGCGAAGAAGTCAGCTATAACGCCGGCTATACCAATGTGCACGAATTGATCCCATGGCGCACGCTGACCGGTCGCCAGCAGTTCTACCAGGATCACCTGTGGATGCGTGATTTCGGCGAGGGCTTGTGCGTCTACAAGCCGGCGATCAATACCAAGACCACAGCAACAATGCTGGGTGCACAACCGAACGGCAACAAGGAAATCGCACTGAACTGGATTACGCCGCACCAGAAGTGGGGTATTCATTCGACTTACTCGGATAACTTGCGGATGTTGACCTTGTCACGCGGCGGTCCACACGTCTGGCTGTCGGAAATCGATGCCAAGGTCGCGGGGATTGTCGATAACGACTGGATCGAGATTTTCAACGTCAACGGCACGCTGACGGCGCGTGCAGTAGTGAGTCAGCGGGTGCCGGAAGGCATGACCCTGATGTACCACGCACAGGAAAAAATCATTAACGTGCCGGGTGCGGAAATGTCGGGCAAGCGCGGCGGTATCCATAACTCGGTCACGCGTACCGTCACCAAGCCGACCCACATGATCGGTGGTTATGCGCAGTTATCGTATGGCTTCAACTACTACGGCACTGTCGGTTCGAACCGCGATGAGTTCGTGTTGATACGCAAGATGAAGAATGTGGATTGGCTGGAAGGCCCGTTGAAAGAAAACGCGTAGTCACCGTAAGTGGGATGGATGAAACCCATCCTGACGATAATTTCGATGGGTTTTACCCATCCTACGGAAGCGGAATACCTGGAGCAAAGCATGAAAATAAGAGCACAAATCGGCATGGTGCTGAACCTGGACAAGTGTATCGGTTGCCATACCTGTTCAGTCACCTGCAAAAACGTGTGGACCAGCCGTGATGGCGTGGAATACGCATGGTTCAACAACGTCGAGACCAAGCCGGGTATCGGTTATCCGAAAGAATGGGAAAACCAGGATAAATGGAACGGCGGCTGGCGCCGCAACGCCTCTGGCAAGATCGAACCGCGCCAGGGCAGCCGTCTGAAAATTCTGGCCAACATTTTCGCCAACCCGAATTTGCCGCAGATTGACGAGTATTACGAGCCGTTCACCTATGATTACGAGCGTCTGCAGAATGCGCCGTTGTCGGAAACGCCGCCGACCGCACGCCCGATCTCGGTCATCACCGGCAAGATCATGGACAAGATCGTCTGGGGCCCGAACTGGGAAGACGATCTGGGCGGCGAATTTGCCAAGCGCAGCAAGGACAAGCTGTTCGACAACATGCAGAAAGAGATGTACGGCACGTTCGAGAACACTTTCATGATGTATCTGCCGCGCCTGTGCGAACACTGCCTGAATCCGACCTGCGTCGCATCCTGTCCGTCCGGCTCGGTCTACAAGCGCGAAGACGATGGCATCGTGCTGATCGATCAGGATAAATGCCGCGGCTGGCGCATGTGCATTTCCGGCTGCCCGTACAAGAAAATCTATTACAACTGGTCTTCCGGCAAGGCAGAGAAATGCACGTTCTGCTACCCGCGTATCGAAGCGGGCCAGCCGACCGTCTGTTCTGAAACCTGCGTCGGCCGTATCCGCTATCTCGGCGTCTTGTTGTACGACGCCGACAAGATCGAAGCGGCGGCATCAGTGGCCGACGTGCAGGACCTGTACGAAGCCCAGCTCGACCTGTTCCTGAATCCGCACGATCCGGCCATCATCGAGGAAGCGCGCAAGCAGGGTATTCCTGACTCGTGGCTGGAATCGGCCAAAAAATCGCCGGTCTACAAAATGGCGAAAGAGTGGAAAGTCGCGTTCCCGCTGCATCCGGAATACCGCACGCTGCCGATGGTCTGGTACATTCCGCCGCTGTCGCCGATCCAGGCCGCAGCCGAATCCGGCAAGATGGGTTTGAACGGGATTCTGCCGGATACCAAGAGCTTGCGCATTCCGGTCAAATATCTGGCCAATCTGCTGACGGCCGGCAAGGAAGCGCCTGTCATCAGTGCACTGGATCGGATGCTGGCAATGCGCGCCTACATGCGCAGCAAGACGGTTGACAAGGTCGAAAACCTGACAGTGTTGCAGCAAGTCGGACTGAGCAAGGCGGAAGTCGAGGACATGTACCACATCATGGCAATTGCCAACTACGAAGACCGGTTCGTGATCCCGAGCAGTCACAAGGAAATGGCCGAGGACAGCTTCAACGAGAAGGGTTCGTGCGGCTTCACCTTCGGCAACGGTTGCTCGGATGGCGTAAGCGAACCTTCCTTGTTCGGCAAGAAAAAGCAGGGGTCGGCAATTTTTATGGCGATGCCGAAATCACGTAAAAAACGCGAAGAAGGCGTTTTTTAAGATCGTGCCGCGCCGGGCCTTACCGCCCGGCATGCGACACCCCCTCTGAATATCAATGAAGGAAACGCTATGCAACACTTCCAGATCCTATCCGCGCTGCTGCTCTATCCAGAGCCTGCGCTGATCGAAAATTTGCCCGAACTAGAATCGGAACTGGCAAAAACGCCGCTGATGCACGCGCCACTGCGTCCTTTGCTGGATACATTGGCAGCGGATGACCTGATCAAGTTGCAGGAACGTTATGTCACTACGTTTGATCGTACGCCATCGCATTCGCTGCACCTGTTCGAGCACATCCATGGCGAATCGCGCGACCGCGGGCAAGCGATGGTGGATTTGATGGAAGAGTACAAAAAACACGGCCTGGATATGGCAGGTGAGGACCTGCCGGATTTCGTCCCGCTGTTTCTCGAGTTCCTTTCGCAAGTGGACGAGCAGGAAGCGGCGCGGCTGTTGTCCGATGCGATTCATGTACTGGCCCACATCGGCCGCAAACTGGCAGCCAATGGCAGCCCGTATTCCGGCGTCTTCGATGTATTGCAGCAACTGAGCCCGGTTGCCGCCGAAGAATTGAGCGAACCGCCGATACGCGATATGGACGAAGCACTGGAAACCTTCGGACCCGGCGTCGATGGTGTGGAGCCCTTGCTGAAAACCCACGTCGGCGGCGCGCAGCCGATCAACTTCTATCCAAAAGGGACCACAGGCAACGCCAACGCTGCCCGCTGATCCAATGACAATATCTTGATGCGATTGTGCGTCAAAAAAGGAGAGCACATCATGGAATATTTCCACCAATTCATCTTCGGGATTTACCCGTATATCGCGCTGGCCATTTTTCTGCTGGGCAGCCTGATCCGTTTTGACCGCGACCAATACACCTGGAAATCCGACTCCAGCCAGATGCTGCACGCCGGCAGCCTGCGCACCGGCAACATCCTGTTCCATATCGGCATCATCGGGCTGTTCTTCGGCCATGCGGCCGGCTTGCTAACCCCGCTTTGGGTCTGGGATACGCTCGGCATTGCGCATGGCACCAAACAACTGGTTGCGATGATCGCCGGCGGCGTCATGGGCGGCCTGTGCCTGATCGGCATCCTGATCCTGCTGGTGCGTCGTTTCGGCAATGACCGCATTCGCGCCGTGACGACCATCAAGGACAAGGTCGTCATGCTGTGGATACTGGCCACGCTGTTGCTCGGACTGTCATCAATCTTCGTTTCCGCCGGTCACATGGATGGCCACATGATGGTGCTGCTGGTAAGCTGGGCACAGCATATCGTGACTTTCCGTGGCGACGCAGCATCCTTCATCCTGGAAGCGCCACTGGTATTCAAGCTGCACCTGTTCATGGGCATGTCGCTGTTCCTGATCTTCCCGTTCACGCGTCTGGTGCATATCTGGAGCGGTTTCGGTGCGGTTACCTATCTCGGCCGCGCTTTCCAGTTGGTGCGTCCGCGTTAAATTTCCAGTACTTACGCAATTCAAGTAGTGCAGGCCTCCGGGCCTGCATCCGGTTGCAGGCACGGAGACCTGCACTACTGAAAGGAAAATATCATGGGCATTTCAGTCAACGGCGTTGAAATCACCGACGATGCCATCGAGCAAGAACTGCAGCACCACCAGCAGGCGCCGAACCCTGTCAAGCAAGCGGTAAACGAGCTGATCCTGCGCACCTTGCTGCTGCAGGAGGCAGGCCGCCTGGAGATAGTCGCAGAGGATGATGACGCAAGGGTCGAAGCGCTGTTCGCGCAGGAGGTGCGGGTGCCGCAAGCCGACGAGGCGACCTGCGCCACCTTTTATCGCAACCAACCGGCATTGTTCAGCAACGGTGAGATGATCGAGGCGCGCCATATCCTGTTCCAGGTAACTCCGTCGGTGACGCTGGAACTGCTGCGAGATACCGGCGAGGCAATCCTGGCCGAGTTGCGCGCCCACCCTGAACGTTTCGACGAATTGGCCAAGGAATACTCGAACTGCCCGTCGGGCGAAATGGGCGGCAACCTGGGCCAGCTGTCACGCGGTCAGACGGTGCCTGAGTTTGAGGATTTCGTGTTCCGCCTGGCATCCGGTGAAATGGGCGAGCGTTTGCTGGAAACCCGTTTCGGTTTGCATATCGTGCAAGTGATGCGCCGGGTAGAGGGCGAGCTGTTGCCGTTTGATGCGGTTAAGTCGCAAATCGCCGAGCAGTTGACCCGTCAGGCCTGGCAACGTGCAGTGCATCAGTATCTGCAAATCCTGGTCGGCCAGGCTGACGTGCAAGGCGTAACGCTGGAAGGTGCGGACACTCCGCTGGTGCAGTAATCCGGCAGGGCAGGCAAGCTGCACACGATTGCTGCGCAATCGTGCGCGGCTTTTTTTTTGTGCGCCCAGCATGGGCGCACTCCTGTGGGTGAAAGTCACGCCGTAAGCTGACCACAGCGAACGAAGTGAAGCGCAACTGCGGAAGGGTGACCGACCGTGGGGAGGAAGCGTGAAGCGAAACCGCGAGCCGATGTACAAGGACCGGATAGAAGGCGCTGCCGGTAAGCCGGAGCGAGAAGTCAGCAGAGGCCGTAGTAGCTGCCAGTATGGAGCGAAGGGACGAACGAGAAGGAGCGTTAAACCACCATGTCGATGGGAAAAGCATTGCGTCAGATGTCCGCAACTGCGGAGCGGGCCACGGCAGGAGGCGGCGCGACTGGTGGCGGCGAACAGCCGTCTGGCACTCAACAGTGTGCTGACGACTGCCCACTTTGACCGTCTTGGCGTGCCTCGACTCTCATGACCTCAACTACTCAAACAGCCCGGTGCGGACCCGCATGCCGGGTGGTGTGGCAGGGGACTGGTCAGTTATACTGGCCGCCCCTATGCCGATTCAAAATACTATCTATTGTATTTTAAATGCCGCAATGGCATTAAGCGGGAACCATCGTGTTTTCCCCTATACCCCCCGGTTATTATTCGCAGCGCTTCCGCGCTCCGTGTCAGAACGTCAGGACTATTTTTTGGTAGAGGCCACCGAAAAAGGTCTGCTTGCGCAGACTGGTTGGCTTGATATCGGGCGGGAAATAGAACTCCAGATCGTGCTGCCAAAGATCATCAGCAAAAGGTTCCAGACGTCTTAATAGCGTCTGTAATGGACGGCGCAGAGGATTCCATCTGCCTGGGCGATGGTAGTCGACTATGATGATTTTCCCGTCGGGCTTCACTACTCTGAATGCCTCAGCTAACGTGCGGCGGCGTACGTTTTCGGGCTGTTCATGCAGCAGGAAAAAGACCAGAACCCGATCATAGTAACCATCGGAAAAGCCGAGCGCAGCAGAGTCGCGCTGAAACAGCGAAACACTGGAATCAGGCGCGAGCTTGCGCTGCAGATTCTGGAGCTGGATCGGCAACACGTCAATCACGTCCAATGCAGCATCGTCGGCATGGCGCTCACGCAGGCGAGCCGTCAGATCGCCATAAACACAGGCTACCTGCAGTGTACGGCCGCTTGCCTGGCGGCCAATCTCATCCAGCGCTGAATTGCGCAGCTTCGCATAATTGCCGAACAGGATCAGGTTGACCAGCCATTCGCGTTCAAAGATTCTGACTGCGCGCGGATGCACATACGCCCACCAATAGGTCTTCTGCAAGTAGGCCGGGATCGATAACTTGTTTGGTGCGGTATCGAACGTGGCTTTTTTATCGGTATCCGCGATGGATGGAGTTAAAACAGGTTTCGAAACAAGATTACTCATCATCTTCCATGTATTCTTTTGGCAGCAGGTGAGCTATGCCCTTGTGGCAGTCAATGCAGGTTTTGCCGTCCTGTTTGGCACTGGCATGCTTCTTCTGTGCACTTGGGCGCTGTTTTTTCGAGTCCATTCCCTCAAGGCTGTGGCAGTTCCGGCATTCGCGTGAATCACTGGCCTTCATCTTGCGCCACTCGTTCTGCGCCATTTCCATGCGCTTAGCTTCGAATTTTTCCTTGGTATTTATGCTGCCGGTCAACTCGCCCCATACATCGCGGCTGGCTCCTACTTTCGCGATCATCTTGTGGGTAAAGTCCTTCGGCACATGGCAGTCGGTGCAGCTAGCGCGCACGCCGGTGCGGTTCGAGTAATGCACGGTTTCCTTGTATTCCTGGTATACGGTGTCGCTCATCGAGTGGCAGCCAATGCAAAATTCCGTGGTATTGGTCGCTTCCAGCGCAGTGTTGAAGCCGCCCCAGAACAAAATGCCGGTGAAGAAACCTGCAGCCAGCAGTGTCAGCAAAGAATATTTGGTGCTGGGTTTTCTCAGCGCTGACAGCAGATTGCGCAATAGTGATTTTTTGGAAGTAGAGTCATTCATGATGTGTTTGTCTTGATAAGTACGTTAAAAACCTGTTGTCAGTGCGCGCATTAAGACAGGCCTTGCTGCGGGCGGAAGATTATTCCCTCGGAACCCGCTGCATTGTCCATCCCGTTGCTCAAGAAACTCCAGCATATACCTTCGTTGCCAGACTGTGTTTCCATATATCAACTTAAATCATCGGAGGTTGTCATGTTGAACAAAAGAGGGCCGGAAAACCCGGCCCCATTGCTTACCGTTACATCGGTCATTCGCTTACTGGAATTTGTAGATGTAAGAAACGCCGATGAAATTAACATTCTGATTCGGATTTTGACTTAGTTGGGTACCATCAGCGTAGGTCCAGTTCGACCATGTCCAATCATTGGTGTTGTAGCGTTCATAAACGTAATCGAGACGTACACTTGAACTCTTGTCCAGGGCGTAATTTCCGAACAGCTTGACGCTGGTCAGCCTGGTCGATACGTTGGGCAATGGGGTTCTCGCGGCCCCCGTGATTGCTTGCTGCTGGTATTTATCCTTGATGTCGGCGTGGCTCAGGTCCGCCCCGATTTGCAGCCGGGAGCTTATCTTGCCGTGCATACCTATTCCATAAGCATTCGTTTTGCTGCTCAGATTTGCGGCCCAAATTTGAGCGAGATTGGCCGAAACTGCTGATGCTTGTTTGGAACGGTTGTCGTTGATGGAAGCCCAGGCGTTGGCCTGCCATGCTTCCGAAAACGCATAGGAGGCATCGAGAGAGTAGTTTTCCGACTCGCCTTCGCGTATGCCCAATGCCGCAGCAGTGCGCTGACCGTAGTCGTCGCGTGTTTGATCTGCGATGAACTGCAATGACAGTTCATCGGTCGGCGTCCAGTTGAGCGACAGGCGCACCTTGTCGCGCTGGCGGTCAGCCAGGTGCAAGGGCGCGATAAGATTGCTACCCGTTGCGCCATTATTTAAGACGGTGGTTTGAAAATCTGAACCATCGCGATCACTGCGAATGAAAGCGATCGCGCCGGTCACGGTTTCCGACATCGAGCGCCGCAATTCGGCGCGGTACGATGTTTCCCGGGTCTTGTCGCGCTGACTGACGATGCGAACCGGGGATGCGCTGCGTTCCTTCTCCTCATAATCGATCCCGCCAGTGAGACGGAACGTCATCGGCAACCGGTAACTGGCCTCGAACTTGCCGGCCGTCGTCTTGATCGAGCGCGGTTCATTGTCGCCGTTGAATGTCGACGTAGCTGTTGCCAGGCTGCTGTAGCGGCGAACCGGGGTCTTGTCATCCCGATCCTCGTAGCGCAGATTGGCCAGCAGCGAAAGTTTTTCTATCGGCCGCGCGGTGATGCCCATTTGCGCCAGAGTCGTGTCGACGCGGCCTCCCAGATCGCTGTTCCCGGGCAAGGCAGCGGTGACGAACGTGTCGTCCTGGGTCGCCCTGGCACGCGCGACCTTGAAACTGCCGCGGGTGGTCGGGTTGAAGCTATAGCCGCCCGCCAGCGACAACTGGTGCGATTGGTTGTCGGGTGGCAGCCCGATCGGGCTGAAGCTGGACAGACCGGCGCTGCCGCCAGTGATATTCAGTGCGGTATTGTGATTGTTGTATGCGGTCCCGTAATAGCCGCCGGTGAGTTGCAGCTTCTCGCCGGTATACCCGACCGTGGCTTCCAGTTGCCTGGTAGCGGAATCGATCGGTTCCGGAGCGAACTCAAACGCGCCCGGTGTGCCGCGTGCAAACAAGCGTGCGCCGTCTTTTTCCTCGTTGCGCGCCCTTACCTGGACGTCAAAGCCGTTCCCTAGCCGCTTGTTAAACCCGAGGCCGATCGCCTCGCGCTCGGTCTTCAGCTGCACCGGCACTTCAACCGGCGCAGCAGTCGACGGTATCAGCAAATTGGCAGTGCCGATGCCGGTCACAGCGGTATTTACCGTGTAGGGTTCATAGCGCGGCGTCTGGCTGAAGTCCAGGAAATAGCCCCAGTCGCCCTGGCGCTCATGGCTTACGCGCATCTCACGACTGTCGAACCCGAGGTTGCGTCCATTAAGCTTGAACCAGGTGCCGGTGTCATCGTTGCGCTTGACAATATCAACATCCACCAGGCCATAGGCGCCTTCGTCGCGCACGCCGCTGTACTGGCCAAAGCGCGGCGCATCCTTGGACAGATAAGCGATGCCGACACCGACGGTGCTGGACGGCGTGGTCAGCTGGGTAACTTCATCGCTCTCTTGCGCAAGGACCGGTCCGTAGACAGCAAGCAGCGCAGCAGTCATCGCGGCCAGAGGAAAAACTAAGTGTTTATTCTTGTTCATGATTGATCTCCTAGTCTTTATCAGCGCCGAAAGGTCCGCTCGTTGGAAATATTCGCCGGATTGTTGGTGCCATGGATTTGGGTATGACAGTTCAGACAACCGCGTGCCGTTGTATTGGCGCCGGTACTGGTGCCGGTGAGAGACGCAACGGCGCCACGATGGCTGGTTGGCTCATGGCATTGCTGGCACAGGAATGGTGGGCGGGTTTTGAGCAGATTGGGTGTGGTGGTACCGTGCGGATTGTGGCAGATTGCGCAATCTTCCTGTACCGGCTGGTGGCTGCGCACGAACGGGCCGCGTTTTTCCATGTGGCAGGTGTAGCAGGTATCGACCACGCTGTCCCGCACCATCAAGCTCGGACCGGCTGATCCGTGCGGATTGTGGCAGTCGGAGCAGGCAACTTTTCCTTCCTTAATCGGGTGGCGCGAAGGTTTGTTGATCTGTGCGCGCTGTTCCTTGTGACAGGTGAAGCACACTTCAGGCTGGGTAGTCTTGGTCAGTACCTTGTCACTATGGGTATGCACCTCATGGCAGGAGGTACAGGCAACATCGCGGCTTTGATGCGCGCTGCCGGCCCAGTGGATGCGTTTGCCGGACTGGTGGCAGCTAACGCAGGTGTCGCTTTGCGCTTGCGGGCTGGTTTTGGATTTGGGGCCGAACACCACATCAGGGATCGGGCGGGTCGGCGTCCCGGCCGGATTTTTCACGTGAGCATCGCTGGCACCGTGGCAGGTCTGGCAGCCGGGCGTGCGGGAGTCGGCCTTGACACCATGGCGCGTCTTGTACATCGCCAGAACCGGTTTCTGTTCCGACTCATCGTGGCACTTGGTACATACCGCATCTTTTTCAAGCGTCCTGTTAGCTGCAATGGTGCTTTCTGCAGCGGTGGCTGGAATGGTTCCGGCCATGCTCGCAACAAAGGCTAACAAGGTAGCGACCCGCTGCCATAGTTTCATTTTTTTCTCCCTGATTACTACTTGATTTTATTTTTGATCCGGCTCGCGCAGGCAAGCCGGGGTCAGATGGTTTTTAATGCGACAGAATCCAGCTGATGAGGTTTTTGATCTCTTTTTCGTCCTTGGTCTTGATGATCTTGTGATCTTCTTCGTGGCCATCATCAAACTTTGCTTTTTCCCCTGTCGTTATATGCTGGTATAGCCTTTCTTCGGCACCGGCCTTGCCCTTGTATTTGGCTGCGACTTCACGATACGAAGAGCCTTCCTTCTTTTTATCGACGGCGTGGCATTTGAAGCAACCATTTTGGCGCGCCAATGTTTTAGCGGCCTCCACATCCACGGCGAAAACCGGGGCGGAGACGCAGAAGGCAGCGGTTGCTGCAAGAAGTGCTAACAATTTGCTGGCTTGATAGATAGTGCCCATTTTTTCCTCGGTTACAGATGGATGCGGTCCGCTCTTGCGCAGTTGCCTCAACTTGCGAAAAGAACTGGGGTATGGCTAACATGATTATTGGCGCGCATTCTGTGCTCAGTAATTTAATCTTGTCGCCTGGAAATACCCCTACGGTTCGTAATGTATTTAAATGTATCCAGATTTACAATCAGTTACATATCAAATAATTGAATGAATGCACTTAGGTTGATGCCGAGCAAGGAAAATGGCGGGCAGGAACAGACTGGTGCGCATGTTCCAGGGCTTGTACTTCATGGATACCCCGTCAAGTTCGACCTTGGCTGCTGAAATAGATGAATTCACAGAATTTTTCCAGATGAGGTCTTGCCAATGTTTATGCGGATTGAACTGCAATTACACCCACTACAATCATTTCACTAAGCAATTTCGGTTCCATGCATGATCCCAGCCTCAAGAGACTCGATATTGCGACTCTGGTGGCACTTCGTGCGCCCGCTGAGGAGGGGTTAATTGAATTTTTTCTCGCGAATGGGATATACAATGGCGTTTTTCTCATTTTCTGGAAATGTCAAAGCGTGGCGATTTCCGCCATCGTCTCCCTGGGACTTCTTCAGCGCAGCTTCCCATTCCCAGATTGCCGCATTCGCCCTGCGCAGATAAGCAGTGTCCGCTTTGCGCAAGTGGACGTAACTGAGCATGGCGCCCAGCGCGCCTGGCAGATCGCACAGGCCTTCCAGTGCCACGGCCAATCCAAAATAAGCGTTGTGCTGATTTCTGTTGGGAGGGAAGTTGAGCAAGTTTTATTTCTGTTTGAAATAAACAAAGCATGACTTGGAGACAACACGCAAAACGGGAATTCGCCCGAAAATCGCTCTAAATGACTAGTTGTGCTAATCCTTCATGCTGATAGGAAACGGCGAACTGATGCAATAAGATTGCGTCATTGCATAGTAATAGAGGGCCAACGTGACTGGTTCGATTGCATGTCTGAGTACGCAGCCGAATAAACGCTTTCGATGCATCGCGCAAACACAGGGCAGCGACAATATGAACGATATCGAGAAGTTCGTGCGCGGTTACCACCGTTTCCAGCAGCAATATTTCAGCGATCAGCAAACGCTGTTCGACAGTTTGCGCGAATCGCAGAATCCCAGCACCTTGCTAATTGGCTGTTGCGATTCGCGGGTGGATCCGATGCTGTTGACCGGCAGCGATCCGGGGGATCTGTTTGTCGTGCGCAACATTGCCAATCTGGTACCGCCTTGCGCCGATGATGCGCCGCCCGGGGTCAGTTCTGCTATCGAATTTGCCGTATGCAACCTGGAAGTAAAGCGCATTATCGTGCTGGGCCACGCACGTTGCGGCGGTATCCGGGCGTTGCTGTCGCCGTCCGAAATTGCGCCGGAGACCAATTTTGTCGAGCGTTGGATGAGCATTGCCGCACCGGTGCGGGATCGGGTATTGAGCGATCTTGCGCACAAGTCGTCGGAGGCCCAGCACAAGGCGTGCGAGATGGCGAGCATTTTGCATTCGCTCGACAATCTGCTGACGTATCCGTGGCTGAAACGCCGCGCGGAAGAAGGGAAGTTGATGCTTCACGGCTGGTATTTCGATATTGAAACCGGTGCCTTGCTGGCGTATTCTCCAAGGCAGCAGGAGTTCCTGCCGCTAGTCTGTCCGCTGGATCCGCCTTCAAACGGCGCACACCGAAAAACCAATTTCTGAAAAACCCTTGCAAAACTGCGCGGACAGTTTGTTCGCTGTAGTATGGCTGCAGACAACAAGAGGGGCGCGTAAATCCTGCGCCTGCAATCCACTTAATTTCAAGACAGTAAATGACACCTCTGGTATTAGGCATTGCGGGCTGGTCCGGCAGCGGCAAGACGACGCTGCTGGAATACCTGTTGCCGCAATTGGCAGCACAGGGCCTGCGTGTGAACGTGATCAAGCACAGTCACCACGATCTGGTGCTGGAGCCGGCACACAAGGACAGCGCACGGCTGCGCGCTGCCGGCGCGGCGGAAGTCTTGCTGGCCTCGCCCTACCGTTTTGCGCTGATCCATGAATTGCGCGGCGCTCCCGAGCCGTCCCTGGCAGAACAACTGGCGCGTCTGTCTACGGCCGACCTGACACTGGTGGAGGGATTCAAGCGCGAGCCGATTCCTAAGCTGGAAATTCATCGCCCGGCCTTGGGCAAGCCGGCGCTATACCCGGATGATGCCGACATCGTGGCGGTAGCTTCCGATGCGCCGCCGCCGTTGCTGCCGCGCCAGCTTGCCTGGCTTGATCTGGGCCGGCGCGATCAGATCCTGGAGTGGGTGATGAGGTATGCCAAAAATGGCGTAATCTATCAGCCATGACACTCGATACCATCCTGCCCGCCTGGCAGCAACTTTCCACCAAAATCGTTAGCGTATTGCTGGGATTTCTGGTTCTGGCCCTGATGGCAATCAGCGCCACGCTGTTTTTGTCATGGCAACTGGAAGGTAGTTCTGCTGCAATCAATGAAGCCGGCAGTCTGCGCATGCAGAGCTATCGCTTGTCGATGGTGCTGTCGCGCTGGGTTAACGAGCCCGAGCAGGCCGATACCCGGCACTTCGTGGACAAGGAACTGCAGGCGATAGAAGCCAAGTTTTCCCTGTTGCGAAAGGGCGATCCGCAGCGCCCGCTGTTCTTGCCGCCCACCACCGGGATTCACCAGGAGTTCGACATGGTCTCGGCGCAATGGCAGCAGAAGCTGCTGCCCCTGGTCAATGTCATGCTGGCCCAGCAAAACCCTGAGCGGCGAGCGAGTTGGCAGCAGTATCACCCGCAGGTGGATGAGTATGTGGCGACTGTCGATGCGCTGGTGAAAATGATCGAAAAGGACAGCGAAAAACGCACTTTCTGGCTACGCTCGTCGCAACTGGTGCTGGTGGCCTTGGCACTCTCCGGTACGGTGGTCGTAATTTACCTGATGTTCCTGTTGATTATCCAGCCTGTTACGCGACTGTATGAAGGCATGCGGCGCATGACGGACAAGGATTTCAGCGTCCGTCTGCCAGTCGAGAGCCACGATGAGTTCGGCCGCTTGAGCGAGGGATTCAATCACATGGCGGACCGCCTCGAAGATCTGTACGGCAGTCTGGAAAGCCGTGTGCAGCAAAAAACCGCAGCGCTGGCAGACCAGAATCGCGAGCTGGCATTGCTCTACGACATTGCCGCTTTCCTGCAGGTGCCGCAGCCGGTGGAAGCCATTTGCGAAGGCTTCCTGGACCGGATCACGCACTATTTTCAGGCTGACGGCGGCTCGGTGCGGATACTGGAGCCGATTCGGGGCAACCTGCACATGGTGGTGCATAAGGGGATTTCCGATGAAATGGTGGAAGCCGAGCACTGCATCAAAATCGGAGACTGCCTGTGCGGCCAGGCTGCCTTAAAAACGGTACCGGTAGTGCATAACCTGCACCAGATGGATAAGTCCCTGCAACTACTTTGCCATCGGGAAGGATTCGCCACAATATCGGTATTTCATATTTACGCTCGCGACCAGCATCTCGGATTTTTTAATATGCATTTCCGGAAAGCGAAAACCTTCAACAAGCATGAAACTGACTTGCTCGCCACGCTGGGGCAACTGCTCGGGGTGGCGATCGAAAACCTGCGGCTAGCCATGCGCGAGCGCGAAATGGCAATTTCCGAAGAGCGCAATATGGTGGCGCAAGGACTGCACGACAGCATCGCTCAGGGGCTGACATTCCTGAATATTCAGGTGCAACTGCTGGAAGATTCGCTGCAACAGGGCAATATCGATGAAGTCGCCGAAATCGTCCCCGCATTGCAGGCCGGGGTAAAAGAAAGTTACGAGGATGTGCGCGAATTATTGCTCAATTTCCGCAGTCGCCTGGCCGAAGGCGATCTGGTGCGTTCGCTGGAAACAACCGTCGATAAATTCCGCCGCCAGACTGGAATTAGTGCAGAATTCGTGGCCGATGTTGATGGTGCACCATTCCCGCGCGAACAACAGTTGCAAATCCTGTTCATCGTGCAGGAGGCGCTCTCGAATGTTCGCAAGCATGCGCTGGCCAGCCACGTCGAAGTCAGCCTGGCGGACCAGAAGGATTTTGCCTTGACCATTCGTGACAACGGCATCGGTTTCGATGTGGAAACCATGCGACATAAAGGTGAAAGCCATGTTGGCATCAATATCATGCGCGAACGGGCGCAACGCATTCATGCAGCGTTTGATATTGCTTCGGTGCCCGGAGCCGGCACCACCGTCGTGCTGCACTTGCCGCATCAGCAGCGCCTGGCAGCCTGATTTGTCTTGAATTAAGAACCCCATGGATAACCTGACCACAGCCCCTGCCACACCCATCAAACCCATTAGCGTCCTCCTGGTTGATGATCACAACCTGTTTCGTAGCGGCATCCGCTCCCTGCTGCAGCGTCATGCCGATTTCACGGTGGTTGGCGAAGCGGCCGATGGCGTGGAGGGCGTCAAGCGTGCCAGGCAGCTACAGCCGGATGTGATCTTGCTCGATCTGAATATGCCTGGCATTTCCGGTCTGGAAACGCTGCAACTGATATTGCAGGATTGTCCCGCGGCGGCGGTAATCTTGCTCACGGTGTCGGAGGACGCCGAAAATTTGACGGCCGCCTTGCAGGCGGGAGCGCGCGGTTATCTGATCAAGAATATCGACACCGATTACTTGGTGCGTGCGATCAAACGGGCCGCAGCAGGCGAACCGGTCATTGCCGAGGCGATGACTGCCAAACTGGTAGCGCAATTCCAGGGTGGCAATGCGACGCAAGCCAAAGTGCCGCCCTCCGAGCTCGATAAACTGACCCCGCGCGAAAAAGAGACGCTTGCCTGTCTGGCGCGGGGCGAGAGCAACAAGAACATCGCGCGCTCGCTCAATGTCGCCGAAAGCACGGTGAAAATACATGTGCAAAGTATCTTAAAGAAGCTGAACTTGTCGAGTCGGGTGCAGGCTGCGGTATTTGCGGTTGAGCACGGCATGGCCACAGGCGGTGCCGAAAAGCAGGTATAAAAATTTCTTCAACGAACGCAATACCGCGGTGCTTGCATCGACCGGCGTCCGGCGGCGCTGATGTGGCGCTGTCAAATTTCCGGATGTGAATTTACTATTGCTTTATTCAATGTCACACTATAAGATTCATTTAATTTATATCTTTAAATGCGGGGCAATATGGCGCTTATGACAATTGATGAACCCAAGGTGTCGGGACAAGGCAAGCCGTCGCCGGCACACCATCCATTATGGGCGCTGGGATTCCGCCCGTTTTATTTACTGGCCGCAGCCTTTGCCGCTGTCAGCATTCCGCTATGGCTGGCAAGTTATTTCGGCTTAGTGCCTGGCTTGGCGAATGTCACTATTACCTGGCATATGCACGAAATGGTGTTCGGCTTTGCGATAGCGGTAATTATCGGCTTTCTGTTTACTGCGGGGCGCAACTGGACCGGCTTGTGGACTCCGCGCCGAGGGCATTTGGCAATGCTGGCCGGGGTCTGGCTGGCAGGGCGGGTCGCCATGCTCGCTGCCCCTGCGCCGGTTGCGGCGCTGGTGGATATATTGTTCCTGCCGCTGGCAGCCTGGCCGATGTACCGCGTGCTGCAACGTTCCGGCAATAAGCGCAATATGTTTTTAATCGGTTTGCTCAGCCTGCTCACAATCATCAACATACTTTTTCATCTCGCCGCTATGGGCTGGATTGCCGTCTCAAGCGTGCTGATAATACAGGTAGCCATCCTGATCGTGGTGATGATCGAGTCGGTGATCGGCGGGCGCATCATTCCCGGCTTTACGTCCAATACGGTGCCCGGCACCAAGCCCATTGTTAATCCCAAGCGCGACCGTCTGACCATTGCATTGACCGCACTGGCAAGCTTGGCATGGATATTCACATTGCCGCCACGCTTGATAGCCGCATTGGCATTTGCTGCCGCCTGTGCGCAGCTGTTGCGGCTGGGCGGATGGAAGCCGCATGCCACCCTGCGCCATCCATTGCTATGGATTTTGCACCTGTCCTATGCGTGGATTCCGTGCGGCTTTCTTCTGATGGCATTGGCGGCCCTGCAAGTGGTCCCGGCGAATTCCGCCTTTCATGTACTGGCGATTGGCTCGATGGCAGGACTGATGATCGGCATGATGACCCGTACAACGCTGGGCCATACCGGACGGCAGCTCAAAGCGGGACGAAATGAAGTACTGATGTATGCGTTGATACAAATCGGTGTGGTCGCGCGGTTTTACGCTTCCATCGACACCGCCGGATTGCGCGACGGCGCGCTGCTTGTCGCCGCAGCGAGCTGGTCGGCGGCATTTGTATTCTTCCTGGTCGTGTATGGCCCATATCTCTACCGGCCGCGCCTTGATGGCAAGGAAGGTTAATGCATTGTATGCATATTAAGTGACGATGTGATTTGGCGGATTACCGCCAAAACCATGCGTATAGAGCCGCGCTGGGTCGCCGCTGAGTTGCTTGATAATGCATGAAAAAAAGGCTGAGAACCCTGTTGGGTATTCAGCCTTTTTTCGGTGTTGCTTTACACTGTCTTCTTGGTGCCGGGAGCCGGAATCGAACCGGCACGGTGTCTCCACCGCGGGATTTTGAGTCCCGTGCGTCTACCTATTCCGCCATCCCGGCAACGCATCACGAGATTATGTACGATACACGCCTGTTATGCAACAATTTCATACGCCCGGCATTGGCTTGCGTGCATCGAAAAGCGTATCATCGCGGCCTTGTCTTGCAGATTTTGGCAGGCACAGCGCGATCCAGAAAAATGCGCGAAAAGCGCTGGGAAAAATGTATTACGTCGCTCGCCGGCTTTGGTTGCCTTGCCGGCAAACTGGCTTTGAAAGCGATAATTGGTTTACCTGATGATTGGATTTTGAAGGGTTACAGATGGTTTATTTGCCGATGAAAGTCTAGCCGCGTCCATGCTCAATCTTATCTGGGTCAGCTTTTTCATCGTTGCTTTTATTACCGCTTGCATGCAAGCGGTATTTTTTGGCCAGACCGATGTCTTTGCCGCGATCGTCAGGGCGATGTTCGATAGCTCCAAGACCGCGTTCGAGATCTCGCTCGGGCTCACCGGCGTGATGACGCTGTGGCTCGGAATCATGAAAATCGGCGAGAGCGCCGGCTTCATGGCGGCGTTGGCGCGCATGTTGAGTCCCCTGTTCGCCCGTATATTTCCGGCCGTGCCGCCCCAGCATCCGGCGCTCGGCGCGATGACGATGAACATTGCGGCCAATATGCTGGGTCTGGACAATGCCGCCACGCCGATGGGCTTGAAAGCGATGCAGGAGCTGCAGACGTTGAATCCGGACAAGGATACCGCCAGCAATGCGCAGATCCTGTTTTTGGTGATCAATACCGCGTCGGTGACGCTGTTTCCGGTCACGGTCTTTGCCTACCGGGCCCAGCTCGGCGCTGCCGACCCTACCGATGTCTTCATTCCGATTTTGATTGCGACCTATATGTCGACCTTGTTCGGCTTTATCGCGGTGGCAGTGGTGCAGAGAATTAATCTGTTCGATCGCGTGATCCTGGCGTACATGATTGGACTCAGCCTGCTGGTGGGCGGCCTGACGCTGTGGTTTGCGCATTTGTCCGCGGCGCAGATGCAGGCGCAATCTTCGCTGCTCAGCAATTTCCTGCTGCTGTTGCTGGTGGTGGTGTTTATCGGCGGCGCAGCGCTGAAGCGGGTCAATGTTTACGACGCCTTCATCGACGGTGCCAAGGATGGGTTTGCCACCGCGGTGCGGATAATTCCGTATCTGGTCGCGATGCTGGTCGGGATTGCGGTGCTCAGGGCCAGTGGCGCACTCGATATGCTGATGAATGCAATCCGGTTCGTAGTGGCAGGCATCGGCTGGGACACGCGATTTGTCGATGGGGTGCCGACCGCACTGATGAAAACCCTGTCGGGCAGCGGCGCGCGCGGAATGATGATCGATACCATGAAAACGCAAGGTGCGGACTCTTTTGCCGGCCATCTGGTGTCGGTGATACAGGGCAGCACCGAAACCACGTTTTATGTACTGGCGGTGTACTTCGGCTCAGTCGGCATCAAGCATACGCGGCACGCGGTACAGTGCGGACTGTTTGCCGACCTGGTCGGTTTTATCGCGGCGGTGGCGGTGGCTTACCTGTTTTTTGGTTAACTACGAAGGTGTCATACGTTCAGGCTTGGGCGCGCAGATTTGATCCGATAAGTGCGGCTGGCCAGCCAGCAGCTCAGCCCGGCAAGGGCAAACCCGAGCTGGCCGAGCGCCAGCCAGAGCACCGAAGCATCGAGAAACGGTGCGATCACGCCGGCCACCAGTGCTGCCAGCATGGTCTGCGCGAACGATTGGCAGGAAGCGACGATGCCGCGAATCTCCGGAAACAGATCCATCACCATCAGGGTCACGCCGGGCGCCGCGATTGACATGCCGAAGGTATACAACATCAGCGGCGCGACCGACCAAGGCAGTGCCGGCGGCCAGAACAGGTGGTATCCGACGTTGAACAGGCCGGCCCCGATCAAAAACACGAATCCGAACAGAACCTGCTGCGGGATGGTGATGCGTCCGGCCAGGCGGTTGGCGGTCAGCGCACCCAGGAAAATCCCTGCCACAGCGGGAATGAATTGCCAGCCGAATTGATGCGTGCCCAACCCAAGATGGCGGGTGATAAATGCCGGCGCGGCGGCGACATACAGGAACAAGCCGGAAAAATTGAAGGCCAGCGCGCCCGCCTTGAAATAGAACGGCGGAGAGCGAAAAACTTTTTGGTAGCTTCCCGACAAAAATTGTAGATTAAACGCTTGCCGCTTTTCGGGTGGCAGCGATTCCGGCAAATGGCGGTAGCAATACCACAGCAGCAGCGCGGTGTAGGCAAACAGAAACAGGAAGATCGCGCGCCAGTCCAGCAGCTGGACGATCCAGCCGCCGATGATCGGGGCAATTGCCGGCGCGATCGAGAAGATCATCGTCACCAGCGACAGCAGGCGCTGGGCCGGGGCGCCCGCATACATGTCGCGGATAATCGCGCGGCCGATCACTATCCCGGCGCCGGACGACATGCCCTGCAGGATGCGGAATGCCCACAGATATTCAACGCTGTGGGACGCCGCGCAACCGAGCGAGGCCAGCGCAAACACGGCCAGCGCGCCGAGGATGATGTTGCGCCGACCGAACGCGTCCGACAGCGCGCCATGCCACAGGATCATCACGGCGAACGAGAACATGTAGGCAGTCAGCGTCTGCTGCACCTCGATCGGGCTGGCCTGCAGCGCGGCCTGCATGCTGGGAAAGGCCGGCAGGTAGGTATCGACCGAAAACGGGCCGAGCATGGCCAGCGCGGCCAGCATCAATGCCAGTCCGCCGGCAGCCGGCAACACGATGCTGGAAGACGGGCTGGTGTTGGATGACATGGTCGGGATTCTTTCTTGCAGAGCGCCAACCGGACGGCTGCCGACCCGATTGCCTCATTGACGTATATGCTGGAGTATATGCATATATAGCCATATTCCCGCATTACTTTATTGATGTTTTAAAAATACATAAGGCAGTATGTTTAAGTATCTGATGTTGGGCTGATAAAGCGTTAGCCCAACCTGCAAAAGCGGTGACCTCAGTCCTCCTTCGGCTTGGCCTCTTCGCGCCGGTTGAAGCCGGCCACCATGTCGAAGCGGAACAGCCGGCATTCCAGCGCGCCGTTGAAGAACGGTGTCTTGCGCGCTTCTTTCAGGCGCAGCATCTTGGGCAGGGTCAGGTCGGCCGAGAACAGGAATACTTTCCAGCCGGCAAAGCGCTGCTTCAGCGTGGTGCTGAACGCGCTGTAAAAGGCGCGGGTCATGTCATCGGCTTCGATGCTGCTGTCGCCGCGCACGCCGATCCGTTCGCCGTACGGCGGGTTGGTCAGCACGATGCCGGGAATCTCGGTCGGCGGCTTGACTTCCTGCGCCTCGATCTGCTTGAGCGGCACTTCGAACAGGATGCCGGCGCGCTGCAGGTTTTCGCGCGTCATCGCAATCGCGTCGCCGGAGATGTCGCTGCCGAAAATGCTCGGCTCGGCCGGCAGCGGATTCGGCTTGACGCTGTCCTTGATCGCAAGCCAGGCGGCACTGTCGAAATTGTGGAACTTCTCGAACGCGAACGTGCGCCGGGCGCCGGGCGGGATGCCGGCGACCATTTGCGCGGCTTCGGCCAGGATGGTGCCGGAGCCGCACATCGGGTCGAACAGCGGAATGCCGGGTTTCCAGCCTGCCACCCGCAACAATCCTGCCGCCAGGTTTTCGCGCAGCGGTGCGTCGCCGGTATCGAGCCGCCAGCCGCGCTTGAACAACGCTTCGCCGGAGGTGTCGAGATACAGCGTGAAATGGCGCGCGTCGAGGAAGCCGACGATGCGGATGTCCGGGTTGTGGGTATCGACCGATGGCCGCTTGTCGAACTGGTCGCGGAAACGGTCGCAAATCGCATCCTTGATCTTCAGCGTGGTGAATTCGAGGCTGCGCAGCGGCGACTTGATCGCGGTGACATCGACCCGGATCGTATGGTCGACGCTGAACCAGTCTTCCCATTCCTGCGCCAGCGTCAGGTCGTAGATATGGTTTTCATTGAGGTAACTGATGTGTGCCATGCGCATCAGCACGCGCGAAGCGATGCGCGAATGCAGGTTGATCCGGTAGGCATCGGTCAGCTCGCCGGAGCAATGGACGCCGCCGGGAACCTGGTTATGGATCTTGAGCGTCGGTGTGTATTGCTGGCCGATTTCGAGCAGTTCTTCAGCCAGTGCTGCTTCCAGGCCGCGTGGGCAAGGACAAAAATAGGAATGTGCCATGGGGAACCCTTTATCCGTTAGGTTGCAAAATTATTCGGGCGCAGCACCAACCCCGGTGGTTGGTGCTGCGCTTTTATTCAGTGAATCTGCTTATTTCAACAATGCCCGCTCGACGAAATCGAGCCGGTCCTGGCCCCAGAAGCCTTCGCCGTCGACCACATACCAGGGCGAGCCGAATACATTGGCAGTTAGCGCGTCATCGGTGTACTGATCGTACTGGCCCTGCACCGCGCCGGTGTCGGCTGTTTTCAGCAGCATCTTTCCGTCCAGTCCGCAGTCGTTAGCCAGTGCCGACAGGGTGTCTGCATCGGCGATGTTTTTTTCTTCCGCCCACAGTGCGCGCATGATCGCGCCGGTCAATGTCATTGCCGCTGCATTGCCGTGCGCCAGTTGGGTGGCAATGATCAGCTTGGCTGCCGCATCGCCGGACACCGGAAAGAATTGCGGTTGCAGATTCAGCGGCAGCTGCAAATAATCGCTCCAGCGCGCCAGTTCCTGCAGCCGGTGCGCCTGCCGTTGCGGAGCTCGTTTTGTCAGCGGCAGGCCACCCGAGAGGGAAAATATCTTGCCGATATCGCACGGCTTGACCTCGATGTGGGCGCCGTACTGTTCTGCCAGCGCCGCCAGCCGGGCATGGCCCAGATAGGCCCACGGCGATTGCGGTGCGAAATAGTATTCACAGGTTTTTGTCATGGCGGGCTCGACTCAGGATTAAAACGGTTTGACAACGACCAGCACGACCGCCACCAGCAAGGCGATCACCGGAATTTCATTGAACCAGCGGAACCAGGTATGACTGCGCGTGTTGCGACCCAGTTCGAATTTTTTCAGCATCAGGCCGCACGCATGGTGGTAGCCCAGCATCAGCAGCACCACCGCCAGTTTGGCGTGCAGCCAGCCATTGCCCGGACCCTTGCCGATGCCGTAACCGAGCCACAACCAGAGGCCGAAGATCACTGCCGGAATAGCGATTATGGTCATGAAACGGAACAGCTTGCGGGCCATCATGATCAGGCGGGTGGTCGCTATCGGTTCGCTTTCCATCGCCAGGTTGACGAAAATGCGCGGCAAATAAAACAGGCCGGCGAACCAGGAGGCGACGAAGACGATGTGCAGCGATTTGATCCAGAGCATGCGGGATTCCTTGAGGGTGAGCGTTGTAGCGAATGGATTATTGGCGCACTTCGCCATGGTGGAGCAGGGGTTTCGCGGGGCATTGCCCCGCGCCTGCGCAACGGTGTTGCCTTGCAAGGCAATACTCCGTCTGCATGGCAAATTTATTCACGAATTTCCCCATGCCCGAGCACGATGTATTTCAGCGAGGTCAAGCCTTCCAGCCCGACCGGGCCGCGCGCGTGCAGCTTGTCGTTCGAGATGCCGATTTCCGCACCCAGTCCGTATTCGAAACCGTCGGCAAAGCGGGTCGAGGCATTCACCATCACCGAAGCCGAATCGACTTCGCGCAAGAAGCGCATCGCGCGCGAATAATCTTCGGTAATGATGGCGTCGGTATGCCTGGAAGAATAGGTGTTGATGTGTTCGATCGCCTGATCGATGTCGTCGACGACCTTCACCGCCAGGATCGGGGCCAGGTATTCGGTCTGCCAGTCTTCCTCGGTAACGGCGATCAGGTGCGGATAGCCGGCCAGGATGGCCTGCGCTTCGGCATCGGCGCGCAATTCCACTTGCTTGCCGGCGAACAGTCCGGCCAGTAGCGGCAGCGCCTGGGCGGCTATGCTGCGCGCTACCAGCAGCGTTTCCATCGTGTTGCAGGTGCCGTAGCGATGGCATTTGGCGTTGAAGGCAACCGCCACGGCCTTTTCGATATCCGCACGGTCGTCGATATACACGTGGCAGATGCCGTCCAGATGCTTGATCATCGGTACCCGCGATTCGCGCATCAGGCGCTCGATCAGGCCCTTGCCGCCGCGCGGCACGATCACGTCCACATACTGCGGCATCGTGATCAGTTCGCCGACTGCGGCGCGGTCGGTGGTCTCGACGATCTGCACTGCATCTTGCGGCAGCCCGGCGGCAGCCAGACCTTCCTGGACGATTTTCGCCAGCGCCTGGTTGCAGTGAATCGCTTCCGAGCCGCCGCGCAGGATGGTCGCATTGCCGCTCTTGATGCACAAGCCGGCGGCGTCCACCGTCACGTTCGGGCGCGCCTCGTAAATGATGCCGATCACGCCCAGCGGCACCCGCATCTGGCCGACCTGGATCCCGCTCGGGCGGAATTTCAGGTTGGAGATTTCACCGATCGGGTCCGACAGCGCGACGATTTGCTCAAGCCCTTCGGCCATAGTCGCAATCGCCTTGTCGGACAGGCTCAGCCGATCCAGCATCGCGTCGCTCAGGCCGCTGGCGCGCGCCGCTGCCAGGTCCTGTTCGTTGGCGCCGCGCAGCAGTGCTGCATCGCGCCGGATCGCGCCGGCAATCGTCAGCAGCGCCCTGTTTTTGGCGCCAGTATCGGCTTTTGCCATCGCGCGTGAGGCGGTCCGGGCCTTCTGGCCGAGGTCGTGCATGTATTGTTTGATGTCCATGATCTCTTTTTTGTTGTGTATCAGTAGTGCAGGCCTGCGTGCCTGCAACCCGATGCAGAAAGTAGGTTGGGCTTCGCTACGCTCAGCGCCAACCTACGCCTGCGCACTATTTTCGTGCCTTTCGTGCTTTTCGTGGACCATGCGTTTTCGCGTTATTCAATAACCGCGCGCGACTTTCAGGCCCAGTTGCAGCAGCGCGTCCCAGGCATCGCCGGAAAATGCAGGGGCGCGCAAACCTTTGATCATCTTATCGACTTGTGCGGCTTCCTGCAGCGCAGCCTGCAGCGTTTTCAGCGACAGCCTGCGCAGCGCCGGCTGCATCAGTTTTTCACGCGGGCCCCAGATCCGGTATTCCTTGAGCAACTGGCCCAGCGCACGGCCGGAAGCTATGCCCGACTGCAGCTTGAGCAGCGTGCGGATTTCTTCGCTGACCGCCCACAGTACCAGCGGCAGCGCTTCTCCTTCGCCTTTCAGGCCCTCCACCATGCGCACCAGCCGCACCGCATCGCCGCCCAGCATCGCTTCGTTGAGCTTGAACACGTCGTAGCGCGCCACATTCAGCACCGCATCCTGGACTTGCTCGAAACTCAGTTTGCCCGCTGGATGCAGCAGACCGAGTTTCTGGATTTCCTGGTGGGCGGCGAGCAGATTGCCTTCCACCCGGTCGGCGATGAAATCCACGCTGTGGCGCTCGGCGCTCTGCTGCTGCGCCGCCAACCGGATGCCGATCCAGCCCGGCAGTTGCGCCCGCTCGACTGCCGCAATGTCGATATACACGCCGGCCTGCTGCAAGGCGTTGACCCAGGCCGCCTTTTGCGTGGCCCAGTCGAGCTTGGGCAGCGTGATGATGGTGACAGTATCGGCACCGGGCCGGCCGCCGACGGCGGCCGCATACTGCTGCAGCGCTTGCCCGCCGTCCTTGCCCGGTTTGCCGGTAGGAATCTGCAGCTCGATCAGTTTCTTGTCGCCGAACAGCGATTGCGACTGGCTGGCGGCGAGCAATTCGCCCCACTTGAAACTGCGCTCGACGGTCAGCACTTCGCGTTCTGAAAAACCCTGCGCGCGCGCCGCCTTGCGGATTTTGTCGGCCGCTTCCAGCGCCAGCAAGTGCTCGTCGCTGGTGACTACATACAACGACGCCAGCGACTTGGCCAAATGCGCATCCAGTGCATCAGGTCGCAACTGCATCGGACGCCCTCATGACAGGCGCGAGATGGCCGACAGTCGCCGCAGTATCTGCGCCACCAGATCGCTCTGCATGTCGCGATACAGCATCGCTTCTTCGCTTTCCTTGGCCAGCGTTTGCGAATCGTCGTAGTTGATGTCGCGCGACAGCCGGATCTCGGTGGGCGCCAGCAATTCACTGCCCTTGCCGTCCCTGACGCGGAATTTGAACGTGTAAATCAACGTGTATTCGCGTACCCGGCCCTGGCTGTTGAGGGATAGCACGGATTTTTCGCGGGTCTCCGACAGCACGTCCAGAATCGCCTCCGCATCCTTCGCATCGGGCACAACGACAGTACCGCCGGCGCCCCGGATATTGCGTTTGAGTGCATTGCCCAGGGGGGACGTCTCCGCAAAGCCGAGATGAATCGTCTTGAACGGCATTGCGATGTCGCTGGCGCCGCGCAAATGGAAACCGCAGGCGGAAAGCAGCGCGGCGACCAAGAATCCAAGTAAATAGGTGGTTACAGCGCGACCTTGCTTCATCTTTAATCCTGGTATGTGTCTAACGCGAAAGGCGCGTAGCGACTCACTTTGCACCTCTCTCCCGCAGGCGGGAGAGAGGTTGGGAGAGAGGGCGGTCATGGTGCTTTCATGCATTGGGGTGGTATTTTCGCCATGCCCGTCAGGCGACAATGTTGACCAGCTTGCCGGGCACCACGATGATTTTTTTCGGCGTGCCTTCGAGGTAACGCTGGACATTTTCATTGGCCAGCGCGGCGGCTTCGATCGTCGCCTTGTCCGCATCGCGGGCCACGGTGATGCTGCCGCGCAGCTTGCCATTTACCTGGATCATCAGCTCGATTTCAGCCTGTTCCAGCGCTGCCGGATCGACCTGAGGCCAGGCTGTGTTGAGGATGTCGCCATGCACGCCGGCAAAACCGAGTTCCTGCCACAGCGCATGCGTGATATGCGGCGCGACCGGATACAGCACGCGCAGGAAGATCGACAAGCCCTCGGTGACGACCGCGCTGGACGCCGCGCAGTCATCGAGCCTGGCGGCTTCCAGCGTGTTCAGCATTTTCATGCAGGCCGAGACCACGGTGTTGTACTGGATGCGTTTCAGGTCGTGGTCGGCTTGCTGCAAAATCTTGTGGATTTCGCGCCGCAATGCCTGTTGCGCATTGTTCAGTTGCGCCTGGTCGGTCGATGCCGCCACTGTCAGGCGGCCGGATTGCGCGTAAGCGAACGCCCACACCCGGCGCAGGAAGCGGTTGGCGCCTTCGACGCCGGTGCCCGACCATTCCAGCGTTTGCTCCGGCGGCGATGCGAACATCGTAAACAGGCGGGCGGTATCGGCGCCGTACTGGTCGATCTGGGCTTGCGGGTCGATGCCGTTGTTCTTCGACTTCGACATCTTTTCGGTGCCGCCGATGGCGACCGGCAAGCCGTCGGTTTTTAGTTTGGCGGCCAGCGGACGGCCTTTTTCATCCAGCTCCAGCGCGATGTCTTCCGGGTTGTACCAGGTCTTCTTGCCGCTGGCATCTTCGCGGTAATAGGTTTCGTTGAGCACCATGCCCTGCGTGAGCAGGTTGACGAACGGTTCGTCGAACTTGACCAGGCCGAAGTCGCGCATCACCTTGGTCCAGAACCGTGCGTACAGCAGATGCATCACCGCATGTTCGATGCCGCCGATGTACTGGTCCATCGGCATCCAGTAATCGTTGCGCGCATCGACCATGCCGGCTGTCGCGCCGGGCGAGGTGTAGCGCATGTAATACCAGGACGAATCGACGAAGGTGTCCATGGTGTCGGTTTCGCGCCGCGCCGGGTTGCCGCAGCGCGGGCAATCGACATGCAGGAATTGATCGTGCTTGTTGAGTGGATTGCCGCTGCCGTCCGGCACGCAGTCTTCCGGCAACACCACCGGCAAGTCCTTTTCGGGCACCGGCACCGCGCCGCAGTCGGCACAGTGGATGATAGGGATCGGCGTGCCCCAGTAGCGCTGGCGCGAAATGCCCCAGTCGCGCAGCCGGTAGGTGACCTTCTTTTCGCCCAGGCCGAGTGCAGACAGATCGGCGGCGATCGCGTCGACCGCCTGCTGATAGTTCAGGCCGTCGTATTTTCCGGAATTGACGCAATGGCCGATTTCCTTGTCGCCATACCAGTCGTGCCAGGTTTCGGTGGAAAATATCTTGTCTTCGGCAGCAATCACCGGCTGAATCGGCAATATATATTTTTGCGCAAACGCGAAGTCGCGTTCGTCATGCGCGGGCACTCCCATCACCGCGCCGTCGCCGTAGGTGATCAGCACGTAATTGCCGACCCAGACATCGATCAGCTGGCCGGTCAGCGGATGCTTGACCTGCAAACCGGTCGGCATCCCTTTCTTTTCCATGGTCGCCATGTCGGCTTCGGCCACGCCGCCGAGCTTGCATTCGGCGATGAATTCGGTCAGTTCCGGGTTGTTTTTCGCGGCAAAAGTGGCCAGCGCATGTTCCGGCGCCACTGCGCAGAAGGTCACGCCCTTGATGGTGTCGGCGCGGGTGGTAAACACCCACAGCTTGCCGTTCTGAATCAATTTGCCGTCGGCGTCCTCGATGTCATGCGGGAACGCGAAGCGCACCCCGGTCGATTTGCCGATCCAGTTCGCTTGCATCAGGCGCACGCGCTCGGGCCAGCCGGGCAGATTGTGATCGACGTAGTCCAGCATTTCTTCCGCGTAATCGGTGATCTTCGCGTAATACATCGGAATTTCGCGTTTTTCGATCGGCGCGCCGGAGCGCCAGCCGCGGCCGTCGATCACCTGTTCGTTGGCCAGTACGGTCTGGTCGATCGGATCCCAGTTCACGGTGCCGGTTTTTTGATAGATGATGCCTTTTTCCAGCATCTTCAGGAACATCCACTGGTTCCATTTGTAGTATTCGGGCGTGCATGCAGTCATTTCGCGCGACCAGTCGATCGCTAGCCCCATCGATTCCATCTGCTGCTTCATGTGGGCGATGTTGGCGTAGGTCCATTGCGCGGGCGGCACATGGTTGGCCATCGCGGCGTTTTCTGCTGGCATGCCGAACGCGTCCCAGCCCATCGGCATCAGCACGTTGTAGCCGTTCATGCGCAGATAGCGGTACATCACGTCATTGATCGTGTAGTTGCGCACATGGCCCATGTGCAGCTTGCCGGACGGGTAGGGCAGCATCGAGCAGGCGTAATACTTGCCCTTCGGGAAGCGCGGGTCGTGTTCGACCGCTTTATACGCGTCTATCGCTTTCCAGTGGGATTGGGCGGCTTGTTCGACGTCGGCGGGGCTGTATTTTTCTTGCATGACGGGAGCGGGCTTCAAGTGGCTGTGAGCCGTGCATTATACCGGTTCAACCCGGTGCATTTAACGTGGAAGTCGCGCAGCGACTCACTTTGCTCCCCTCTCCCGCTTGCGGGAGAGGGGTTGGGGGGTGAGGCAGGGATTTCGGACAGCATGCTGTCTGCCTGCTGAACGGCATTCGCTTACAAGCGAATGTGCGCGCTGCAAGGGAGGGCGGCCATGGCGCTCTCATGCATTGGAGTGGCGTTTTCGCCATGGCCATTAGAGCAGGACCATTAGAGCAGGACCAGTTCCAGCGCCGGTTTTTCGCCGTAATCGGCGTAGCGGTCGTTGATCGCTTCGATGCAAAAAGTCAGATCGTCGAGAATTTCGGGCGCCTGCATGCGCAAGCGCTCGGCATGCTGTACTTCGATGCGCAAGACCTCATCCTGATCCAGTCGGAATTGCGACATGCCGTCATCGTCGCGCAGATAGCTCAGGCAATCGACCCAGGCATTCATGTTGCGGCCGTAAAATTCGGGAAATCCGAATACGCGCTGGCTTTCGTCATGGAAAGTATCCCAGTTGGTGATGACCTCACCGTTCAGGCTGACTTTAGGCATGCTGTCATTCCCCTCGCTGTTGATAATTACGGAGTATGTCAATAAACGTGGCATTTTCCGCATAAATTTATTGGCGTTTAAAAAATACAATATGTAGTATGTATTATTACTTGGGTTCCGTCGTTTTTGCATCGGTGACGAAGCCGAGCTTGGACAGGCCGTTGCCCTGCGCTGCCGCCATCACCTGGGCGATGACTTCATAGCGGGTTTCCTTGTCGGCGCGCAGTTGCAGCTCCGGTTGCGGCTGCTGCTGTGCGGCTGTCGCAAAGCGAGCCGGCAGTGCCGCCTGGGCGATCGCGTCATTGTTCCAGAAAATCTTGCCGCCCGCATCGATCGAGAGCGAAATCGTCTCGGGCTTCTCGGGCGCCGGCGCCGACTGCGCGCTGGGCAGGTCGAGCTTGATCGCATGGGTAAACAGCGGTGCCGAGAGAATGAAAATCACCAGCAGCACCAGCATCACGTCCACCATCGGCGTGACGTTGATCTCTGCCATCGGGGCTGGGTGCCGGTTGTCGTTGAATCCGCCGAAAGACATCGAGTACTCCAATAAGGTTTATTTGCCGACGCGGGCGCCGGTGGTCAAGTAGGCATGCAAGTCGTGGGCAAAGGCATCGAGTTCGGCCAGCGTGAGCCGGTTGATGCGGGTGAATGCGTTATACGCGAGCACCGCAGGAATCGCCACCACCAGCCCGAGAGCGGTCATGATCAGCGCTTCGCCGACCGGCCCGGCAATCTTGTCGATCTGGATGGTGCCGGCGGCCGATACCGCGATCAGCGCATGGTAAATCCCCCAGACGGTGCCGAACAGACCGATGAAAGGGGCGGTGGAGCCGACCGAGGCCAGCAGGGTTAGGCCGTCTTCCAGCCGCGACGAAACCCGGTTGATTTCCTGCCGCAAGGTGCGGGTGATCAGTTCGCTCGGGTCGGTGGCGGCATTGAGCGAAGCGGCGGTATCGGTCTGCTGGTGCAGATTGGCGGCCTCGGCGCCCTGCGTAACCAGCGGAATAAAAATGTTTTCACTGTCTTGCTGGCGCACCACATTAATGGCATCGGGCAGCGTCGGCGCTTTCCAGAAACCTTCCAGTGCCGATGCGGCCCTGCGGATGCGCCATGCGCTCCACGCCTTGGACAGGATGTAATACCAGCTGGTAATCGACATCAGCAGCAACGCATAGGCGGCCGCATGGCTGACGGCGTCGCCTTGCGACCAGTAGTGGGCAAGCCCGAGGGTTTGGTTCATGGTGGTCGAGATGATTATGATTAATCCTGCAGTGTATAGGGAATGGAAATCTCGTACCACTCGGAAACGGGCTTTCCATCCCGGGTGGCGGCAACGAAGCGCCAGTTGCGCACCGCCGCCAGCGCGGACCGATCGAGCAGCGGGTAAGTGCTGGATTTCCTGATGAACACTTCGCCGGCAGTGCCGTCGGCGTTGACCAGTACCCGCAGCACAACGGTGCCTTGCTCATTGTAGCGGCGCGACATCAGCGGGTAATCCGGCTTGCGGTTGCGGGCAGCGTAGGCGGCAGGGATCGTGACGCCGGTTGCGGCCGCAGCCGGCGACGTTTCAGCGGTGGCTGCTGCTGCTGCTGGTGCAGATTCCGATGGGTGGCCTGGCGTTGCGGATGGGGCAATCGGGGTGGTCGGCTGCGACGGTGGCGTTGCGGGCGGCGTGTTCGACGCGTGCGGAGCAGGTTTATGCGCGGCCGCCGGTCGCCGGGATTGCGTTTTTTTTTTCGGCAGCGGCGCTGATCGTGGCGTCCGGTCGCTGCTCCTGGCCTGCGGCGGTGCCGTCGGCATATTGGCGGCTGCGGCTGTAACCGGGACTGCGCGGTGCAGGGTAACGATCAGGATCGGGGCGCGCTGCTCCGGTCTGACTGGCGGCGCCAGCCAGACCGATGCCGATGTAATCAGTGCCAGATGCAGGGCTATTGCTGCCAGCAGCGCGACAATTGTGCTGCGTTGCGGATTCGTGCCGGACATCATCGGGAGCGATTGGCCGAACCGGCATCGAATATAGGTGCAGCCTAGCGCAGGCCGAGCACGTCCTGCATGTCGTACAAACCGGTCGATTTATCGGCCAGAAAACGCGCTGCCCGCAGCGATCCGTGCGCATAGGTCACGCGGCTGGACGATTTGTGGCTGATTTCGATGCGCTCGCCAATGCCGGCAAACAGCACCGTATGGTCGCCGACGATATCGCCGCCGCGAATGGTGGCGAAGCCGATCGAGGACGGGTCGCGCTCGCCGGTGACGCCTTCGCGCGCATACACCGCGCATTCATCCAGATTGCGCCCGAGCGCGTTGGCGATGACTTCGCCCATCTTCAGCGCAGTGCCGGACGGCGCATCCACCTTGTGGCGGTGATGCGCTTCGATGATTTCGATGTCGTAGCCTTCGGCAAAGCTTTTGGCTGCCATTTCGAGCAGCTTCATCGTCACATTGACGCCGACGCTCATGTTGGGCGCGCACATGATCGCGGTTTTTTCGGCTGCAGCAACGATCGCTGCCTTGCCGGCCTCGTCGAAGCCG
This sequence comes from Oxalobacteraceae bacterium, assembly GCA_030698225.1. Taxonomy (GTDB): domain Bacteria; phylum Pseudomonadota; class Gammaproteobacteria; order Burkholderiales; family Burkholderiaceae_D; genus AVCC01. The sequence goes on along the minus strand of JAUYNR010000013.1, from coordinate 66,737 downwards.
GTGGTGCCGATAATCATCTTGATGCGGTGCGCAGCGCAGTATTCCAAATGCTTGAGGGTGCCTTCCGGACGAGTGAAGTCGATCAAGTATTCTGCGCCGGCCAGGCCCTTGCCCAGATCGGACTCGATCAGTACGCCGTGCGGGGCGCCCAGAAAAGCGCTGGCATCGGCGCCGATGCCGGGCGCCTGCGCGATGTCCAGCGCACCGGCCAGAATGGCGTCGTCTGCGTTGTGGATGGCTTCGATCAGCATCCGGCCCATGCGGCCGGATGCGCCGGCGACGGCGATTTTCATTGGATTCATGCGATTTTGTGGGTGATTATTTGGTGCCAGCGGCGCTGGCGGGCGTGGCGTTGGTGGCGGCGGCTGCAGGAGCTGCCGTCTTGTCTTTGGACGCGCTGCCGGCGATGCGCGAGATATAGTCTTGCTCGGTAGGCAAATCGCCGCCTTCAAAGCGTTCCAGCACGCCATCCTTGAAGTACACGGTGACGCGGCTGGCGGTGATTTCGCCGTTGCCTTTTTGAAAGTGAAATGGATAGTACCAGCGCTCGGCATGGAAAATATCGCTCAGCATCGGGGTACCCAGCACGAAGCGCACTTGGTCCATCGTCATGCCTTCCTTGAGCTGAGAGATCATTTCCTTCGACACGAAATTGCCTTGCTGAATGTCGATCTTGTAGGGTGAAAAAATGCCCAGTACACGACGGATGCCGGTCGGGCCGCTGGTCTGGGTGCCTCTGGCGGTATCAGGAGTTGCGGCTGCAGCGGTTTTGGCCGGCGCTGCAACCGTTGTCTTTGTGCCGGCCACCGGCACATCATCCATCAGCGGGTTCTTGGACGCGCATCCGGCCAGGGCCAGGCACAGACTGCCGATCAGCAGCAAGGCGCGGGGAGCGTGGGAGCGTGGGGTGTGCAACAATCGCATAAGGTATCTCAATTCAGTTGCGCTAAAACGCACTATGATAAAACAGAACTGCCCGAATCTTATTCCATTTCCAAATCAGCCGTGCACTTTGTCGGCTTCGCCTGCATTCGTTATGAATGCAAGTATTGTCAGTCCGCGTTATGATTTCGCCCATGAACATGACTAATAACCCCAGCGACTTAAAAGCCAGCGGCCTCAAGGCAACCTTGCCGCGCCTGAAGATACTCGACATTTTCCACAATAGTCCTGTGCGACACCTGACGGCCGAAGATGTATACAAGATATTGCTGACTGAAAACATGGATGTCGGCCTGGCCACCGTGTATCGGGTGCTGACCCAATTCGAGCAGGCGGGCTTGCTCAATCGCAACCACTTCGAGACCGGCAAGGCGATTTTCGAGCTCAACGAAGGCTCGCATCACGATCATCTGGTCTGCCTGGACTGCGGCCGGGTGGAAGAGTTTTACGATGAAGAGATCGAGAAGCGCCAGCAAAAAATTGCTGAGGAGCGCGGCTTCCGGATCTCCGAACATGCGTTGGCGCTGTACGGCAACTGCGTCAAGACCAATTGCCCGCATCGCGTCAAATGATGCATCAAGCGGGTTCAGTGACGGGTTTAGTGACTTAACGCATGCGACAGCAGCTTGGCGGTGATGTCGACCATCGGTATCACGCGCTCATACGCCATGCGGGTCGGCCCGATTACGCCCAGCGTGCCGACGATGCGGCCGTTGACTTCGTAGGGCGCAGTGACGATGCTCATGTCATCCATCGGCATCAGTTGCGATTCGCCGCCGATGAAAATCTGCACCCCGGTAGCCTTGCTGGAAATGTCGAGCAATTGCATCAGTCCGGTCTTCTGTTCGAACATGTCGAACAGTTTGCGCAGCGAATCCATGTTCGCCGCCAGGTCGCCCACATGCAGCAGGTTGCGCTCGCCCGAGATCACCATATCTTCGCTGTCATCCGCCATCGCTTCGCTGCCGGCCTCCACTGCGGCCTGCATCAGGCGCGTCATGTCGTCGCGCAGGCTGCGCAATTCATTTTGCAGCCGCACCCGCACTTCATCGAAACTTAAGCCGCCGTAATTCTGGTTGATGTAATTGGCAGCCTGCACCAGTTGCGCCGGCGTGTAGTCGGCGTCCGTCAGCAGCAAACGGTTCTGCACATCGCCGCCGGGACTGACGATCACCAGCAGCACCCGTTTATCGGACAGGCGCAGGAATTCGATCTGCTGGAACACCGATTCGTGGCGCGGCGTCAGCACCACGCCGGCGAATTGCGACAGGGATGACAGCACCTGGGCAGCATTGACGATGATTTTCTGCGGCGATTTGCCGGCCAGCGCGGCTTGCATCCTGGACTCGACCGCCGCTGCATCGAACGCTTGCACGGTCAGCAGGGTATCGACGAAGACCCGGTAACCGCGCGGTGTCGGGATCCGGCCGGCCGAGGTGTGCGGACTGGCGATGAAGCCCATCTGTTCCAGATCGGACATGATGTTGCGGATGGTTGCCGGCGATAAATCCAGCCCTGACAGTTTCGACAGGGCGCGCGAGCCGATCGGCTGGCCGTCGGCAATATAGCGCTCGACCAGGGCCTTGAGCAGGGTTTGTGCGCGAATATCGAGTTGCATAGGTTTATCTGAAACAGGTTGGCATCTATATTGGGACAGCAGGCACAATAAGCAAGATTATGCGCCATTCGCATCAGTCAGCCAGCGCTCAAGTTCCTCCAGCGTGGTGCAGATCGCATCCGGGCGGAACTGTTCGGGCAGGCTGCGCTCGAAGCGGTTCATCCAGACCCCGTGCAGCCCGGCATCTTGCGCACCCTGCACGTCCAGCGTCAGGTCGTCGCCGACGTATACCGCCTGCTGCGGCTGGATCCCGAGCGCGGCGCAGGCCGCATGGAAAATCTGCGGGTCGGGTTTGGCGCGGCCAAAGCTGTGCGCTGCAATCGAGATCCGGAAATGGTGCGCGATGCCGATCGCTTGCAGATCGGCAAAGCCGTTCGAGATCGAGCCCACTGCCAGCCGGGTATTCAGGCTGGCCAGCCCCGGCTCCACATCCGCAAACGGCGTGACCGCATTGCGGGCAGCGGAAAAGACCGCCATCGCCTGCTCGACCCTGGCAACATCTGCGCCCACCTGACGGAATGCCTCGCTCAACGTCGCATGGCGCAAGCCCCAGAGGTCGATCCGGTAACGCGGCTCGGCCTGCATCAGCGCCTGCCGCCGGCTGCGCAGCATCTCGATCGAATAGCGCCCGGCGACCGCCGGCGCGTGCGCGGCCAGCCAGTCGTGCAGCAGGTTTTCAGCCCGTTCCAGCACCGGGACGATGGGCCACAAGGTATCGTCGAGGTCGAACAGCACCGCTTTGATCGGAGTTTTCAAAATCGTCAACTTTTACTTCCTTCAAGAGATGCCTTAATTATGGTCTAATCCATGCATGTCGTCCTCCCTTACCCAAGCCCAACTTAATATGCCAACAGCGCCAAGAATCATCGCTTTCGTCGGCAAGCTCCAGTCTGCCGGCATTGCACAATCGCTGTCCCGGCTCGCGCACTTTTTCGACGATGCAGGGCACACCGTCGTGCTGGAAGCCGAAACCGCGCGCGATATTGATCTGGCCGGTTTTGCGGCAATGACGCCGGCGCAGATCGGCCAGCAAGCCGATGTTGCGATTGTGGTCGGCGGCGATGGCACCATGCTCGGCATCGCGCGCCAGCTGGCGCCGTATGGGGTGCCGCTGATCGGGATCAATCAGGGCCGGCTGGGTTTCATGACCGATATTCCGCTCGATGGCATGCTGTCGGTACTGGCTGACATGCTGGCAGGCAATTTCGAATCCGAATCCCGCACGCTGCTGGAAGGCGTCGTGCTGCGCAATGGCGAGCAGATATTCTCGGCGCTGGCGTTCAACGATGTGGTGGTGTCGCGCGGCGCCGGCGCTGGCATGGTCGAATTGCGGGTCGATGTCGATGGCCGCTTCATGTACAACCAGCGCTCCGACGGGCTGATCGTCTCGACGCCGACCGGTTCGACCGCGTATTCGCTGTCGGCCGGCGGGCCCTTGCTGCATCCGAACCTGGGCGGCATCGTGCTGGTGCCGATCGCCCCGCATGCGCTGTCGAATCGTCCGATCGTGGTGCCCGATTCGAGCGAAATCATGATCGAGGTCGTCAGCGGCCGCGACACCAGCGTCAATTTCGACATGCAGTCATTCGCCAGCCTGCTGCTGCACGACCGGATCCATATCAAGCGCTCCGAGCATCGGATCACCTTCATGCATCCGAAAGGCTGGAATTATTACGATACCCTGCGCGAAAAATTGCACTGGAACGAGTATCCGTCGGCCGAAGGTCAGCTACACTGAACTGGTGTTTTCTCGCCAATGCGGCAGCCAGTTGCAGATCCTTTCGTCGCACACCCTTTATATCCCACCATGCTACGTACACTTTTCATCCGTGATTTCGTGATTGTCGATGCCATCGAGCTGGAGTTTTCCGGCGGTTTTTCCGTGTTTACCGGCGAGACCGGGGCCGGTAAATCGGTCCTGATCGATGCGCTGGCGCTGGCCTTGGGCGGGCGCGGCGATGCCAGCATGGTGCGCGATGGCGCGCCCAAGGCCGACATCAGCGCCGAATTCGCGCTCAATGCGCACGCCGCCGCCTGGCTGGACGCCAATGAATTCCAGAGCGAAGAGGGAGCCGTGCTGCTGCGGCGGGTGATCGACAATGCCGGGCGCTCCCGGGCCTTCATCAACGGCATCGCAGCGACTGCCGCCCAGTTGCGCGCAATCGGCGAGATGCTGGTCGATATCCACGGCCAGCATGCGCACCAGTCGCTGCTGAAGCCCGATGCGCAGCGCACGCTGCTCGACAGCCAGGCCGGCTTGCTGCCGCAGGTGCGCGAGGTGGCCGCCGCCTACCGGGACTGGCGCGGCATCGCCAAGCAGCGCGAAGCGTTTGAAAAAGACGCGAAAAACGTGCTGCTGGAGCGCGAACGGCTGGAATGGCAAGTCGGAGAGCTGGAAAAACTCGCGGCCAGGCCCGGCGAATGGGACCAGGTCAGCACCGAACACAGCCGCCTGTCGCATGCGGCCAGCCTGATCGAGGGCGCACAGGAGGCGCTGAACGCGATTTCCGAAGCCGAGCATCCGATCCTGTCGCAACTGTCGAGCCTGAACCAGAAACTCGGCAAGCTGGCCGACATCGACGGCGCGCTGACACCGGTGCTGGAATTGCTGGAGCCGGCCCGCATCCAGTTGCAGGAAGCGGTATCTGCGCTCAACGACTACCTGAGCCGGGTCGAGCTGGATCCGAACCGCCTGCGTGCAGTCGATGCGCGGCTCGACGCGCTGCATTCGACTGCGCGCAAATTCCGCGTGGCACCGGAACAGCTGCCCGAAGAATTCGATGCGCTGTCGCTGCAACTGCGGCAACTGGCCGATGCCAGCGACCTCGATGCGCTGCGCGCGCAGGAAGACAAGGCCCGCGCGGCCTACCTGCTGCTGGCGCGAAAACTCTCCGGGGCACGGGCCAAGGCCACCAAAACCCTGGGCGATGCGGTGACCGCAGCGATGCAGGATTTGAGCATGGCCGGCGGGCGTTTCGTGGTGGCATTAAATGGCGGCGAGCCGGCAGCGTACGGGCTGGAACAGGTCGAGTTCCTGGTAGCGGGTCATGCCGGAACTGCGCCGCGCCCGCTGGCCAAGGTCGCCTCGGGCGGCGAACTGGCGCGCATCGCGCTGGCGATTTCAGTCATCACTTCCAGCGCCACCGCGAGGCCGACGCTGATTTTCGATGAGGTCGACAGCGGCATCGGCGGCGGCGTGGCCGAAGTGGTCGGGCGCCTGCTCAAACGCCTGGGCCGGGACCGGCAAGTGCTGTGCGTGACGCACCTGCCGCAGGTTGCCAGCCAGGCCAGCCAGCATTTCGAGGTCAGCAAGGAGAGCCGGGGCGGCAAGACCCTGTCGCGCATCGGGGCGCTCGACGCCAAGAGCCGGGTCGAAGAGATCGCCCGCATGCTGGGCGGGATCGAAATCACCGCCACCACCCGCAAACACGCGCGCGAATTGCTTGCGCTGTGATTATCCGGAGTATATGTTGAAAACACATGTTTCCCGCAATGATTCATTGCGGAATTGAAAATACCCACTGATTTAGTGATACGGAAGCGCTTCTCAACCACTCACCAGAAATCGTCCATCATGTCCTTTCAAAAAGAACCGCCATACGCGCACGGCACGGCGCCTAAAACCGCGGTGGTGCTGGTCAACCTCGGCACGCCGGAGGCGCCGACCGCTGCGGCGCTGCGGCCATACCTGAAACAGTTCCTGTCGGACCGCCGCGTGGTCGAAATCCCGAAGGCGCTCTGGTGGCTGATCCTGCACGGCATCATCCTGCCGCTGCGCGCCGGCAAATCGGCGGCCAAGTACGCCACCATCTGGACCAGGGACGGCTCGCCGCTGAAGGTCCACACGGAAAAGCAAGCCAAGCTGCTGCAGGGCACTCTGGGCCAGCGCGGCCACCAGCTGCAGGTCGCCTATGCGATGAGTTACGGCAATCCTTCTGTGCCGGCAGTGCTAGACAAACTGAAGGCGGACGGCTGCGAGCAGATCCTGATCCTGCCGGCCTATCCGCAGTACTCGGCCACCACCACCGCCTCCGTGTTCGACGCGGTGTTCGCCCATTACCAGAAGGTGCGCAACATTCCGGAACTGCGCCTGGTCAAGCATTATCACGACCACCCCGGCTATATCGATGCGTTGAAGCGCTCGGTGCTGGCGCACTGGCAGGCCAACGGCCGTCCGGACCGGCTGGTGATGAGCTTTCACGGCGTGCCCAAGCGCACGCTGACGCTGGGCGATCCCTACCATTGCGAGTGCTACAAGACCGCGCGCCTGCTGGCAACCGAACTTGGCCTGGGCCGGGATCAATACCTGGTGACCTTCCAGTCCCGTTTCGGCAAGGCCGAATGGCTGCAGCCGTATACCGCGCCGACGCTGCAGAAGCTGGCAAAACAGGGGGTGGCGAAGGTCGACCTGATCTGCCCGGGCTTCACCAGCGACTGCCTGGAAACGCTGGAAGAAATCGCCATCGAGGCGCGGCGCGACTTCCTGGCCGCCGGCGGGCGTGAATTCAACTACATTGCCTGCCTCAACGAATCTGCCGCATGGGTCGATGCGATGGCGCAGATCGTGCTGCAGCACACCGGCGGCTGGCCCACCGCAAGCAGCGCCGCGGCGCGCGAAGCGCAACAGGCCGCCGCCGCGATGGCGCGTGCAGAATCGCAGCGGCTCGGCGCGGTGACCTGATAAAAATGGCAGTATTTTTAAAAATTGACAAAATACATGCGGGATTATCTATGTTTTTTGGCATACACCCTATTTATCTGATATTTCACTGCCTTGCGCAAAAACTTAAGCAAAATAATGTGGCTTATTAAGTAGTGCCGGCCTGCATGCCTGCATCGGGTTGCAGGCACGCAGGCCTGCACTACTTTCGCGAACCGCAGATCCCCCTTGAATCTGGTCGGGATAGCCCCATTTATCTGCAATGTTGAATTGGGTTATTGATTGTCGGAGGCTTTGGATGCAAAACACAGAGAAACAAACAGAAAATCAGCCGGATACCTTGCAGCAGCAGGAAGCAGCGGCAGCAGTCGAGCCGGCGGGCGACGAGGTGGTGCTGGAGCAGCAGCTGGCGGCGGCGCAAGCCAAAATCGCCGAGATGCAGGATGCCTTCCTGCGCGCCAAGGCGGATGCCGAAAACATTCGCCGCCGCGCCCAGGAAGACATCAGCAAGGCGCACAAATTCGCCATCGAAAGTTTCGCCGAGATGCTGGTTCCGGTCCGGGACAGCCTGGAAATGGCGCTGGCAGTCGATGCGCCGTCGGTCGACTTGCTCAAGGAAGGGGTTGAAATGACCCTGAAGCAACTTGCCAGCGCGTTCGAGAAAAACAAGTTGACTGAAATATTGCCGCAGCCGGGCGACAAGCTCGATCCGACCCGCCATCAGGCAGTATCGATGGTGCCGGCCGAGCAGGACGCCAATACCATAGTTACCGTATTGCAAAAAGGTTACATGATCTCGGACCGTCTGCTGCGCCCAGCGCTGGTTACGGTGTCGCAGGGAAAATAAGGTATCAAATAGTGGTCGAAAATGCTTGAAAAAGGTTTTTTTCTCCGCATATTTACAGCAATCACATTTCAGTCATTCAGTTTAAAAGGGATTACATCATGGGCAAAATTATCGGTATTGACTTGGGTACAACCAACTCATGCGTTGCGGTCATGGAAAATGGGAAGCCGAAAGTCATCGAGAACGTGGAAGGCACGCGCACCACGCCGTCCATCATTGCGTACCAGGAAGACGGCGAGATTCTGGTTGGCGCCACCGCCAAACGGCAGGCGGTCACCAATCCGACCAATACCCTGTATGCGGTCAAGCGACTGATCGGGCGCAAGTTCGATGAGAAGGAAGTGCAGAAAGACATCGGCCTGATGCCTTACAAAATCATCAAGGCAGACAACGGCGACGCCTGGATTTCGACCCGCGACAAGAAGCTGGCGCCACCGCAGATCTCCGCCGAAGTCTTGCGCAAGATGAAAAAGACCGCGGAAGATTACCTCGGCGAAGAAGTCACCGAAGCCGTCATCACGGTGCCCGCGTACTTCAACGACGCACAACGCCAGGCCACCAAGGATGCCGGCCGCATCGCCGGTCTGGATGTCAAGCGCATCATCAACGAGCCGACTGCTGCGGCACTGGCATTCGGCATGGACAAGACCGAAAAAGGCGATCGCAAGATCGCCGTCTACGATCTGGGCGGCGGCACGTTCGACATCTCGATCATCGAAATCGCCGATGTCGATGGCGAGAAGCAGTTTGAAGTGCTGTCCACCAATGGCGACACTTTCCTCGGCGGTGAGGATTTCGACCAGCGCATCATCGATTACATCCTCGACGAATTCAAGAAGATCAACGGCCTTGACCTGAAGAAAGATCCGATCGCATTGCAGCGCATCAAGGCTTCCGCCGAACGCGCAAAAATCGAACTGTCTTCGGCCCAGCAAACCGAAATCAACGAGCCGTACATCGCGATGGCCAACGGCGCGCCGGTCCACCTGAACATGAAAATGACCCGCGCCAAGCTGGAGTCGCTGGTCGAGGAACTGATCGCCAAAACCATCGAGCCTTGCCGCATCGCGATCAAGGATGCCGGTGTCAAAGTCACCGATATCGATGACATCATCCTGGTCGGCGGCATGACGCGGATGCCGAAAGTGCAGGAAAAGGTCAAGGAATTCTTCGGCAAGGACCCGCGCAAGGACGTCAATCCGGATGAGGCAGTGGCCGTCGGCGCCGCGATCCAGGGTTCGGTATTGTCGGGTGAGCGCAAGGACTTGCTGCTGCTCGACGTGACTCCGCTGTCGCTCGGTATCGAGACCATGGGCGGCGTGATGACCAAGATGATCCAGAAAAACACCACGATCCCGACCAAGTTCAGCCAGGTGTTCTCGACTGCCGAAGACAACCAGCCGGCCGTTACGATCAAGGTGTTCCAGGGCGAACGCGAGATCGCTGCCGGCAACAAGGCGCTGGGCGAATTCAACCTGGAAGGCATCCCGCCGTCAGGCCGCGGCACGCCGCAGATTGAAGTCACGTTCGACATCGACGCCAACGGCATCCTGCATGTCGGCGCGAAAGACAAGGCGACCGGCAAGGAAAACAAGATCACGATCAAGGCCAATTCCGGCTTGACCGAGGAAGAGATCCAGAAGATGGTCAAGGACGCCGAATTGAACGCGGAAGAAGACCATAAGCTCAGAGAGCTGGCGGACGCCCGCAATCAGGCCGATGCGCTGGTGCACTCGACCCGCAAATCGCTGGGCGAATACGGCGACAAGCTCGAAGCCGGCGAGAAAGAGCAGATCGAAGCGGCCATCAAGGAACTGGAAGAGGCGGTCAAGGGCAACGACAAGGCTGCCATCGACGCCAAGACAGCGACCCTGTCGACTGCATCGCAGAAGCTGGGCGAGAAAATGTATGCTGACATGCAGGCGCAGCAGGCAGCAGGTGCAGCCGCTGGCGGCGCGGCCGGCAGTGCCGGCGCAGAAGCAAAAACGGCGGAAGACGATGTGGTCGATGCCGATTTCAAGGAAGTCAAGGACAAGTAATCTCCTGTCTTGCGGCGCAGGCAGCAACGCGCCGCAATGGCTTGCCGAGTTCATGCAGAAGCGCAAGCGATGCTGACTCGGCTTTTTGCATATCGCACTGGGTAGAAAGCTAGGTAAAGATGGCGAAGCGTGACTATTATGAAGTGCTGGGCGTAGCGAAAAACGCTTCCGAAGAAGAGATCAAGAAGGCGTATCGCAAGCTCGCAATGAAACATCATCCGGATCGCAACCCGGACAGCAAGACCGCAGAAGGCAAGTTCAAGGAGGTCAAGGAAGCGTACGAGATGTTGTCGGACGCGCAGAAGCGCGACGCCTATGACCGCTACGGCCATGCCGGCGTCGATCCGAACATGGGCGGCGGCGGTGGCGGCGCCGGTGCCGGTGGTTTCGGCGATGCCTTCGGCGATATTTTCGGCGACATTTTCGGCAGCGGCGCCCGTGGCGGACGCGGCGCCGGCCCGCAGGTGTATCGCGGCGCCGATTTGCGCTACAACCTCGAGATCACGCTGGAGCAGGCGGCGCACGGCTTCGACACCACTATCCGGGTGCCGTCGTGGGATACCTGCGAAACCTGCCACGGCAGCGGCGCCAAGGCCGGCACTGCGCCGACCACCTGCTCCACCTGCGGCGGACACGGCCAGGTGCGCATGCAGCAAGGTTTCTTCAGCATCCAGCAAACCTGCCCGAAATGCCACGGCACAGGCAAGACCATCACCGACCCCTGCCCGCCGTGCGGCGGCGCCGGACGGATCAAGCGCAACAAGACGCTGGAAGTGAAGATTCCGGCCGGCATCGACGACGGCATGCGGATTCGTTCCAGCGGCAACGGCGAACCCGGCACCAATGGCGGCCCGTCGGGCGACCTGTATGTGGAGGTCCACATCAAGCCGCATACGGTATTCCAGCGCGACGGCGACGACTTGCATTGCGAAATTCCGATTTCATTCACCAAGGCGGCGCTGGGCGGCGACATCGAAGTGCCGACCCTCAGCGGCAAGGCATCGTTCTCGATTCCCGAAGGCACCCAGTCCGGCAAGACCTTCCGCTTGCGCAGCAAGGGCATCAAGGGGGTGCGCTCCGGCTATGCGGGCGACCTGTTTTGCCATGTCGTGGTTGAAACGCCGGTCAAGTTGACGGAAGCCCAGAAGGACAGCCTGCGCGAATTCGAACGCATGACTTCGGAAGGCGGCGCCAAGCACAGCCCGCAAAGCAAATCCTGGATGGATAAGGTCAAGGGGTTTTTTGAGTAAGGCAATGTCGGCTTGTTGGGGGTCGCGCTTCGGCCGCAGTGGATGGGAATTCCCATCCACTGCGGCCGAAGTCATTCATGCAGCGCACATTCGCTTTTGCTAAATTTTTTCAAGATTAGCGATATTTTTGATGTCTTTCGCACATCAAATTTTTCCTCAGATGTCGGACCGTGCATCGCAATTCAGCATCGCAGCAATACCACGCGAATAATGCCGGGCGATCTGTCCGAGGCGATGTCGGCTATCGTCAAGGTGGTGATCCGCTTTGCTCCACTCAGCCGGCATCGAGAAATTGTTACCTTCTGTTCCCGTTACCGGGAGCCTGGAGCGAGGCGTTGGAAAATGGATCTGCCTACGCGCATGCGTGTGCGACAGGCTGCGACGCGGAATTTTTAAAGGGCTGCGATGCGAAAGCGATTGTTGTTGGTGGGCGGCGGCCATGCGCACCTGTTCGTGCTGGAGGCGCTACGGCTGCAGCGCGATGTCTGGCGCGAGCGGCTGGAAGTGACCTTGCTGTCGCGCGACCTGATGACACCGTATTCGGGCATGTTGCCGGGACTGGTCGCCGGGCATTACCGCAGTTCGGAATGCCATGTCGATTTGCGGCCGCTGGCAAGCAGCGCCGGCATCGATCTAGTACAGGCCAGCGTCGAACGGATCGACCTGCAGCGCAATGTCGCCATTGCCCAGGGGCGCGAGTGGCGCTTCGATCTGGTATCGCTCGACATCGGTTCGACGCCGCCGCTGGCACTGGTGCCGGGCGCGGCCGAGCATGCGCTGGGAATCAAGCCGATCGATGCCTTCTTGCAGCAATGGCAGGCGCTGGAGCAAGGCAGCGCTGCGCTGCAGCGGCCGATCCACATGGTGGTGGTCGGTGGCGGCGCCGGCGGGGTCGAAATCGCGCTGGCCATGGCCCATCGTCTGCGAACCCGGCGCGCCCTGGTGAAATTGTCGCTGGTCACCCGCACCGCTCTGCTGCCGGCTTATCCGCGCCGCGCCGCGCGCCTGGCGGCGCACCATCTGGAAGCTGCCGGGGTGGCGTTGTTGACCGGCAGCGCAGTACGCTCGGTGACGGCCGGACAGCTGCATTTCGAAAACGGCAGCACCGCGTCCTTCGATCGTCTGGTCTGGGCCACCGGCGCCGCGGCACAGCCGTGGCTGGCGCAGGCCGGGGTAGCGACGATCAAAGGCGGCTTCGTGCAGATCAACCAGCATTTGCAGTCGGTAAGCCATCCGCAACTATTCGCCGCCGGCGATATTGCCGGCAATCCGGAGCAGCCGCGCCCGAAGGCGGGCGTGTTTGCGGTGCGCCAGGGGCCGGTACTGGCGCAGAACCTGCTGCGCCAGGCGCTTGGCGACGCGTTGATCGCCTATCGGCCGCAGCGCGATTACCTGTCGCTGCTGACGACCGGCGCGCATCATGCGATCGCCTGCTGGCACGGTCTGGTGTGGCAGGGCGACTGGGTGTGGCGCTGGAAGGACCGGATCGATCGCCGCTTCATGCGGCGTTTCGCGTTGCCGCTGCAGCCGGCAGACCCGCTTCCAGGGCCAGATTGATTTTGTTGCTCCGGAACCTGCCGGCTTGCGGGTTTGCTAACAGATATCCACTCCGATTCAGATAAGATGTGTGCGCGCAATTTGCCGTGCCGCCGCTGAACCGATGGCGGCTGACATGTTTTTCAGGAGTATTGCCAAATGCAAGAACCAAAAACCGGCCTTTCACCAGATCAGCTGTTTCTGAATAACCAGGCCTGGGCCGAGGCCATCAAGGCACAGGATGCCGATTATTTCAAGAAACTGGCAGCGCAGCAGGCGCCGGAATACTTGTGGATCGGCTGCTCCGACAGCCGGGTCCCGGCCAACGAGCTGCTCGGCTTGCTGCCGGGCGAACTGTTCGTCCATCGCAATATTGCCAACGTGGTCGTGCACACCGATCTGAACTGCCTGTCGGTGCTGCAGTTCGCCATCGATGTGCTGGGCGTCAAGCATGTGATCATCTGCGGCCACTATGGCTGTTCCGGCGTGCATGCAGCGCTGACGCGGCGCCGCATCGGCCTGGCCGACAACTGGCTGCGCCATGTGCAGGATGTGCATCAGAAGCACGAGAAATATTTCGGCGATGTGCTGCCCAGCCGTGCCCAGCAGGATCGCCTGTGCGAGCTGAACGTGATCGAGCAGGTCACCAATCTGTGCCAGACCACCATCCTGCAGGACGCCTGGGAACGCGGCCAGTCAGTCACCGTATACGGCTGGGTGTACGGCTTGCAGGACGGCTTGCTGCGCGACCTCGGGATGGAAGTCGATTCGGCCGCAACGCTGGCGCAAAAACTGGCGACGGTGTTCAAGCGCTACGAATTACAGGACGGTTGATCACGATCCGATGTATGCGCTGCCCACACAAGGCACTCTAGCCGTACGTAGGGCGGGTGAAACCCGCGGTTTGACTGGGATGATATGAATTCAGATAACGCCGAGTTGCTCGACGCGATCAACGGCCAGCCCGATTCCGACCCGAAAGCACCTGAAATCGCACCCCGCTGCCTGTCGATAGACCTGGAAGTCGGCCTCAAGGATGGTCGCATCCATCAGTTCGCGGCGGTGCGCGGCGATACCGGGGCGTCCCTGACATTTCAGAAAGGCGATCTGGCGGCGGCACTGGCGCAACTGGATGCTTTTGCCGCTGCGACGGCTTTCCTGCTCGGGCATAACCTGATTGCATTCGACGCCGTGCATCTGGCCGCGGCCAAGCCGGACTTGCGTCTGTTGAAATTGCCGATGGTCGACACGCTGCGGCTCAATCCGTTGGCCTTTCCGCGCAACCCTTACCATCATCTGGTCAAACACTACAAGGATGGCCAGCTGCAGCGCGGCAGTTTGAACGACCCGGAGCTGGACGCGCGGCTGGCGCTGCAGGTGTTTGCCGATCAGTTGGGCGCGTTCAGGGAGTTGCAGCACGGCGCGCCCGATTTGCTGCTGGCCTGGCACTGGCTGACGACCGCAAGCGATGTGAGGTCGGGCCTGAATGCGGTCTTCATGATGGTGCGGCGCAGTGCGCGCCCGGGCGATGCGCAGGCGCGCTCGGCGATCCTGCAGCGCCTGTCCGGGCAGGCATGCCTGACCCATGGCGCCGAAATCGTGGCTGCCGCCGCCAGCCACGGCTGGGCGCTGGCGTATGCGCTGTCCTGGTTGTCGGTCGCCGGCGGCAGTTCGGTGATGCCGCCCTGGGTCCGGCATCAGTTCCCGCAGGCCGGCGAACTGGTGCGGCGGCTGCGCGACAGCGCCTGCGGCGATCCGGCTTGCGACTGGTGCAGCCAGCGCCACGATGCGCGCAAGGAACTGACGCGCTGGTTCGGTTTCGCCGATTTCCGCCCGGAACCGGCCGATGCCGCTGGTGTTCCCTACCAAAAATTGATCGTCGAGGCGGCGCTGCAAGGCCGGCATGTGCTGGGAATTCTGCCCACCGGCACCGGCAAATCCCTGTGCTACCAGATTCCCGCGCTGTCGCGCTACGACAAGACCGGCGCGCTGACGGTGGTGATTTCGCCGCTGGTGGCGCTGATGGCGGATCAGGTGGCGGGACTGGAAGCGCGCGGCATCACCTGCTGCGTCGCGATCAACGGCTTGCTGTCGATGCCGGAACGGGCCGCCGCGCTGGATCGGGTGCGCCTCGGCGATGTCGGCATCGTCATCGTGTCGCCGGAACAGTTGCGCAGCAAGACCTTGCGCCGGGTGCTGGAGCAGCGCGAAATCGGCGCCTGGGTGCTGGACGAGGCGCATTGCATTTCCAAATGGGGCCATGACTTCCGGCCCGATTACCGTTACGTCGGACGCTTCATCAAGGAAAAGGCCGGCGCCGGCCCGATACCGCCGGTGCTGTGCCTGACCGCGACCGCCAAGCCGGATGTGGTGGCCGACATGCTGAGCCACTTCCGCGACAAGGTCGGGATCGCGCTGACGCTGTTCGACGGCGGTGCGAAACGCGACAATCTCGAATTTTCGGTGGCGCCGACCACGCCGGCGGAAAAATTCGCGCACATCCACCAGATTCTGCAGTCCGAACTGCCGCAGCAAGCCAGCGGCGGTGCGATCGTGTACTGCGCGACCAAAAAGCAGACCGAGGAGGTTTCCGCATTTCTGCGCGAAAAAGGGCTGGCTGCCGGGCATTTCCACGCCGGCTTGCCGGCCCAGGTCAGGAAAGCCATGCAGCAGGGCTTTATCAAAGGCGAACTGCAGGTGATCGTTGCCACCAATGCGTTCGGGATGGGGATCGACAAACCGGATGTGCGGCTGGTGATCCATGCCGACATTCCCGGTTCGCTGGAGAATTATCTGCAGGAAGCCGGGCGTGCCGGGCGCGATTGCCAGGCGGCGCGCTGCGTGCTGCTGTACACGGTCGAGGATGTCGAGCGCCAGTTCGGCATGTCGGCGCGTTCGCGCCTGTCGCAGCAGGATATCCAGGCGATCCTGAAGTCGATCAAGCGGCTGGAACGCAAGAAGCACGGCGACGGCGAAGTCATCGCCACCGCCGGCGAGATCCTGACGGAAGAAATCGACGGCGCGTTCGAGCGCGACTCCGCCACCGACGATACCCGGGTCCGGACCGCGATCGCCTGGCTGGAAGAAGCCACGCTGCTGACCCGGGAAGAAAATCAGGTGCAGGTATTTCCATCGTCGCTGCGGGTGGGCTCGATGCAGGAAGCGGAACAGAAACTGGATGCCCACGCGCTGTTTGGCGAACACCGCAACCAACTGCTGGACCTGGTGCGGGCCTTGATCGGGGCCGATGCCGACCAAGGCATTTCCACCGACGAACTGATGAACGTCTCCGGTCTGTCCGCCGAGAAGGTGCGGGCCGCGCTGTACGAGCTGGAAGCGTTCGGCATCGCCAGCAACGACACCGCGCTCACCGCCTTTGTCCATGTGGCGGTCGAACACGGGTCGAAAAAGCGGCTGGAGCAGGCTGCCGCGCTGGAACTGGCATTGATCGCCGCACTGCGCGAAAACGCGCCCGATCTGGGCAAGGGCGACAGCTCGCTGCTGCAATTGCGGCATGCGACACAGCGCCTGAAAGATGGCGGCCATGCGTATGCGCTGCCGGAAAAACTGCTGCGCACCGTCAGAAGCCTGGCCAGCGACGGTCAAAGCGAAGATGGTATCGGCAGCATCCGGCTGCGCCAGATCGACGCGGAACACATGCAGATCACGCTCCAGCGCAGCTGGAATGAAATCGAAAAAACCGCGGTTTTGCGCCGCGCGGCGGCAGCCATCCTGCTCGATCACCTGATCTCGAGGTTGCCGGAAAGCGCGCGCGGCAACGACCTGCTGGCCGAAACCACGCTGGGGAAACTGCTGGCGGCGCTCAACAGCGATCTCGACCTGAGATCGAAAATCAAGTCTCCGACCAAATTGATGGACCGGGCGTTGCTGTGGCTGCACGAGCAGGAGGTGATACGCCTCAACAAGGGGCTGGCGGTATTTCGTCCGGCCATGACGATCCGGCTCGGCGCCGACCGGCGCGGCTTTTACAAGGCCGACTTTGCGCCGCTGAAACTGCATTACGACGAGCAGGTCGTGCAAATTCATGTGATGGCGGAATACGTGCAACGCGGCCTGCAAAAGATGGCCGATGCGCTGCGGCTGGCGATGGATTATTTCAGCCTGGAGCGCGAACAATTCATCGCACGCTGGCTGCCGGAGCGCGACAAGGAGCTGGCGCGCCAGACCACGCCCGCCTCCTGGCGCGCGATCGTCGAGGAACTGAACAACCCGGTGCAGCAAAAAATCGTCAGCGACGACCGGGAACGCACCAACGTGCTGGTGCTGGCCGGACCGGGTTCCGGCAAAACCCGCGTGCTGGTGCACCGGATCGCCTATCTGGTGCGGGTCAAGCGCGAGAATCCGCACGGGATTCTGGCGCTGGCCTACAACCGCCATGCAGCGGTGGAAATCCGGCGCCGTCTGGCCGCGCTGATCGGCGCTGACGCCAACGGTGTCATCGTGTTGACCTGCCACGCGCTGGCGATGCGCCTGGCCGGCATCAGCTTCAGCAGCCGTGCTGCGCTCGATGAAGATGCGCTGCAACAGGTGATCCCGCAGGCGGTGGCATTGCTGAACGGCAGCGGGCTGCCGCCGGAGCAGGCCGACGCGCAGCGCGACCGGCTGCTGGCGGCGTTCCGCTGGATACTGGTGGATGAATATCAGGACATCGGCCCCGACCAATATGCACTGATTTCGGCGCTGGCCGGGCGCAACAGCGCCGACGAGGATGCGCGCCTGTCGCTGTTTGCGGTCGGTGACGACGATCAGAATATCTATTCGTTCAACGGTGCATCGGTCGAGTTCATTCGCCGCTTCGAAGCCGATTACGCGGCCAAACCCGCGTTCCTGACCGAGAATTACCGCTCCACCCGTCACATCGTCGATGCCGCCAACCAGCTGATTGCAGCGGCCGGCAACCGGATGAAAATCGAGCACCCGATCAGCGTCGACCGCGCCCGCAGCAAGGCGCCTGCCGGCGGCGACTGGCAAGCCAGCGATCCGGTAGGCCGGGGCCGGGTGCAGATACTGCCGGCCGGCGACAGCCCGGTCAGCCAGGCCGTGGCGGTGATGGCAGAATTGCAGCGCCTGGCCGCTGTCGCGCCGGACGGTGGGTGGGATTGGGCCAGGGTCGCGGTGATTGCGCGCGAATGGCAGTTTCTGGAGCCGGTGCGCAATTTTTGCCTGCTGCACGCGATCCCGGTGCAGATGGCGAACGAGGAAATGGCGCAATTCTGGCGCCTGCGCGAGACCCGGGCGCTGGTCGATTGGCTGCACCTGCAGCCGGTCAAGCTGGTCGATACCGCAGCCATCGAACACTGGCTCGACGCGCAAAAAGCCGGCGCCTGGCTCGACTTGCTGCGCCAGGCGGTCGGTGAATATGCGCTGGAAACCGGCGCCGCAGAACTGCCGAGCGCGCACTTCATCGAATGGCTGGCGGAATGGGGTCGCGAGGCCAGGCGCCGCCAGAGCGGCTTGCTGCTGCTGACCGCCCATCGCGCCAAAGGACTGGAGTTCGACCATGTGGCGGTACTGGATGGCAACTGGCACGGCATCGGGCCGGACGAAGACCCGGATGCGCCGCGCCGGCTGTACTACGTCGCGATGACGCGCGCCAGAAAAACCCTGACGCTGGCGCGCTTCAAGCCCTTGCCGGGCCGCCCGCCCGGTCTGCCGGACCAATTGCCGGATGCGCGCAACCGGTTGCGCCGCGCCGCAACCGGGTTGCCGGCGCCGATGGCGGAAATGGCGCGCCGTTACCTCAATCTGACATTGCAGGATGTCGATATCGGCTTTGCCGGCCGCCGGGCTCCCGATGATCCGGTCCATCGCGCCATCGCCGCGCTATCGGCCGGAGACACGCTCGGCCTGCGGCAAGGAAAATCGCGCTGGGAACTGTTTGACGCCGGCGGCCAGCTGATAGGCCGGCTGGCAAAATCCTTCGCGCCGCCCGCCAACATGCAATGGCTATCCGCGCGCGTGGCCGCGATCCTGGTGCGCCAGGCCGATGACGGTGCATCGGGCTTCCGCGCGCTGGCACGCTGCGAACGCTGGGAAGTCGTATTGCCGGAACTGGTGTATGAACCTGGAAACGGCAGTTGACCGCTGCTATATTCTTGCAGTAAATATGGGAGTATAAGTTGAAATATGTGTGTTGCCGCAATGTTTTAAAGCGCATCGAAATATACGCTATGCAGTATTTTTCTGGTGGTTTGGCTGCCTAGCGTATTTCCAGGCGGCCGTCGCGCAGCTTCAGGCGTTGCACCTGCGGCAGCGCGATCAGGTCGCGGTCGTGACAGGCCATGATCACGCTGCTGCCCTCGGCCAGCAGGGCCGGAATCAGCTCGATGACCTGCTCGCGCGCGGCTCCGTCGAGGTTGGCGGTGGGTTCGTCCAGCAGCAGCAGTTTGGGCTGCAGGATGCGGGCGCGCGCCAGTGCGACGCGCTGCTTTTCGCCGCCGGACAGGGTGCTTGCGCGGTTGTCGCGCAGGTGCGCGACGCCGGCCCATGCCATCGCTTCTTCGATCCGTTCGGCGCGCCAGGCTGCGGAATTGGCGCGCAGGTTCAGGCCATAGCCGATGTTGGCGGCGACGCTGGCGGCGAACATGACCGGGTGCTGGTGCACGTAAATGATCGCCGCGCGTAGCGCGGCCGGGTAGGGCGCCAGCGGCAGCGGCTGGCCCAGCAGGGCCAGGGCGGCGCACTCGTCGGCCGCCTCCAGTCCTGCCAGGATGCGCAGCAGCGTGCTTTTGCCGGCGCCGTTGATGCCGGTCAGCACATAGGCGCTGGCGCTGGCGATGGACAAGCTGTCGATATCGAGCAGGATGCGCTGGCCGTGGCGCTTGCGCAGCTGCCGCAGTTGCAGCAGCGCGCTCATCGCAGCAGCCCCTGGCGCTGGGCGTCGCCTTGCAGCAGCATCAGCGCCGCATTGATCAGCAGTGCCAGCGCGATCAGCACCAGACCCAGCGCGATGCCCTGGGCGAACTCGCCCTTGCTGGTTTCCAGCGCAATCGCAGTGGTGATGGTGCGGGTGGCGCCGGCGATGTTGCCGCCGACCATCATCGCGCAACCGACTTCCGAAATCACCCGGCCAAAGCCGTTGATGATGGCCGCCATCACGCCGAACCGCACTTCATGCAGCAGCGTGAGCATCACCCGCAGGCGCGAGGCGCCGAGCGTGATCGCGGTTTCCGCCAGGCGCGGATCGGCCGCCTGCACCGCTGCCAGCGTCATCGCAACCAGCACCGGCAGTGCAATGATCGCCTGCCCGGCGATGATGCCGGGCTGCGCAAACAGCCATTGCAGATCGCCCAGCGGGCCTTGGCGCGTCAGCATCATGTAGAGCAGCAGGCCGATCAGCACGGTGGGAATCGACAGCGCCACCTGCGACAGCCAGATCAGGATGCGGCGGCCGCGAAAGTTGCCGCGGGCCAGCGCATAGCCGGCCAGCAGCGCCGGCGGGGTGGCGATCGCCAGAGCGACACTGGTCGTCTTGAGCGATACCCAGATAATCTGCCACAGTGCGGCGTCGCCGGAAAACAGCAGCGCGAACGCAGCGCGGGTCGCATCGATCATGGTGCCGTCAGAAGCAGTGTTCGGCGGCCGGGAACGACTTATCCTTGACCGCGGCCACATACGCCTTCACCGCAGCGTCGATGCTGGTCTGGCCGTCCATGAAGTTTTTCACGAAGCGCGCCTTGTGGCCCGGGAACACGCCCAGCAAGTCGTGCATGACCAGCACCTGGCCGGAGCAATCCGGCCCGGCGCCGATGCCGATGGTCGGGATCGCCAGCAGTTCGGTGACTTCGCGCCCCAGTGCGGCGGGAATCGCTTCCAGCAGCAGGAACGCGGCACCGGCCGCTTGCAGCGCCAGCGCATCGGCTTTCAGCAGGTCGGCCGCTGCCGGCGTCTTGCCCTGCACCTTGTAGCCGCCCAGCTGGTGCACCGATTGCGGCGTCAGGCCGAGATGGGCGCAGACCGGCACTGCGCGTTCGGTCAGGAAGTGCACGGTGTCGGCCAGCCAGGCGCCGCCCTCGATCTTCACCATCTGCGCGCCGGCCTGGACCAGCTGCACCGCGTTGTGGAACGCCGACTCCGGCGTGGCGTAGCTGCCGAACGGCATGTCGGCCACGATAAACGCCGCCTGGTTGCCGCGCGCCACGCTGGCGGTGTGGTAGGCGACCTCCTGCACCGACACCGGCAGCGTCGAGTCGTGGCCCTGGCACACCATGCCGAGCGAATCGCCGACCAGCAGCATGTCGACGCCGCAGCGGTCCATCAGCGCGGCAAAGCTGGCGTCGTAGCAGGTCAGCATCGCGATCTTTTCGCCGGCGGCGCGCTGCGCGGCCAGGGTCGGGATGGTGGTGGCCTTGCGTTGCGGGTCTTGAATGTATCCAGCCATGGCGTATCCTTTTGAAACGGTTTTTATGAACGGAAAATGAAATACACCGCGCCGACCAGGCACAGTGCAGCCCAGAGATAATCGAGCTTGAACGGCTGCCCCATGTACAGCATGGCGAACGGCACAAACACCATGAGTGTAATCGCTTCCTGCATGATTTTCAGTTGCGCCAGGCTGAACTGGGCATAGCCGATGCGGTTGGCCGGCACCTGCAGCATGTATTCGAACAACGCAATCGCCTTGCTCACCAGCGCCGCGATCCACCACGGCTTGCTGGCGAAATTTTTCAGATGGCCGTACCAGGCCACGGTCATGAAAATATTCGAGAAGAACAGCAAGCCGACGGTTTGCAAGGTGATCGAGTTTGGCATGCTGCCGCCTGCTGCGTTTTATGAAATATTGATGGGTATGCAGGAAATTATGCCATTTCCCGCATGTTTTCTGTGCGATATTGAAAATACCATTACCGGTATATTCATTGCGCCAAAGGCGCTTCAGATCCTTTGAATGCGCTGGCCGGCCACTGCCGGCGCGAACCGGTGGGCGGCGCCGCGGCCCGGAATCTGGATCAGCGGGTCGATCTGCAGCAGCGGGATCAGCACGAACGCACGCTCTGTCATGCGCGGATGCGGCACCTGCAGCGTGGCGCTGGCTATCGTCTGGTTGCCGTACAACAGCAAGTCGAGGTCGAGCGTGCGCGGCGCGTTCGGATACGGGCGCTGGCGGCCGAAATCGTGCTCGATCGCCTGCAGCGCCAGCAGCAGTTCCTCGGCCGGCAGGCGGGTTTCCAGTTGCGCCACCGCATTGATGAAATCGTCGCCGCCGGCGTCGATCGGTGCGCTGCGAAACAGGCCGGATTGCGCGACCAGCCGGGTGTCGGGCAACATTTCCAGTTGCGCGATCGCGCCCAGCACCTGGCTGCGCGCATCGCCCAGATTGGCGCCCAGGCCGACGAATGTTGTTACCGGCGCCAGCGCCGGCGGTTGCAATCTCATTGCGCGCTTTCGATGCCTTCGCCGACTTTCTTGCGGCCGCGCCCGCCGCGCGATGCGCTGCGTTTCTTGACGCCGCCGGCTGCGGCCGCGGTGCGCGGCTTGGCGGCCAGCAGGAGTTCGCGCTCGTTGCCGTCGGCCGCCATGAAGCTGGTCCACCACTCGCCGATTTCGGCATCGATCTCGCCCGACGCGCAGCGCAGCAGCAGGAAGTCGTAAGCAGCGCGCAGGCGCGGGTGTTCCAGCAGCTTGTACGGCGTTTTCCCGCTGCGGCGCTCGAAGCGCGGCTGCATGGCCCAGATGTCGCGCATGTCGGAGCCGATCTTGCGCTGGATCGCCAGTTTGTCGGACTGGGTGTCGAGCACGTCGTCGGCCGCCAGATGCAGAGCGGGAATCGTATTTTCGCCGGCGGCCTGGTAGGCGGTCCACTTCTCCAGCACCTGATGCCACAGCAGCGAGGCGAACAGGAAGCCGGGCGAGACCGGTTTGCCCAGCCTGACCCGCTCGTCGGTGGCGGCCAGCGCCAGCGTGACGAATTTTTCGCCCATCGGCTGTTCCAGCACCACATCGAGCAACGGCAGCAAGCCGTGATGCAAGCCTTCGGAGCGCAAGCGTCGCAGGCAGGCCAGCGCCTGGCCGCTCAACAGCAGCTTGAGCATCTCGTCGAACACGCGCGCCGACGGCACGTTGTCGATCAGCGATGCCATCACCGCGATCGGCGCGGCGGTGGCAGGGTCGATCGAAAATTGCAGCCGGGCCGCGAAGCGCACCACCCGCAGCATGCGCACCGGGTCTTCGCGGAAACGCGCTTCCGGCACGCCGATGATGCGCAGCGTCTTCTTGCGGATGTCGGCGATGCCGCCGTGGAAGTCGAGCACGGTCTGGGTCGCCGGATCGTAATACATCGCGTTGATGGTGAAGTCGCGCCGCACCGCATCCTCGTGATGTGCGCCGAAGGTGTTGTCGCGCAGCACCCGGCCATGCTCATCCTTCGGCGATTCGACTGCGGCGGGGCCGCGGAAGGTGGTCACTTCCAGCAAATCCTGGCCGAACATCACATGCACGATCTGGAACCGCTTGCCGATGATGAACGCGCGCCGGAACAGGCGCTTGACCTGCTCCGGCGTGGCGTCGGTGGCGATGTCGAAATCTTTTGGCTTCACGCCCAGCAGCAGGTCGCGCACTGCGCCGCCCACCACATACGCCTTGAAGCCGGCTTCCTGCAGGGTTTGCGTGACGCGGATCGCATTGTTGGACAACAGACCGGGGTCGATGCCGTGCTGTTTCGAGCCGAGCACGTCCGGCTCCATGTTGTTGCCGGCGGCGTCGCTCTTGTTCTTGACGCCCAATATCTTGCGGATGAATTTTTTAATCATTGAATAACTTCAGAATGGGCCAGCCGAGCGCTTTGGCGTGCGCTTCCAGTAAGGCATTGGGATTGGTCGCGACCGGATGGGTGACGACTGACAGCAGCGGAATATCGTTTTGCGAGTCGCTGTAGAAATGGCTTTGATCGAAGGAGTCCAGCGATTTCCCCATGCCGGCGAGCCAGTCGTGGGTGTGGCGCACCTTGCCGGCGCCGGAGGTCGGAATCCCGATCAGCTTGCCGGTGATGCTGCCGTCGGCCAGGGTTTCCGGCTCGGCCGCGATCAGATGCCGCACCCCCAGCGCGGTGGCAATCGGTGCGGTGACGAAGCGGTTGGTGGCGGTGATGATCGCGACCAGGTCGTCGGCATCCTGGTGCCGTTTCAGCAGATCCAGCGCCGCCGGTGTGATCGCAGGCGCTATCACTTCCGCCATGAATTGCGCGTGCCAGTCGTCGAGCTGGCGGCGCGGGAATTGCGCCAGCGTGCCGAGCGCAAACTCCAGGTACTCGACCGGGTCCAGCGTGCCGGCCTGGTACTGGGCGAAGAAGGCGGCATTGCGCCGCTCGAATGCGGCGCGGTCGACCGCGCCGATGCGGGCCAGGAATTGCCCCCATTCGTAATCGGAATCGATTGGGATCAGGGTGTGATCGAGGTCAAACAGGGCTAGATTCATGGTGCTTTCGGTTCGCCTTCCGGTTGTTCCAGTTGCAGCAGGCTGCGCAACAGCGACAACGTGATCGGGCGTTGGGTTTCAATGGAGTAGGCATCGAGTTCGTCGAGGATCGTCGATAGCGAACGCATGTCGCGCTGGGTGTGCGTCAGCAGGTACGGCAGCACGCCGGGCGACAAGGTCAGCCCGCGCATGTGGGCGGAATGGCTCAGGGCGGCAATCTTGTCTTCATCGGTCAGCTCATGCAGGCGGTAGATCAGGCCCCAGCCGAGCCGGGTGCGCAAGTCTTCCCGCAGCGCCAGCGTGGCCGGCGGCAGGTTGCCGGCAGCCACCAGTGCATAGCCGTGCTCGCGCACCTGGTTGAACAGGTTGAAGGCTTCGATCTGCAGCGCGGACGACAACTGGTTGCAGTCATCGATCACATACAGCGTGATGGCGGGGTCGAACTGGAACGCGGCTGCGCCGGCGCTGCAGGCGATGAAGCGCGCGGCGGGCGCGGCCGCGGCCGCCATCGCATGCAGCAGGTGGGTCTTGCCGGCGCCGGGCTGGCCCCAGACATACACGAAGCGCTCGCTGGAGACGCGCGCGACGATTTGCTGCAGACGATCGGCCAGTTCGGGATTTTGCCCGACGAAGAAATTGTCGAAGGTTTGCGGTTTTTCCGCCCCCAAGTCCAGTAGTAGTTGCCGCATCATTGGTTGTAAAAGCTACTTTGTAAATACTGTGCGCGCAGATGCTTGATCGCCACCGAAATGATGGCTGCCAGCGGCAGCGCCAGCAGGACGCCGACAAAGCCGAACAGCTGGCCGAACGCCATCAGCGCGAAAATTACCGCCAGCGGATGCAGGCCGATGCGCTCGCCGACCAGGCGCGGCGTCAGGAAAAAGCTTTCGATCACTTGCCCCAGGCCGTAAATCACCGCCACCAGGATCAGGCCGTGCAAACCGTCGAACTGCAGCACCGCTGCGATCAGCGCCAGCACCAGACCCAGCCCGAAGCCCAGGTACGGTATGAAAACCAGCAGGCCGGTGATGATGCCGACCGGCAGCGCCACGTCGAAGCCGGCCAGCATCAGGGTCGCCGAATAATACACCGCCAAAATCAGCATCACCAGCAACTGTCCGCGCAGGTATTGTGCCAGCAAGCCATCGACCTCGTTCGACAGCGTGCGGGTCTTGTCGATCCACTGGCGCGGTATCAGCTTGAAGCTGGAATGCAAAAAACGATGCCAGTCGAGCAACAGGTAAAACAGGATGAATGGGATCAGCAACATCATCGCAGTCCATCCGAGTACCGCCGAACCGCCCTCCTTTACCGAACTTAGCAGGGTGCCCCAGATCTGGTCGCCGCTGCTCGCCATCTTCGACGACACCAGATCTTTCAGTCCATCGATATCCAGGTCAACGTGAATCCCCAGCGCGGTCAGGCGCGGGCTCAGGAAATTGTTCGCCTGCGCCAGGAAGGCCGGGATTTTTTCGCGCAACAGCGGTAGTTGGCTCTGCAGCACCGGTACCACGATCAGGATCAGCGCCAGCAGCGATGCCAGCAGCAGCGCAATCACCAGCAGCACCGCCACCGAGCGCGGCAGTCGGAAGTGACTGATACGCTTGCTTTCGAGCCAGTCGACTCCGGGGTTGAGCGCATACGCCAGAATTGCAGCGGCAATGAACGGGGTCAGAACCGGTCCCAGCAAGATCAGCAGGACGATAAGAAATATCCCCAGCGACAGCCACAGTACGGATTGTTTCTGCTCGGGAGTGAAGGTAAATGGCATTAAATGGGTGTCGGCTCGGGTCAATTTGATAAAATACCACTTTGCCGCGCCTGTTGACGCGGTCACATCCCTTTATTTTACCGCCTCTGCCGCCAATCACACCATGAACCCGACTCCAAACGTTTCCCTTTCCTACCGCGACGCCGGTGTTGACATCGATGCGGGAGATGCGCTGATCGAAGCGATCAAGCCGTTTGCCAAGCGCACCCTGCGCGAAGGCGTGATGGGCGGCATCGGCGGTTTCGGCGCGCTGTTCGAAATCAGCAAGAAATTCAAGGAGCCGGTGCTGGTGTCCGGTACCGACGGCGTCGGCACCAAGCTCAAGCTGGCTTTCCACCTGAACCGGCACGACACGGTCGGCATCGACCTGGTCGCGATGAGCGTCAACGACATCCTGGTGCAGGGCGCCGAACCGCTGTTCTTCCTCGACTATTTCGCCTGCGGCAAGCTCGATGTGGCTAGCGCAACCGATGTCATCAAGGGCATCGCCAAGGGTTGCGAGTTGTCCGGTTGCGCACTGATCGGCGGCGAAACCGCGGAAATGCCGGGCATGTACCCGGACGGCGAATACGATCTGGCCGGCTTTGCGGTCGGCGTGGTCGAAAAATCCAAGATCATCGACGGCAGCAAGATCATTCCCGGCGACGTGGTGCTGGGGCTGGCCTCGTCCGGCGCGCACTCGAACGGTTACTCGCTGGTGCGCAAGATCATCGAAGTCGCGCAACCGGACCTGGACGGCGATTTCCACGGCCGCAAGCTGGCCGACGTGCTGATGGAACCGACCCACCTGTACGTCAAGCCGCTGCTGGCGCTGATCGATTCGATGGAAGTCAAGGGCATGGCCCACATCACCGGCGGCGGACTGGTCGAGAACGTGCCGCGCGTGCTGCAGCCGCATCTGACCGCCGAGCTCGACCGCGCGAAGTGGACGATGCCGCCGCTATTCACCTGGCTGCAACAGCACGGCAACGTCGCCGATGCCGAAATGCACCGCGTATTCAACTGCGGCATCGGCATGGTCGTGATCGTCTCGCAACAGAATGCTGGGGCCGCGATCGCCCAGTTGCAGGCCGCCGGCGAAACCGTCAGTCAGATCGGCGCCATCCGCGCGCGTTCTGGCGACGAGGCGCAAACCATCGTGTTGTGAGCGGCTGGCTAGACCGCCGTGCCGGCGCCTGGTCGGAACAGGTCGCGGTAGGGGCAGGAGGTACCTCCAGCCCCTACCGCGACCCCCGAACAAGGTTATTGATAGGGTATTTTTTAAGTCGTACTGATTCTATGCGGTAATACAGTTATTTTTTGCTATACATACCCTTGTAATTTCAAGGCGATAACATCAGGGCGGCATGAAGAACCAGTTTCGACATGCCGTTTTTTCTGCGGCAACTCAGGGCGCGCGCAGATAGTCCACGAACTCCAGCGTCGATGGTTCCGGCGCGGGTGTCAGCAGGCTGACCAGCATAATGGCCAGCATGCCGGCCGGCACACCGAATACGCCGGCGGAGATCGGCGCGATATGAAACCATTGCCCGGCCGCGCTGCCGCCCAGCGTCGGACTGGTATGCACCATGTAATACACGCAGACCAGGAATCCGGTAATCATGCCGGCAATTGCACCGCTTTGGTTCGCGCGCTTCCAGAACACGCCCAGCACCAGCACCGGGAACAGTGCCGATGACGCCAGCGAGAATGCGGCGCCGACCATCGACAGGATGTCGCCCGGTTTCAGCGAAGCGGTATACGCGGCGATCAGCGCCACCACCACCAGCAGCAGTTTGGAAATCGTCACGCGTTTCTGAGTCGATGCGGTCGGGTCCAGGATCTTGTAGTAAATATCGTGCGATAGCGCGTTCGAGATGGTCAGCAGCAAGCCGTCGGCGGTCGATAGCGCAGCCGCCAGACCGCCGGCCGCGACCAGGCCGGAGACTACATACGGCAGGCCGGCGATTTCCGGCATCGCCAGCACGATGATGTCGCCGTCGATTGCGATCTCGGCCAGTTGCACGATGCCGTCATGATTGATGTCGACGATAGCGATCAGCGGCGCGATCTTGTCGATGTTGGCCCAGTACGACACCCACGGCGGCAGCTTGGTAAAGGCGGTGCCGACCAGCGAAGTATAGATTTCATACTTCACCAGCACCGCCAGCGCCGGAATGGTGATGTAGAACAGCATGATGAAAAACAGCGACCAGAACACCGATGTTCGGGTTTCCTGCACCGATGGCGTGGTGTAGTAGCGCAGCAGGATGTGCGGCAAGGCGGCAGTTCCCATCATCAGGCAGAACACCAGCGCCAGGAAATTGTTGCGCTTGATGTCGGAGGCGGTCGCATCCTTGGCCGGGAACGGCGTGCTGTGATCGAGGATCGAGTCGGCCCGCGCCAGATGATGTGCCCGCGCCTGACTCCAGAGGCTGAGCGCTTCCTCGGTGGTTTTCGGATAGCTCGACAAGGCCCGCTCGGCGGTCTTGATCTCGATTAAGGTGGCACCGTCTTTCTTCAGGCGATCGACCTGGCCCTGCAAGGCGGCGCGCCCTTGCAGCAGCGAGGCCGGCAGCGCTTGCATCTTTTTTTCATAATCGGCGGCGACGCGCTTGAACACGTCTCGCACTTGCTGTTCCTTCGGGTCGCTCTCCAGCATTTTTTCGGCCTGGCCGATTTTCGCCAATACCGCGCCGTAAGCGATTTGCGGCACCGGCACGCTGGTGTGCTTGGCCGATAGCCAGAATACCGGAATCATATAGGCGGCAATCATGATGATGTATTGCGCGATCTGGGTCCAGGTGATCGCGCGCATGCCGCCCAGGAATGAGCAGACCAGGATGCTGGCCAGCCCGAGGAAGATGCCGACCGAGAAGTCGACCCCGGTAAACCGCGAGGTGATCAGGCCGACGCCGTATATCTGCGCCACCACATAGGTAAATGAAACCAGGATGGTGGCAATCGCCGCCAGGATACGCACCGGGTTGCCACCCTGGCGGCTGCGGTAGCGCGCCGCCAGGAAATCGGGGATCGTGTACTGGCCGAATTTGCGCAGGAACGGCGCGATCAGCAAGGCCACCAGGCAATAGCCGCCGGTCCAGCCGACGATATACGCCATGCCGTCGAAGCCCTGCAGGTACAGGCCACCGGCCAGGCTGATGAAACTGGCCGCCGACAGCCAGTCGGCCGCGGTCGCCATGCCGTTGAACAGCGCCGGCACGCGCCGTCCGGCCACATAGTATTCGGATACATCCGAGGTGCGGCTCATGACGCCGATGCCGGCGTACAGCGCGATGGTGGCGAACAGGAACAGATAACCGATCCAGGCCCGCGGCACGCCTTCGAATTCCAGAATCGAGAGGGCGCCCAGGAACAGGATCAGACCCAGCGTGTACCAGGAGTAATAGCGCCGCAGTTTCCGGTTGAAAATCTTGCCCGCCATCAGTCTTCTTTCCGGTAGCGCCGGTCCAGCGTGCGCATGCGCCAGGCGTAGATGCCGAGAATGAGCAGATAGATCAACGGGATACCCTGGGCAATCAGGTAAAACGACACCGGCCAGCCGAAAATGGTCGGATCGGACAGTTCACGGGCGAAAAAGATGCTGCCGAAAGTGATGATCAGCCACGTCAGCAGCAGCACCGTTGTCAGGCGCTTGGTGGCGCGCCAGTGGACGCCGCGCTTGTGTTGTGCGGACTGCGTCATCCCGGGTCCTGGTGGGTGATGACCGGGCGCGGCTCCATCGGCAGGGTGACGCGAAACAGGCTGCCGGGCAATCTCGGGTCGTGCTGATGCGGATTGTGGAAGATGTCGATCACTGCATCGTGTTGTTGGGCGATCTCCTTGACGATGGCCAGGCCCAGTCCACTGCCTTCGGCGTTGCTGCCCAGGATGCGGTAAAAGCGCTCGAAAATATGGCCGCGGTCGACGGCCGGGATGCCCGGTCCGGTATCCTCGACTTCCAGAAACGCGTGCCCATTGTCTTCGTCGCTGCGCACCCGCACGGTGACGCAGCCGTGCAGCGGCGTGTAGCGCAGCGCATTGTCGATCAGGTTGTTGAGCATTTCGCGCAGCATCAGCGGATTGCCTTTGATCATGATCGGGTGCTCCGGCTGCTCGAAACCGAGATCGATCCGATAGGTAAAAGAGGTTTGCACCCAGTCCTGCACCGCATTGCGCGCCAGTTCCGACAATTCAAGCGGCTCGAACGGCTTGGTGGTTGGGGCCTGGTTTTCGGTGCGTGCCAGCGCCAGCAATTGGTTGACCAGGCGCGTGGCCGATTCTGAACTCTTCGATAGTTGCAGCAGCGAACGGTGGATTTCATCCTGATCGGTCTGGCGCAACGCCAGTTCGGATTGCATGCGCATCCCCGCCAGCGGCGTTTTCATCTGGTGCGCGGCATCGGCGATGAAGCGCTTTTGCATCTCTATCGATTGCGACAGCCGTGCCAGCAAGTCATTGAGCGAATCCACCAGCGGCGAGATCTCTTCCGGCACCTGGCCCGAATCGATCGGGCTCAAATCGTCGGGCCGCCGGTTGCGGATGCGTTGCTGCAGTTCGGTCAGCGGCAGCAAGCCGCGCGACAGCGCCAGCCAGACCAGTGCCAGCGCGATCGGCAGGATGATGAACTGCGGCATGATCACGCCCTTGATGATTTCATTGGCGAGCTGGGCCCGTTTGTCCAGGGTTTCGCCGACCTGCACCAGAGCCGTTGCAGTTTCTTTTGACGCGCTCGTATTCGGCCGCCAGCGGTGCAGATCGACATAGGTGTAGGCGACCCGGATTTCTGTCCCGTGCATCGTATCGTTGCGAAATGTGATGGTGCCGGGCAGCGGCGGCTCCGCATCGAGCGGCAGCGGCATGTCGTGATCGCCTTCGATGAACTCCGCATTCGGCCCCTGCACCTGGAAATACACGTAATCGATATCGTCGGCCCGCAACATGTCGCGCGAGGCGGGGCTGGTTTGGGTGACGACCTTGCCGCCTACCAGCCTGACTTGCTGCGCCAGCACCGCGACCCGGTCTTCCAGCGCATGATCAAACGGCTGGTTGGCGATCGATTTGGTGACCAGGTAAGTGATGGCGATGCTCATCGGCCACAGCAGCAGCAAGGGCACCAGCATCCAGTCCAGGATTTCACCGAACAAGGAGCGCTGGATCGGCTCCTCCGGCTGGGTCGCAGGCGTATCGGTGAACGAATATGCCGCTGTCGATGCGGCGTCAGCCGCGCTGGCGTCCGCTTGGCGGGTGTCTTTCATTAACTACTCTAACGTGGCATCGGTGCAGCCGGCGATCCGGGCGTATTGCCGGCAGGCGTTTCAGGAAATTTTTCCAGGCAGTAGCCGAGCCCGCGCACCGTTGCGATGCGTACTCCGCCGATCTCGATTTTCTTGCGCAGGCGATGGACATAGACTTCAATCGCATTATTGCTGACTTCCTCGCCCCATTCGCACAGATGGTCCACCAGTTGATCCTTGGAAACCAGGCGGCCGGTGCGCTGCAGCAGCACTTCCAGCAAGCCGAGTTCGCGCGCCGACAACTCCAGCATTTGCTCCCCGATGTAGGCAATGCGGCCAACCTGGTCATAGGTCAGCGGGCCGTGTTTGATGACGGTCGGGCCGCCACCGGCGCCGCGGCGCGTCAGCGCGCGCACCCGGGCTTCCAGCTCGGACAGCGCGAACGGCTTGGCCATGTAATCGTCAGCCCCCAGATCGAGGCCCTTGACGCGCTGTTCGATCGAATCGGCTGCGGTCAGGATCAATACCGGCAAATGCGAATTGCGGGCACGCAGGCGCCGCAACACCTCCAGGCCCGACATCTTCGGCAAGCCGAGATCCAGAATCAGCAGATCGAAATCCTGGGTGGACAAGGCGGAATCGGCTTCCTGGCCGTTTTGCACGTAATCGGTCGCATAACCTGCCTGACGCAGGGAGCGGGTCAGACCATCGGCGAGCACACTATCGTCTTCCGCAAGCAGGATACGCATGGTTTTTAATGAATCGTCAAAAAGTGAGCAGGAACATGCGCGGGCCGCAGCGAAAAATGAACGCCTTGACGCTGGCAGGATATGCCTTACAGTCTATTGCGTTTCAATCCCGACAGCAAGGCGCAGCGGGTTTCCGGTTTCAAGTATCATGAATGATGGCCGGAATAGAAACGTGCTTGCAATTTGCACTGTTTTTTTATACAGTATTATCCGTGACATGATTCAACCCGACCATTACCGCGAATACTGTGCGCTGCAAGTGCGCCACTCACTGCTGAAAGATACTTATGGACGATAAAAAAACCGCTCCCGTTACGGATAAAAGCAAGGCCCTCGCTGCCGCATTGGCCCAGATCGAGAAGCAGTTCGGCAAGGGCTCGGTCATGCGCATGGAAGATGGCGCCGTGGTCGAAGAGGTGCAGGTAGTCTCGACCGGTTCGCTCGGCCTGGATATCGCGCTGGGTGTCGGCGGCCTGCCGCGCGGCCGCGTGGTCGAGATCTACGGCCCGGAATCCTCCGGAAAAACCACGCTGACGCTGCAAGTCATTGCAGAAATGCAAAAGCTCGGCGGCACCTGCGCCTTCATCGATGCCGAACACGCGCTGGATGTCGGTTACGCCAGGAAGCTGGGCATCAACCTGTCGGATCTGCTGATCTCGCAACCGGATACCGGCGAACAGGCGCTTGAAATCACCGATGCGCTGGTACGTTCCGGCAGCGTTGACCTGATCGTCATCGACTCGGTCGCAGCGCTGACGCCGCGCGCCGAAATCGAGGGCGACATGGGCGATTCGCTGCCAGGCCTGCAGGCGCGTCTGATGTCGCAGGCGCTGCGCAAGCTGACCGGCAGCATCAACCGCACCAATACGCTGGTGATCTTCATCAACCAGATCCGCATGAAGATCGGGGTCATGTTCGGCAACCCGGAGACCACCACCGGCGGCAATGCGCTGAAATTCTACGCGTCGGTGCGGCTGGACATCCGCCGCACCGGCTCGATCAAGTCCGGCGATGAAGTCATCGGCAACGAAACCCGGGTCAAGGTCGTCAAGAATAAGATTGCACCGCCATTCAAGGAAGCGCATTTCGACATCCTGTATGGCGAAGGCACTTCGCGCGAAGGTGAAATACTCGATCTCGGCGCCGACGCCAAGATCGTTGAAAAGAGCGGTTCCTGGTACAGCTATAACGGCGAACGGATCGGACAGGGCAAGGACAATGCCCGCAATTTCCTGAAAGAGCGCCCCGAACTGTCGCGTGAAATCGAGAACAAGGTACGAGCATCGCTAGGCGTGCCGGAGCTGCCGCCGTCTGCCGTGGATGCCCAGGCCACGCCAAAAGCCAAGGACAAGAATAAGGACAAGGAAGCGGAACCGGTGAAGCCCTGATCCATCACCTGGTCCGGCGGAGCATGAATGTCCGTAGGGGCGGGTTTGGAACCTGTCCTTTCTCTTTGGCAACGCATGGGCGAGTTTTGTAGGATGGGTGAAACCCGTCATTTGTGTTGGTAGTTATGATAAGTGACGGATTTCGCCCATCCTACGCGCTATTTCCCCGCTGTTCTTCGTAGCAAAATCGTGGCCTAAGATGGTTTGCTGCTTCCACATGTTTTTTGTAGTCACCGGTACCGGCTCTGCCGATTTGACATCATGGCCGCATTAAAAGTCAGCCTGAAGGCCCGCGCGCTCAGATACCTGTCGATGCGCGAGCACAGCCGGGCAGAGTTGGCACGCAAGCTGGCACGCCATGCGGAAGCCGCCGATGATATCGAGCTCCTGCTGGATTTTCTGGAAGCGCAAAACTGGTTGTCGCAAACCCGTTTCTCCGAAGTGCTGGTGACGCGGCGTGCGGCGCGCTACGGCAACAGCCGCATCCTATCCGAATTGCAGAGCCACGGCATAGCCGGCGATGCGCTGGCCGAAATCAAGACGGAACTGGCTGCGGATGAGGTCGCGCGCGCCTGCGCAGTCTGGCATAAAAAATTCGGCACTGTTGCCGCCGACCCCACCGAACGCGCCCGGCAGATGCGATTCCTGCAGCAGCGCGGCTTCTCCCAGCGCGCGATCCGGGCCGCGATGCGCGGCGCCGTCGATAGCGACGATTAGAACGTGTAAGGAATAAGCAAAATAGGGCGGGCGCAACCCAAGCTCGGTAACGCATTTCCGATTGGTCGCGGGTTGCATCCGACTTTTTTCGTGCCCTTCGTGGGCAATGCGTTGTCGCTTGCTAACCGACAAAAATCGGTGCGTTTTTTTGCGGCATTGTCCCAATGTGCTACACTTTTCCGGTTTTTTGCAGTGCCGCAAGAGCGGCTGCTATCGTACAAACCCGTAGAAGCTGCGGTAACGACACGCAATTGCGGCTTGATTAATTTTGCCGATTTGTTCGGCATTGGTACCTATGCCCCTGTCACCACCCGTTGTCCGGCGTATGCGCAAGCACACGCGCACCATTCAAATCGAAGCGTTCGCACGCGAAGATGGCCTGTGGGACATCGATGCCTGCATCACCGACGTCAAGACCCGTGACATCGATCTCGCCTCAGGCGTGCGCCCGGCGAATACGCCGATACATGAGCTTTGGCTGCGCGTAACGATAGACATTCAATTCAATATCATCGCGGTCGAAGCGGTCTCCGATGCAGTCCCCTATCCCGGATATTGCAACACGATAGGCCCGGAATACCGGAAAATGGTCGGACTGAACCTGCTGTCGGGCTTCCGGCACCGGCTCAAACAGATTCTGTCAGGCACGCATGGCTGCACCCATCTGACCGAGCTGGCGCAGATCCTGCCGACTGCCGCGATCCAGGCGTTCGCCGGCGAGGTAGGTACCCGCGATGGCGACGGCGCCGGCCTGCAAAGCGACAAACCATTTCAACTCGACAGCTGTCATGCATTGCGTACCGATGGTGCTGCGGTCGCGAAATACTATCCACGCTGGGCCCGCAACTCGCCAGCAGATATCCCCTGCAATTCAACCAGTTAGTTTTTATCCATACCAAGCGTCTGAAGGGAAGCTCGCATGAAAATCCATGAGTATCAGGGCAAAGAAATTCTCCGCAAGTTCGGAGTGACGGTTCCGCGCGGCATTCCGTGCAATTCCGTAGATGAGGCCGTCAAGGCGGCCGAAACCCTGGGCGGCCCGGTTTGGGTCGTCAAGGCGCAAATCCATGCCGGTGGTCGCGGCAAGGGCGGCGGCGTAAAAGTCGCCAAATCGCTCGAACAGGTGCGGGAATACGCCAACCAGATTCTCGGCATGCAACTGGTCACGCACCAGACCGGCCCTGAAGGCCAGAAGGTACGCCGGCTGCTGATCGAAGAAGGCGCCGACATCAAGAAAGAACTGTATGTCAGCCTGGTGACCGACCGAATCAGCCAGCGCGTGGTGTTGATGGCTTCCAGCGAAGGCGGGATGGACATCGAAGAAGTTGCGGAAAGCCATCCGGAACTGATCCATCAAATTGCGATCGACCCCAGCGTCGGCCTGACCGACGCCGAAGCGGACGATATCGCCGCCAAGATCGGCGTACCGCCGGCATCGATTGCCGACGCGCGCGCACAATTGCAAGGCTTGTACAAGGCGTACTGGGAAACCGACGCATCGCTGGCCGAGATCAATCCATTGATCGTGACCGGTTCCGGCAAGATCATCGCGCTCGACGCCAAATTCAACTTCGACGCCAATGCGCTGTACCGTCAGCCGGAAATCGTCGCTTACCGCGATCTGGACGAAGAAGATCCGTCCGAAGTCGAAGCATCCCAGTTCGACCTGGCTTACATTTCGCTCGACGGCAACATCGGCTGCCTGGTCAACGGCGCCGGTCTGGCGATGGCCACCATGGACACGATCAAATTGTTCGGCGGCGAGCCGGCCAACTTCCTCGACGTCGGCGGCGGCGCGACCGCCGAAAAAGTGACTGAAGCCTTCAAGCTGATGCTGAAAAACCCAGGCCTGAAAGCCATCCTGGTGAACATTTTCGGCGGCATCATGCGTTGCGACGTGATCGCCGAAGGCGTGATCGCGGCCGCCAAGGCGGTGTCGCTGAATGTGCCGCTGGTAGTGCGCATGAAGGGCACCAACGAAGACATCGGCAAGAAAATGCTGGCCGAGTCCGGCCTGCCTATCATCGCCGCCGACACGATGGAAGATGCAGCCAAGCAAGCCGTCGCTGCCGCCAACGCTTAAACATCGCACAAGGAACTCAAATGTCGATCCTGATCAATAAAGATACAAAAGTCATCACCCAAGGCATCACCGGCAAGACCGGCCAGTTCCACACCCGTGGCTGCCGCGATTACGCGAACGGCAAAAACTGCTTCGTGGCCGGCGTGAATCCGAAAAAAGCCGGCGAAGATTTCGAAGGCATCCCGATCTATGCCAACGTGTCCGAAGCCAAGGCCGCCACCGGCGCCAGTGTTTCCGTCATCTACGTGCCGCCGGCAGGCGCCGCAGCGGCGATCTGGGAAGCGGTCGAAGCCGAACTCGATCTGGCCATCTGCATCACCGAAGGCATCCCGGTGCGCGACATGATGGTCCTGAAAGACCGCATGGCAAAAGCCAACAGCAAAACTCTGCTGCTGGGACCGAACTGCCCGGGCCTGATCACACCGGACGAAATCAAGATCGGCATCATGCCGGGCCACATCCACAAGAAGGGCCGTATCGGCGTGGTATCGCGCTCCGGCACGCTGACCTATGAAGCAGTTGGCCAGTTGACCGCACTCGGCCTGGGCCAATCGTCGGCAGTCGGCATCGGCGGCGACCCGATCAACGGTCTGAAACACATCGACATCATGAAGATGTTCAATGACGATCCGGATACCGATGCAGTCATCATGATAGGCGAGATCGGCGGTCCGGACGAAGCCAACGCGGCCTACTGGATCAAGGAAAACATGAAGAAGCCGGTCGTGGTCTTCATCGCCGGCGTCACAGCACCTGCAGGCAAGCGCATGGGCCATGCCGGTGCGCTGATCTCGGGCGGCGCCGACACCGCGCAAGCCAAGCTCGACATCATGGAAGCCTGCGGCATCAAAACCACCAAGAACCCGTCCGAAATGGCGCGTTTGCTCAAGGCAATGCTGTAATCGGCAACTGCTGAAAGCGATAAAAGGGGAGCTGCGGCTCCTTTTTTTTTGGCTTTGTAAAAAACGCTGTAACATACGATCTATTCCATATGTACTTTGCGCAATAGATAATACATATATATGTATTATTTTAATCTGACTAAAATATTGCGGTAATATGATATTTTTTGCATATACCCCTATATATACTAATTTGTCGTAACTATCCAGCGCGCCACGGAAAGCTCCCTCTCCCGCTTGCGGGAGAGGGTTGGGGAGAGGGCGCTCGCGAAGACCACGGTGTGCCAAAACAAAGCGCAAACTTGATCGCCTTGCCGCACAATGTGGTGGCCGCAGTATTTGCTAACGCCCTCACTTGCAGTGCGCACACAGGCTTGCAAGCCTGTGCCGCTACTCTGGCGAATGGCATGCCATTCGAATTCCCAGGTCCGCCCCCCGGCCCCTCTCCCGCAAGCGGGCGAGGGGAGCAAGGCGGCGAGTTGCTGAATGAATGCATCTCCCGCTTGCGGAGCAGCTTTTCATGGCGGCCGAATAATTGTTCCAACCCGCACTTTTAATCAAAGCCCCGATGCCACCCGACCCCGATCGCAGCAAGCTCGAATTCGCCGCCCTGACCGATACCGGCCGGGTGCGGCGCCAAAATGAAGACGCGATCGCCGTCAATGAAGCCTGCGGCTTGGCGCTGCTGGCCGACGGCATGGGCGGCCATCTGGCCGGCGAAGTCGCCAGCCGGATGGCGGTGAACATCATCGGGCAGGCGCTGGAAGATAAATTGCTCGAATATGCGAAGCACGCCGGCAGCGCCGATGTGCAAGCGCAGCTGCAGCAGTGGATGCGCGATGCAATCCATCTCGCCAACACCCGCATCCTGCATGCCGCGCAAAATACGCCCGGTTGCCGCGGCATGGGCACCACGCTGGTGCTGGCGCTGCATTTCGACCACACGCTGGCGGTCGCCCACGTCGGCGACTCGCGCCTGTACCGGCTGCGCGGCACCACGCTGCAGCAACTGACCCGCGACCATTCGGTATTGCAGCAGGAGATCGCGGCCGGCCTGATCACGCCCGAGCAGGCGGCGATTTCCAAGAAGCGCAATCTGATCACCCGCGCGCTGGGCGCCGCGCCGCTGCTGGAAGTCGAGTTGCACCAGCACGATTTCCAAGCCGGCGATATCGCGCTGTTATGCTCGGACGGCCTGACCGACATGGTGCCGGAGCAGCAGATCGCCGACCTGCTGCATGCCAACCGGTCCGATCTGCCGCAGGCCTGCGCGCAACTGGTCGCCTGCGCCAATGCCCGCGGCGGGCAGGATAATGTCTCGGTAGTTTTGATCAAAGCACGCGATAATGAGCCTCGCTCAGAAAACAGTTAGATCGCAGGAGAAAAAGCATGGCCAAAATCATCCTCATGGCGGACGGTGCGATATTGCAGGAAATGGCGCTCTCGAAAGAGCGCATCACCATCGGACGCCGGCCCAGCAACGACATCGTCATCGACAACCTCGCCATCAGCGGCCAGCACGCGGCCATCACCACCATCGGGAGCGATTCCTTCCTGGAAGACCTGGGCAGCACCAATGGCACGCTGGTCAACGGCCAGCCGGTCAAGAAGCATTTCCTGCAAGACGGCGACGTGATCGAACTGGCCAAATACCGGATCAAGTACCAGGCCCAGGTCCAGCTGCGGCGCGCCAGCGGCGCTGCCGGTGCCGGCGACGCCGCCAACACCCTGACGCAAGACACCCAAATCTACAATCCGTCGGAAATGCAGGGCGACGACGCGCTCCAGGCCAGCATCAAGATCCTCAGCGGCAGCAGCAGCGGCCGCGAAATGCGACTGACCAAGGCGCTCACCACCATCGGCCGCCCCGGCGTCGCCGTCGCCGTCATCACCCGCGGCCTGCAAGGCTTTGCGATCACCCACATCGAAGGCGATGCCCACCCGATCGTCAACGGCCAGGCGATAGGCGCCGCAGCCCATCCACTGCAGGACGGCGACGTGCTCGACATCGCCGGCACCGCAATGCAGTTCAGCTTGAAATAAAGCCCATATTTGTTGCACATTTTTTGATAGCGCATGCGCTAACCGAAATGTGAACGCCTTGCGTGCTACGTGCTGCTGCGGGCGAGCCGATATTTCGTGCTAAAGTAATACTTATGTATACCAATTGGAGGCAGTCATGAGCACAGCAGCCGTACCCATAGCAGTGAAGATCGACCCGGCCATGAAAGAGCGCATGAAGCGTCTGGCCGATGCCCGACACCGCACAACGCATTGGGTGATGCGGGAGGCTATCCGCGAGTACGTCGAACGCGAGGAAAAACGCCAGGCGTTCCGGCAAGATGGCATCAACGCATGGCATGAGTACCAGGAAACCGGTTTGCATGTCAGTGGAGATGAAGTCATCGCGTGGCTCGACACGTGGGGTGAGGAAAATGAGAAGGCCGCGCCCGTATGCCACGCGTGATATTTGCGCCCGGGGCGCTGCGCGACTTGGAACGGTTGCGCGAGTTCTTGCGCCCCAAAAATCCCACCGCCGCCAAACGGGCGGCTGCTGTCATCACCAAGGTCGTGCAAGCGCTCGGGCAACATCCGCAGATTGGCAGACCTGTGGAAGACATGGAGGCCGAATATCGCGAATTGCTGATCGAGTTTGGCGACAGCGGATATATCGCGCTATACCGTTACGAAAGTGATCTGGTCACGGTGCTGGCATTGCGGCACCAGAAGGAAGTTGGCTACTAAGAAGCATCGATAAAACGGACCGCAGCGCATTCTCATGCAATGAATGTGCTTAATCCGCAACAATTACCATGACTTGTATTTAAGGTGTCGCTTTAATAATATGCGGTAAACAGCATGTTTATTGGCATACCCCACTGTTTATTGGATATGTGCGCGGCCTTGCAAAGTGCAGTGCAGGCAATCAAAACCCGGTGCGCCTGCATCGGCGCTGTGACGATCTGACAATCCCTGCCGGCGCTGACAATTATTGTCAGCCCGGTGACAATAATATTCCTGCTGTGCATTGTTTTTAAGCGGAAAAGGCTGCAACCGGCCACTTTTGCGCTGGCACAACATTTGCTCATAGGTAAGCATGGCAGATTGTCTGCCCGCATTGTCAACCACAGGGAGAAGCAAAATGAAATCGATGAGAATGATCCAACGCGCACAAAAAGGCTTTACGCTGATCGAATTGATGATCGTCGTCGCGATTATCGGGATTTTGGCGGCGATTGCTGTGCCGCAATATCAAACTTTCACAGCGAAAGCACGCTATACCGAAATAGTTAATGCAGTTGGTCCTTACAAGGGCGCAGTAGAAACTTGTGCCATGGACGCAGCCGTAACACCGATCGTTGCTTGTGCCAATGAACAAGGCGGCGTACCGGCAGCTGCAGCAGCAACTGCTAAAGTCACTTCTGTCGTTACTAGCGCGGCTGGTGTCATTACGGTAGTACCTGTTGCGGCAAATGGTATTGTTGCTGCTGATACTTATGTCATGACCCCGACACTCTCTGCCGCCGGAGCCGTTAGCTGGGCAGTAACTGGAGGTTGTCTTGCTAAGGGTTATTGCAAGTCGTAACGATTTTTTAGCAGGGTAGGGTGGGCACGCTGTTGTGCCCACTCGGTGATAAAAAGCATCCTGTGCGCGGGATGCTTTTTTTATGGCCTGATCATAAACATAAACAACGACAATAGGACAATAGGGGGCAGACCACGGTTTTCTGTTGATCTGGCCACGTTATCATCTTCCTGAGGCAAATCCCATGCCCCGTCGCGCCCGTCTGACGCTTCCCAACGTGCCGATGCACATAGGGACAATAGGGGACAGACCACGGTTTTCTGTTAATCTGGCCACGTTATCATTTTCCTGAGGCAAATCCCATGCCCCGTCGCGCCCGTCTGACGCTTCCCAACGTGCCGATGCACATCATCCAGCGCGGCAACAACCGGCAAGCCTGTTTTTTTGCCGATGAGGACTACCGCTTCTATCTCGACTGGCTCCAGGACTATGCCGGAAAAACCGGCTGCCGGATTCACGCCTACGTGCTGATGACCAATCACGTGCATCTGCTCGTTTCTTCTGCTGCCGCAGACGGCGTTGGCGCGCTGATGAAGGCGTTAGGTCAGCGCTATGTGCAATACGTCAATCGAACCTACCGGCGCTCCGGCACGCTGTGGGAAGGGCGCTTCCGCTCCTGCCTGACGCAACAGGAGCAATACCTGCTCGCCTGCCAGCGCTATATCGAACTCAACCCGGTGCGCGCCGGCATGGTTGAACATCCGGCAGAGTATCCGTGGTCCAGCTACCGCACCAACGCCC
The DNA here is from genome assembly GCA_030698225.1 of Oxalobacteraceae bacterium. GTDB lineage: Bacteria > Pseudomonadota > Gammaproteobacteria > Burkholderiales > Burkholderiaceae_D > AVCC01. Next base: position 25,259 of record JAUYNR010000013.1, on the reverse strand, counting down.
AGGGCGAAACCAATCCGCTGATCGAACCGCATCCGCTATATCTGGCATTGGGCGCAGATCCATTGGCGCAACAGGCAAGCTATCGCGAGCTGTTTCGCTATGAGCTGGAGCCGGGACTGGTCGATGCCATCCGGCTGGCGACCAACGGGAACTTTGCTTTGGGCAATGCGCGATTCGGTGAAGAGATCGCCCTTGCCATCGGCAAGCGGGCTATGCCCGGTAAATCCGGCCGACCGCGAAAGTCGGAAGACTCGAATGCCGAAAATCTATTTTGATACTATCAAACCGTGGTCTGACCCCTATTTATTCTGATTAACCGATGCCAGGATGCTAAACTCGTCATCACAGTCAAATATTTCAGGAGCTATCATGCGCCCCTCAGAAATCGTTCAAAAATATCGCTCTGACATTGTTATGATCGCGACCGCAAACCATGTGTGCAATGTGCGTTTGTTCGGCTCGGTCGCCCGCGGTGAGGACACCGCCGGCAGCGATCTGGATTTTCTGGTTGATCCGACCTCGGAGACGACACTGATGGATATTGCTCGCCTGCAGAATCGATTGCATCAGTTGCTGGGCATGCCAGTTGATGTGCTCACACCTAAAGCATTGCCATCCAGATTCCGCGCTACCGTACTTGCTGAGGCCGTGCCGATATGAGTAAGCCGGATCTGCAACGGATTCCCGATTATCTGGCACATATTTTGGAGGCGATTCACCGTATCGATATCTATACATCCGATATGACCGAAGCGGTATTTTTGCAAAACCAACTGGTTCAGGATGCGGTGATAAGAAACTTTGAAATCATCGGCGAAGCCGCACGTAACATCGAGCGCTATCACCAGGTTTTTGCCGCCCAACATGACGATATTCCTTGGAGCGATTTGTATACGATGCGCAATCGTATATCGCATGGTTATTTCTCAGTTGATCTGGAAATTGTATGGAAAACCATCGAGCGGGATTTGCCTGCGCTGACCATGGATATTCAAACCCTGCTGAAAACATTCAGTTAGTTGCCTGACATTTGACCAGTCCGCATTGCGCCGCATAATCCGAAGCACCCGATCCGTCGGGTGTTTTTTCGTCTGCGCCGATGCTGCAATGATGACGCGCTTGTGGTTTGCGCATTCGGCGCAGTGCTACGCCGCCCAGCCTGCGCCGCATGATCGGAGCCGGCTTAGCCGTGGGTGCGCTTTTCGCGCTTGCATTCCAGCGTGCTGATGATTTTGCCGTTCGGGTCGACCGTTTCCAGGCGCACGTCGAAACCCCACAGGCGGGCCACATGCTTCAACACTTCCTGCGCCTGCGCATTGAGCGGGCGGCGCTGGAATTGGGCGTGTCTCAGGGTCATCGAGCGATCGCCCTGCATGTTGACCGAATACACCTGGATGTTCGGTTCCCGATTGCCCAGATTGTATTGTTCCGACAGTTTCTGGCGGATGGTCTGGTAGCCGCTGTCGTCGTGGATCGCCGAGATCGTCAGCTTGTCATCGGTGTCGTCGTCGAGCACCGCGAAGAAATGAAAATCGCGGATCAGCTTGGGCGACAGGTACTGGGAAAAGAAGCTCTCATCCTTGAAGTTGCGCATCGCAAAATCGAGCGTCTTGATCCAGTCGCTGCCGGCGATGTGCGGAAACCAGGCGCGGTCTTCGTCGGTCGGGGCTTCGCACATGCGGCGGATGTCGGACATCATCGCAAACCCCAGTGCATACGGGTTGATGCCGTTGTAGTACGGACTGTCGAGCGGCGGCTGGTAGATCACGTTGGTGTGGCTTTGCAGGAATTCCATCATGAAGCCGTTATCGACCACGCCTTCCGCATACAGCTGGTTGAGGATGGTGTAATGCCAGAAGGTGGCCCAGCCTTCGTTCATCACCTGGGTCTGGCGCTGCGGGTAAAAATACTGCGCGATCTTGCGCGTGATGCGCACCACTTCGCGCTGCCACGGCTCCAGTATCGGCGCGTATTTCTCGATGAAGTACAGCAGGTTTTCCTGCGGCTCGGTCGGGAACCGCGACGGCCGCTTGTCTACCGTTTCCTTCTCTTGCTGGGGCAGGGTGCGCCACAGGTCGTTGACTTGTCTTTGCAGGTAGGCTTCGCGCTCCTTCTGGCGGGCTTTTTCTTCCGCCAGCGACAGTTTGGCCGGGCGCTTGTAGCGATCGACGCCATGGTTTTGCAGCGCATGGCAGGAGTCGAGCAACAGTTCGACCGCTTCGATGCCGTGCCGCTCCTCGCATTCGGCAATGAATTTCTTGGCAAATACCATGTAATCGACGATTTCTCCGGCATCGGTCCAGGTGCGAAACAGGTAATTTCCCTTGAAAAATGAGTTGTGACCGTAGGCCGCGTGCGCGATCACCAGGGTTTGCATCATCAGGCTGTTTTCTTCCATCAGATAGGCGATGCAGGGGTTCGAGTTGATGACGATCTCGTAGGCCAGCCCCATCTGGCCGCGCTTGTAGCTTTTTTCGGTATTCAGGAAATGCTTGCCGAACGACCAGTGGTGGTACGACACCGGCAAGCCGACCGCCGTGTAGGCATCCATCATCTGTTCGGCGCTGATGATTTCGAGCTGGTTCGGGTAGGTGTCGAGGCCGAAATTTTGCGCGACGCGGCGCACTTCATCGTGCGCCTGCTCCAGCAGTTCGAAGGTCCATTCCGACTGCTTCGGCAATGGCCGCGGGGCGGCGATCTTGTCGGGTGCGCTCATGCCGGTTCCTGCTTCTTGAACAGATCGCGGAACACCGGATAAATATCGGCCTGGGATCTGATCAGCTGCATCGCAAAGTGCGGGTGATGGTCCAGCACCTGCGTGTATTCTTCCCATAGATTCTGCGGCTTGTCCTCGGTGATTTCGACGTAGGCGTAATACTGTACCGACGGCATGATGGTATTGATCAGCAACTGGCGGCAGGTGACCGAATCGTTGTCCCAGTTGTCGCCGTCGGACGCCTGCGCCACGTAGATATTCCAGTCGTTGCTGGTGTACCGCTCGCGCATGATCTTGGCCAGCAAGTGCAGCGCCGACGAGACCACGGTGCCGCCCGATTCGCGCGAGTGGAAGAAATCGTTTTCATCGACTTCGTCGGCCATCGTGTGGTGGCGGATGAAGACGACTTCTATCTTTTCGTAGGCGCGCTGCAGGAACAGGTACAGCAGGATGAAAAAGCGTTTGGCGATATCCTTCTTGCTCTCATCCATCGAGCCGGAGACGTCCATGATGCAAAACATGACGGCCTGGCTGGACGGTTTCGGCACCCGGATGCGATTGCTGTAGCGCAGGTCGAACGGGTCGATGAATGGAATTGCCAGCAGCTTGCTGCGCAAGTGGTGGATTTCCTGACGCAGCGCGACGATGCGCGGATCGTCGTCCGGCACTTTGCCCAGCAATTGCTTGAGTTCGTATTCCGCTGCCAGCAGACGCTTGTGCGATTTGCTGCCGACCGCGATGCGCCGTCCCAGCGCGCCGCGCAGCGAGCGCAGCACATGGATATTGGTCGGCGTGCCGGACATTTTGTAGCCGGCGCGCTGCTGCTTGAATTCGGTGGTTGCGGTGAGCTGGGTTTTTACCATGTTCGGCAATTCCAGATCCTCGAAGAAGTAGTTGAGGAATTCTTCGCGCGTGAGTTCGAAGATGAAATCGTCTTCGGTGATCTGGTCGCTGTTGCCGGCCTGGCCGGAACCGGAGCCGGCACTGCTTTTGGGGCGCGCCACCCGGTCGCCCTTCTGGTATTCCTTGTTGCCGGGATGCACCGGCTCCCAGACCCCGCCATGGGCATGGCCGAAACTCGGCTCATTCACATCCTTAGCAGGAATCGACACTTTCTCACCGCTTTCCATGTCGGTGATGGAGCGGCCCTTTATCGCGCGCTCAACAGCATCCCTGATCTGGCCCTTGTAACGACGCAGAAATCGCTCGCGGTTGACAGCGGATTTGTTTTTGCCTTGTAGGCGCCGGTCGATGAGGTGAACCAAAGTTGTCTCCTATGTTATGCACTGTCCACGAAAGACACGGAAAGGCTTAATGACCCGATCCTTTTGATGCATTTTTCGTGCCTTTCGTGCTTTTCAGGGGCCATATTTTCTCCTTAAACAAGACAGCGCGTGGGGTCACGACGATTTTCTGACGCGCAGATACCACTCGCATAACAGCCGTACCTGTTTGGCCGTATACCCTTTTTCCACCATGCGGGCGACGAACTCTGCATGCTTGTTGACATCGTCGGCGCTGGCCTTGGCGTTAAACGAGATCACCGGCAGCAGTTCTTCGGTATTCGAGAACATTTTCTTTTCGATCACCGTCCTGAGTTTTTCGTAGCTGGTCCAGGACGGATTCTTGCCGGCATTCTGGGCCCGGGCCCGCAGCACGAAGTTGACGATTTCGTTGCGGAAATCTTTCGGATTCGAGATGCCGGCCGGTTTTTCTATCTTTTCCAGTTCCTGGTTGAGCGAATTGCGGTCGAAGCTTTCGCCGGTATCCGGGTCGCGGTATTCCTGATCCTGAATCCAGAAATCGGCAAAAGTCACATAGCGGTCGAAAATATTCTGGCCGTATTCGGAATAGCTTTCCAGATATGCAGTCTGGATTTCCTTGCCGATGAATTCGACGTAACGCTGGGCCAGGTATTCCTTGATGAAGGCCAGGTATCTCTGCTCGGTTTCGGGCGGGAACTGCTCGCGCTCGACCTGCTGTTCCAGCACATACATCAGGTGCACCGGATTGGCTGCCACTTCGGTGGTATCGAAGTTGAATACCTTGGACAGAATCTTGAACGCGAAACGGGTCGACAAGCCGCTCATGCCTTCATCCACCCCCGCATAGTCGCGGTACTCATGGTAAGACTTGGCCTTCGGGTCGATGTCTTTCAGGTTCTCGCCGTCATAGACCAGCATCTTGCTGAAAATGCTGGAGTTTTCCGGCTCCTTCAGGCGCGTCAGCACCGCAAACTGCGCCATCATCTTCAGCGTGCCGGGAGCGCACGGCGCTTGCGCCAGCGAGGAATTGCGCAACAGTTTTTCGTAAATCTTGGTTTCTTCCGTCACCCGCAGGCAGTAAGGCACCTTGACGATGTATACCCGGTCCAGGAACGCTTCGTTGTTCTTGTTGTTCTTGAACGCTTTCCATTCCGACTCGTTGGAGTGGGCCAGGATGATGCCGTCGAACGGTATCGCGCCAAAACCCTCGGTGCCCTTGTAGTTGCCTTCCTGGGTCGCGGTCAGCAACGGGTGCAGCACCTTGATCGGCGCCTTGAACATTTCGACGAATTCCATCAAGCCCTGGTTCGACAGGCACAGGCCGCCCGAGTAGCTGTAGGCATCGGTGTCGTCCTGCGAGTAGTCTTCCAGCTTGCGGATGTCGACCTTGCCCACCAGCGATGAAATATCCTGGTTGTTTTCGTCGCCCGGTTCGGTCTTCGAGATGGCGATCTGTTTGTGTATCGACGGGTAGCGTTTGACGACCCGGAACTGGTTGATGTTGCCGTTGAATTCGCTCAGGCGCTTGATCGCCCACGGACTGGGGATCGTGTTGAGGTGGCGGCGCGGAATGCCGTAATCCTCTTCGAGAATCTGGCCGTCTTCATCCGGGTTGAACAGGCCCAGCGGCGACTCGTTGATGGGCGAGCCCTTGAGGCAGTAGAACGGCACTTTTTCCATCAGATGCTTGAGTTTTTCGGCAATCGACGATTTGCCGCCGCCGACCGGTCCCAGCAGGTACAGCACCTGCTTGCGCTCTTCCAGTCCCTGCGCTGCATGGCGGAAATACGATACCACCTGCTCGATCGCATCCTCCATCCCGTAGAACTCCTTGAAAGCGGGATAGATCTTGATCACCTTGTTGGCGAAGATGCGCGACATATGCGGGTAGTTGCGGGTGTCGATCAATTCCGGTTCGCCGATGGCGGCCAGCATGCGCTCGGCTGCGCTGGAATAGGCGAGAGGATCGCGCCGGCATAAGTCCAGATATTCCTGCAGGGAATACTCTTCCTCCCTGGTACGTTCGTACCGCGCTGCGTAGTTGTCAAAGATTTTCATTTTCATGTCCTTTGAGTTAAACCTACCAGTCTTGCTTATAAATACTGCATTACGACTTTTATTCTAGTCCTGTTCTACTTCTTTTGTTATGTGTAATGTTTGTTCATAGACAATTACTGGCAACGATTAGAGGTGTTTACTATTCACTTAGTGCCTGTCAATTCAACTAAACTTTAGTCTGCCAAAGCATTCTTTCCTTACACAATAGGGACGCATGGCCCGGGTATCAAGTGCCATTGTGTTACCGGATGTTGGTCGGTTTTTGGGAGCCGTTATATGGGCGCATCAGACGCATTCAATCGCGCCTGATGTTTCCTCGGCTGTGACGCTGGGGCAGGTCTGGGACCTGGCCGTACGGTGCAGGGCGCGCTTTTTTTTACCGTAGGCAGAATGAAGCCAATGCTTGAATGATTGGCATAGTATATTCAAAAAACAGGTAGTTTCCGCACTGATTATGCGCGGCTTTAAAAATACACCTACCCGGTATTTTCCCGGAGGCAAGCGCTTCCGGGATGCTCCGATGCGCTACTTCAGTTGCTGCAGCAAGTCCGACAGCATCGCTGTCATTTGCTGGATTTCGGCGTTGCTGACGTTGAGTGCCGGCATGAAGCGCAACAGGTCGGGGCGCGGCGAGTTCAGCAGCAGGCCCAGCGGCTGCAGGTCGCGCGCAGCTTCCACCAGTTGCGCACCGATCGGGCGGCCGAGTTCCAGCGCGCGCAGCAAGCCGGCGCCGCGCTCGCCTTGCAAGCCGTGCTGCTGACACAGTTGCAGCAATTCGGTGCGCAGGAAAGCGCCTTTTTCCTGCACCGACGGCAGGAAGCCCGGTTGCAGCAGTTGCTCGATCACCGCCACCCCGACCGCAGTCATCAAGGGATTGCCGTTGTAGGTGCCGCCCTGGTCGCCGGGTTCGAAACAGGCCACCGCCTCGGTGCACAGCATGGCCGCCAGCGGCACCCCGCCGCCGATGCCCTTGCCCAGCGTCATCAGGTCGGGCGTGATGTCCGATAATTGATGCGCGAACAGCGCGCCGCAGCGGCCCATCCCGGTTTGCACTTCATCGACGATCAGCAGGATGCCGTGACGGGTGGTCAATGCACGCAGCGCCTGCATGAATTCGCGGCTGGCCGGGATCACGCCGGCTTCGCCCTGTATCGGCTCCAGCAGCACGGCCACGGTGTTGGGGTTGATCAGTTGCTCGACCGATCCGATGTCGTTCAGCTCGGCTTTCGGAAAGCCCGGCACTTGCGGCGCGTACAGCGTGTCCCAGCCGTGCTTGCCGGAGGCCGACATGGTGGCCAGCGTGCGGCCGTGGAAGCTGTGGTCGAAGCTGATGATTTCGAACGCGCCGTTCTTGTGCTTCCGGCCCCATTTGCGCGCCAGCTTGATCGCGCCTTCATTGGCTTCGGCGCCACTGTTGGTGAAGAACACGCGGTCGAAACAGGAGTTGGCGGTCAGCAGCGCGGCCAGCTTGATCGACGGTGCGTTGTAGAACGCCGGCGACGGATTGATCAGTTTTTTCGCCTGCGCAGCCAGCGCATCCCGGATGCATTGCGGCGAGTGGCCGAGGCAGTTGACCGCCCAGCCTTGCAGGTAATCCAGATAGCGTTTGCCGCTATGGTCGGTGAGCCACATGCCGCTGCCTTCGGTGAAGACCAGCGGCGGGCGATTGGTGATAAATAGCAGAGAGTTGACATCGTACTGACTGAATTCCATGGTGGCTCCGGGTGTGCGGGATTGAATGATGTCGATTGCAGCTTGGATCAAGGTTCGCTGCCGGTTTGTCAGGCGCTCAGCAGATCGGCTTGCGAGGTGAACGCATCGGCATAAAATTCCTCCGGCGGCAGTTTGCACTGGGCGATGAAATCACGTTTGGCGCAGTCCACCATGATCGGCGCGCCGCAGGCGTAGACCTGGTAAGCGGACAGATCGGGCAGATCCTCGATCACCGCGCGGTGCACCAGGCCGCTGCGGCCCTGCCAGCCATCCTCAGGCTGCGCATCCGACACCACCGGCACGTACTTGAAATGGGGCAGGGTGCGCGCCCATTCTTCGCACAGCGCGTGCAGGTACAGGTCCCGCGGCCGGCGGCCGCCCCAGTACAGCGTCATCGGGCGCTTCGATTCGATGAAGGCCGCGTGTTCGATGATCGCCTTGACCGGCGCGAAGCCGGTGCCGGAAGCCAGCAGCACGATCGGCTTGTCGGAATCTTCGCGCAGGAAGAAGGTGCCGAGCGGACCTTCGAAGCGCAGGATGTCGCGCTCCTTGAGGCTGCCGAATACCTGGTCGGAGAACAGGCCGCCCGGCATGTGGCGCACGTGCAGCGTGATTTTTTCGTCTGCATGCGGTGCGTTGGCCATGCTGTAGCTGCGCCGCTTGCCGTCGCGCAGCATGAATTCGATGTATTGCCCGGCCAGATATTGCAGCCGTTCGGCAGCCGGCAGTTGCAGCGAGATGATCATCACGTCGTCGGACACTCGTTCCAGCGCCGCGACGCGGGCCGGCATCTTCCTGACCGGGAATTCGCCGACGCCTTGCACTTCGCGCGCCTCGATCGCCAGGTCCGATAGCGGGGTGGCGCAGCAGAACAGCGCCAGGCCGTTCGCCTCTTCCTCCGTCGAAAGCGCCTTCTGCTGGTGCGCGCCGTGCCTGACCGTGCCGGACAACAGCTTGCCCTTGCAGGCGCCGCAGGCGCCGTTTTTGCAGCCGTAGGGCAGGTTGATGCCCGCATGCATTGCTGCTGCCAGTACGGTATCGCCGTCCTCGCAGCCAAATTGCCGGCCGCTCGGCTGGACAGTCACTTGAAAAGTCATACAATCCCGATGATGAAAAATACAGTCAATAAAATGGCAGCACCCGCCGCGCCCAAGCTGGGCCGGCCGCGCTTGCTGATCGTCGGTTGCGGCGATGTCGGCATGCGCTTGCTGGCGCTGCTGCGCGAGCGCTTTCGCGTGTTCGCGGTGACCAGCCAGCCGGAGCGCTGCGCAACATTGCGCGCGGCGGGGGCGGTGCCGGTCGTGGCCGACCTGGATCGGCCGGATAGCCTGCGCCGGCTGGCCGGTCTGGCGCCGCTCATCGTGCATCTGGCGCCGCCGCAACCGGACGGCACGCAGGACCGGCGCAGCCGCAATCTGGCCGCTATTTTACCCGAGCATGCGCAGCTGGTTTACATCAGCACCAGCGGCGTGTACGGCGATTGCGGCGGCGCGCAGTTCGACGAGACCCGCAGCGTCAATCCGCAAAACCCGCGCGCGCGGCGCCGGGTCGATGCCGAACAGGTGTTGCGCGACTGGGCCCGGCGCAACAGTCGCAGCGGCAGCCGGATGTGCATCCTGCGGGTGCCGGGGATATACGCGGCCGGGCGCCTGCCCTTGGAGCGCTTGCGCAAGGGCACCCCGGCGCTGACGCCGCAGGATGACGTGCACACCAACCACATCCACGCCGACGATCTGGCGCGCATCATCGCCGCGGCGCTGTTCAAGGCCCGGCCGTGCCGGATTTATCACGCGGTCGACGATAGCGAGATGCAGATGGGCGCGTATTTCGATGCGGTCGCCGACGCCTTTGCGCTGCCACGCCCGCCGCGCCTGCCGCGTGCCGAGCTGCAAGGCCAGGTGTCGCCGCAACTGTTGTCCTTCATGGCCGAATCGCGCCGCTTGTGCAACCGGCGCCTGAAGCGGGAATTGGGAATCCGGCTGCGGTATGCCGATGTACAGTCCGCCCTTGCCGAAATGACGGCGCACCAGTAGCCCGGGATGAAGGTGACGAGGGTGATCTTCAGGCCGCTGGCTGCGGGAAAATCTCATGGTAAAGCGCATGGCTGGCGTAAGCCATAACCGGGAAAACCAGCAGAAACAAGGGCAGCAGCAGGATGCTGCCGATGATCGCAGCAGACAAGACGAGCGCCCAGGCAATGCCGGGCACAAAGTTGCCGAACACCACGCGTACGCTCAGCACGACAGCCTGAACCAGTCCTGCGCGACGGTAGTACAGCAGAGGCACGGAGAAGGCCGAGATAGCGAAAATCAAGAGAGCCAATGCCGCACCCATCACGGAACTCCAGAGGATAAACGACCGGACATTATCAGGCGGGGGCAGCAATCCGAGCAGAGGCATTGGCGTGCGTCCAACCATGAATCCGTAAAGGATGGCCGCATCGGTCAGCCAGATCAGAAATAGCAGCATGCTCACCAGGGCGAGCACCAGGACTTGACGCGAAGCATTGGAAAAGCCGATGAGCACGTCAGAAAATTGCGTTGGCAATTTCCCGATAACACGATCCGCTATCGAAAAAAATCCACAGAGCAACACGGGTCCAATCAGCATGAATCCGCCCGCCAGCGGCAACATCATCGGCGCTACGCCGGCTAGTACAATACCGGTCAGGATCAACAGACCGATCACTGCAAAGATCACTGCATAAGCGACGCTAACCGGCCGGCTTTGTGAGAAGACGATCCAGCCCTGCCTGATGGCTCTGGCAATCGAGGCCATCGACAAGCGGCGATACATAATTTCTTTTGACTGCATACGGTCCTCCGGTAGCCATACGCATTTTGCCCGGTTTGGAGTGCCGGCGCATGCGGTTATGGCCGAGATGCAGATTTCATATGGCGGTGACAGTTTGAATCGACGTTTTGTAATCACCATACAATATGAAGCTCATTGCTGACGATACTGCGTAAAGACACGAACATGACAGAGTTTGCAGAGCACTGCGCGGCCGCTTATCAGAAGGAACGTGCAATCAGTCGCCGGCTGGCCAGAAACACCGCGTTATCAGAACCAGCGGCCCTGAAACAGGTGCTTGAGAAGGTGGCAGGTAGTGCGCCACTTTGCGAGCTGATCTCGGAGCGAAAACTGGCAAGACTGGAAGCTGCAGCGAAGCTTGCGCTGCGCCAGCGGCAGCAGGCCGATTTGCTGGCGCAGAAAAAGGCGGAAAAACTGCCGGACTGCTCCGCCTGGCTGGCCTGGTTCGATGGTTCCGCGCACCCGAACCCCGGGCGCATAGGCATCGGCGGGCTGCTCAAGAGCCCTGATGGAGACACGGTTGAAATAAGCTCTGCTGCCGGGCACGGCGACAATAATCAGGCTGAGTACCTGGCTCTGATTGCGGTTCTGGAAGCGGCCGTTCGGATCCAGCCGGAACGGCTGGTGGTCTATGGCGATAGCCAGGTTGTCATCAATGCAGTGATGATGGCAGGCAGTGCCGGCACGTCTGACTTGCAGAGCCACTGCGAACGGGCAAGACTGCTGGTCGCGCAGCTTAAGGCGGTTAGCCTGGCGTGGATTCCCCGCGCAAAAAATGTTGCAGCCGATGCGCTAGCGCAGCAAGCGATCGGCCGCGGCTAATATTCTTGGTGCTTGCGGCAGCATCTTTGGCGATCTCTTTATTAAAATATACTAATGCGTGTATTTTTTCATTGGCAATAGAATATTGCAGAATATTCACTGTTTTTAAGCATACTGCCATATTTTAAATAATATGGTAACTATCAGCCGGCAAGGCAATGAAGAGCGAAATGCTACGATTTTGTAGGAGCGCACCCGGGCGCGAAAGCAGTCTCCAGACTGCAGCCGTTGGTCGCGCCCGGGTGCGCTCCTACAAAAAACTGCTTCAGTTCGGACTCCTCTTATAGCCCGCTGACATTCCTAAGTCAGTGAAGAAGTCACCTTCAGCACTTCTTCGGCGGTGGTCGCGCCTTCGATGATCTTGAATGCGCCGGCGATGTGCAGCGGGTTCATGCCATCGCTGGTAGCTTGCTGGCGCAGCGCATGGATGTCGGTCTGCTCGCGGATCAGTTTGGAAAACGGCTGCGTCACCGTCAGCAATTCGTACAGGCCGGTGCGGCCGCGATAGCCGGTCTGGCGGCATTCCGGGCAGCCGACTGCGCGGTACACGGTGGTCGGTTGTGCGATCTTGTGGCCATCCGATAGTCTGTTCCAGATTTCCGCATCCAGCGTGCCATCGTCCGATTTGCAATGGATGCACAGCGTGCGCACCAGACGCTGCGCCATGATGCCGATCAGCGTGGTTTCCAGCAGGTAATACGGCACTCCCAGTTCCAGCAAGCGCATCACTGCCGATGGCGCGTCGTTGGTGTGCAGCGTAGACAGCACCAGATGGCCGGTCAGCGCGGCCTGGATCGCCATTTCGGCGGTTGCCAGATCGCGGATTTCACCCACCATGATGATGTCCGGATCTTGCCGCATCAGCGCCCGCACGCCGTCGGCGAACGACAGGTCGATGCCGTGCTGCACCTGCATCTGGTTGAACGCAGCCTCGACCATCTCGATCGGGTCTTCCACCGTGCAGACATTGACTTGCGAGGTCGCCAGCGCCTTCAGCGTGGTGTACAGCGTGGTGGTCTTGCCGGAGCCGGTCGGGCCGGTGACCAGGATGATGCCGTGCGGGCGCTTGGTCAGCGCATCCCAGCGCGCCGCGTCGTCGGCCGGGAAGCCCAGTTCGGGCAGCGTCTTGACCACCACTTCCGGGTCGAAGATGCGCATCACCAGTTTCTCGCCGAAGGCGGTCGGCAGCGTCGACAGCCGCAATTCGATCTCCTGGCCGGCGGCGGTCAGGGTCTTGATGCGGCCGTCCTGCGGGCGGCGTTTCTCGATCACGTCCATCCGGCCCAGCAGCTTGATGCGCGCGGTCATCGCGATCATCACCACCGCCGGCACCTGATACACCTGATGCAGGATGCCGTCGATGCGAAAGCGCACCAGGCCGAAGTCGCGCTTCGGCTCCAGGTGGATGTCGGAGGCGCGCTGGTCGAACGCGTATTGCCACAGCCAGTCGACGATATGGATGATGTGCTGGTCGTTGGCATCGACTTGCTTGTTGAGCTTGCCGAGCTCGACTAGTTGCTCGAAGTTGTTGCGCAGCGCCAGGTCCTGGCCGTTCGACTTGCGTGCGCCCTTGATCGATTTGGCCAGGCTGAAAAACTGGCTGATGTACTGGGCGATGTCGAGCGGGTTGGCGATCACCAGCCGCACGCTGCGGCGCGAGATCTTCGCGATCTCCGGCTCCCAGTCGATGGCAAGCGGTTCGGCGGTGGCAATCACCAGTTCTGTCGGCGTCAGTTCGACCGGCAGGATGTTGAAGCGGGCCGCATAGGTGGCCGACATCACGTCGGCCACCCGGGTGAAGTCGATTTGCAGCGGATCGATGCGGAAAAACGGCAGCTTGACCTTGCCGGCCAGCCATTCGGTCAGCCAGTCCAGCGTCACCAGCCGGTGCGGCGGCTGTGCCGAGAGGATCTTGCATTGGGCCACCGCAGTCAGCGGATGCATTTCGCCGATGGCGTTCCTGAGTATCCCCTGCGCCTGGGTATAGCCGGCCTTGACATGCGTTTTGTCAACGATGCCGTCGGCCAGCAGCCAGGTGAATAGTTGTTGCAAATCGAGTTTTTTCGGGGTGTGCATTGGCAAGGTTCCAGAGCGGCTAATAAGGCTCACGAAAAGTAGATACTCTGTTAAAAATCAAGTCTTTTCAGCGCCGTAGGTGCGAATTCATTCGCACTCTTAACGATTTCATGCGAGCTGATGCGAATGAATTCGCACCTACCGGCAGCTTTATTCCTCGGCCATCCAGACCTTCAATCCATCGACCCAGGATTTGGCCGGCAGTTTGGTCGCCTCGCGGATCGCTGCCGCGCGCTCGTACAGCGTGGCGAAGTCCAGTACCGGCGCATTCTTGAAGGCGATCACGACGACATTGCCGTCATGTACTTCGGGCAGCCAGACCACTGCGTCGAACGCGAATTTCATCGCTTTGAGGTTCTTCGCGTAGCTCGGATGGTCGCCGAACAGGTTGACCGTGATCATGCCGTTGGCAGTCAGGCAGGCCGCGCAAGCCTGGTAGAACTCGGGCGTGTCGAGCACCGGGCCGCGCGCGGTGGCGTCGTACAGATCGATTTGCAGCACATCGACATTGCCACGGTTGGCGCTGTCGGTGACGAAATCCATCGCATCCATTTCGACCACGTTGAGGCGGTCGTCGTTCGGCGGCAGCTTGAACATGGTTTCGCAAATCGTCACCACCGATGGATTGAGTTCGATCGCGGTCACCCGGGCTGCGGGAAACTGGCGGTAACAGTATTTGGTCAGCGCGCCGGTGCCCAGGCCGAGTTGGACCAGGTGCGCGGGACTGTCGTTGAACAACATCCACAGCATCATCTGCTGCGCGTATTCGAGCTCGATGGCATCTGGCTTGCGGATCCGCATCGCGCCCTGCACCCATTCGGTGCCGAAATGCAGGAAGCGCACTCCATCCTGTTCCGACAGGGTGACCGGCGCATATTTCGGCTTGCGCGGCTTCGCTGTTGCGATGGCGCGCGATCGCATAGGCGGCCGCAGGGATTCTTCTTTTTCGATTGATTTACGTTTGATGAGCATGTCAGTAGCCTGGAAAGTTGAGAGCATTATCGGGTTACGCCTTGCCAAAGCACAAGCTTTTGTGCGAATGACAGTTGCGCATTGGCCGGCGACGAGGACGGCAGGACCACGGTCGCATAACCGGCACTGGCGAATTGCGGCGCGAACTTGCCTGAAGTCTTGCCATTGAAACATACCCGCTGCAAGGCCGGGCACTGCTGCCGCAGCCATTCAAACGGGTTGGCGCGGGCGTCGCGGATCGCGCTGTCAAGGCTACCTGCGCGCCGGCAACCGGCGATCACGTCCCACAAACCGATCCCATTTTGCAGCAGGCAGGCCAGGCGCTGCGGGTAATCCAGTGCTGGCAGATCGGTCCGGATCGCTGCCGACAGCAGTGCCCAGAACTGGTTGCGCGGGTGCGCATAGTATTGCTGCGCCTGCAGCGACGCGGTACCGGGAAAGCTGCCCAGTATCAGAATCCGGGTCGCCTGATCGATTACCGGCGGCAATCCGGTCAGTGCCATCTGCAGAGGTGGCTTGGTCATGACATTGTTCCTGTGTGTTCCTGTTCGGTGGCGCCGCTTGTGCAGGCATCGCGGGCGTTTGAATATGTTGCAACATGGAAACTGCTAGAATCTGATGCAAAAAAAGACTTTGAAATTATTTCCCGCTAATGAGACCAGCATATGATTGAAGCCATACAGCCATCCGACGAGATTTTACGTCTGGCGCAATTGCGCGCCTATGGTCTGGCTGGCATCGATGATAAGCAAATATTCACGTCCCTGACCAAGCTGGCCGCCCACTTCTGCAATACATCCGCTGCATGTGTTTCCCTGGTCGATGCGGAGTGCCAGTCCGTCCTGGCTTCCTATGGCTGGAACGGCGCACATCAGATGGCGCGCGGCGCATCGTTTTGCGCCCACACGATCCTGAATCAGGATTTGCTGGAGGTCACCGATGCCGCGCAAGACCCGCGTTTTGCCGATAATCCGCTGGTCACCGGCGCGACCGGACTGCAATTTTACGCCGGGATGCCGATTGCGACGCTTGCCGGTCATGCGCTAGGCACGCTCTGCGTGACCGATACGCAGCCGGGGCAGTTGAGCGATTATCAGAAATCGGCGCTGCGAAAACTGGCCCAGGTCTTGATGGCCTTGTTCGAAGTGCATCGGGCCGCCACCGAAAACAGATCCCTGCTGGCCATCGTCGGGCGCAGCGTCAGGGAGTTTTATTTGGCGGACACGCTTTCCCTGCAGATCGTCTACGCCAATCAGGCGGCACTTTCGCGGCTCGGCTATAGCGCGCAGGAGTTGTGTCAGCTGAACATAGGCGCACTCAACCCGGAATATCCGGCGCATTTTTCCAGTTTGTCGGCCGTCACGATGGCTGGCTACCATGTGCTGGAAACGCAGCACAGCAAGAAAGACGGCAGCCGTTATCCGGTGATAGTGCGGATGGAGGCCAATCTGAACCTTGGCAGCCAGATCTGGACTGCGATGGTGGACGACCTGACCACGCGCCGCAGCGTCAAGGAGCGCCTGGCCCGCAGCCAGCGTTTCTATCAGATGTTTGCCAGGGTCAATCATGCGATCATCCATTCGGAGAGTTCCGATGACCTGTTCCGGCAGGTATGCGAGATCGCAATCGCCTGCGGCATGTGCGATATGGCCTGGATCGGCATGCTCGATGCGCAGCGGCAGCTGGTCCCGGTGGCCAGCGCCGGGATTGACTTGAGCACGATGCGCCAGCTGCCGCTGCATCTGGATGACCCGGTCGCATCGGTGCGCAGTGTGTGCATTCCTGCCATCCGGTCCGGCACCAGCCATTACCGCAACGATTATCGAGCGAGCGCGGTGCCCGGCGATTGGCGCATCCCGATGATTCAACGCGGCGTCAGCGCCGCGGGAGCGTTCCCGATCCGCAGCAACGGAGGGGTAATCGGGGTACTCGCAATCGGCGACGGCCAGGAAAACTACTTCGATGCCGATCTGGTCGAACTGCTTACCGAGCTGGCAGACAATATTTCGTTCTACCTCGATACCGAACGCAAGGAAAAAAGCCGCAAACTGGCCGAGGCAAATATCGTCGAAGCCGAGCAGCGCTACCGGGCCCTGGTTTCGCTGTGCCCTGACAGCATCTATATCTATCAGAATGGCCGGCTGGTATACATCAATCAGGCCGGCGCCCAGCTGTTCGGCGCGGCGGAGCCGGCCGATGTGCTGGCGCTGCCGTATCAGGCACTGTTTCATCCGGACGATTGGCCGTTGATACAAAAGCGCTTGCGCAATGCCGAAAACGGACTGGCCAATCCGCCGGTAATTTTGCGCTGCAGGCGCTTCGACGGTTCCGATTTCGAGATGGAAATCCTGTCCACCAACTTCAACCATTTTGGCGAAAATGCCATCATGGTGGTGGCGCGGGACGTTACCCAGCGCATGCAGCGCGAACGCCTGATCAGGGAGAGTGCGAATATCCTGGAGATGGCCGCCAAAGGCCAGCCGCTGACGCAGATTCTCGAGCGGATAGTCCAACTGATGGAGCAGCAGGTTTCCGGCCTGATCGCGTCGGTGATGCTGGTGGACGAAGATGGCTTGCGGCTGTATTGCGGTGCGGCGCCGAGCTTGCCGGAAGCGTTGCGGCGCGCGGTGGAAGGTGCGGGAGTCGGTCCGGCGGCAGGCTCTTGCGGCACTGCCGCGTACCGCCGCCAAGCGGTTGTCGTCAGCGACATCGCGAGCGATCCTGTCTGGTGCGAGATGCGCCAGGCGGCGCTGCAGCATGGCTTGCTGGCTTGCTGGTCGACACCGGTTTTTTCCGCAAGCGGCAAGCTGGTGGCGACCTTTGCTGCCTATTATCGGGAAAACCGCGAGCCCAAGGCTGCAGAGCTGGATCTGATCAAAAACATATCCGGCCTGACCACCGTCGCCATCGAGCGCGAGCGCAGTTTCCGCACCGTCATGGCGACCCAGAAGAAACTGCTGGAGGCGCAGCGCCTGGCCATGCTGGGCTTGTGGAGCTTCGATTTCGAAACGGGCGAATACGGCTGCTCGGACCTGGTCAAGGACATGCTGCAAATCGATCGCAGCGTGCAAAAAGCAAGCCTGGATTTTTATGCCGATCTGATCCATCCGCACGACCGCAAGTGGGTGAAGAAAGCCCGAGAAGCAGCGCTGGCGGGCGGCCAGCCGTTAAGAATGGAGTACCGGCTGCGGCGCTCCGACGGCAGCTACTGCCATGTTGAGGTGCTGGGGCAGGTCGACTTTGACGACGGCGGCCAGCCGCTGCGTTACTCCGGTGTATTGCGCGACATTACCGAGCGCAAACTGGCCGAACAGAATCTGCGCATCTATCAGCGGGCCATGGAGCAAAGCAGCAATGGCATCCTGATTTGCGATGCCGGCGTGGATGGTTTGCCGATAGCCTATGTCAACCCGGCTTTCGAGCGGATTACCGGCTACCCGGCCGAGGAGGCGATCGGCCGCAGTTGCCGTTTCTTGCAGGGCGCCGATACCGGCCAGGATGGCTTGCTGGAAATTCGCAGCGCGATCCGGGAACGGCGCGAAGGCCATGCGCTGCTGCGCAATTATCGCAAGGATGGCACGCTGTTCTGGAACGACCTGCGCATCGCTCCGGTGCGCGACGAGAACGATGCGGTGACGCATTTTGTCGGGGTCCAGAGCGATATCAGCGAGCGCATCCGGCACGAGACTGCGTTGGCGTTCCAGGCCAGCCACGATACGCTGACCGGCTTGCCGAACCGGCATTTGCTGGAGGACCGGCTGCAGCAGGCGATCAGCATGTCGCAGCGCAACGGACAATCGGTCGGGGTGGTGTTCATCGACCTGGACCACTTCAAGGTATTCAATGACAGCATCGGTCACGGCGCCGGCGACCGGATCCTGCAGATGCTGACCGAACGCTTTAGCGCCTGCATCCGCGACTTCGATACCCTGGCGCGCTTTGGCGGCGACGAGTTCGTGCTGGTGTGCCCGAATCTGGCCGACCCGGCAGCGCTGGTGAATATCGTCGAGCGCCTGTATGTCGCGATGCGGCAACCGATCTGCATCGAGGGCCAGGATGTGCAGGCCGGCGCCAGCGTCGGTATCGCGCTCTACCCGAACGATGGCGACTCCTGTTCCGACCTGATCAAATGCGCGGATATCGCGATGTACCAGGCCAAGGCGATGGGGCGCGGCAATTACCAGTTCTATGCGCCGGAACTGGGGCGCCGCACCTCGGAGCGCCTGAACACCGAAAACCAGTTGCGGCGCGCACTCGATCAGGGCGAATTCGAGCTGTACTACCAGCCTAAGGTCTCATCGCTGAGCGGTCGGGTGTCAGGCATGGAAGCGCTGATCCGCTGGAACCATCCGCAGCGCGGACTGGTGCCGCCGATGGAATTCATTGGGATCGCCGAAGAAAGCGGCATCATTGCGCTGATCGGCGCCTGGGCGCTGCAGCAGGCATGCCGCCAGAATCAGGCCTGGATCGAGGCCGGCTGGTCGGATTTCCCGATCTCGGTGAATGTCTCGATTGCGCAGTTCAAGCACAAGGATTTCAGCAAAATAGTGGCCGGTGCGCTGGCGCAAAGCGGGCTCAACGCGCAATTCCTGACGCTGGAGATTACCGAGTCGCTGGTGATGGAAGATCCGGAACTGTTCATCCTCGAACTGAAGCGCCTGAAAGCGCTCGGGATACGGATTTCGATTGACGATTTCGGCACCGGTTATTCGAGCTTGAGCTACCTCAAGCGTTTCCCGGTGGACGAACTGAAAATCGATCGCTCGTTCGTGCGCGATATCAGCACCGATCCGGCCGACGCCGACATCTGCCGCACCATCATCATGATCGGGCGCAATCTCGGCCTGTCGGTGGTGGCCGAAGGGGTCGAGACCGAAGCCCAGGCCAGTTACCTGAAACGCCACCGTTGCGATGAATTGCAGGGTTTTCTGCTATGCCGCCCGGCACCGGCATCGCTGATCGGCGCCAGACTGGCCGAGCAAACGCTGTTGTATCCGGCCCTGTGGCAAAAGACGACGGTGCTGAGGATCATCCTGGTGGTCGATGATGACGCGCTTTCGCTGCAGGCGCTGGCGCGGGCCATGCAGTGCGACGGCTGCGGCATCCTGAGCGCCACTTCGATTGCGATGGCGCTGGAGTTGCTGGCCACCTACGATGTCGCCGTCGTCATTGCAAGGTGCTGGATGCGCGAGATGAGCGGCGCCGAATTCCTGCAGAGCGCCCAGTCGTCGCACCCGGATGCGGTGCGCATCCTGATCGGCGCGCATGCCGAGATCGAAAGCATCTCGGGCGAGCTCAAGCGTGACCAGATATACGACGTCATTTCCCTGCCATGGGATCGGCAACGCCTGCACGCTACCGTGCAGCAGGCTCTAGCGTATCGCGACCAGAAAGTCCGCCAAGCCGGCGATATTGGATAGAACCGCCCGCAAGATGATAGTAGGCGATTTGTCATACATGCCTCTGTATTTTTTTTATCGCATGTAATATATGCGGATATTTCAGTAAATTTTATTTTTATTCAGGAGTATATTGTTTTATTGCGGTTTGCAATTTTCAATTGTATTTAGAAATAGTTTTCGGATGGTCCAGTCGCGGATGAAACTTGGAATCTGATATTGCCGTAAAGAAACACAAATTTCAGTTTTATGGTCAAATCGGTAAATTGTAACTAAATGTATTGTTGAAAGACGACGATGCGCACACTTCTGTCGATATGCATGTTGGCGGCCAGCCTGGTGATAGTGCCCAGCGCCCTGGCCATGGATGTATTACGGATACTGGCCTGGCCAGGGTATGCGGATCCGGATATCGTGGCTGAATTCAGCCGCCGCTTCAAGGTTCGGGTCGAACTCAGTTATGTAGTGTCCGACGACGCGCTGTTCGAAAAAATCCGCAGCAACAACGGCGCGGATTTTGATGTTTTTGCCGTCAATACGGCGGAACTGCAGCGCTATATCGATCTCGGCCTGAGCGCCCCGGTCGATCTTGGCCGGATCCGGAACCATCCCAATCAGTCGGCCAGATTCCGGGATTTAGCGGCTATCCCCGCCCTGTCCCGTAACGGAAAAATTTACGCAATTCCGTATACATTTTCCGAGATGGGGCTGATTTACAACCGGAAAATCGTCAAGACCCCACCGCTTTCGATGTCGGCGCTTTGGGACCCCCGTTACCGCGGCCGTGTGCTGGCTTACAACGGCAGCAGCCATAATTTCTCTATTGCCGCATTATTGATGGGGGTCAAGAATCCATTCCGATTGAGCGATCAGGATATTGCGCAGGCGGTGAAAAGGCTGGTCCATTTGAGGCGCAATGTACTGACCTTTTACGGCTCCCCGGAAGAGGCGACCAAATTGTTCCGGGACAACGAAATTGCGTATATGTTCGGCAATTACGGGATGCAGCAAGTCAAGGAATTGAGGGCGGCGGGTGCCGATGTCGGCTATGTCGTTCCACAGGAAGGCGCGTTGGCATGGCTGGATTGCTGGGTCGTGTCAGCAGGAAGGAAGAACCAGAGGCTGGCCGAAGCCTGGATCGACTATACGCTGGAAAAAAACGTCAGCCAGTCCCTGACCGCCAGACAGGGATTGGCCAACACCATTACGCCACAGGCCGCAAGCGCCGGCAATGAGCGGATCATCTGGCTGGAGCCGGTAGAGAATGTGGAGCGGCGGCAGATGTTGTGGGACAGGATAATTTCCGGAGATGGCTTTGAGAATTACTAGATTCTATTGACATGCGACTCGGTGTGGGCATCAAGTTGGGGTTCTGGCTGGCTTTGCTGGGAATATTTTCCACTGGCCTGACCGGTTATTACGCCTACGCCAAAAGCCGTGAGTTGCTCATCAGCGCAGCAGAAGACAAACTGCTGACGGCCACCCAGGTATTGGCACAACGTTTCACCTTTGCCCTCAACGAAATCGCGAATGATGTGCGGTTCGCGGCTGCACTGCCGCAGGTAAGGCGGCTGGCCAGTCACCGTGACGGCGCGGATGCGGAAGCGGTTTTGCGGCGGGAACTGGGCGCGATATTTTCTGCATTGCTGGCATCGCATCCGGAATATTTTCAGTTGCGCCTGATTGGCGTGGCACATTACGGCCGGGAGTTGGTCAGGGTCGACCGGGATGCAGACGGCCTGACTGCGGTTTCGGGGCGCGGATTGCAGGAGAAGGCGCATTTCCCGTATGTATTCGAGGCTGCGCGCCTGCCGGCCGGTAAATTGTATCTGTCCGACATCAACATCAACCGGGAGCAGGGCGCACATCAGGGACAGGGCAAGCCGACCCTGCGCCTCGCGACACCGGTAATGGCGGATGGCGGACAGGTGTTTGGCGTGCTTGTCATCAATGTCGATCTGAACGGCATCTTCAAGCAGATACGCAAGGACATACCGAACGACCTCAGCGTGCTGCTTACCAATCAAGATGGCGATTATCTGGTCCATCCGGATGCTTCGAAGGTGTTCGGCTTCGATCGCGGCCGGCGGATCCTGATTCAGGACGATATCGATGCCACCGCAGCCCTGCTCGACGGCAAGGGCGGTCACATGGTCCTGACCGGCGCCCTCGATGCAACGTCGCCCAATCCATTCGTCTCGGCCTTCGTGAAAGCTCCCTATGCCGGGCTGACCGATCGTCGCTTTGTCCTGATGGGATTGACCACGCCAATTGAAAACGTATTGCGCGAAAGCCGGATGCTCGGCATGACCATCATCCAGATCATGCTTGTTTTCAGCATCGCAGCAGTGATCGTCGCCTTCCTGGTATCGCGCATGCTGGCCCGGCCGCTGAACCAGATGGCCAATGCCGTGAGCCGGTTCGAGGCCGGCAACACGATTACCGATTTGCCGCTTGAGCGCAATGACGAAATCGGTTATCTGGCCAAAAGCTTTTTGTCGATGACATCCAGGCTGAGCATCCAGCTGGATCAGTTGCAGAATCGACAATTGCATCTGGCGTACCTTGCACACCACGACCCTTTGACCGGACTGCCGAATCGCCTGCTGTTTTTGGATCGTCTGATGCAAGCCACCCAGCAGGCACTACGAGAAACAACACAATTTGCAGTGATGTTCATCGATCTGGACGAGTTCAAGGATGTCAATGACAGGTTCGGGCACGCGGTTGGCGACGAGACACTGAAACTGGCAGCCAAACGGATGCAGGAATGCCTGCGCCAAACCGATACCCTGTCGCGCCTGGGCGGCGATGAATTCACGATCCTGGTGGAAGATTTGCATAGCGTCGCTGACGCAGTCGGCATCGCGCAAAAAATCGTCGATTTCTTTGAATTGCCATTTGTTATCGATAGACACAGTTTCATTATGACTTGCAGCATCGGTATCGGCATCTACCCGCACCACGGAGAGCAGGCATTGCAGTTGCTGGAAAACGCCGACGCCGCGATGTACCGAGCCAAGAAACAGGGGCGCAGCAATTTTCAGATGTACGCCTGACGCAGCGCCTACACGGCCAGTTCTTGCAGTATTCGGGATGTCGAAGCGCAATCGTTAGCAGGGTTTGCGCCGCTCCCGATGGGTTGCGCCGCCCTTGCTCCCATTCCTGCAAGGTGCGCACCGATACGCCCAGCAGCTTGGCAAACAGACTTTGCGACAGGCCCGATCGCATCCGTACAGCGACTACCGCAGACACCGGCATCGGCTTGCCTTGCCCGGCCAGCATTTCGTTAATGGATTGCTCCAACTCTGCTGCCATGTCGCGGGAATTCTCCCAGGCACGCAGCGCTATATCGCGCATAGGGTTTTCGATGGCATTTTTTAACTCCTTCAGTTTTTCACCGGTGATTGAAGTCGCAGCATTTCGCCAGGGACGGCATTACGGCGGCGCTGGAGCTGGACGCAGCCACGGCACTGGCAACAGCGCCGACTTACGGTTAACTGAAAATCTCTGGCGGTATTAATGCGCCATCTGCCTTGCTGCAATGGCTTCGCTCACCCATAGATTCAGGCTCTTGCCTTCGGCCTGTGCGGCCACCACGGCGCGGGCGTGCACGTCCGGTTCAACACGGACAACAAAGCGCCCTGAATACGCTTTTTGCGGCTTCCTGCCTATCTTTTGACAAGCTGCAAGGTAATCCTCTACCGCTTCGATAAATGCGGCCTTCAATTCAGCAACTGATTCACCGTGAAACCCGATCACGTCATCAATCCCGGCAATGCGCCCGGTAAAAAGCGCATCTTCATCCGAATAAGCCACCCTTGCTGCATAGCCTTTGTGTGTCATGGTGCTCATGGTTTTACCCCTGCCTTCATCAAAAATTCTCGTGCGTCTCTCAGTTGATACCGCTTCGCTTCTTTTGCTGGGTGCGGGCGGTGAAAAGTCGCCACAATACCGCCCAACTCAAACCGAACGCGGGAACCATTGCCTTCAATAACTTTTGCGCCACACGCCACAAATAAGGCTTCAATCTTGCGCCACTCAAGCGAGCCGCTGGCAGGGTCTGAAAATACGTCTGTCAATGTTTTGCGGTGTGTGCTGTTCATTTTTTATGATACTACTTTTAGATACTAAATCAAGCATGATTATTGCCGCCTAGACGCCGGCAGAGCCACAGCCACAGCAAACCGAAGCTGGAATGCTTCCCAGGCACAGTAGGGACAATGACACTGGAGCCGGGCACGGCCAGCGCATCGGACACGGCCACAGCCACAGCGACGGCTACGGCCACGGCCACCGGCCAAGATCGCAGCGCCTGTGAAGGTGGTAAAGCCGTCAAGCACAATAGCGGGCCGGGTGCGGTGCAAAAGAAAGCCCTTTCGCGCATGGTTTCCACAAGTCCAGGCCGGCGTCGCACTGCCGCTTCTTCTCCAGCAAAGCAAGTCGGGCCGCAGCTTGCGTGCTGCCAAGGCAAAAAAGCATGGAATCCACAAATTCATAAAATGAAACGCATGGCTGGCGCTGGTTGCAGCCGCTTTTGGTCTGGGAAGCCGCATAAAATGGTGGATATTTTCGGCTGTCCCGGCTTTGTCCCGGCAATGTCCCGGCATATTCATATATTTACCGGGACATATATAGCCTTTGTTATCAATGGCTTACGACTGTTTTCCGGTCTGTCCCGGCGTCCCGGCAAATATTCTGCCGTCTGGCGTTGTCGCTTTGCTGTTTTGGCGTAAAAAAACCGCGCAAGGCACCGCGCTTTTCGATCTTGCGCAATGCCGCGATCATGTGTTGGTGGGTGATGCTGCCGATCGGCATCGCGCCAATCTCGGGGATGATGTCGAGTTCCAGACGCCGCCAGATATTGGCAGCGGTCGAAGCGCCCCAGGTTGGCAGCTTGTTGGCGTGCCATTCCCGCGCCAGGTTGCCGAAGGTATGCGCGGCACTGTCGGCCACCAGCCGCGCCGCGTCTTGCTTGGCCTGCACCGGGTCGATGCCGTCATCAATCAGCCTGCGCGCCGCACCGCGTTTTTCCCGCGCCTCCAGTAGCGACACTTGCGGGTACTTGCCAAAGGCGGCGGTGCGCCTGGTATTGAAGATGCGGTAATCCATGCGCCAGTACTTCGCGCCATCGGGATTGATCAGCAGATACAGGCCGCCGCCGTCCGACAGCTTGTAGGGTTTGTCCTTGGGATTGGCATTCAAAGGGTGCTTGTCAGTCAGTGGAACGACGAGTTTTGGCATTTTGACGGTATCAATTTTTGACGGTATTTTTTATACGTATAGGACTTACGCAAAAAGCGTATTTTTGTAACAAATCGGGTTTATGCCAAACGCATAGCAATCGTCGGATTTTTAAGTTGCTGTCGTAAGAATTCATCAAGCAATCCATGCTTAATGCGATAAAGGGTCTGCCCTGTTTTC
>JAUYNR010000012.1 GCA_030698225.1 Oxalobacteraceae bacterium | reverse complement strand
GAAAACAGGGCAGACCCTTTATCGCATTAAGCATGGATTGCTTGATGAATTCTTACGACAGCAACTTAAAAATCCGACGATTGCTATGCGTTTGGCATAAACCCGATTTGTTACAAAAATACGCTTTTTGCGTAAGTCCTAACTTTGAGTTAAGTATACGAATCTTGATTTGCGGCAAGCATTGGTCGCCTATTGTTTGCTAATTGCAATAGATATGTTTCTTTGTCAACGCCGTCGTCTGCGTTGGCGATCAACTTCCCCTGTGCTGTGGTGCGCAACTTGGTACTATTGCGCATCTTGAAGAATCGGGGCGCGATTTGTTCCTTGGATTGATTCTTGCAATGCATATTGAGTACCGCTTATGAAAACCCCGAAAAGACTTGAACCGCTGGTGCAGGAAGGCCTGATCGACGAAGTCATGCGGCAACTGATGAGCGGCAAGGAAGCCACCGTGTATGTGGTGCGCTGCGGCGACGAAATCCGCTGCGCGAAAGTCTACAAGGAAGCCGGCCAGCGCAGCTTCAAGCAGGCCGCCGCCTATCAGGAAGGGCGCAAGGTCAAGAACAGCCGGCAGGCGCGCGCGATGGAGAAGGGCAGTCGCTACGGCCGCAAGATGCAGGAAGAAGTCTGGCAAAACGCCGAAGTCGATGCCCTGTACCGGCTGGCCGCCGCCGGCGTCAAGGTGCCGACCCCGTACATCTGCTTCGAGGGCGTGCTGCTGATGGATCTGGTGACCGACGCCAGCGGCAATGCGGCGCCGCGCCTGAACGATGTCGAAATGACCGCAGCGATGGCTCTGGAATACCATGCACAACTGCTGCATCAGGTGGTGCTGATGCTGTGCGCAGGCATCATCCACGGCGATCTGTCCGAATACAACATCCTGGTCGATGCCGACGGGCCGGTGATCATCGACCTGCCGCAGGCGGTCGATGCGGCCGGCAATACCAACGCCGGCACCATGCTGGAGCGCGATGTCGATAATTTGAGGACGTATTTCGGCCAGTTCGCCCCCGCGCTCAATGCCACCTATTACGGCAAGGAAATCTGGGCGCTGTATCAGGCCGGCCTGCTCACGCCGGAGCTGCCGCTGACCGGCCGCTTCAAGCACGATGAGCGCAAGGTCGACGTCGGTGCGGTGCTGTACGAGATCGAGGATGCGCGGCTGGAAGCCGAGGCGCAGCAGCGCTACCGGCAGGAGATGGCGGGCTAGCGTGGCGGGTGGGCGCGGCTCCGCCGTGCCCACGCCTGTATTTCCAATGCTGTTAGGTAGATCCGATATCCCCCGCGGGCACAAAATCGTGCCCGCCCCACAAAATTAATTCCACACCCGGTATTTACGTTTCTTCAATCAATATTTTCATACTTAAATCATTCGTATTGAAATGATCTGATATGAGATGATTTGACATGGAATGTTGTTGGTGTATAATGATGGCTCTTGATTTGGGATTCAGTGCAACGAAAAGCAGGGGAGCAGGCGGGTTCGCAAGGTGCAGACAGGAAGCCGGGATGTCGTTAAACTGGCGCCCATGATTGATGCCACCAAACTTGTCGCGGTAAATGATTCCATTCGCATTTTGCAAAGCGTGCGCCGTATCGCGCAGTGTGTGGAACATCATTCGAAGCGGCTGACAAGCACCCACAACATCACGTCGCCGCAACTGGTCGCGCTGATGGCAATTGCCCAACTGGGGCCGAGTACGCTGAAGGCGATCGGGCGGGCAATACACCTGAGTTCAAGCACCGTGGTAGGCATCGTCGACCGGCTGGAAGAAAAAAAGCTGGTGATCCGCGAGCGCGATACGCGCGACCGGCGCAATGTCTACGTGAGCGTGACGGCGGCCGGCCGGGACCTGGTCGACAATGCGCCGTCGGCGCTGCCGCAAGGCTTTTCCAGCGCGCTCGGCGCGTTGCCGGAGAACGACCGGCATACGCTGGTGGTGGTGTTGGAACAATTTGCTACTCTGCTTGAGGTTAAGGCGCCTGCCGAAGGCGATATTTAACCGTCTGCCCGCGCCCTGATTCCCTGTAACTGACAACTACGTTCGGCGGCGCAAGCCTGCCATCGAACGTTCTTGTCTGCAAAAGGAGACGCATGGATGCATCTACAACCGACCAACAGGCCAGCAGTCGCCTGACGTTGCGGCAACCGCAGCAATCCGACGGCGCCGCACTGCATGGCTTGATAGCGGCTTGCCCGCCGCTGGACCTGAATTCACTGTATGCCTACCTGCTGCTGTGCCTGCATCATGCGCGGACCAGCGTAGTGGCTGAAGTCGACGGCCTGCTGGTCGGCGCGATTACCGCCTATATTCCTCCGGCGCAGCCGGACACGCTGTTCGTCTGGCAGGTTGCGGTCGCACCGCAGCAGCGCGGCCAAGGGCTGGGAAAGCGCATGCTGCGGCACTTGCTGCAAAACTGCATCGCACCGCGCCGCTTGCGCTGGATGGAAACCACCATCAGCCCCGACAACGCGGCATCCGACCATCTATTTACCCGTTTCGCCCTGCAGCACGATGCAGGCTGCACCATCGCCACTCTGTTTGACGCCGCAGCATTCGGCGAGAGTGGTCACGAAGAAGAGCGTCTGTACAAAATCGGTCCCTGGGGCCGCGCAGGCTAAAGCAGGACGCTCCCACCATCCATCCCATCCTCTAAGGAGAAGCATGATGCGTACATTCAACCGACTGGAATCCGAGGTTCGTGGTTATATCCGTTCCTTTCCAACCATTTTCACCAAGGCCCAAAACGCGGTGCTGACCGACGAAAGCGGCCAGCAGTACATCGACTTCCTGGCCGGCGCCGGCAGCCTGAACTATGGCCACAACAATCCGGTGCTGAAGCAGGCGCTGGTCGAGTACCTGGTAGACGACGGCATCGTGCACGGGCTCGACATGGCGACTGCGGCCAAGAAGCAGTTTCTGCAGACCTTTGAGGCGCGCATCCTGAAGCCGCGCCAGATGCAGTACAAGGTGCAGTTCACCGGCCCCACCGGCACCAATGCGGTGGAAGCTGCGATCAAGCTGGCGCGCAACGTGACCGGGCGCCAGAACGTGATTTCGTTTACCAACGGCTTTCACGGCGTGACGCTGGGCGCATTGTCGCTGACCGGCAATCGCAAGTACCGCGACGCCGCCGGCGTGGCGCTGTCGGACGTCCATCATGCACCGTATTCCGGTTATTTCGGCCACGATGTCGACACCGTGGCGATGCTCGACAAGCTGATCGCCGACCCCAGCAGCGGCGTCGACCATCCGGCTGCGATCATCGTCGAAACCGTGCAGGGTGAAGGTGGCCTGAACGTCGCCGGCCTGAACTGGCTGAAGAAGATCGAGCAGCTGTGCCGCCGTCACGAAATCCTGCTGATCGTCGATGACATCCAGGCCGGTTGCGGCCGCACCGGCACCTTCTTCAGCTTCGAGCCGGCCGGCATCCGGCCCGACATGGTGACGCTGTCGAAATCGCTGTCAGGTTACGGCCTGCCGATGGCAGTGCTGCTGATCAAGCCCGAGCACGACATCTGGAAACCAGGCCAGCACAACGGTACCTTCCGCGGCAACAACATGGCGTTCGTCACCGCAGCCGCGGCGCTCGACCATTACTGGGGCGACAACAAGTTCCAGGCGTCGATCGACAAGAAGGCGCAGACCGTCACCACCTATCTCGACAAGCTGGTGAAGAATTACCCGGCTGCCGCAATGACGCGACGCGGGCGCGGCCTGATGCAGGGCCTGGCGTTCAAGGATGCCGAACTGGCTGATCGCGTCACCTCGCTGGCGTTCCAGAATGGATTGATCATCGAAACCTCAGGCGGCAGCGATGAAGTGATCAAGCTGCTGATGCCGCTGACGATCGAACCGGAAAAGCTGCTGGCCGGGCTCGACATCCTGGAGCAGGCGCTGGCCGATACGCTCGACGCGCTGAGCGACAATGCGGTAGCGAAAAAAGGGGTGGCCGCATGATCGTGCGCCGCCTGCAAGACATCCTCGGCACCGAGCGCGACGTGCAGACCGAAACCTGGGCCAGCCGGCGCCTGCTGCTGCGCGACGACCGGATGGGATTCTCGATGCACGAAACCACCATCTTCGCCGGCAGCCAGACCCACATCTGGTACCAGAACCACCTGGAAGCGGTGTATTGCGTCGCGGGCAGCGGCGAGGTCGAGCTGATTCCGTCGGGCGAGATCTTCCGCATCGAGCCGGGCACCATCTATGCGCTCGACCAGCATGATCGCCACTGGCTGCGCGCCGACGCCGGCGCCGACATGCGGCTGGTGTGCACCTTCAACCCGGCGCTGGTCGGCACCGAAGTGCATGACGCCGATGGCGTCTATGCGGCCGCGCCGGAACCCGTCGAATAAGAGAAAGGACCATCAGATGCTATCCCAAGACCCATACCAGAGCCGGGCGCTGATTTCTCCGGCGATCCTGGCGCGCTGCGAGCCGGTACTCTACGAGCGGGAGCAGTGCCCCGCACCCGCCGCGCTGAATGCGGCGCAGCGCGATGCCTACCGCGAGAACGGCTTCCTGCTGCTGCCCGAGCTGTTTTCAAAGAGCGAGGTGGCCGGCCTGTTTGACGAAATGCAGGGAATGCGTGCAGATTTTGCTGCGGCCGGCCGCGCCGAAGTGATTGCGGAGCCGGGCAGCGGCGAAGTGCGCTCGATCTTCGATGTGCATCGGCTGAACGATCTGTTTGCCGGCCTGATGCGCGACCCGCGCGTGCTGAACGTGGCGCGCGAGATCCTCGGCAGCGAAGTCTATATCCACCAGTCGCGCATCAACTACAAGCCCGGCTTCACCGGCAAGGAGTTTTACTGGCATTCGGATTTCGAAACCTGGCATACCGAAGACGGGATGCCGGCGATGCGTGCATTGAGTTGCTCGATCCTGCTCACCGATAACGATGAACACAACGGCCCGCTGATGCTGATCCCCGGTTCGCACAAGCATTTCATTTCCTGCGCGGGCGAAACGCCGGATGAGCACTACAAGCAATCGCTGCAGAAGCAGGAATGCGGGGTGCCGGACGAACTGCTGCTGCGCTACCTGGCCGACCTGGGCGGGATTACGTCTTGCAAGGGCCGTGCCGGCTCGGTAGTCTTTTTCGACTGCAATACCATGCATGGCTCGAACGGCAACATCACGCCGTACCCGCGCAGCAATGTGTTCTTCGTCTACAACAGCATCGAAAACCAGTTGCATGCGCCGCAGGGCGGATTGAAGCCGCGCCCCGAGTTCATCGCCGCCCGTCAGGACGTGGCGGCGCTGGAGCCGGAACCGCTGGAGATTGCCGGATCGCCCGCTTGATCCTGCCGGGCGCCTGATGGAACCCTACCTGCGCTCGTTCCTGCTGTTTTTTGCGCTGTTCAACCCGTTCCTGATGAGCATTTACCTGCTCGATCTGATCCGGGGCCTGCCGACGCCGGATTTTGCGCGGGTGCTGATCCGCGGCAGCGTCATCAGCACCTGCGTCTTCGTCCTGTTCGCATGGGGCGGCGAAGCCTTTTTCCGCGACACCTTGCAGGTGCGCTTTGCATCGTTCCAGATTTTCGGCGGCATCGTGTTCCTGCTGATCGGGCTGCGCTATGTGTTTTCCGGCGCCGGCGCGATCGACTCGATGCGCGGCACGCCGGACGCGATTGCCGGCAGCATCGCGATGCCGATCATGATCGGGCCGGGCACGGTCAGCGCATCGGTCGTGATCGGCACCCGCCTGCCGCTGCCGGGTGCGGCGGCGGTGATTGCCGGCACGCTGGCGATCACCGTCTTGATATTGGTTGTGATGAAAATCCTGCACGATCGGCTCAAGGACCGTCACGCGGCGCTGACCGACCGTTATGTCGACCTGGTCGGGCGCATGTCGGCGCTGCTGATCGGCACCATCGCGATGGACATGATCGTCACCGGCGCGCAAAGCACCGGGTTCGCAATCGAGCCATAAGGTCCAACCGGATGTGCGCAGCATCCATTAAGCGTTGCGCATCGGCCGCGCATTAGTGACGGAATCGGCAAGACATGGGTTTGTTGTCCCACAGCAAATCCATTACAGCAACACCTGCCGCGCCGCCTGCACCAGCGTTGTCGACATCAGTTCCAGTCGCGGCGACTGCACCTTCCAGCGGTGCCAGAACAGGCCGACATCGGCCGCCTGCTCGGGCGCCAGATCGACCAGCGCGCCGCTGTCCTGCAGCTGCCCCATCTGCAGTTCCGGAATCATGCCCCAGCCCAGCCCCAGGCACACCGCCTGCAGGTACGCTTCCGAGGACGGGATCGTATGGCACGGGTAGGCGTCGGCCGGCAGGCCGAAATGTCGCAGCAGGAAATCCGCCTGCAGCGCGTCCTTGCGGTCGAACGTCAGCACCGGCGCCAGCCGGGCCGCGCTGCGGTGCATGCCGTGCGCAAACCAGCGCGCGCGGTAGCCGGGCGACGCCATGCAGCGATAGCGCATCGCGCCCAGCGGCTCGGCCACGCAGCCGCGCATCGGCAGCGGCTCGGTCGAGATGCAGCCCAGCGCCAGGCCGGCCTCCAGCAGCGCGTACGTGTGGTTCTGGTCATCCACCGTCAGATCCAGCAGCACTTGCTCGCGGATCAGAAATCCTGCCAGCGCCGGCAGGAACCAGCTGGCCAGGCTGTCGGCATTGACCGCCACAGCTAGCGTCAGCGGCGCCGACCGATTGCCGGCCAGCTCGGCCTGAAAATCCTGTTCCAGCAGTTGCGCCCGGCGCAGATATTGCAGCAGGCGCTGGCCGGCCTGCGTCGCGCGGCACGGCCGGCTGCGCACCAGCAGCGGGCTGCCGAGCTGGATTTCCAGCGCCCGCACCCGCTGCGACACCGCCGACGGGGTCAGGTGCAGACGGCTGGCGGCCTGCTCGAAACTGCCGGTTTCCAGCACCGCCAGCACTGCTTCGCATTGTTTGGTATCGAGTTTCATTCGTTCATGGTGGTCGGTGGTGGAGCGAGTGGCCGGACTTCGAAGTGTCAGTAATGCATAGTATTTTTAAATTATCACTATTTACATGCGCAAAGTTATATGTTTTTGTATATACCCCTTATATTTTAAAATTCTCAGCCAGCGTTTTAATTAAGAATTTTTAATGATTGGATAATTAATTTAATCCGGCTTCATTAATTGTCCGGCAAAAAGCACAATGGCGTCCACCGTTGCATCAACCAAAGGACCCCATCATGCTGCTCCCGTTCTATCTGAAAGGCCTCGGCCTCGGCGCCGGTCTGATCATCGCGATCGGCTCGCAAAACGCGCATGTGTTGCGCATGGGCTTGCGGCGGCAGCATGTCGGTCTGACGGTGCTGTTTTGCATCGTGCTCGACGTGCTGCTGATCTGCGTGGGCATCGCCGGCATGGGCGCTGCGATAGAAGGCAGCCCGATGTTGCTGGGTCTGGCGCAGTGGGGCGGCGTGATTTTCCTGAGCTGGTACGGACTGCGGGCATGGCGCGCCGCATGGGCCGGCCATGCGCTGCAGGCGAATCGGCAAGCGGTCGCGATGAGTGCCACCCAGGCCGTCACCGCCATCGTCGCGCTGTCGCTGCTGAACCCGCATGTCTATCTGGATACCG
This sequence comes from Oxalobacteraceae bacterium, assembly GCA_030698225.1. Lineage (GTDB taxonomy): Bacteria > Pseudomonadota > Gammaproteobacteria > Burkholderiales > Burkholderiaceae_D > AVCC01. The sequence continues at coordinate 89,488 of JAUYNR010000012.1, read as the reverse complement.
TGCTGCTGCTGGGCGCGGTCGGCGGCCAGCAGGCCGGTGCCGGCAAGCTGTGGTTCGCGCTGGGCGCGATCACGTCTTCAATAATATGGTTCGTGCTGCTCGGTTACGGCGCGCGCCTGCTGTCGCCGCTATTCGCCCGCCCGCTTGCATGGCGCGTGCTCGACGGCGTGATCGGCGTGGTGATGCTGGGTCTGGCCGGGATGCTGGCGTGGGGCAGTGTGGGCTGAGGCGGACGGGCTTGCGAGCGAAAGGCTGGAATCGACCCGGAAAGCGACATTCGGCACCACACTCGCCGACTGACCGGCTCAGACCGCTATGCGCTCACTCAATCCCTGGAATCATAACAACGCACCAAATTGCGCCCGGCCTGTTTGGCTTCATACATTGCGGCATCGGCCCATTTCAGAATATCGTCATGACTTCCTTCGTGGTTGATGAATACGACCACGCCGATACTTGCGGTGCAGTGATGCTCGACCGTTGTATCTTGCTTTGCATCGTGGCTGATGGCCAGCAGGTAGGGCTCAGACAATAGGGTGCGGATTTTTTCTGCAACCAGCCCGGCTTGCGATGTCGATTCGGCTTTGTCGGCATTCAACTCGCTGAGCATCACCACAAATTCGTCGCCGCCCAGGCGCGCCACGGTGTCCGTCGCGCGCACGCAATTTTTCAGACGATGCGCAACCTCGATCAACAGCAGATCGCCAACCACATGCCCGTGCGTATCATTGAGCGGCTTGAAGTTGTCCAGATCGATGAACATCAGCGCGCCATGGCAGGCACAGCGCTTGCCGGCGGCCAGGGCCTGGCTCAAGCGGTCGTTGAGCAGGCGACGGTTGGGCAGATCAGTGAGCGGGTCATAGAACGCCAATTGTCGCACCTGGTCTTCCATCTGCTTGCGCTGGGTGATTTCCCGGGTTATGCCGTGGTAGCCGGTGATCGTTCCGTGCGCGTCGCGCTCGGGGGTGGAGAAAACTTCCCCCCAGATCAGCCTGCCGTCCTTGCAGCGATGCTGCACCTCGAAGGTTCTGGAGTCCGGCTGGGTTCCGGCCCGTTCAGGTTCCTGCCTTTGCTGCATGATTGCGGTGACGGTTGCAACACCCTCTTCGGTGAACATTTCAAAGACATGGTGGCCGATCACCTCGTCGGCACTGTAGCCGCGCAGCAGCTGGTCCGCCGGGCTGATATAGGTGAAACGAAAATCGCGGTCCGTCTTCCAGAATACATCCAAAACATCCTCTGTCAGCAGGCGATACAGGGCCTCGCTGTCGCGCATCTTTTCTGCGGCAACGCTGCGCTCAATGGCTATCGCGGCCAGACGGGCGGATTGTTCGATCAGGGCAATGTCGGATTGTGCAGGCGTGTGCGCTGCACGATGATAGATGGCAAGCGTGCCGAGCACTTGACCCGACGCGGAGCGGATCGGCTGCGACCAGCATGCACCCAGTCCGGCGCTGGCTGCGAGTTCTTTGTAGGGCTTCCAATACGGATGGGTCGCAATGTCGTCTACGATCACGCGCTCCCCGGTGAAGGCGGCAGTGCCGCAGCAGCCGACACCGATGCCAATTTCAATGCCATCGATTGCCGCGTTATAGAAATCAGGCAGGCTGGGTGCCGCACCGATGCCGAGATGCCTGCGTTCGCCATCGAGCAACAGGATACTGCAAAGCATCGCAGGTTTGAGTTGCTCCAGGCCGCGCACGATGGCATCGAGGATGACGGGCAGCGGTTCGCCCCCGGCCAGCAGTTCCAGCGTATGGCTGCGATATTGCTCGTACTGTCCGACTTGCTTGAGCTCGGTGATGTCGGTGTAGGTCGAGACAAAGCCGGCCACTTTGCCTTCGACCTGCATCGGCCGTCCTTCGATCTCGATGGTCTGGCCCTGCGGCCGGGTGCGTTCCATCCGATGCGGCTCGAAACGCAAGGCAAGATCGAGCACCTGCCGTACCTTTTCGTCAGGGTTCACCGAGCCGTAATCGCCACGTTCGGCGTTGTAGCGGATCACATCTTCGAAGCGCCGGCCGGCGCACATAAGGTCGGGCGGCAGCCCCAGAATGCCAACGAAGCGTTGGTTCCACAGCACCAGCTCAAGATTTTCGTCGACCACGGTGACACCCTGGGGCAGGGTGTTTAGCACCGTGTCAAGATAGGTGGCATAGCGTTTCGCTTCCTGCTCGGCACGCTTCCTGTCGGTGATGTCGGTGTAGATGGTGACGAAACCGCTGCCGTCGGGCAGGGGCTCGCCGCGAATTTCCAGCACCGTGCCGTTTGGTCGGGTGCGTTCAAAGACGTGCGCCTGCATGCCGCGCGCCCGTTCCACCACCTGTTGCGCCAGCACATCCGGAACGCCGGGGCCATAGTCGCCGCGGCGTGCATTGAAAATCGCCAGCTCGTGCATCGCCGGCAGTCCGCCCTCGAACATCGCAGCGGGAAAATCGAGCAGGCGCTTGAACTGTTCATTGCAGGCGATCATTTGCAGGTCGGGATCGAACAGGGTCACCCCGCTCGGCAGGAAGTCGATGATGGTCTGCAGTGCGTCGGCGTGTCCCGGCCGGATTTGTTTGGCAAGCGCTTCCGGCATGTATCCTCTTTTTCGGGCTTGTCGTATTTCGTGATTGCAGATCAAGACCAATGATGGACCGGTTCTTTCCTCGTGGCAACCTAAAACGGTGCGTAAGAAATGATCCGCAGAACGGCAACACTTTACCGTGCACTGCAGTGCAGACATTCCTCAAGGAATTATCCGTGCCTGAAACGTCTTCCTTATCCCAATGCGTCATTCACCTGATCGTTAAATTCGGCCAGGCTTATCGCGTTGCTGACTTCGCGCGGCAACGCGTCGCGCACCGAGAACACACCCAAAATCTTGGATGCAGGCGAGACCACGGGCAGGTGCCTGAACCCGCGCTCAATCATGATCAAAACGGCTTCGGACACTTTCATGTCCGGCCCAACGCATTGCGGGTCGTGCGTCATCACGTCGGACACGCAGGTGGTTTGCGGATCGAGCGCCTTGGCCAGCACGCGCGTCATCAAATCGCGCTCGGTCAGAATGCCCAGCAGAGTTCCCGCGTTATCGATAATGAGTACGCTACCGCAATTGGCCTTGGTCATCACGCAGGCTGCCTCCCACACGCTGGCATGGGGTGACAGCCAGACCACGTGGCGTAGGGGCATGGATTGAAAAACGGTACGTTCAACCATGGTGGAGATCCTCTCGCAAGTCGGGTTAAAGAACGTGGACAGCCGGCGGCCTAACGCAGCGACGCGTTAAGCTTTTCCAGGACCCGCGAACCGGGGCAAAGCGCGTTTTCGTTCAACGCATGGAGCGGCGTTTCGCTGGTATTGAGCGAGGTGTGCAGATCGGTCGCGACCGGATCGAGATACAACAGCCCGGTCACCACTTCGCCGCGCGCCTGGTGGGCGTTGATATAGCTCAGGGCCGCGTAGCGATCGGTAGGGTCGTAGTCCGCGTGCAGCTTGCGCAGTCGCAGCGTGGAGCCGTCGTGCTGCTGCACGTCGATCACTTCGCCGGCGACATATTCGGCAGTGATCTCGCTGTGCTCGGTGATGAAATCGATGCGGCTCACCGCCTCATTGTGCTGGCGCACATAGTCGTAGCTCTTGGTGCTGCCGCTATGGTTATTGAATGTCACACACGGGCTGATGATATCAATGAAGGCAGCCCCGCCATGTTCGATCGCGCCCTTGATGAGCGGCACCAGTTGCGCCTTGTCTCCGGAAAAACTGCGCGCGACATAGGTTGCGCCCAGCTGCAGCGCAAGCCCCACCAGATCAATCGGGTTGTCGCGGTTGACCACGCCCTTCTTGCTTTTTGAGCCCCTGTCTGCGGTGGCGGAAAACTGTCCCTTGGTCAGGCCATAGACCCCGTTATTCTCGACGATATAGGCCATGCACACGCCGCGCCGCATCGCATTGGCGAATTGCCCGAGCCCGATCGATGCCGAGTCACCGTCGCCGGAGACGCCCAGGTACAGCAGATCGCGGTTGGCAAGATTGGCTCCGGTCAGTACCGATGGCATGCGCCCATGCACCGTATTGAAGCCGTGCGACGCGCCCAGGAAATAATCCGGCGTCTTCGAGCTGCAGCCTATGCCCGAGAGCTTGGCGACGCGGTGCGGCTCGATGTCAAGCTCCCAGCAGGCTTGGATGATAGCCGCCGAGATCGAGTCGTGGCCGCAGCCAGCGCACAAGGTCGAGATGCGTCCCTCGTAATCACGCCGGGTGTAACCGACCTTGTTGGTGGTGAGCGAGGGATGGTGCAGTTTCGGCTTGGCGAGATAGGTCATGCTGCCTCCTGGTGCAGGGGTGCGGCTGCGGCCTGCAGGTTCTCGACGATGGCATCGGTGATGAAGCGTGCGGTAATGGGTGTGCCGTCGTAGTGCAGCACCTTGACCAGCTGCGCCGGGTTGATGGCAAGCTCGTTGACCAGCAGAGAGTGCATCTGCGCGTCGCGGTTCTGCTCCACCAGGAACACCTTGTCGTGTTCGGCGATGAAGCGCCCGACCGGCTCGGAAAACGGAAAGGCGCGCAAGCGTAGTGCATCCAGATTGATGCCACTTTGGGTGAGCACGTCGAGCGCCTCGTTCATGGCCGGACTGGTCGAGCCAAAGTAAATCACACCCAGGCGCGTCCCTTGCGAGGCTTTTCGCAACACCGGTTGCGGCACCAGATCGGCCGCCGTTTTGAACTTCCTGAGTAGCCGCTCCATGTTGTAAATGTAGTCCGGCCCGCGCTCGGAGTAGCGCGCATACGGGTCGCGCGTTGTGCCGCGCGTGAAAAAACTGCCTTTGGTCGGGTGCGTGCCGGGTAGCGTGCGCCATGGGATGCCGTCGCCGTCCACGTCCTTGTAACGACCAAAATCCTTGCCCGCTTCGAGTTCGGCCGCGGTCATGACCTTGCCGCGGTCGTATTGCCGCGCATCGTCCCACACAAAGGGTTGGCACAGGCGCTGATTCATGCCGATATCGAGGTCGGTCATCACGAAGATCGGCGTCTGCAGACGGTCAGCCAGGTCCAGCGCAGCGGCCGCATGCTCAAAACACTCATAGGGGTCTTCCGGGAACAGCAGCACATGCTTGGTGTCGCCATGCGAGGCATAGGCGCAAGCGAGCAAGTCCGATTGTTGCGTGCGCGTGGGCATTCCGGTGGATGGACCGCCACGCTGCACATTGATAATCGTGACCGGAATCTCGGCGAAGTAAGCCAGTCCGATGAACTCGGTCATCAATGAGATGCCGGGTCCGGACGTGGCGGTGAACGCGCGCGCACCGTTCCATCCGGCGCCGACCACCATCCCTATGGACGCCAGTTCGTCTTCAGCTTGCACGATGGCGAAGTTGTTGCGCCCGGTGTCGGACTCTACCCGGTACTTGTCGCAATACTTCTGGAATGCCTCGGGTATCGATGACGAAGGCGTGATCGGATACCAGGCCGCCACCGTCGCGCCGCCATACACACAGCCGAGCGCTGCCGCACTGTTGCCATCGGTGAAAATCTGATTGCCCACCTTGTCGGCGCGCCGCACCCGGATGCCCAGCGGTGCAGAAAGGTGGGCCTTGACGTAATCGCGCCCCAGATGCAGCGCGCGCACATTCGATTCGAGCAGCATCTCCTTGCCCCGGTACTGCTCGGCAAAGAGCTTCTCGAACACGTCAGCGTCAACCTCGAGCAACGCCGATAATGCGCCCACGTAAATGATGTTCTTGAACAGTTGCCGCTGGCGCGGCTCCGAATACGCCGCGTTGCTGATTTCCGTCAGGGGCATGCCGATGACCTCGATATCCTTGCGGAACCTGGACTCGGGAATCGGCCGGGTGCTGTCATAGAACAGATAGCCCCCGCTCTCGATCTCGGCCACATCGGCATCCCAGGTCTGCGGGTTCATCGCGACCATCATGTCCACGCCGCCGCGCCGGCCCAGGTAGCCTTTCTCGCAAACGCGCGCCTCATACCAGGTGGGCATGCCCTGGATGTTGCTGGGAAAAATGTTGCGCGGACTCACGGGCACGCCCATCCGCAGGATGGCCTTGGCAAACAACTCGTTGGCGGAAGCCGAACCCGAACCGTTGACGTTGGCGAACTTGATCACAAAGTCGTTGACAGCTTCAATGCGTTTCATGCGGTCTCCATCTGGGTAGTCTTCACGTCACGGCACTTCGGCCCGGCCTGTGTGGTGTGCAGCAAGAATTTCTGCATATCCCACGCTCCGGTGGGACAGCGCTCTGCGCACAGACCGCAGTGCAGGCAGACATCTTCGTCCTTGACCATCACACGACCGGTTTTCAGCGAGGCGGACACATACAGGTCCTGCACCAGGTTCCTGGCGGGCGCCTTCAGGCGCGTTCGCAAGTCTTGCTGATCGCCGTTGGTGGTGAAGGTGATGCAATCCATCGGGCAGATATCCACGCATGCATCGCATTCAATGCAGGTTTTCCGGTTGAATACGGTCTGGACATCGCAGTTCAGGCAGCGGTTCGCTTCCTTGAACGCGGTCGCGGCGTCAAAGCCCAGTTCGACCTCCACCCGTATGCTTGCCAGCGCCAGCTCGGCCTTGGCCCACGGCACCCTGAAGCGGGTGTCTTCCGACACGTCATTGTGATAGCTCCACTCATGGATCCCCATCTTGGTCGACATCAGGTTGGTCATCGGGGCCGGACGATGGCCAATGTCTTCTCCATGCAGCAATCGGTCGATCGACACTGCCGCCTCATGGCCATGTGCGACGGCGGTGATGATGTTCTTGGGGCCGTAGGCCGAGTCGCCGCCAAAAAATACTTGGGCCAGCGTGGACTGAAACGTGTCCTTTAACAGCACCGGCAAGCCACGCTGGTCAAATTCGATGCCGACATCGCTCTCGATCCAGGGAAAGGCGTTTTCCTGTCCGACCGCGATCAAGACCGTGTCGCATTCGACCAGCACATCGGCGTCGCCAGTGGGCACCAGGCGGCGCTTGCCATCGTCGTCATAGGCCGCCGTGACGATCTCAAAGCGCATGCCGGTGAGCTTGCCATCCGCATGTTCGAAGGACTTGGGCACATGGAAGTTCAGAAAGGGAATGCCTTCATGTAGCGCGTCCTCCTTTTCCCACGGCGACGCTTTCATTTCGTCAAAGCCGCTGCGCACGATGACCTTCACATCCGTGGCGCCGAGGCGAATGGCCGAGCGGCAGCAATCCATTGCCGTGTTGCCGCCACCCAAAACAATGACCCGCCGGCCGATGCCGCTGACATGGCCAAAGGACACCGATGCCAGCCAGTCTATGCCGATGTGGATGTTCTCGTTGATTTCGTTGCGCCCGGGAAGATCCAGGTCGCGCCCGCGGGGCGCGCCGCAGCCGACAAATACAGCGTCATATCCCTGCGCCAACAGGCTGCGCATGGAATCGACCGGCTGGCCGCTCTTGAAATCGACGCCCAGGTCCAGGATGTAACCGGTTTCCTCGTCGATCACCGACTCCGGCAAGCGAAAGCGCGGAATCTGCGTGCGGATGAAGCCGCCGGCCTTGGCCGCGCCATCAAATACGGTCACCGCATAGCCGAGCGGAGCCAGATCGCGCGCCACCGTCAGCGAAGCCGGCCCAGCGCCTACGCAGGCGATGCGTTTGCCATTTCTTGCTGCAACGATGGGCATGCGGCTCTTGACGTCGCCCTTGTAATCAGCTGCCACGCGCTTGAGGCGGCAGATCGCCACCGGCTCGGGATGCAGGTCGTTGCTTTCCTCGACCCGGCCCCGACGGCAGGCCGGCTCGCAAGGCCGGTCACAGGTGCGCCCGAGCACGCCGGGAAAGACATTCGACACCCAGTTGACCATGTAAGCATCGCCGTAGCGGCCTTGCGCTATCAGCCGGATATACTCGGGAACCGGGGTGTGGGCCGGACAGGCCCATTGGCAATCGACGACTTTATGAAAATAGGTTGGATCGGTGGTATTGGTAGGTTGCAACGCACTCTCCCGTTCCTGCTGCCGGCTGCAGCAGCAGATACACAATCAGCGCACGCATCGGAGGGAAAACAAGCTCCCGCGCCGCTCTGGCTCAAGACAAGCGAGTGAGACCTCGCTTGTGCTTTCATCGAATTACCCACATATTCTAGTCCTTCCACAGCCGAAAATTCTTTTCATTTTTGCGGCGCGCAACAGGCGCGACGGAGCTGGATTGGTTCGATGCCTGATGGCGGAGCCGGCAGTAAGTTTGCTCATCTTCGATAAAAAATATCCGCACCGGCATCGGCTTGCCGTCCGCAACACCGTCTTCATATAATATTTCATGACTACCGCATGTCCCGCCGCCGATACCTGGGAGGACTTCCACCCCGCTGTCGCTGCCTGGTTCCGCGGCACTTTCACCAGCGCGACCGAGGCGCAACAGCGCGCCTGGCCGTTGATCCGCAGCGGGCGCCCGACGCTGGTGGCGGCGCCGACCGGGTCCGGCAAGACCCTGACCGCTTTTCTGGCGGCGATCGACGCGCTGGTCCGCGAAGGCATCGCTGGCGGAGGCGTACTGCCGGACGCGACCAGCGTGGTCTATGTTTCGCCGCTGAAAGCGCTGTCCAACGATATCCGCGTCAATCTTCAGGCGCCGCTGGAGGGCATCGCGCGCGAACTGGCCCGCATCGGGCTGCCCGACCCCGGCATCCGCACCGCTGTGCGCAGCGGCGACACCACCCCGCACGAACGGCAGGCGATGCGCAAGCGTGCGCCGCACATCCTGGTGACCACCCCGGAATCCCTGTATGTGCTGCTCGGCTCCGACAGCGGCCGTGCGATGCTGGCCAGTACCCGCACCGTGATCGTCGATGAAATCCATGCGGTGGCCGGCAGCAAGCGCGGCAGCCATCTGGCGCTCAGCCTGGAGCGGCTGGACGCATTGTGTGCCCGGCGGCCTACCCGCATTGGTCTGTCGGCAACGCAGAAGCCGCTGGACGCGGTCGCGCGCTTTCTGGTCGGCCGATCCGGCAGCGGCGACTGCGCGATCGTCGACGTCGGCCACATCCGCCGGCGCGATCTGGCGCTCGAGCTGCCGCCGGTACCGCTCGAAGCGGTGATGGCCAACGACGTCTGGGAACGGGCCTATGACCGGATGGCGGAGCTGGCGGCGCTGCATCGCACGACACTGGTGTTCGTCAACACGCGGCGCATGGCCGAACGCGCCGTGCGTCATCTGGCCGACCGGCTCGGTCCAACAGCGGTCGCCGCCCACCATGGCAGTCTCGCCAGGGAGTACCGGTTGGACGCCGAACAGCGGCTCAAGCGCGGCGAGCTGCAGGTATTGATCGCCACCGCCTCGCTGGAGCTCGGCATCGATATCGGCGACGTCGATCTGGTCTGCCAGGTCGGCTCGCCGCGCAGCATTGCCGCCCTGCTGCAGCGCGTGGGCCGCTCCGGCCACCAGGTCGGCGGCATGCCCAAGGGCCGGCTGTTTCCGACCTCGCGCGACGACCTGGTTGAGTGCGCGGCACTGCTCGATTGCGTCCGGCGCGACGAACTCGATGCGCTGCGCATCCCGCGCGCCCCATTGGACGTGCTGGCGCAGCAGATCGTGGCCGAGGTCGCCTGCCGGGAATGGAGCGAAGACGCGTTGTTCGCCCTGGTCCGCAATGCCGAACCCTACGCGGAACTGGAGCGGGCGCGCTACGACGCGGTGCTGCGGATGCTGGCCGAAGGCTATGCCGGCCGCAATGGTGTGCGTGGCTCGTATCTGCACCGCGATACGGTAGCCGGCACCGTGCGCGGCCGCCGTGGCGCGAAGCTGACCGCAGTGACGTCCGGCGGCACAATTCCCGACAATGCCGACTACACGGTGTTGCTGGAACCGCAGGGACAGGCGATCGGCACGGTCAACGAAGACTTCGCGGTCGAAAGCCTGGCGGGCGACGTTTTCCAGCTAGGCAATACTTCGTATCGGATACTAAGAATAGAGACCGGGCGCGTGCGCGTCGAGGACGCGCACGGCGCCGCGCCGAATATCCCGTTCTGGCTGGGCGAGGCGCCTGGCCGCAGCGACGAACTGTCGGCCGGCGTCGCGCGGCTGCGCGGCCGGATCGACCGTTTGCTTGCGGGCGCAAGCGGCGTCCCGGCCGGGACGGCTAACGGCATTGCACAGGATGCTCCCGCCTTGGACGCAGCCATCGACTGGCTGGTGGATGGCGTGCAGATCGGCGCTGACGCGGCACGCCAGATCGTCGAGTATCTGGCCTGCGCACGCGCCGCGCTGGGTGCGCTTCCGACCCAGGACTGCCTGGTGATGGAGCGCTTCTTCGACGAGTCGGGCGGCATGCAACTGGTGCTGCATGCGCCGTTCGGCAGCCGCATCAATCGCGCCTGGGGGCTGGCGCTGCGCAAGCGGTTTTGCCGCACCTTCAATTTCGAGCTGCAGGCCGCCGCCACCGAAGACGCGATCGTGCTGTCGCTGTCGACCAGCCACAGCTTCGCGCTGGATGAAGTATGGCGCTACCTGCGCTCCGGCAATGCAGAGCATCTGCTGATCCAGGCGCTGCTCGACGCGCCACTGTTCAACGTGCGCTGGCGCTGGAACGCGACGACCGCCCTGGCCCTGCCGCGCTACAGCGGCGGACGCAAAGTCGCGCCCCAATTGCAGCGGATGAAAAGCGACGACCTGCTGGCGGCCGTTTTTCCGGATCAGGCGGCCTGCCTGGAGAACCTGGTCGGCGAACGCGAACTGCCCAGCCACCCGCTGGTCGAGCAAACCATCGATGACTGCCTGCACGAAGCGATGGACAGCGACGGCTGGCTGGCGCTGCTCAGGCGCATCGAGCAAGGCCAGCAAGGTCAAATGAGGCTGATCGCGCGCGACTTGCCGGCGCCGTCGCCGCTGGCGATGGAGATCCTGAATGCGCGTCCGTATGCGTTCCTCGACGACGCGCCGCTGGAAGAGCGCCGCACCCAAGCGGTGCTGAGCCGCCGCTGGACCGACCCCGCTGCGGCCGACGATCTGGGCGCACTGGATGGCGACGCGATCGCCAGCGTGCGCGAGGAAGCGTGGCCGCGCGTGCGCGATGCCGACGAGATGCACGAAGCGCTGATGCGCCTGGCCTGCGTGACGCCAGCCGAGGCCGGCCGGCAACACGGCTGGCCGGACTGGCTCGACGCGCTGGCGCGCAGCGGCCGGGCGGCCCGCCTGGAAATCGGGGGCGGCGATTTCCTGTGGGTGCCGGTGGAACGCGTGGCTTGCCTGCAGGCGGCCTACCCGCAGGCAGATTTCGTCCCGGCGCTGAAGGCTGCGGAAAGCTGCCGCAGCGACTGGGACCGGGATCAGGCGATCGTCGAAATCGTGCGCGCCAGGCTGAGCGGCTTCGGACCGCAGCCGCTGCCCGGCATTACGCAGGCGCTCGGACTGCCGGCGGCGGCCGTGTCCACGGCGCTGGTCCGCCTGGAAACCGAAGGCTATCTGATGCGCGGCCGCTTCACGCCGGGCGGCGCGGCCGAGGAGTGGTGCGAGCGGCACCTGCTGGCGCGCATCCACCGCTACACGATCAAGCGCCTGCGGCGCGAAATAGAGCCGGTCGAACGGCAGGACTTCATGCGTTTCCTGTTCGACTGGCAACACCTGGCGCCCGATGCGCGGCTGCAGGGACGCGACGCGCTGCCGCAAATCGTCGCCCAACTGGAAGGATACGAAGCGGCCGCCGGCGCATGGGAAAGCGAGCTGCTGCCCGCCCGGCTGGGCGACTACTGCGCGCCATGGCTGGACGATCTGTGCCGGTCCGGCAAGCTGGTCTGGAGCCGGATCGGCGCGCCGCCGCGTGCGGCCGGCGGACCGCTGCGCAGCACGCCGATCGTGCTGCTGCCGCGGCGCCAGCTGGGCATCTGGCAGGCGCTGCCCGGCGGGGATGGGCAAGCCGAAATGTCGGCGCGCGCCCAGCGCGTGCTTGCCGCCCTGCAGCGTGACGGCGCAATGTTCTTCGATGAACTGGTCACCGATGCGCGCTTGCTGCCGGTCGAACTGGAAAATGCATTGGGCGAGCTGGTCGCGACCGGCCTGGTCAATGCCGACAGCTTTGCCGGGCTGCGCGCGTTGCTGTTGCCGGCCGCCAAACGCGCAAGCCATGGCAGGCGCCGGCGCACTGGCGGGGCCATGCCCGGGATGGACGAGGCCGGCCGCTGGGCGCCGGTGCGCCGCGGCGATACCGGCTGTGACTCCGGCGCGCCGGCCGTGCCCGGCAAGAAGCCGCGCACCGATCCGCAAACCCTGGAACACGTCGCGCTGGTCTTGCTGCGCCGCTACGGCGTCGTGTTCTGGCGCCTGCTGGAACGGGAAGCAGGATGGCTGCCGTCATGGCACGAACTGCTGCCGGTCATGCATCGGCTGGAAGCCCGCGGGGAGATACGCGGCGGGCGTTTCGTCGCCGGCCTGGCCGGTGAACAATTCGCGTTGCCGGAAGCGATCCCGCTGCTGCGCGAAATCCGCAGGAGGCCTGCCGACGGCAGCCTGATCTGCATCTCGGCAGTCGATCCGCTCAACCTGTGCGGCACCCTGCTGCCGGGCGATAAAATCCCCGCGCTGGCCGGCAACCGGGTGCTGTTCCGTGACGGCCTGCCGGTTGCAACGATGATTGCTGGCAATACACATTTTCTGGTCGAGCCCGAGGCGCGCGCCAGGGAGTTGATGCGCGCCGCACTGGTCGGGCGGCGCTGATTCTTGCTGTCCGACCTGGCGCTTGCGTGGCGCGTGCTGGACGGCATGAGCGGTGCGGCAATGCTGGGTCTGGCCGGGACGCCGACGCTGGACAGCGTGGGGTGAGCGGGCGGCAGCGGTCGCAACGGCCTGAGCTGCCCAGCGCCAAGTTCGTCCAACCGGGGTCGTTTAGGATGACAGGCTAAAGCTACAGCAGAATCACTCCCCAGGTCACCGCAATCAGGATCATGGCCAGCAACTGGGCGGCACTGCCCATGTCCTTCGCTTGTTTTGACAGCGGATGAATCGCCAGGGAAATGCGGTCAATGGCTGCCTCAATGGCAGAATTGAGCAATTCGACAATCAGCGCCAACAGGGGCGTGATGAGCAGTAGCGCACGCTCGCTGCGCGTCACCTCCGCCAGGCAGGCAATCGGAATCAGCACCAGGTTGAGCACCAGCAACTGGCGGAAGGCTGCCTCGCCGCGATAGGCCGCCTGCAAACCGGCCAGCGAGTAGCCGGCTGCATGCAGGATGCGAGCAAGTCCGGCGCGGCCCTTGAGCGCCAGGGCATCCGGTTCACCGTTCAGCTCGTTTTCTTTCACGATCCCACCGCTGCGCATGGATTGTGCAAGGCACGGTTGCCGGCCTGCTGCTCATGCCTGGGGGTAAAAGCGAGTTCGTTGGGGCGAGTTTTGGTCATAAGGGGACATTCGAGGGTGGTTGCGCTCGCTATTTTAGCGATCATGGCATTAAGTTCTTGTCAAAAAGGTGTGAAAAAATTGTCAAACGGCGTTATCCAGTCTGACGCGGAAGCAACTGCCGCCTGACGTCAGGTCGTTAATTGCGATACTCCAACCCTGGTGTGCGCAGATCCGCTTGACTAGCGACAGGCCCAGGCCCAACCCTTCTCCTCGTGCCTGGGAGCCGCGCACGAACGGTTGAAAAATCAGCTCCTGCTGATCCAATGGAATGCCGGTACCGCTGTCCTCGACCCGGAAGCCTCCGGTTTCCAGTACCAGATGCACATGACCCCGCTCGGTGTAGTGCAGCGCATTGCGCAACAGATTGGCCATCACCGTGCCCAGCAAAGTGGGGTTGTAACGACCGTTATCCTGGCCTTCGCTGATGCACTGGAAATCGAGTCCCTTCTCCTGCAATAACGCGCCCCAGCGGCTGCACTGTTGTTTTGCCACCTGCGCCAGGCTGGCAGTCGCAGCAAAGTCCGTTTCCTTGCTTTTGCCTCGGGCCAACTGCAGGAATGTCTGCACCAGATCCCGCATTTCTCCGGATGCGCGGGCTATGCGCTTGAGCTGTTCGTGCTGACGCGGCCCCAACGGCGCTTGCTCCAGCAATTCACAGGAGCTGGAGATGATCATCAATGGAGTCCGCAGCTCATGGCTGACATCGCTGGTAAACAGGCGCTCACGCTCCAGCGAGTGACGTAGTTGGCCCAGCGTGCTGTCGAAGGCGGCAGCCAGCTGGCCCACTTCGTCATCCGGATATTCCGGGGCCAGTGGCGGCGCCAACGGATCCAGCTGATCGCGATGGCGCACTTGTTGGGCCAGCCGGCTCACGGGTGCCATGACCTTCCTGGCCATCACCCAACCCAGCCCCCAAGCGCCAAGAACCGTGAATATGAACCCCGCCAGCACCACATTGAATAAAACCTGTTCGCGGGCTTCGAACTCATGTTGTTCTTGCACCAACAGATAACGTTTGCCATTGATTTCCTGGGTGTAGACATAAAAGGCCTGGTCGCCTTCAAGCACCTCGGTAAAGCCCTCTTCAAGCCTGGCATATTGTTCGGGAATCGCATATTCAGGACGATCCGAAGCATAGAACCGCGTGCTGGAATGCAGGCGCGGCAGACGACCCTGTTTCAGATCTTCATCCAGCACGGTGTCCAGTTTACGACGCAGTTCCTCTGAAACAAGGCGTACCTCGATGAGCTGGACGATAACTACGATACTCAGTGAAAAAGCGCCGCTGACCAGCACCGTCATGAACACGAAGGCGATGACAATACGCCGTGCAAAGGGCTGCTTAGACACCATCGGTACGCTCCGCCAGGCGATAGCCGACCCCGTGTAATGTGTGCAGCAGCGGCGTGGCGAAAGGCTTGTCGATCACTTGCCGCAACTGGTGGATATGGCTGCGCAGGCTGTCACTGTCCGGACAGTGATCTCCCCAAAGTGCTTCCTCCAGCGCTTCGCGGCGCACCACCGCCGGGCTTTTCTGCATCAGGATCGCCAACAGTTTCAACCCCAGCGGGTTGATTTTGAGCGCTTGTCCGGCGCGGGTGATATGCAGGGTGTCGAGGTCGTAGACCAGATCGGCCACTTTGAGCAGGCGTTTTCGGTTGCCTTGGCTGCGTCGCAGGATGGCCTCGATGCGCGCTGCCAACTCGGACAGCGCGAACGGCTTGATCAGGTAGTCGTCGGCACCGGCCTGCAATCCTTGCAGGCGATCCTCCAGCGCATCGCGAGCGGTCAGCATCAGGATCGGCACCTCGTTGCGGGCATCTTCCCGCAGGCGTTTGCTGACCTGATAACCATCCATGCCGGGCAGCATGATGTCCAGCACGATCAGATCATAGTGCCCTGAACTGGCCAGATGCAGGCCGCTCAAACCATCCCGGGCGCAGTCCACGCTATAGCCTTTGAGCTGCAGGTAGTCGAGCACGTTGGCAAGAATATCGCGGTTGTCTTCGATAACCAGAATGCGCATCAGATAACCTTTTCAAATGAATTGACGATTTTTTCACATTGCGTTGACGAACGCATCACGCGGGGGGCGTTAGGCTGCGGCAAGTTATTCCACAGGACCCTCCGATGCCACAGTTCCATTACGCGCAACTCCGCTATTTGTCAATCATCCTGCTGGCCTGGATTGCGGTATTTTTCCTGACCCGCAGTGCATTGCTGGCCAGCCATTTGGCCGATGCCGATGTTGGCCTGTCCGGCCTTTTAAGCCTGTATGGGATAGGTCTGGTCTATGACCTTGGCTTTCTCCTGTGTGCCTGCTTGCCGCTGGCAATCTATTTGCTGCTCTGCCCCAGACGCCTCTGGCAGCAGCAATGGCACCGCCGCTTTTTGCATGCACTGCTGAGTTTTAGCATGTTGGTCATGCTGTTCATTGCAGTAGCGGAATGGATCTTCTGGGACGAGTTTGGCGTGCGGTTCAACTTCATCGCCGTCGACTACCTGGTCTACTCGAAGGAGGTAATCAACAACATTCTCGAGTCCTACCCGATCTACCCGTTGCTGGCCGTACTGGCCATGGTCGCCATAGGAACGGCTGCCGCATTCAGAAGGCAGGTTGCGGCGGCACTCGAGGCGCCGCCGCTGCCGAAGTCCCGCGCTTGGATGGGGCTGGTTTCCTTGTTGGCGATGATTGGAATAAGCAGTACTGTGCTGGGGCAGAATTTCCCGCGTGGCCTGGGCGGCAATGCCTATCAGCGCGAACTGGCCAGCAATGGACCGTTCCAGTTCTTTGCGGCATTTCGCAATAACGAGCTGGACTATGCCCAGTTTTACGCCTCCTTGCCGGACCAGAAAGTTGCCACCCTGATTCGGGATGAGATCAAGGAGCCGAATGCGCGCTTTATCGGCAGCGACCCGCAGGACATTCGCCGGGTGATCGATAACCCGGGCCAAGCGAAACGCAAGAATGTCGTACTCGTAACCATCGAGAGCCTGAGTGCCCAATTCCTGGGCAGCTTCGGCGATAGCCGCGGCCTGACTCCGAATCTGGATGCACTGCGCCGGCATAGTCTGTTTTTCAAAAATTTCTACGCCACGGGCAATCGTACCGACCGCGGCCTGGAGGCCATCACGCTATCCATCCCACCCACTCCCGGACGTTCGATCGTAAAACGCATTGGCCGGGAGTCCGGTTACAGCAGCCTGGGCCAGCAGTTCAAGGCCCAAGGCTACGACAGCGTGTTCCTGTACGGCGGACGCGGTTATTTCGACAATATGAACGCCTTTTTTGGCGGCAACGGTTACCGCATCGTCGACCAGAGCAGCGTGGCCGAGGCGGACATGCATTTCAAGAATGCCTGGGGCATGTCCGATGAAGACCTGTATGCGCAGACGTTAACAGTAGCCGACGCCGATCATGCGGCCGGCAAGCCCTTCTTCCTGCAGTTGATGACCACTTCCAATCACCGCCCCTATACCTACCCGCAGGGGCGGATCGACATCGCCTCCGGCACCGGGCGCGAAGGCGCAGTGAAATACACCGACCATGCGATTGGCCAATTTCTTGCCCAGGCCCGGCACAAGCCCTGGTTCGACCGGACGCTGTTCATCTTCGTCGCCGATCACACTGCAGGCAGCGCAGGCAAGGAAGACCTGCCGGTGGCCAACTACCATATCCCGCTGTTTATCTACGCGCCGGGCTTTATCGAACCGCGCGAAGTCTCGTCGGTGGCCAGCCAGATCGACCTGGCGCCGACCCTGCTCGGGCTGCTTGATTTCGATTACACATCGACCTTCTTCGGCCGCAATGTGCTGCGCGAAGACGCTGCCCCGGGCCGCGCGTTGATCGGCAACTACCAGCATCTGGGGTTGTTCGATGGCGATAATCTGGCCATCCTCAGCCCCAGGCGCGCGATGCGTCGCCATGACGATGCCCTCGGTCTCAGCTATGAGTCTTCGGTAGCTGCCACCGATCCATTGCTGCAACGCGATATCGCCTACTACCAGGGCGCCAGCCATGCGTTCCAGAATGGCTTGATTGCCTGGAACGTCAAACGGCGTGCAACAGTTTCCAGATTAGGGGGAAACAAAATCCGATAGTTTCCACTGCGGTGCGCAGATGCTTGACTGGTAAGTAGTCACGCATAATCAATTTTAAATTTAGTGCCATATTCGCAAAATATTTTGTTTGTTTCTTCCAACGATGATTGCTGGCAATACACATTTTCTGGTCGAGCCCGAGGCGCGCGCCAGGGAGTTGATGCGCGCCGCACTGGTCGGGCGGCGCTGATTCTTGCTGTCTGACCTGGCGCTTGCGCGGTGAGCGGACGGGTGCTTTCTTTTCGCTGGCGGATGGATTGTCGTGGAGTTGGAGACGCACGCACTTCGGTCTACTGCCTCAAAAACGAGCCGGAGGCATCCTTGCGGGTACAGGCGCTGTAGTCTAGACTTCAGGCAGGGCGTGGAAGGTGTCGGCGAGGCCAGCCGATGCGTTCCGGTGCCCCGTTGGAGGTTGCGGGATGGTGCTGTGCCGGCGGCCTTGAGGATCATCTGGGGTTACATCATGAGTGCTTTAAGGTTGGTTGTGCGGGTCTGCAAGCTCGTTCTTTTCATGCTCTCGGCTTCGGTGTCGATGCATGCCGGAGCCGCGGCCAAGTTTGATCCCATGGATCCGCTGGGGACTGCGCGCAAGGGTCACGTTTCGAAGAGGCAGGCGATTGCCATCGATGTCGCCCCAGGGGATTGGGGGAATGCGGATGTTCGGGACATTAAGCGGGTGCTCGACTCGGTTGCCGGAGAACTCATGGCCTATGTCGAGGCTCCCGGTGACGGCCTCAGTATCCGCGTGATTCCCCGTAGCGGGTCGCCCAAGGTGCTTTACGAGCGGGGCGCGGAAGGGCAATACGTTATTCAGCTGACCGCCAGGGATGGGCAGTGGTTCCAGTACGTTTTTCAGTTTGCCCATGAGCTGTGCCATGTATTCTCAAATTTCGATCGCAAGGAAACCGTCGGCGGCGAAAAAGTGGACGAAAGCAACCAGTGGTTTGAGGAGTCGCTTTGCGAAACCGCGTCGCTTTTCACCCTGCGGCGGCTCGCGGTCGTCTGGGAGGCGAATCCCCCGACGCGGAACTGGTCGGGTTACGGCAACACGTTCTCTGCCTACGCAATCCGTCTGATGAGTGAATCGCACCGCCATCTTCCTGCAGGCCAGTCGTTTCTTGAATGGTATGCAGAGAACAAGTCTTCCTTAAGCGGCAACCCTTACCTGCGCGAAAAAAACGAACTCGTGGCCGCAAAACTCCTCCCACTGCTCGAGGCGCATCCTGAACTGTGGAAGTCGATTCCTTACCTGAACCCTACGAAGAGCAGCGCCGGCAAACCGTTTGTGCAATACGTGGCTGACTGGCAAGCGGCCAGTCCGGACAAGACCCTGCCCGACCAGGTGCTCCAATTGTTCGGGTTGTCGTACGGCGGGCGGGTCGCCATGGCGGGCGGCGGGTCACCCGAGAAGAAATTGGCGGCTATCACCCCACGCAGGTCCATGAACGGACCCGCGGGAGATTGACAACTGCCGGGCCGTGCCCGGGGCTCTGGGCCGGCCCGGTTATTGTGCAGCGGGCACCCACTTACTGCTGTTTCTGTTTAATCACACGGTTAATTACATCGATGTAATTGTTGAACCATGTCGAACCAGTGTCCGGCATCCGGAAGCCTGCAACATAACCGTTAAACCCATCAAGCGGACCACTCGGACCGGCTGCGCCAAAAGGCTCCGTGCCTTCATGAAGGGCAATTTGCTGGTTTAGCTCCGCGACGTAGTTATCGAACCATCCAGAGCCGGTGTCTCGGCCAGCCATCTGGCCTGTCATTTCATTGAAGGCTTGGTCCGACCCCGACTCGGCCGCCCCTGCGCCAATCTGAGTTGCAACTATGGCAACACACGCTGCGGCAGCGATCGGGGGCAAAATTAATTTCGAAACTTTCATGACGCTCTCCTTTGGGAGTTGGGGCATCTATCCAGAATCCGCGGATCCTGTCGTCAGCGGCCCTCGACTCCCGAACCCGTTTTCCGCACTCCTAACATCCGTTCGGAAATATCCCACGCCCATCTGTTCCGTACTATGAGCGGATATATTTCTTTGTAGGTCAGGGACTTTGATTTGTCAACACCATCGTCGATGACCAGTTCCATCTGCGCTGTCGTCACTTCTGTCCAGCCACTCCCGCCCCGCCCAGATAGTTGTCCTTGACCCGCACGTAATGCTCGGCCGAATAGTGTAGGTAGGCGCGCTCTGCGGCGCTCAGCGCGCGCACTGCGACTGCCGGGCGGCCGAGGTACAGCATCCCGCTTTCCAGCATCTTGCCGGGCGAGACCAGGCTGCCGGCGCCGACCATCACTTCGTCGCCGATCACGACATCGTCCATGATGATGGAGCCCATGCCGATCAGGCAGGCGTTGCCTATCGTGCAGCCGTGCAGGATGACCGCATGCCCGATGGTGACGAAGTCGCCGATGATCAGCGGCGAGCCGTCCGGCCTGGCGGCGGTCTGGTGCGAGACGTGGCCCATCGTCAGGTCCTGCACGTTGCTGCACTTGCCGACCGTGATCCGGTTGACGTCGCCGCGCAGCACCGCATTGCACCAGACCGAGCTGTCGTCGCCGATCCGGACATCGCCGATGACCTGGGCCGAGTCGTGCAGAAAAACCCGTGCGCCGAGGACGGGCAGGGTGTCGAGATAGGCGCTGATGGGCATGTTGCAGGTTCCTTGTGGTGTGAATCGCTGGTCTTGGCGGTTTTATGTACTGGATGCTGTATATTTCAAGTGGCAGTCAATCATTGCGTGAGTATAGTGTTATTTGTGCATACTGGTGGTTGTTGCGAATGATTGTGGATGGTGACGTTCGCCAGCCTGCCCGCTGCGGTATGGAATTGGCAGTCCGGGTCTGCTATATACTGGACGCTGCCTTCGACTCTGACACCATTTTCCACCATATGACATCGCTCGCCGATTTGCGCAAGATCTACGCCCGGGGCTCCTTGACCGAGTCCGCGGTCAATTCCGATCCGATACTCCAGTTCAAAAGCTGGATGAACGAGGCGCTCAGCGCCGCACTGCCGGAACCCAACGCAATGACGCTGGCAACCGTGGGCGCAGATGGAAAGCCGTCGGCACGCATCGTTCTGATCAAGGGTGTCGATGCCCGCGGCTTTGTGTTTTTCACCAATTACGAGAGCCACAAGGGGCGCGACCTGGAAGCCAATCCGCACGCCGCGCTGCTGTTCCACTGGATTGAACTGGAACGGCAGGTGCGCATTGAAGGACGCGTCGAGAAATTGCCGGATGCCGAAAGCGATGCGTACTATGCAGCGCGTCCGCTGGACTCGCGCATTGGCGCATGGGCATCCGAACAAAGCCGCGAGGTGCCAGGGCGGATGGCCCTGGTTGCCCGCGCCGCGAAGTTTGCGGCCAAGTTCGGGATGCATCCGCCGCGGCCGCCGCATTGGGGCGGCTATCTGCTGGTTCCCGAGCTGATGGAGTTCTGGCAGGGGCGGCCTTCGCGCTTGCATGACCGCATCGTGTATTCGCGCCAGCCTACTGGAGCATGGCGCATTGCCAGGCTGGCGCCGTAGCGTCACACCTTCAAAAAGTCTTCCTTCGACCCCAGCCAGCGCGCCAGATGCGCTCTTACCGTGCGTGCGCTGTCTTCCGATTTGTCCTGCAGCAGGAACTGCGCGACATCGCGCGCCTTTTCGACCAGCCACTGGTCGGTTTCCAGGTTGGCGAAGCGCAGCATCGCCTGGCCCGACTGGCGCGCACCGAGGAATTCGCCGGGGCCGCGGATTTCCAGGTCCTTGCGCGCGATCTCGAAGCCGTCGGTGGTTTCGCGCATGATCAGCAGGCGCTGTTTGGCGACCGGTCCCAGCGGGCCCTGGTACAGCAGCAGGCAGGCGGAAGCCGCCGCGCCGCGTCCGACCCGGCCGCGCAACTGGTGCAGCTGCGACAGGCCGAAGCGTTCCGCGTGTTCGATCACCATCAGCGACGCGTTCGGCACGTCGACCCCGACTTCGATCACGGTGGTGGCGACCAGCACCTGGGTCTGGTTGCGGATGAAGGCGTCCATCACCGCCTGTTTTTCGGCCGGCTTCATGCGGCCGTGCACCAGCCCGACGTTCAGGGTCGGCAGCGCCGCGGCCAGCGTGGCGTGGGTGTCGGTGGCGGTCTGCAGTTCCAGCGCTTCCGATTCCTCGATCAGCGGGCAGACCCAGTACACTTGCCGCCCTTCCAGCGCGGCTGCGTGGATGCGATTGATCACTTCGTCGCGCCGGTTCTGGTCGATCGCGCGGGTGACGATCGGGGTGCGACCGGGCGGCAGTTCGTCGATCACCGAGACTTCGAGGTCGGCGTAATAGGTCATCGCCAGCGTGCGCGGAATCGGTGTGGCCGACATCATCAGCTGGTGCGGCACCGCCGGACTGGCGCCGGCTGGCAGGTCGGCTGATGCTGCCGTGCCTTGCGCAGTTCCCTTGTTACGCAGTGTCAGGCGCTGGCCGACGCCGAAGCGGTGCTGTTCATCGACGATCACCAGGCCGAGATTGGAAAATTGCACGGTGTCCTGGATCAGCGCATGGGTGCCGACCACCAGTTGCGCGGCGCCCGATTCGATCAGCGCCTTGGCCTCGGCTTTCTCCTTCTTCTTCAGGCTGCCGGTCAGCCAGGCGACGCTGATGCCGAGCGGCTCCATCCAGCCGGCCAGTTTGCGGAAATGCTGCTCGGCCAGGATTTCGGTCGGCGCCATCAGGACCGCCTGAAAGCCGCTGTCGATCGCCTGCGCGGCGGCCAGCGCGGCAACCACGGTCTTGCCGCTGCCGACATCGCCCTGCAGCAGCCGCTGCATCGGAAACTCGGCGCGCAGATCGGTGCGGATTTCGGCCAGCACTTTCTGCTGCGCGCCGGTCAGCGCGAACGGTAGCGTCATCAGGAACGCATTCGACAGCTGTCCGACCGTATCCAGTCTGGGGGCGCCGACCGAGCGGCGCGCGGCCTGCGCGCGCTTCATCGACAATTGCTGTGCCAGCAACTCGTCGAACTTCATCCGTTCCCAGGCCGGATGGGTGCGTTCGGTCAGCGTGTACTGGTCGATATCGTGCGGCGGGTTGTGCAGCAGCCGGATCGCCGGCTCGAATTCCATCAATTCCAGCCGTTGCCGCCACAGCGGCGACAGCGTGTCGCGCCACTGCACCCGGTTCAGCGCCTCGTTGATCGCCTTGCGCAGGATCGCTTGCGACAGGCCAACGCCGGCCGGATAGACCGGCGTCAGCGCCTGCGCCAGCGGCGCATTGGCGGTGACGACCCTGAAAGCCGGATGCACCATTTCCGGCCCGAAGAAGCCGTGCCGGACCTCGCCGCGGGCGCGGACGCGGCGGCCGACCTCCATCTGCTTTTGCTGGCTGCCGTAAAAATTGATGAAACGCATTATCAGCTGATGCCCGCTGTCGTCGGCAATGGTCACCAGCAATTGCTTGCGCGGCTTGAGCTGCACCTCGCAGCCGGTGACGATGCCTTCCACCTGCGACGGCTGGCCAAAACGCGCGGCAGCTTCGACAATCGGGACGATTTCGGTTTCGTCTTCGTAGCGCGCCGGCAGGTGCAGCACGAAATCCATGCCGCTGCGCAGGCCGAATTTGGCGAATCGGGTCGCCAGCTTGCCGGGCTTCTTCTGCGCGGCGGCAGGCTTTATCTTTGCCGCAGGCGCGCTTTCGCTGCTGGCGGCAGCCGTCGCAACATCAGGGTTTTGCTCGGGTGTCGGCATAGTCAGGCTTAAATCTGGCTCTAAAGCGTAAAATAGCGGATTTTCCGCGTTTATTGTAAAGCGAACTGCGCTTTTCATCGTAATAAGCTGTAATTTAATACAGTACTTTGGCGTTTCGCCAGTCTCATTATCAGAAGCTAGAAACCAATGCGAGCCATTTATTCCTTATCCGATTTCGATTTCGAGCTGCCGCCAGAATTGATCGCGCAAATGCCGCTGCCGCAGCGCAGCGCGTCGCGCCTGCTGCACGTCGATGGCGACACGCTGATAGACCGCAGCTTTGCCGATATTGCCGAACAATTCACTGTCGGCGATCTGCTGGTGTTCAACGATACCCGGGTGCTGAAAGCGCGTTTCTTCGGCGTCAAGGCCACCGGCGGCAAGGTCGAGGTATTGATCGAGCGGGTGATCGATGGCCGCACCGTGCTGGCGCAGATCCGCGCCTCCAAGTCGCCGGCGATCGGCAGCAGCATCCGCCTGGCCGACGCGTTCAACGTCACGGTCGGCTTGCGGGTCGGCGAATTCTACAAATTGAATTTCCCATCCGACGTGTTCGCACTGATCGAGGCGCACGGCCGGCTGCCGCTGCCGCCGTACATCGAGCATACTGCCGATGCCTTCGACGAAACCCGCTACCAGACCGTGTATGCGAAACAGCCCGGCGCAGTCGCGGCACCGACCGCCGGCCTGCATTTCGACCATGCATTGCTGTCGCTGCTGCGCGCCAGGGGCGTGCAGTTCGCGTTCGTGACGCTGCATGTCGGCGCCGGCACCTTCCAGCCGGTGCGCACCGAAAATCTGGCCGAGCATCAGATGCACAGCGAGTGGTACACGATACCGCAAGCGACGGTGGACGCGGTGCAAGCCGCCAGGGCGGCCGGGCGCGACGTGGTGGCGGTCGGCACCACCAGCCTGCGCGCGCTGGAATCGGCCTCGCAATCGGGCCCGCTGCAAACGGGCAGTGCCGATACCGCGCTGTTCATCATGCCCGGCTACAGATTCAAGACGGTCAATCGCCTGGTCACCAATTTCCACCTGCCGAAATCGACCTTGCTGATGCTGGTTTCCGCGTTCGCCGGTTATCACACCATCCGCAATACCTATTCCCATGCTATTTGCCAGCGCTATCGTTTTTTCAGCTACGGCGACGCGATGCTTCTAACTACCAAACAACATGCTTGATTTCAAACTTCTCAAGACCGACGACAGCGGCCAGACTGCGGCCCGGCGCGGTCGCCTGACGCTGAACCACGGCGTGATCGAAACCCCGATCTTCATGCCGGTCGGCACTTACGGCACGGTCAAGGCGATGTCGCCGCTCGAACTCAAGGAGATCGATTCCCAGATCATCCTCGGCAACACCTTCCACCTGTGGCTGCGACCGGGCATGGAAGTGCTGAAAAAATTCGGCGGCCTGCACCGTTTCATGGGCTGGGACAAGCCGATCCTGACCGATTCCGGCGGCTTCCAGGTATTCTCGCTGGGCGCGATGCGCAAGATCACTGAGGAGGGCGTGCATTTTTCATCACCCATCAATGGCGATAAATTGTTCTTGTCGCCTGAAGTATCGATGCAGATCCAGCGCGCGCTGAATTCCGACATCGTGATGCAGTTCGACGAATGCACGCCGTATGAAATCGACGGCCGTCCGGCCACCATCGACGAGGCGGCGCACTCGATGCGGATGTCGCTGCGCTGGGCCAGGCGTTCGAAAAATGAGTTCACCGACGGCGAGAATCCGAACGCGCTGTTCGGCATCGTACAGGGCGGCATGTTCGAGCATCTGCGCGACGAGTCGCTGGCCGGGCTGGAGGAGATCGACTTTCCCGGCATCGCGATCGGTGGGCTGTCGGTGGGCGAGCCGAAAGAGGACATGATGCGGATGCTGGCACACATCGGGCCACGGCTGCCGGCCGACAAACCGCATTATCTGATGGGGGTCGGCACGCCGGAAGACCTGGTGGCCGGCGTTGCCAACGGGATCGACATGTTCGATTGCGTGATGCCGACCCGCAACGCGCGCAACGGCTGGCTGTTCACCCGTTTCGGCGACATCAAGATCAAGAATGCGCGCCACAAGGAGGATCAGTTGCCGCTGGACGAAACTTGCGAATGCTATGCCTGCCGCAACTTTTCGCGCGCTTACCTGCATCATCTGCACCGCAGCGGCGAAATCCTCGGCGCACGCCTGAATACCATCCATAACCTGCACTATTACCTGCAGCTGATGCGCGAAATGCGCTCGGCCATCGATGCGCAACAATTTCCGGAGTTTGTGCTGCGCTTCAAGGCGGAACGCGCGCGCGGAATCTGATTCCGCCATTGGCAACGGGCCTGTTTAATCCTGGGTATTTATTCAGGAGCTTGCGGCACAGCCCCTGAACTGATGAATATTGGCAGGGTATATGCCCAAAAACAGTCTTTTCCGCATATTTTTATTGCGGCTTTAAAAATACTGTTGCCTGTATGCATTTAATGCAAAAGCCCTGCCGGATGCCGGCACCGGTTTCCCCGGCCGGTGCAGAATGGCGCATCGGGAAACCGATGCCTGAATGCTAAAATGCCTGCCTGTTTACAACAACCAAGTGGAGTA
The DNA here is from genome assembly GCA_030698225.1 of Oxalobacteraceae bacterium. Lineage (GTDB taxonomy): Bacteria > Pseudomonadota > Gammaproteobacteria > Burkholderiales > Burkholderiaceae_D > AVCC01. The sequence goes on along the minus strand of JAUYNR010000012.1, from coordinate 63,723 downwards.
CGTCTTGTTTATTTCTAATGCATTCGCACAAGCAGGCCCCGCAGACGCGCTGGGCCTGGGCAGCAACCTGACCAGTTTCTTACCGATCATCCTGATGTTTGCGGTGCTGTATTTTCTGATGATCCGCCCGCAGATGAAGCGTCAGAAAGAGCAGAAAGCCATGATGGCGGCCATCGCCAAGGGCGACGAAGTGGTCACCAGCGGCGGCATGCTGGGTCGCGTTACCAAGGTAACCGATGCCTATGTGACACTGGAAATCGCCAGCGGCACCGAAATCGTGATCCAGAAAGTGGCCATCGCCACTCTGCTGCCAAAGGGCACGATCAAATCGATTTGATGCTGCGTGTGCCGCTGCGCGCCTTGCGCGCAGTTCCGGCCATGCACGTCTCCCAGGCCATTTCTGCCCGTCGGCCCACCCTGAACATTGAATCAATATGAATCGCTATCCACTCTGGAAGTATCTCGTTATCGCCTTTGCGCTGGTGCTGGGCGTGTTGTATACGCTGCCGAACTTCTTTGGCGAATCGCCCGCAGTGCAAATCAGCAGTGCCAAAGCCACCATCAAGGTTGATGCCGGCCTGGTGACGCGGGTAGCGCAGATTTTGCAAGCCAATGGCATGACGACCGGCGGTGCGTACTTTGAAATGGTCGGCAATCAGGGTTCGGTGCGAGCCCGCTTTGCCAATCCGGATGCCCAGTTCAAGGCCAAGGCATTGCTGGAAAAGGAACTCAATACCGACCCGGCGGACCCGGTGTATATCGTCGCCTTCAATCTGTTGCCGAACACGCCCGGCTGGCTGCAAGGCCTGCATGCGATGCCGATGTACCTCGGTCTGGATTTGCGCGGCGGCGTACATTTCCTGATGGAAGTCGATACCAAGGCGGTGCTGAACAAGCGTTTGCAAGGTCTGCAGGCCAGCGTGCGCAGCATCTTGCGCGACAAGAATATCCGCTACGCAGGTCTGGCCCGCAACGCCGATACGCTCGAACTGCAGTTCCGCGATCAGGCCACCCTGGACAAGGCGCAGGAACAACTGGCCTCGCAGCTCGGTGAACTGAATTTCAATGCAAGCGGCAGCGGCAGCGAGTTCAAGCTGGTGATGGGCATGCAGCCGGAAGCGCTGAAGAAAACCCTGGATGACGGCGTGCAGCAGAACATCACGACCCTGTCCAAGCGCGTCAATGAACTCGGCGTGGCCGAGCCTATCATCCAGCGCCAGGGCGCCAGCCGGATCGTGGTGCAGTTGCCGGGCGTGCAGGACGTCTCGCGTGCCAAGGACATCATCGGCCGCACCGCGACCCTGGAAGTGCGCCTGGTCGATGAGACAGTTAGCCGCGGCACCGAAGAAAGCGCCGCGATTCCGTTTGGCTCCGAACTGTTCAAGGTCGGCAAGGGCGCGCCGGTGGTGCTGTACAAGGAACCGATCATTACCGGCGACTATATCTCCAGCGCCAGCGCCAGCTTCGATCAAAACAACCGGCCGTCGGTCAGCGTCGATCTGAACGGCGACGGCGGGCGCCGCATGCGTGACGCGACCCGCGGCAAGATCGGCAAATTGATGGCGATCGTGCTGTTCGAAAAAGGCCGCGGCGAAGTGCTGACGGTGGCCACGATCCAGGATGAACTCGGGGCCCGCTTCCAGATCACCGGCGAAGGTTCATCCCAGGAATCCAGCGACCTGGCATTGCTGCTGCGCGCCGGTTCGCTGGCGGCGCCGATGGAAATCATCGAGGAGCGCACCATCGGCCCGCAACTCGGCGCTGAAAACATCAAGAAAGGTTTCGATTCGACCATGTACGGCTTTCTGGCGGTGGCCGCTTTCATGGCCGTGTATTACATGCTGTTCGGACTGTTCAGTGTGATCGCGCTGTCGACCAATCTGCTGTTGCTGGTGGCGATCCTGTCCCTGCTGCAGGCGACCCTGACCCTGCCCGGGATTGCCGCGATTGCGCTCACGCTCGGTATGGCAATCGACGCCAACGTGCTGATCAACGAACGGATCCGGGAAGAGCTGCGCGCCGGACACTCGCCGCAGGCGGCGATAGCGACGGGCTTCGACCGGGCCTGGGCCACCATCCTGGACTCCAACGTGACCACGCTGATTGCCGGCCTGGCGCTGTTGATCTTCGGTTCCGGCGCGATCCGCGGCTTCGCGGTGGTGCATTGCATCGGCATCGTGACCTCGATTTTCTCTTCGGTGTTCGTCTCGCGCGGCCTGGCCAATCTGTGGTACGGCCGCAAGAAGAAGCTGACCAGCCTGTCGATCGGGACGGTCTGGAAGCCGGAACATTAAACCGCCCGGGGCGGCCGGTGTTGCCGGCCGCCCCGGGCCTGAGTTGGTTTTTTCAGCTTTAATCAAGCATCTCGCGGCGCCCTGGCCGGGCCAGGCGCCGCATCGAAAGGGTAGATGATGGAATTATTCCGCATCAAAAAAGATATTCCGTTTATGCGCAACGCACTGATACTCAATGCGATCTCGGCGCTCACGTTTGCGCTGGCGGTGTTTTTCCTGGTGAGCAAGGGCCTGCATCTGTCGATTGAATTTACCGGCGGAACCGTGATGGAAGTGGCCTATTCCAAGGCGGCCGATATTGATGGCATCCGCAAATCGGTGGTAGCGCTGGGCTACACCGATAATCAGGTGCAGAGCTTCGGCACCGCCCAGGATGTGATGATCCGGCTGCCGCTCAAGGGCGGCGTGACGGCAGTCGAGCAAAACAGCAAGGTGATGGCGGCGCTGAAGGCAAAAGATGCCGATGTGGTGCTCAAGCGCGCGGAATTCGTCGGGCCGCAGGTGGGCCAGGAACTCGCGAATGACGGCCTGATGGCGCTGGCGATGGTGATCATCGGCATCATGATCTATCTGGCGCTGCGTTTCGAATGGAAGTTTGCGGTGGCGGCGATTGTCGCCAACCTGCACGACGTGATAATCATTCTGGGCTTTTTCGCGTTCTTCCAGTGGGAATTCTCGCTCTCGGTGCTGGCTGGCGTGCTGGCGGTGCTGGGCTATTCGGTCAATGAATCGGTGGTTATCTTCGATCGTATCCGCGAAATGTTCCGCTTGCACCGCAAGATGGCGGTGCCGCAGGTCATCGATCACGCGATCACCAGCACCATTTCGCGCACCGTCATCACGCACGGCTCGACCCAGATCATGGTGTTGTCGATGTTGCTGTTCGGCGGCCCGGCGCTGCATTACTTCGCGGTGGCGCTGACCATCGGCATTCTGTTCGGGATTTATTCGTCGGTGTTCGTCGCCGCTGCGATCGCGATGTGGCTGGGCATCAAGCGCGAGGACCTGATCAAGCCGGTCAAGGACAAAGTTGAAAACGATGGTGCAGTAGTCTAGACGTCCTGAATCATTGCCAGGCCAGCCGCCAGAAATTTGCCGGCTGGCTTTTTTTATTGGTGTGCGGAAATGGAAAAACTATTCCTTGCTGCGGTCGATATGGAACTGGTAATTGCTACGCCCCATTTGCTTGGCTTGGTACATCGCGTCGTCGGCGCGGCCTATCAGGGTGTCGACATCGGTGCCGTGTTGCGGATAGCGGCTGATGCCGATGCTGGCCGTGACGGTCAGCGCATTGCCTTCGATCAGGTATGGCTGCACCAGCGCGGTCATGATTCTTTTTGCGGTCTCGCCCGCAGTTTCCTGTGAGTGCATGTCGGGCAGCACCAGCACAAACTCGTCGCCGCCGATGCGCGCCACGGTGTCGACTGCACGCAGCAGATCGCGCAGCCGCCTTGCCACCGCCTGCAACAGCAGGTCGCCGACCCGGTGGCCGAGCAAGTCGTTGATCGGCTTGAAGCTGTCGAGATCGATAAACATGATGGCGACCTGATTGCCGCTGCGCTTGGCGGCGGCCATCGCCTGCCTGAGCCGGTCTTCCAGCAGGCGGCGGTTCGGCAGGTCGGTCAGCGCGTCGTGATCGGCCAGGTGGCGGATATGTTTTTCGGCCTGCAGGCGTTCCTGGATCTCGGCTTGCAGGCGCTGGTTGGCGGTAGCCAGCTCCGCGGTACGCTCCTGCACCCGCAACTCCAGGTCGTCGCGCGCGCGCATCAGCGCTTCCTGTGCGTTCCTGCGTTCGGTGATGTCTTCGGTGATGTAGATCGAGCCGCGGCCGAGATCGCCCGGATCGATCGCCTTGGCCAGCATGCGGCACCAGAAGGTGCTGCCGTCGCGTCTTCGCATCAGCAGCTCGGTGTCGAGCTGTTGCCCGCTGCCCAGCGTCGCCCTGGCAATGCTGGATAATTCGGCGAACGCCTGTGGCGACGGATACAGCGTGTCGGTGCTCTGCTGGATCAGTTCGTCGCTGGGCCAGCCGAACATTTCGCTAAAGCGCTGGTTGCAGTGCAAGAACCGGTGTTTGCGGGTGAAGGTGATGGCCAGCGAAACGTTGTCCAGAATCGCCTGGTGTTCCAGCAACAGCCGGTGCGCGGAAGCATCGGTGGCGCGGCGCTCTGTGATGTCTTCGATGATGTAGATTTCGCCTCTGCCGGGATCGGCCGGATCGATCGCATTTGCCAGCAGCCGGCACCAGAACGTGCTGCCGTCGCGCCTTTGCAGCAGCAGTTCGGTATCGAGCGCCGGCACGCTGTCCGGCGTCTTCTCGCCAGGGCTGCTTAATTCGGCCGCCGGTGCCGTGAGCAGGCTGACCGGCTGTCCTACCAGTTGCTCGCCGGGCCAGCCGAACATTTCGCTCAGGCACAAATTGCAGTGCACGATGCGTCCGTCGCGGACGAATGCGATGCCGAGCGCAACGTTATCCAGCAGCGCCTGATATTCCAGCAGCATCTGGCGACTTTGCGTTGCATCAAGCGAATCTGCGATTTTTATCATGCTAATAGGCAAAATAGGAACTGGTGACAGGCGGCGTCGGTTCGCGACTTGACGCAATTAGCCGTGGTCTGCATATAAACCAATCCTTCCATTCGTATGCCGCCAGATGCCAGGTCAATGTTTGCCGGAATTGCGTAGTTCTGCCGGATCGGAAGTTGTCAAAAAATTTCTTGTTGACAATTAAAACGGTTGCACATTCTGACGTATTTTTCATGCCGGCACCATCATATCCCGCTTTTTTTTCCTGGTGCAGCCTTCTTGATGGCGGCAATCGTCGCATCCAGCCGGATTTTGAGCCTGCCCAGGTTTGCTTCGAGCGCGACAAAATCCGCTTCCGCATAATCGCAGAATGGCTGCTTGCAAAACTGTACGTGCGGATCGAATACCTGTTCGAAGGTGTGCTCGCCGGCTGCAGTCAGTTGCACAATGGTGTTGCGACGGTCTTCCAGGCTGGTGATGCGCCGTACCAGCTGCTTGGCTACCAGCCGATCGACGACGCCGGTCAGGGTGCCCTTGGTAATCAGGGTTTTCTGGCCCAGTTCCTTGAAGGTCATGCCCGGCGTATTGCCGAGGGTGGCGATGATGTCGAATTGGGCCTGGGTCAGACCGGTTTTGCGGATGCTGGGCGCGGACATTTGTTCGAAGCCGTGATAGCACTCGGACAGCAGGCGCAGACTGCGTAAATAGCGTTCTTTCATGGCGCGATTATAGGGCAGCCGGCGTGGCCGAACTTATCGCAGATCATTGCGATACATTCTATTTGGAAACAAATTAGATCGGGCTGCGGTCAATGCGGCGGCTCAGGATGATCGAGGTCGAGGTTTGCCGCACGCCGTTGATGAGGCCGATCCGGTCGAGCAGATGGTCGAGTTCGCCGGTCGACTGGCAGCGCAGCGTGAGCATGTAATCGATGGCGCCGCTGACTGCGCACAAGGACTCGACTTCGGGGATTTTTTCCAGCGCGCCGACCAGCACGCCGGCTTGGCGCGGATCGACCGAGATCCCGACATAGGCCCGCACCGCCGGCTGATACAGGGCCTGGTTCAGGCGCAGGCCGTATCCGGCGATCACGCCGCGCTTCTCCAGCCCGCCGATGCGGGCGATGGCGGTGGTGCGCGCGACCCCGACCCGTTTGGCGATGGTGGAGATCGGCATGCGTGCATCGTCCATCAGCAAGGCCAGGATTTTATTGTCGACTTCATCCAGATTCGGTTTCATCATTCCAGAGTGTAGTATTTTTTGGTCAATTTGTATCAGAATAGTACATTCTGACGACACTGTTCTCTCTATTTTCTGACAGCACCTGGTTCTACACTGGACCCATCGCACTTGAATAAGCAGAACCAGGCGGAGAATACGATGACAAGCAAGTTGATCCTGTTGGGCGCCGGCAAAATCGGCGACGCCATCCTCAACCTGTTGTGCCACAGCGGCGACTACGCAGTAACCGTGGCGGACCGCGATCCGCTGCGGCTGGAAACCATCCGCCGGGCCGGTTTCCCGAACGTCAGCGTGGTCGAGGCCGATATCTCCGACGCCTCCACCGTGACCGGCCTGATCGACGGTCACAAGGTGACGCTGTCGGCTTGCCCGTATTTCCTGACGCCGGTGATCGCGGCGGCGGCCAAGGCGGCCGGCTCGCATTATTTTGACCTGACCGAAGATGTCGAGAGCACCCGTATCGTCAAGCAGATTGCCGCCGGCGCCAGCACCGCTTTCGTGCCGCAATGCGGACTGGCGCCGGGCTTCATTTCGATCGTCGCCAGCGATGTCGCCAGCCGTTTCGACCGCTTGCGCGACGTCAGCATGCGGGTCGGCGCGTTGCCGATCTATCCGAACAATGCGTTCAAGTACAACCTGACCTGGAGTACCGACGGCCTGATCAATGAATACTGCAATCCCTGCGAAGCGATTGTCGACGGCCAGTTGCGCGAGACTTCGGCGCTGGAAGAGATCGAGGCATTCGCGCTGGACGGCATCCATTACGAAGCCTTCAACACCTCTGGCGGGCTGGGCACGCTGTGCGAAACGCTGGCCGGAAGAGTCGAGAACCTGAATTACAAGACCGTGCGCTATCCCGGTCATCGGGATATCGTCAAGATGCTGATCCGGGACTTGCAACTGGGTTTGCCGGCGCGCCGCGCCATCCTCAAGGAAATCATGGAAACCGCGATTCCGATCACCAAGCAGGACGTGGTGCTGGTGTTCGTCAGCGTCTGCGGGATGCGCGACGGGCGTCTGGAGCAGGAGACTTACGCGAAGAAAATCTACAGCCAGCAGGTCAACGGACAGCTGTTGTCGGCGATCCAGATCACCACCGCGGCCGGGATTTGCACGATGGTCGATCTGGTGCTGGCCGGTAAATTGCCGCAGGCCGGGCTGGTGCGGCAGGAGCAGACCAGGCTGGCCGATTTCGTCGGCAACCGTTTCGGGCAATATTACGCAGCTTGACTCGACGATATGACAGGACAACGGGAGCAGCAATGAACGACATCACAACAGTATTGCAGGAATGCGGCGTGGATCTGGGCCAGTATCAGGGCCGGGATCTGATTGCCCGCTCACCGGTGGACGGTGCCACGCTGGCCAGCCTGCGGGTCGATAGTGCCGCGCAAGTCGGCGCCCGCATCGCCAGCGCGCAAGCGGCATTTGCGCATTGGCGCCAGGTGCCGGCGCCGCGCCGGGGCGAACTGGTGCGCCTGTTCGGCGATGAACTGCGCGCCCACAAGGCGGCGCTGGGCGCCTTGGTCACGCTGGAAACCGGCAAGATCGTGCAGGAAGGCTTGGGCGAAGTGCAGGAAATGATCGATATCTGCGATTTCGCGGTCGGCCTGTCGCGCCAGTTGTATGGCTTGACCATCGCATCCGAACGCCCCGGCCACCGGATGATGGAAGTCTGGCATCCGCTCGGCGTGGTCGGCGTGATTTCCGCGTTCAACTTCCCGGTCGCGGTATGGTCGTGGAACGCCGCGCTGGCGCTGGTCTGCGGCAACAGCGTGGTCTGGAAGCCGTCCGAGAAGACGCCGCTGACCGCGATTGCGGTGCAAGGCATGTTTGCGCGGGCGGTCGCGCGCTTCGGCCGCGATGCGCCCGCCGGACTGTCGGAGCTGATCCTCGGCGGCGCCGCTGCCGGGGTCGCGCTGGTCGACGATGCCCGCGTGGCGCTGGTCAGCGCCACCGGCAGCACCGCGATGGGCCGCGCGGTGAACCAGCGTTGCGCACAGCGCTTCGCGCGCACGATTCTGGAACTCGGCGGCAACAACGCGATGATCGTCGCGCCCAGCGCAGACTTGGCGCTGGCCGTGCGCGCGATCACCTTCGCGGCAGTCGGTACCGCCGGCCAGCGCTGCACCAGCCTACGCCGGCTGTTCGTGCATGAGAGTATTTATGATCTGCTGGTGGCGCAACTGAAGACCATCTACGACGCGCTGCCGGTCGGCAATCCGCTGCAGGCCGGCACGCTGGTCGGGCCGCTGATCGATGCGCAAGCGCTGGATGCGATGCAGACCGCGCTGGCGGCCGCACGCGCCGATGGCGGGCGGGTGCACGGCGGTCAGGCGGTGGCGGTGGACGGCTGCGCGCTCGGCCATTATGTGCGGCCGGCACTGGTGGAAATGCCGGCCCAGACTGCGCTGATGCAGCACGAAACCTTCGCGCCTATCCTGTACGTGGTGCGCACCACGACGCTGGAGCAGGCGATTGCGCTGAACAACGGCGTGCCGCAGGGTTTGTCGTCCTGCATCTTCAGCAGCGATCTGCGCGAAGTGGAACGCTTTCTGGCCGCCAGCGATTGCGGCATCGCCAACGTCAACATCGGCCCCAGCGGAGCGGAGATCGGCGGCGCGTTCGGCGGCGAGAAGGAAACCGGTGGCGGGCGCGAGTCCGGTTCCGACGCCTGGAAAGCCTATATGCGGCGCGCCACCAACACCATCAATTACAGCAACGCGCTGCCGCTGGCGCAGGGGATCAGTTTCGATCTGTAATTCCGTCCGATCCTGCCCGTTGAATAGTTTGATTTAAATGCACTAAATAGGGAGTATATTGATTATTTAGATAGTTTGCGCATGATATTAATGCGGTCTAAAAAATACAGCCAATAGTATTATATTTCGTGCAAGTTGCGCGGATGGAGTCGGGAAGCGCGTCGCAACGCGCGCGAGCTCCGACTCTGCGCTGCGAAATTCCCCGATTCGATTTTTAACCTGAGCCTTGAAGATGCTGATACCTGACCGCCTGCACGGCATTCTGGCGCGGCTGCTTGTGGCCGGCGTCTGGGCACGACTTTCCCGGCCATGAAGGATCTGTCGGCGGTCTGGATCGCGCTGCTGCGCTTTTCGCTGGCCGGCCTGTTGCTGGCGCCCTTCCTGTTGCGCGCCAAGCGGGCCGATGTGCTGGCTGGCGCGGCCTGATCGGCGGCATCGTAGTCAGCCAGTGGAGGACGGACCACGAGAGGGCAGAAATGCCGGCCACGGTGCCGGTCGCGCCCTGATTGCGTTCGGCGTTCGTTCGGCGTTTTCAGGGCTTTGTCTGCACCAGATCGATGCGCCGGCGCAGCCGCAGCGCCTCCGTCGTGTCGCCGGCCTGTTCGGCGCGCATCGCCTGCACGCCCAGCCATGCCAGCAATGGACGGCGCCAGCCCTGGGCAGAGGCGGTATCGACCGCCAGCGTCAGCACTGCCGGGGTGGCGCGACCGCTGCGAAACAGCACGCCGGCCGCCACCAGCCGCGACAGCGGATCGCCGATGGCGGCCACTGCGGCGTCAGGGTTGGATGCCTGGATCGCGCCGCGGTGCTGCGCGGGCAGCAGCGCGATATCTTGCGGCTGCGCAATGCCGGCCAAATAGTTCGCGTATGCGCGTTCCGGCGCGGCGGCATCCTGGCGCAGCCTGTCAAATCCGCTGCAGTCCTCCAGCACCAGGCTGGCGACGCGGCTGGCGCAGCGTATCAGTTCCGCGCGCGCCACCAGTGCGATCCGGCCGGTACTGGCTGTCTCGCTGCGGGCACGGGCAAACTCCTGGGCCTCGACCCGGTCGTTGCCGGACAGGTAAGCGGAGGTGGCGCGCTCGATGGCGCTCTTGGCGTTCATCTGCCAGTCAGGCACAGCAGGGCCGCTGGCGCAGGCGCAGAGCAGCATGGCGGCAGCAACAGATGTAATTCTCATGGCAGCTTGATCTCCGCTTCGCGTTTGAACGGCCACTTGCGATTGATTTCATTGACCAGTTGCTCGACCTTGCGCAAGTTGCTGTCGACGTCGGCGCGCAGCGGCGCCAGGTCGGCGGTGGCGTCTTTAAGGTTGGCGCCGACCGTCTGCGCTTCGACCAGCACCGCATCGATTTTTTTCATGCTGGTTCTGACGTCCAGCAGCAAGCCGTTGAGCTGGACGATGGCGGCCCGCGCTTCGGGCATCACGCCGTTGCTGCCAAACACCTGGCTGTCGGCCTTGGTCGCCAGGCCGTCGACGGTGGCCAGCAACTGGTTGGCGCGGTCGATCGTGATCAGCAGTTTTTGTGCATTTTCATCGGTGCCGGCGAGCACACCCAGCGCACCGCTCTTGCCGGCCAGTTTTTCCGTGACAGACTGGACGTTGCGCAAGCTTGACTCCAGCGGCGAGTCGGTACCAGTCAGCGCATTCAGATTTTCGATCAGTTGCTTGGCGCTGGCCAGCAGCCGCGGAATTTCGGCACTCACATCGCCGGCCAGCACGCTGCGCACCGCGCCGTCCGCCAATGGCGGGTCGCTCAGGATGCCGCTGAACGCGCGCAGCCGGGTCGCGCCGACCAGGCCGCGTTCCATCGTGAAGATGCTGGAGTTGCGCAACCAGTGCGCATCCTTCTGCGCGACGTCGACAATCATGCGCGCCTTGCCCTCGCGGTTGAGTTCTATGCGGCTGACGCGCCCGATCGGAAAACCGGAAAACGTGACGTCCATCCCGACCACGACACCTTCGGCATCGTCCGCTACCAGCACCAGCTTCTGGGTCGATTCGAACACGCCGCGCGCATACATCAGGTAGATCGCCGCGGCCGACACCAATACCACCATCAGGACCAGCAGCATGGCCGCCTTGAACTCGACGTTGGGAATCGGCGGCGGTGCCGGCATCGGCGCTGTATCGTTTGCTTTATCTGTCATGGAGGTTCACGGTTGGCGGCGCCAAAGGTTGTGAATAAATAAAAGCTGCGTTAATAATAATTGCCCATCAATGAGGCCACTTCAATCACCAGTACAACGGCAAACAGGCGCACCATGCCGGCCAGTCCGGTGGCAAGATGGGTGCGGTGGCGGCGTACTGCGGCCAGGCCGTCGTAATACGCGGAGGCGATCGGGATGAACGACACGGCCAGACTGAAAAAGAATATTTTCAGCACCAGGATCAGGCTCACGGCCGGATTGAACACCTGGCCGACCACCCGCGTGTAGCCGGCCAGCGCCCACGGCGTAAAGCCGTAGATCGCCAGGTATGCCAGCACCAGCGTCAGCAGGCAGCTGACCGCGCCCAGCATCCAGACCGAAAACACGCCGGCCAGCACGCGCGGCAGGAATTCGTGCCGGATCGGGTCTATGCCCTGGCGTTGCAGCGCGTCCAGCGCGCCTTGCGCGCGCATCTGCTCAAGTTCGGCGCCGTCCGGCAGCGTACAGCGCAGCGCCACGAACATGGCGGCGGTGAGCGGAATCAGTTCCAGCACCAGCACCCGCACCACCATTTCGATGGCGAACCGCGACAAGCCGTAGCTGAGCGCGGTGACCACGACAATCCGGATCAGCACCACGCTGATCAGGGCCGACAGCACGGTAAACCACATCAGATTCGGCGCAGTTCCGCTGACGATCTGGCGCGCGATGGCGCTGCGGCCGGCCCGGTTATAGGTCGATGGCGACAGCGCCAGCGTCAACACCAGCACGCCGAACAGCACGATCCGCCACCAGCTGACTAGCCACACCAGCAGCTTGCGGCCCAGGCGCCTGAGCGCCGGCAAGAAATAACCATCAGTCATCATGCCGCCATGGTAGCAGCGAATGCAGCGTTTGCACCAATACCCGCCAGGCCCGCCGGCTTGTCGGTACGCACTGAAAAAGGGTATTCTGTTCCGATGTCATTTGCCTCGCTGTCCACCCTGAATCACCTGCCGCTACGCATCCTGCTGATTTGCCCGGAGCGCGAAGCCTCGCTCACGCTAGCCGGGCTGTTGCAGCCGCTGCAGATGGCGGCCAAGGCGCTGGGCCCGGCGCGCCTGCAGCTTGAATCGATGGCGCTGGAGTCGGCGCTGGAACCCGCGTTGCAAGCGTCGGCCTGGCCTGTCGCGCAACTCTGCCTGCTGGTGTCGGACGATGCGCTGGGCGGTTTGGGCAGGCAGCAGGGCCGGATCCTGCTGGAGCGCTGCCAGCGCGCGCCGCTCTGGGGCGCGGTCGGGGCTGCAGTGCTGTGGCTGGCGCGCAGCGGTGCGATGGATGGGGCGCGCACCGCATTGCCGTGGGCGCTGTATGCGGATGCCGGCGATGTCGCCGAGCGCGCGATCCTGACCCCGAACTTGTTCGAACTCGACGGCCATCGTCTAAGCTGCTGCGGCGGTGCGGCCAGCATCGATTTCGCGCTGTGCCTGATCGGCATCCTGTTCGATGCCAGATTGCAGGCGCAGATTCAGGAGGCGCTGTGCGTGGACCGCATCCGCGATGCCAGCGAGCGCCAGCGCCAGGCGCTGCAGGCGCGCTTCGGCGTGCTGCAGCCGAAACTGTCGGAAGCGGTCACGCTAATGGAAAGCAATATCGAGGAACCGCTGGCCACCGACGACATCGCCGGCCTGGTCGGGATCTCGCGCCGCCAGCTGGAGCGGCTGTTCAAGCAATACCTGGGCGCGGTGCCATCCCGTTATTACCTGGAGTTGCGGCTGCAGCGCTCGCGCCAGCTGTTGCTGGAGTCGCATCATTCGATCGTCCAGATCGGCCTGATGTGCGGCTTCTCCTCCGGCTCGCATTTCTCGACCGCCTACGGCGCGCTGTTCGGGATCACCCCGCGCGAGGAGCGCCAGCGCAAGCTGGTGCCCGGCCACGGCATTCTGCCGGGTCCGGCAGAATCGTAAAAGCAAGGAGTATGGCAATAAATTGCATGTTTTCCGCATATATTTAACGCATATATTTAAAATACAGTGTCCTGTATTTTAAATATATGCGTTGCAACTTCGTAATGTTCAAGAAACGAAAGCAAAGTCACTAAAGCCTGGTGTTTAAAATCCATTGCTTGAAAAAAGTGCAATAGGGCGCAGCCGGCTTTTATGCTTGGCCTGCGCATCAGAAAATCAGCCGCAGGGAAAAGTCTTCCGACTTTTCCCTGCGGCTGATTTTTTTGAATTTTTCGTGTTGAAATAAAACCACAAAATCGCAAAGCCGTTGCCAGCGAAGTCCTCTGGTCGTGGCAGCTCGCGGGTCGAAAAATCGTCGTTTTCGCACCTGCTCGAACCTGCTGTTAATCAGCCAAAAAATTAGCACCGACTGCAGCCTTCGGTTCTTTCGGCCGCCATTTCTGACATTTTCCCGAATGAGAGCTATGAATGTTACATTTTCGCAATATTATAATTGTTGTGTTTTAAGTAATTATGTATTATGCAAATAAGCAATAAATATTGCAGTACAGTCGCATTTTATTGAATACGAGTGCCATTATTTTCCGGATTTACATCGCTGCCGTACAAAGTGTGTTGGCTATTATAAAGAACAGTTCTGGACTAAAATGCGCAGCGTTTCTGTCGCCCGCAAATTTTGATTGAACATGGATGAGTATTTCGAGCTTATGCTTTCGGCCCTGTATACGTGCGTTGATCCTGGCCGGATTGTGCGTATTGAGCAGCGCGTATGCTGCCGTACCGCAGGCAGACTACGATGCGCTCATTCTGTCTACCAGGGGCGAACACGCGCAACTTGGACCGGCCATCGACAAGCTGCGCGCATGGCATCTCGCTTATCCACAAGACCTGCGCTTTGTCTACGATCTTGCGGCGGTATTGGATAAGGCCGCCGATTATCCGGCGGCACTGTTGTACTTCCCGCAAATTGTGCAAGCCGAAGCGCCGCCTTACGCCCTCAAAGCCATCGCCCATGCGGCCAGAATGGCAGGCCGCCATCAGGATGCAGAAACTGCCTATCGCTTATTGATTGCTAAAACGCCGGCCGATAGCGAAGCGCATGCCGGTTTGGTGTATGCGTGGATCGGACAACAGCGCATACAACCGGCCTACGATTACGCGTTGCGCGGTTTGCCTGAAACGGTCGAAAAATATACCGCCGCTGACTTCCCGATGATGATTGCTTTGGCGGAACTGCATGAATTGCGCAAAGAGTGGCTGCAAGCGGTCACCGTGTATCAAAAAGCCCTGCAATTCAATCCTGCGTTTCGCTATGCCCAGCGCGGACGCGTTTTTGCATTGGGCCAGGCCGGGATGCCCTATCTTGCCAAGCGCTATGGCAATCTTCAGCCCGGCGCATTCAATGACGAAGAAAAATATCAAATAGCCTATGCCGCTGCCGCCCTCACCATTCGGTTTGGCGAAGCACAACTGGCGGCGGAAAACCAGCGCTCGCGGTTCACCACGATCGATATTGGTCTGGCTGAGAATGCCGATCTGACACGCCAGTTTGGCGACCTGCCACGGACCAAATTCGATCGCATGATCGCCCTGCGCGACCGTGGATACATGCGCGAAGCGGTGCAGCTTTACCGCACTTTGGTCGATGCCAACGTCGTCGTGCCCTCGTATGTCAAGCTCGCCGCAGCAGATGCGTATTTGTCTCTGGAGCAGCCGGAAACGGCACGCGATCTGTATCTTGAAGGCTTGACAGACATTCGTGCTGCAGACCCGAGCGAGCTGCTGAACACACAGATTTCACTTATTTACGCTTACAGCGAAGCGGAGCAACATGATGAAGCCGAGGTGCTGGCAAGTCGCTTGCTGCCCGGTCAGCCGCAACGCAACTACCAAGGCATGCGCGGCCTGGAAAAAGCCAACCCCGATTATTTGCGTGTTTACGTGCTGGGTGAATTGTTGAAAATGTACAGCGACCGCTTGGCGCTAGCCGAAAAACGTCTGAGTACATTGCGCGCGCAAGCGCCATTCAATAGTGAAATCCGTTCTGCCTGGGCTGCATTGCAATCGCGGCGCGAACATCCGCGTGCGGCGCTGGATGAATATTCGCTGATGCAAATCGACCAGCCAAAATCGCTTGATGCCGCCATCGGGCGGGGTGAAACCTTGTTGTCCCTGAACGAATTTTCACAAGCCAAGATCGTGTTGCCGCCACTATTGTTGCAACAACCTGAAAATAAGGCGGTACAGAATTACGCGCGCAAACTGGCCAGTTACGACCGACCTGTATACAAGGTGGAAAGTGCGATCGGGCGCGGTGCAGCCGGCAGTGGCGCCGACTCCGTGACAGATGCCGCACTCTATTCAGAGCCATTAACCGGTTCGCTCGGCGATCATGTTCGCGTATTGAGCCATCTGACGCGCGCCGATGGCGAGACCGGCAATGAGAACGTATCGCGTACCCGGCTCGGGGTCGGGCTGGATTACCGGGCCCGAGATCTCAGCGTGGAAGCCGAGCTCAATCGTACCTTGGATGATGCCCATGCCGGTGGCGTAGCGCTGGTACTCAGTTGGGACTTATCCGACGCCTGGAGCGCACAAGTTGCGATCGATACCAACATCATTGATTTGCCCGCAGCAGCGCTGGCTGGCGGCGTCACGGCAAAAGGGCTGAAGCTGGGAATGAGCTGGACCTTGAATGAATCGCGCAAGGCCGGCGGCGAACTTTCCAGCACCCAATTTTCAGACGGCAATACGCGCGACGTGGCCAGAATCTGGTGGCAGGAACGCTGGATCAGTGGCCCGGTATTTAAACTGGATTCGATCCTGGGATTTTCCAGTTCCCGCAATAGCCAAAGTGACCGCAATTATTTCAATCCCACCCGCGATGCCGTTCTGGAGCTAGACATCAAAGGCGAATGGCTGACCTGGCGCCGCTATCAGCGCTCCTTCAAACAGCGCGCCGGCTTGGCACTTGGACAGTATTGGCAAGATGGCTTTGATCGTGGATTGGCCGCAGGCCTGCGTTATGAACACGAATGGCGTCAGGACGATGCATGGGAATTTACCTATGGCGTTGGGCGCAGTTTTCATCCCTATGACGGCAACCGCGAATACCGCAATTATCTGTTGTTGAATTTATCCGGGCGGTTCAAATGAGTTGCACTCTTTTCTTGTCGTGCAAGGCTTTATTGATGCGGTGTAAAGCGCATGGTCGCGCTGGTTTGCTGTGCTTGCTGATGGCGTTGCCGGGCGGTTTTTTGCCAATCGTTACAGTTGCAGCCCAAACACTGGCACCGCCGGCACTGAGCGCACGATTAACTGCAGTGGCAGCGGCCGATGATCCGGCGCAGAGTTTTCGGGTGCTGTGTTATCACGACATTCGCGATAATTTGCGAGAGTCATTTACAACCCAGCCTGAGCCGACAGCGATCGAAACGCAGGAATTTATCCGTCACCTGAACTGGCTGCAGGAGAACGATTATCACCCGGTCAGCTTGCAACAAATCGTAGATGCGCGCGCAGGCGGGGCCAGGCTCCCTGAAAAAGCGCTGCTGCTGACTTTTGATGATGGCTACAAGAGCGTTTATACCAAAGTGTTCCCTTTGTTGAAATTGTTCAATTTTCCGGCTGTCATTGCGATTGTCGGAGACTGGATCGAAACGCCGCCTGGTGGCCAGGTATCGTTTGGCGATAACCAGCTTCCACGCGACCAATTTGCGACTTGGGATGAGATCCGCGTCATGGTTGCTTCCGGTCTGGTCGAAGTTGCCTCACATTCGCATGACATGCACAAGGGAATCCCGGCCAACCCGCAAGGCAATTTAATTGCGGCCGCGATTTCTCGCTATTATCGGCCGCAAAATGCGGCTGACAACGCGGCTTATGAATCGGACGCCGAGTACGCTGCGCGCATCAAGAATGACTTGCAACGCAGTTCCGAACTGATAGAACGCGAGTTGCACCAGCGTCCACGTGCAATGGTGTGGCCGTATGGCAGATACAACTTGGCAGCGACCCAGTGGGCAACTGAAGTGGGCATGCCGATCACGATGAACCTGGAGCCAGGGCCGAATACGCCGGCCGACTCGCTGGCGCGGATGCGGCGCGGATTGGTCAGTTTCGAAACCCGCCTGGCGGATTTGACGCTGCTGTTGCGCGAACCCGCCGGTAATGCGGGCGTGGTAGCGCCGCTGGAGCGCGTCATCCACGTTGATCTGGACTATGTGTACGATGCCGATCCTCAGCAACAGGAAAAAAATCTTTCCAGGTTGCTCGACCGCATGAAGAGATTGCAGCCGACCACGGTTTATCTGCAGGCCTATGCGGACCCGGACGGCGATGGTGTGGCCGATGCGATGTATTTTTCGAACCGTCATTTGCCGGTTCGCGCCGATTTATTCTCGCGAGTAGCGTGGCAACTGAGCACCCGTGTCGGCGTAAGAGTGTATGCATGGATGCCGGTGATGGCATTCAAATTGCCGGATGCCCATCCAGCCGCTGATCGCGTGGTGCAGGTGATGCCGGGTGCGCCCGCTGCAGCTTCGCACGGCCGCTATCATCGCTTGTCGCTGTTCGATCCATTGGTACGCAATACCGTCACCGAGATTTATGAAGATCTGGGCAAATCATCCGTGTTCAACGGCATTTTGTTCCATGATGACGCCACCCTTTCAGACTATGAGGATGCCAGCCCGGTAGCGTTGAAATTTTATCGCGACCAATGGCGCTTGCCTGATTCGGTCGAGGAAATTCGCAAGTCTGTCGAGTTGCGTCGTCTCTGGACGGACAAAAAGACCGCCTATATCAATGCTTTTACCGTCACCCTCGCTGACAAGCTGCGTGAATATCAACCGGCACTCATTACAGCGCGCAATTTGTATGCACAGACGGTATTGGAGCCGGCGTCCGAGGAGTGGCTTGCGCAAAGTTTTCCGAGCTTTTTGACGACCTATGATTTCACTGCAGTTATGGCGATGCCGTATATGGAAGGCGCGCAGGATACGGAGAGATGGCTGGATCAATTGATGCGCAAAGTACAAGCCGTCCCTGGCGCATTGAACAAAACGGTATTTGAATTGCAAAGCCGCGACTGGAAAACCAATCAGCCGATTCCAGGCAAAATTCTGGCTGCGCAATTGCGCCAATTGCATTTGGCGGGAGCCCGCAATTTTGGCTATTACCCCGACGACTTCCATGCAGCACTGCCGGAAGAGGCGCTAATCAGGCCCGTGATTTCGGTCGAAACCAATGTATTGGTGCGCTAAGCGATGAACCTCGACCTGCTCTTATTCGACTTTATATTTTACTATCCGCTGTTCATGGCGTACGTATGGATGATCGGTGGCATCACCTATTATTTGCGTTACGAACGTAAGAGTCTGCGTATCAAAGACCCTTTGGCGCAGCTGAAGGCAACCCCGCTGGTGTCGATTGTCGTGCCGTGCTTTAACGAGGAAGAAAACATTCGTGAAGTCGTTGATGCGTTGTCGAAACTGAATTATCCGAGTTTAGAAATTATATGCGTCAATGACGGCAGCAAGGATAAAACTGGCGCCATTCTGGATGACCTGATGGCGAGCTATCCGACATTGCGCGTGATCCATCAAGAGAAAAATCAGGGCAAGGCGGTTGCCATGAATACCGCAGCGTTGATCGCAAATGGTGAATTCTTGTTATGCATAGATGGTGATGCCATCCTGGATCGAGACGTTATCCCATGGATGCTGAAGCATTTTGAAGCAGGTCATCGGGTCGGCGCCGTGACTGGCAATCCGCGTATCCGCACCCGTTCCACACTGCTGGGGCGTTTGCAGGTGGGTGAATTTTCATCGATCATCGGTTTGATCAAGCGCACGCAGCGCATTTACGGCCGGGTGTTTACGGTCTCGGGCGTGGTGGCGATGTTTCGCCGACGGGCACTGCTGCAAATCGGTTTCTGGAGTCCCGACATGTTGACCGAAGACATCGACATCAGTTGGAAATTACAGACCAATCACTGGGATGTGCGCTTCGAACCGCGCGCATTGTGCTGGATTTTGATGCCGGAAACCCTGGCCGGATTATGGAAGCAGCGTCTGCGCTGGGCCATGGGTGGTATCCAGGTCACTCTTAAATTTGCCAACACTTTGTGCGCGTGGCGCATGCGTCGCATGTGGCTCATTTATGCAGAATATATGATTTCGGTTTTCTGGGCCTATTCAATGGCCCTGGTATTCCTGCTTTGGTCAGTTGGTTTGTTTGTCGAGCTGCCATTGCGCTGGCAAATCACGATTGTGCCGGGCTGGCACGGTGTCCTGATCGGCACCACCTGTCTGCTGCAGATCATGATCAGCATGTTTCTGGATCGTCGCTACGACCATAGAATTTTTCGTCATTATTTTTGGATGATCTGGTATCCGCTCGCCTACTGGATGCTCAATATGTGCACCACGATCTGGGCGCTGCCCAAAGTACTGGCCCGCAGGCGCGGCAAGCGTGCGGTCTGGGTCAGCCCGGATCGCGGCTTGCGCAGTCCGGCAGCGGTAATCCCGATCATAGCCAAAAACGATTTGGCGATCCGGGTTGCCACGCCCATGATAAAAATCAATGGAAAGGATTTGGAGCGTTAGAGCATATGCTTCTACGCCTGAATAGTTGATATATGAAAAATTTAATTTTTGAGAAGCCATCGCTTGCTCCAAGGTCAAGCAGGGTAGGTTGGGCGTTTGTCACCGCATTTTTTTGGGTCGTGTGGGTCTACCTATGGATGCCGCTCATTACGCTGTGCATGTGGGCACTCGGGTTTGACGCCTACAGCGACTACATTCAAGACAGATCAAGTCACAAAATGGAGGAGATGTCGCACCTGTTCGTTGTTTATCTGAGTGTGATTGCAGTCCTGGGTGGCGGTTTGTTGGCTTGGGCAAGAACTGAATTCATCCGATTCCGTGACGTCCAGCGGCGTACTCGTCCGTTACCGACGGAAGTGGCAGAACTGGCCATTTTCGCGCAAGTAGCGACCGCAACAATGATCGGTTTAAGTGCTGCACGGCGAATGGTGGTGCAGCACGATGCACACGGAAGGTTTCTGTCTGCGGAGATATTGGAGCATGTTGGGTTGGAGGACAAGGCTGATGCGAGGCAAATAGTTGCTTTGGCATCCTGAGCAAAGGTTGTTGCAATTAATGGATTTCAAGCACAAACCAGCAAGACGTCGGATTATGATATTTCCCGTCGCAGTTTCAAAAGAGTTTTAACGCCGGTCTTTTTACAATGGCACCATCTTCAGGATGATTTGGGAGCCAAAGTGAATATGAATGAATCGACCAGCATGCAGTCCGGCGCAGCAATGCCAATCTCGGCGCCGATTGCCGTCAACAGAAATACCTTCGATGCGGTGATGGTGCCGACCTATGCGCCGAGCGCGCTGGTGCCGGTGCGCGGTGCCGGCCTGGAAGTGTGGGATCAGGATGGCAATCGCTATCTCGATTTCACCGCCGGGATCGCCGTCACCAGCCTGGGCCATGCGCATCCCGGCCTGGTCGAAGCGCTGTGCGCGCAAGCCAAGGCGCTGTGGCACGTCAGCAACGCGTATACCAACGAGCCGGTGCTGCGTCTTGCCACCGCGCTGACGCAGGCGACGTTCGCCGAACGCGCATTTTTCTGCAACTCCGGCGCGGAAGCCAATGAAGCCGCATTCAAGCTGGCCCGCAAGCATGCGAGCAAGCATTTCGGCCCGACCAAGTCGCGCATCGTTTCCTGCACCAATTCCTTCCACGGCCGCACGCTGTTTACGGTGTCGGTCGGCGGCCAGCCCAAATACACCGAAGGCTTCGGCCCGCTGCCGCAGCAGCTTACGCACATTCCATTCAACGACATCGAGGCGGCGCGCGCCGCGATCGGCGACGATGTCTGCGCGCTGGTGGTCGAGCCGGTGCAGGGCGAGGGCGGCGTGCTGCCGGCCACCAAGGAATATCTGCAGGCGCTGCGCGATTTGTGCGACCAGCACCACGCACTGCTGATTTTCGACGAAGTGCAATGCGGGATGGGCCGCACCGGCACCCTGTTTGCTTACATGGGGTATGGCGTCACGCCCGATATCCTGACTTCGGCCAAGGCGCTCGGCAACGGCTATCCGGTCGGCGCGATGCTGACCACCGACGCGATCGCGGCCACGTTTGTGGTCGGCACCCACGGCACCACTTACGGCGGCAATCCGCTGGCAGCGACGGTGGCTTTGAAAGTGCTGGAAACGATCCAGGCGCCGGAATTCCTGGCCCGGGTCCGGCAAGCGGCGCAGAACCTGGTCGCCGCGCTGCAAGCGATCATCGCCGACTATCCGGCGGTCTTTTCCGAAGTGCGCGGCAGCGGCCTGATGCTGGGCATGGTGTTGTCGGAGCAATATCGCGGACGCGCCAAGGAGATCACCAGAATCGCCGAAGAGCAAGGGCTGATGCTGCTGATCGCCGGTCCCGATGTGGTGCGGCTGCTGCCGGCATTGATCGTCTCGGATGCGCAGATCGAAGAGGCCGAGCACCTGCTGCGCCGCGCGCTCGACGCGTTTCTGGCAGTTCCTGTGGCGGCGCTATGACGCACTGCCTTTGATTGGATTGGAGAAGCCTGTGTACATTGTGCGGCCAGTAGAAGTTTCCGATATCGCAGCGCTTGCCTCGCTGGCGGCAGTCGCCTCGCCCGGCGTGCATACCTTGCCCAGAACGCTGGCGGCGATTACGCGCGCGGTCGAGCGCTCGATCGCGTCGTTCGCGACCCCGGTGGTGATACCGAGCGAGGAATCGTACATGTTCGTGCTGGAGTCGACGCTGGACCAGTCGATCGCCGGCGCCGCCGCGATTTCGGCCACCGCCGGTTCGAACGGCACCTATTTCGCGTTCCGCAACGACGTCATGCAGCAAGTCTCGCGCGACCTCAACATCAGCCACAGCGTGCATGCGCTGACGCTGTGTTCGGAGTTGACCAGCCATTCGCAGTTGTCGGGCTTTTTCGTGCGCGGCTGGTGCAACGGCAGCCAGGAAGCGGCCCTGCTGTCGCGGGCCCGGCTGCTGTTTGCGGCGCTGCTGCCGCAGCGCTTCGGCGACCGTTTCTTCGTGTCACTGGCCGGCATCACCGACAGCCAGGCGGGTTCGCCGTTCTGGGAGGCGCTCGGACGCAAGTTTTTCCAGATGGATTTCCTGGAAGCCGAACGCTTGATCGAAGGCGCCCGCAACCGCACGCTGATCGTCGAACTGATGCCGCATTACCCGGTGTATGTGCCGCTGCTGCCGGGCGACGCGCAGGCGGTGATGGGGCAGATCCATCCGGAGGGCGAGCTGCCATTCCGGCTGCTGTCGGAAGAAGGCTTCGAGCCGGACGAATACATCGACATCTTCGACGGCGGGCCGATCCTGCAGGCGCACAAGCATGCGCTGCGCTCGTTTTCGAGCTCGTTCATGCGGACGGTGGCGGCGCTGTTGCCGCCGGCTGCCGATGCTGCCGATGCGGCTGTGCCGGTCACCTATTTGCTGGCCACCGCCAGAGCGGACGATTTTCGCGCCACCCTGTTCGATTGCGCGCCGCTGGAACATGCGGACGGCCCCCGGCTGCCGCCGCAGGTACTGAAAAGCCTGAAGCTGGCCGCGGGCGAACCCGTTTTATGTGTCAGATTGTGAGGTCGGAAATGCTGGTTGTACGCGCGATTCAAGAGCAGGATCTGGAAGGCATGCTGGATCTGGCCAGCCAGGTCGGCAGCGGCATGACGACGCTGAAGCCGGACCGCAAGATGCTGGGGCAGCGGCTGGAAATCGCCTGCGCGTCGTTTGCCGAGCAGATCGCGCCGACCCAGCGCGATTATGTGTTCGTGATGGAAGATACGTCGAATGGCCGGTTGGCCGGCATTTGCGCGATCAAGAGCGCGGTCGGCCTGGAAGAGCCGTTCTACAACTACCGGATCGGCACGCTGGTGCATTCGAGCCGGGAACTCGGTGTCTTTTCGCAGATGGAGACCTTGTATCTGTCGAACGACCTGACCGGCACCAGCGAGCTGTGTTCGCTGTTCCTGCATCCGGATTATCGCGGCGGCACCAACGGCAAGCTGCTGTCGAAGAGCCGCTTGCTGTTCATCGCCCAGTTCCCGCATCTGTTCAATGCCAAGCTGATCGCCGAAATGCGCGGATTCCAGCATCCGGACGGCACTTCGCCGTTTTATGAAAGCCTGGGGCGGCATTTTTTCAAGATGGATTTCAACCATGTCGACGACCTGACCAGCTTGGGCAAAAAATCGTTCATTGCCGAACTGATGCCGCGCTATCCGCTGTATGTCGATTATCTGCCGCAGGAAGCGCAGGACGTGATCGGCCGGGTGCATGTCGCCACTGCGCCGGCGCGCCGGCTGCTGGAGCAGGAAGGCATGTACTACGAAGGTTATGTCGATATTTTCGATGCCGGCCCGGTGCTGCAGGCGCGGGTGAGCGAGCTGCGCGCGCTGCGCGAGAGTGCGCTGGCGATCATTGCACCGGCAGCGCAAGAAGTTGCCGAGGCGGCTGCCAATCCGGTGCTGGTGGCCAATACCGTGCTGCGCGACTTCCGCATCATCGTCACGCAGGCGCAGCCGCAATCGGCGCGCATTGCCCTCTGCGCGTCCGAGCGCAAACTGCTGGCCTGCAGCGCCGGCGACCCGGTTCGCACCATGACACTCAACGCAAGGAAACACCCATGACGTCAGCCCATTTCATCAACGGCCAGTGGCTTGCCGGACACGGCGAATTGTTCGATGTCATCAATCCCGCCAATGGCGACACGGTCTGGAGCGGCGCGGCTGCGACGCCGGCCGACGTCGATGACGCCTGCCAGGCCGCCCGCGCCGGTTTCCGGCTCTGGTCGCGCACGCAGCTGGAAGCGCGGATCGCGGTCTGCCAGCGCTTTCGCGATCTGCTCAGGGAAAACGCCGAACAGCTGGCCGGCCTGATTGCGCTGGAAGTCGGCAAGCCGCTGTGGGAAGCGCGCACCGAAGTTGCCAGCATGGCCGGCAAGGTCGACATTTCGGTCCAGTCTTACCAGGCCCGCACCGGCCAGACCCAGGCCGCGGTGGCCGACGGCAGCGCGGTGCTGCGGCACCGGCCGCACGGCGTGTTCGGGGTGCTGGGCCCGTACAATTTCCCCGGCCATTTGCCCAACGGCCACATCGTGCCGGCCCTGATCGCCGGCAACGCGATCGTCTTCAAGCCGAGCGAATATGCGCCGCAAACCGCGATCAGGACGGTCCAGCTGTGGCAGCGCGCCGGCTTGCCGGACGGCGTGCTGAACCTGGTCAACGGCGCCCGCGCCACCGGCGAGGCGCTGGCGCGGCATCCGCAACTCGACGGCATCCTGTTTACCGGCAGCTACCAGGTTGGCGCGATCCTGCACCGGCAGTTCGCCGGCCAGCCGGGCAAGATGCTGGCGCTGGAAATGGGCGGCAACAATGCGCTGGTGGCATGGGATGTGGAAGATCTCGATGCAGCGGTGCATCATGCGATTTTTTCGGCTTTCGTCAGCGCCGGCCAGCGCTGCACCTGCGCGCGGCGCTTGATCGTCGAGGATTCGGCCCGCGGGCAAGCCTTCATTGCACGCCTGGTTGACGTCGCCGGCAGAATCACGGTCGGCGCGTCGGATGCGTCGCCGGCGCCGTTCATGGGGCCGGTGGTGTCAGCGAAAGTCGCCGAAAAACTGCTGGCCGCGCAAGCCGGGCTGGTCGCGCGCGGCGCCAGCATGCTGCTCGAAATGCGCCAGCTCGCCAAGAATACCGGCTTGCTCTCGCCCGGCATCGTCGACGTTACCGGCGTGCAAGGAATTCCGGACGAAGAATGGTTCGGCCCGCTGCTGCAGGTAGTGCGCGTGGCCAGCTTCGATGCGGCGCTGGCAGCGGCCAACGCAACCGAATACGGGCTGGCCGCCGGCCTGCTGTCGGACGATACAGCGCTGTGGCAACAGTTCCTGGACGGCGCCCGGGCCGGCATCGTCAACTGGAACCGGCCGACCACCGGCGCCGCCAGTAGCGCGCCGTTCGGCGGCATCGGCAAATCCGGCAACCATCGTCCCAGCGCGTATTACGCGGCCGATTACTGCGCGTATCCGGTGGCGTCGATCGAGAATGCGGTGCTGGAAATGCCGCAACAGCTGTCGCCCGGATTGCATTTCTAATTACCTGTTTTTGTAGGTCGGGTTAGCGGCTTCATCGCGTAACCCGACATTTGCGGCTGAGAATGTCGGGTTACGCTATCGCTAACCCGACCTACCGATTCCGATTCGTCACCTACCTCGAAAAAAATCATGCACACCACACGCGAATTCAATTTTGACGGCCTGGTCGGCCCTACGCACAATTACGCCGGCCTGTCGTTTGGCAATGTCGCCTCGTTCAATAATGTCAAAAGCACTTCCAATCCGAAGCAGGCGGCGCTGCAGGGCTTGGCCAAGATGCGCGCGCTGGCGGCGCGCGGCTTCGCCCAGGCAGTGCTGCCGCCGCAGTTGCGGCCCGATTTCAGGCTGCTGCGCAGCATCGGCTTCGGCGGTAGCGATGCCGACGTGCTGGCGCGCGCCGCCAGCGAGGCGCCGGTGATTCTGGCCTGCGCCTATTCGGCGTCGCCGATGTGGAGCGCGAACGCGGCCACCGTCAGCCCGTCGGCCGATAGCGGGGACGGCCGCGTGCATTTCACGGTGGCCAATCTGAACAGCAAGCTGCACCGCTCGTATGAACATACCCAGACCGCCCGCACGCTGCGTTCGATTTTCAGGGATGGGACGCGCTTTGCGGTGCATGATGCGCTGCCTGCCACGCCGGCGTTCGGCGACGAGGGCGCGGCCAACCACACCCGGCTGTGCGCCGCGCATGGCGGGGCCGGAGTAGAGATGTTCGTGTACGGCAGGGTCGAGTTCGATGCTGCCGCGGCGGCGCCGCAGCGCTTCCCGGCGCGCCAGACGCTGGAGGCCAGCCAGGCGGTGGCGCGCTTGCACGGCCTGCAGCCGCAGCGCACCGTGTACCTCCAGCAGGATCCGGCGGTGATCGATCAGGGCGTGTTCCACAACGACGTGATTGCGGTCGGCAATGGCAATGTGCTGTTCTACCACCAGCAGGCGTTCCGCGACGAAGCCGCTGCGATTTCCGCGCTGCAGCATGCGCTGGCCGATGCCGGCGCCGAATTGCAGCCGATCCGGGTCGATGGCGCGCAAGTATCGGTCGCCGATGCGGTGTCGAGCTATTTGTTCAACAGCCAGCTGCTGTCAAAGCCGGATGGCCGGATGGCGCTGGTGGTGCCGCAGGAATGCCAGGAAAACCCGGCGGTCGCGCAGTATCTGCAAGAGCTGGTGGCCGGAGGCGGGCCGATCGATGAATTGATCAGTTTCGATCTGCGCCAAAGCATGCGCAACGGCGGCGGCCCGGCCTGCCTGCGGCTGCGGGTTGCGCTGAGCGCCGCCGAGGCGGCAGCGATGCACCAGGGCGTGGTCATGACCGAAAGCCTGTATGCGAGCCTGGTGGCCTGGGTGGAGCGCCATTATCGCGACCGGCTGTCGCCGCAGGATCTGGCCGATCCGCTGCTGGCGCTCGAGATCCAGACCGCACTGGAGCAACTGAGCGCGATCCTGGACCTGCCGGGGCTGTACCAGTTCTGACCGGCGCCCGGACCGGAGTCTTCTCGGGAGGGGCGTCGATTTCGAAACCTCGCAGGTTGAAGGTCGGTCTTCCAGCGCAGTTGCATGCCCAATGGCCGCTATGTGACAGGCATGATCCGACTTTGGGTAATGTTCAATAAGTTGTTGAACTGACACCGCAAGGCAGAGCCAGGCGCACAGTTTCCGAGGCGTTGGACTAGAAAACCACGTTAATACTTGAGTCGGTACCCGGTCTTGAAGATCCACGCCACGATCGCCAGGAAGGCGGCCAGAAACACGACGGTCATGGTGAGGCTGACCGCAATACTCACATCGGCATTTCCGTAGAAACTCCAGCGGAATCCGCTGATCAGGTAAACCACCGGGTTGAACAAGCTAATCGTGTGCCAGATCGGCGGCAGCATCTTGATCGAATAGAAGCTGCCACCGAGGAAGGTCAGTGGCGTGATTATCAGCAGCGGAACCAGTTGAAGTTTCTCGAAATTGTCGGCCCAAATACCGATGATGAAACCGAACAGACTGAAGGTCACGGCCGTCAGTACGAGGAACAGCACCATCCAAACGGGATGCAGCACTTGCAGCGGAACGAATAGCCCCGCGGTAGCCAAGATGATCAGGCCGAGAAGTATCGATTTCGTCGCGGCGGCCCCGACATAGCTCAGCACGATCTCCCGATACGAGACTGGCGCCGACAGCAGTTCATAGATGGTTCCGGTGAACTTCGGGAAAAAAATTCCAAAAGAGGCATTGGAGACGCTTTGCGTAAGCAACGACAACATGACCAATCCCGGGACGATAAATGCACCATAGCTGATACCGTCGATCTCGGCGATGCGCGAGCCTATCGCGGCTCCGAACACCACGAAATACAGCGACGTCGAAATCACAGGGGCGACGATGCTCTGCAGTACGGTCCGCCAGGCGCGCGCCATCTCGAACAGGTACATTGCACGGATTGCGTGGAAGTTCATCGTTCGTCCTTGATCAGGTTGACGAAAATATCTTCAAGCGAGCTTTGTGTCGTTTGGATGTCCTTGAATCCGATCCCCGCTTCGGTCAGGGCGTTGAGCAGCGAAACGATGGTGACGCGTTCACCGTCAGTGTCATAGGTATAGATCAACTGGCTGCCGTCGCTCGATAGATTCAGGCGGTAGGCGGCAAGTTCGGCCGGGATGCGGGCCAGCGGTTTCTCCAACTGCAGCGTCAGCAGTTTCTTGCCAAGTTTTCGCATCAGTTCCGTCTTGTCCTCGATCAGGATGATCTCGCCCTTGCTGATCACGCCGATTCTGTCGGCCATCTCTTCGGCTTCGTCAATGTAGTGGGTGGTCAGGATTATGGTCACACCGCTATCCCGCAGAGAACGCACCAGTTGCCACATGTCGTGCCGCAAGTTGACATCGACGCCAGCGGTCGGCTCGTCGAGAAACAGGATCTGCGGTTCATGCGACAGCGCCTTGGCAATGAGCATACGACGCTTCATGCCGCCGGACAGCGTGATGATCTTATTGTCCTTCTTGTCCCATAGCGACAGATCCTTGAGTATTTTTTCGATGTATGCGGGATTCGCCGGCTTGCCGAACAGTCCACGGCTGAACGAGACCGTCGCCCATACTGTTTCGAATGCATCGGTGGTCAGTTCTTGCGGTACCAGTCCGATCAGGGATAGGGCGGCGCGGAATTCGGTGACAATGTCGCGCCCATCGACCCGGACCGTTCCCTCGGATATATTGAGGACTCCGCAGATGCAGTTGATCAGCGTAGTCTTTCCGGCGCCATTTGGACCGAGCAATGCCAGGATCTCTCCACGGCGGATGTCCAGATTGATGTTTTTGAGGGCCCGGTAGCCAGAGGCGTAGGTCTTGGAGAGATTTGCTATGGATACGATGTTTTGCATGAGCCGATCAGACTTAGTAAATGCAGGTGACACATCTGCTGTGTAGAGGGCGGGATACTGTTCGGGATCTGGGTAATAGAAGGCCATTCGATGATAGTTCGATCGCTTTGACTTGCTTTAGCGCATCCGGTCTGGCTGCCGAGAAATCCGGCAAGTCACAGCCTGATACGAAATTTTTTTGCGATCACTTCCAATGCTTCAGGGCTATCCCATTCCTTGGTGCCATAGAATTTGCCAAGCACCCGACCCTGCGCATCAATCAGCAGCGTTAACGGAATCCGGTCGGCTCCCAGCATGTTTTCCATGAATAACTTGCTATCGATGAAGTTACTGAATGTAATGTTGGATTTTTGCAGGAATGCCGTGGCGCGGTCTCTGTAGTCATCGGTTGATATGCCTATCACATTAAACTGCTTTCCCCCGTAGCGGCGCGAGAGCCTTTCCAGTGATCCCATTTCTTGTCGGCAAGGGCCGCACCAACTGGCCCATACATTGATGACCAGTGGCTTGCCGCGGAATTCCGAAAGCCTTCTAGAGGGTCCGGAAAGCCCCTGCATCTGTGCTTCGCGCAGAATACTACCGACGTCGACTTCATCAGGGGTTTTCGCGAATGCAGCGGAAGTCGTTACTGCCAGAAAGAGCAGTATCAAAGAGAAAATTGTTTTCATCCTTCCGAGTTTACCATTTGCCGTTCGACCGCAAGCGGTGCAATAACATGCAGGTTGCGATTTTCAGGCTCTGTCCGCGATAAACGAGTGCTCATTGTTCGATTTTGGAGCTGCCATAATTTTACTTATTGAATTAACTATGGCGGACGTCTTGTGCAATGCACTTATGTTGGCAAACTGCGTGCGTTACCGAACCGACCGTCTTTAATTCCTATATTATTCTTGCACCGCTCCTTCACTATTACACCAATCGGATATGCCTCTTCTCAATCGAAAGCCATTGCGCGTCCTGACCGCCGTTTCGTGCGGAGCCCTTCCTTTGTTATCCAAGGCGCTTGGAAGGGACTTTGATCTTGTTTTTTGCGACTCTATGGCGAAGGCTAAGACTGCGCTGAATGACGCAATTGATGTGATTATCGCGGGAGTCAACTTCGATGATGGTCAGATGTTTAATCTGCTGCGCCATTGTAAATCTTCCAATCCCGCAAAACGCATCGCTTTTGTGTGCATAAAATGTCTGGATGGTGAATTGGAAGGAGCGTCACATGAAGCATTCGATATCGCTTCCAGATCATTGGGTGGCGATGGCTTCATAGATTTGTACCGCTGGACGAATCAGTTCGGTGCGGATCAATCGTTCGAAGAGTTACGAAACCTCATTGACACCCTCGTGCAATTTCGCAGGGTGCAGGATCTGCATAGTTCCGCATTCTCCCGTATTTAAGGTGGGATGCTGCCAACCTTACAGGCGCCGGATTTCCGAACCAAATTCACCTTCTGGTAGCATTTCTCGACGGCAATATAGCGACCGCCTGTCGCCGCCGGATCTGAGCGCGACCCGGGTTTGCCGTAGCGGTACCAGTTCTGACCCATGGTTCGGTTGCGAGCGCCGGCCCCGAAGCAAGCTGAAGGCCAGTCTTTCAGTGAATTTTGTCTGTTGCAGAATGGCCACAACCGACGCCTGCATTCCCTGAATGCATATCCAATAGATGGGCGGACCATGCTGTCCGCATATAATCATCGTCAGAGTAGACGCCACGAGTCTCCCTTCGCACGCTTAAATAGTTCCATTTTGGAAACTTTATAGTGCGATTACCTTGCAGTTTGGAAATGGTGACGCATTTCACGGTCGGTTATTTAGCCTGACTGTTTTCTCTGAAAATTCAACTCTGTCAGCGACCAACGGCCTCGGTGCCAGTTGATCCGATTTTGACCCGGAAAAACCAGGACCAGGCCGGGTATTCGCCATCGTCGTGAAGCATGTCAACGGCGAAAACTTGATACAGCGCAGCACGGGTCGCACCCGCAGGGGCTCGGCCAACCACCCGCATCTTGCGGGTTCAAAAGTAGAGGGAATGAAAATGAACAGATTCGAACGCTTATTCAAACCACTGGCATGGATAACCGCATTGCTGCTGACCGCTTTTGTGGCCGGATGCGGAGGTGGTTCAGACGGCAGCGCAAACGCAAGCTTACTCGCGGGCACTACCGTTGTCGCAGGCGCACCCACTGTGATTTCGTCGAATCCAAGCAACAACGCCACGAATGTGCCGACCAGCACCAATAGCAGCAATAATATCGTGACCGGCACCGCTGTCAGCGCAAGCTTCAGCCAGCCGATGGATCCGGCGACGATCAGCTCGTTCCCGGCCGGAACGCTGCTCACTTTCACGCTCAAGGAGACAAACGGCAACAACGTACCCGGCAGCGTCGCCATGAATGCCGCAAACACGGTGGCAACCTTCACGCCAACCGCTTCCGCTCTGCACCCGAATACCAGCTATACCGCCACCATCACCACCGCTGCCAGCAACGCCGGTGGCACGGCCATGGCGAATCCCGTTGTCTGGAGCTTCACGACCAGGGCCATCGCGTTTACCGCTCAGGCGCCGGTTGGCCTTGGAACCGCCGGGAATTTCGTGATTCTGTCAAAAACAGGAATCTCCACCGTCCCAAGCTCGGTATTGACCGGTGATATCGGCGTGAGCCCGATCGCACACACTGCGATCACAGGATTTTCAGAGACGGCGGATAGCTCGAACACATTCTCGACCTCCGCGCAAGTGGTCGGAAAGATTTACGCAGCCGACTATGCGGCGCCTATTCCAACCACCATGACCACCGCCATTGGCGATATGGAGATCGGGTACGCCGACGCTGCCGGACGAACTTTGCCCAATTTTACCGAACTGGGCAGCGGAGCGATTGGCGGGAAAACACTGGCTCCCGGCCTCTACAAATGGGGTACCGGTGTTTCAATATCAACGGATGTCACTCTCTCTGGTGGCCCAGACGACGTCTGGATCTTCCAGATTGCCGGAAACATTACCCAGGCCGCCGCTACGAATGTGACGCTGGCAGGCGGCGCACTGGCCAAGAACATCTTCTGGCAGCCCGCAGGCGCGGTGGTGATTGGAGCGACCGCACACTTTGAGGGAATCATTCTGTCCAAAACATTGATCGCAATGCAGACTGGTGCATCGGCGAACGGCAGACTGCTGGCGCAGACTGCGGTAACTCTCGATCAGAACGCAGTCACACAGCCTGCCCGGTAAGGACGCAAGGCAAGGAGGCGGCAAGCATATTTTCTTGTTCTTGCATCGTCACCGGGTGCACTGCGCCCTTTAAAAACAGAGATGCCGCCGCGGTTTGGGCGGCATCTCTGTTTGTCGAGTGTTATGAAGTCGATTCAACGTTCCAATCATCCGATTGCTCGATATTCTTCTCATGTGGATCATAAAATTTGGTATCGTTCGCTTTTGGTCGGAGTAATCTTGCGAAGACCATTAAACAAGGTTTGTTGTCAAATTCAAAAAACTTTGGAGACGCGGTTGCGCACCAATCCGGAACGCAAGCGCAGTCGTACTGCATGCAATTTTGCCTGCAGTCGGAATAGTCCACTTACCAGAAGGGGCATCAATGAAACTGAAACATCTAGTGGCCATCATCGGCCTGTCGTTTGCGGTATCGGTGCAGGCCGCCGACATGAAGGAATTGCGCGTCGGGCAGGATCCGACCTACGAGCCGTTCGAGTACAAGACGCCGGACGGCAAGCTGGTCGGTTTTGAAGTCGACATCGCGAATGCGCTGTGTGCCGAAATGAAAATGAAATGCGTGTTTTTCGACCAGTCCTGGGAAGGCATCATTCCTTCGCTGCTGGCCAAGAAATACGATGTGATCATTTCCTCGATGTCGATGACCGCCGAGCGCAAGAAAGTGGTCATCTTTTCCGACAAGATCTATAACACGCCATCGCGCGTGATCGTCAAGCGCGGCAGCGGCATCGACGGCTCGCCGGCATCGCTGAAAGGCAAGAAAATCGGCGTGCTCAAGGGCTCCACCCAGGAAACCTATGCAAACAAGGTGTTTGCCAAGGCGGGGGCCACCGTGGTCGGCTATGGCAATACTCAGGATTCCTATCTGGACATGGCATCCGGCCGCCTCGACGCGCTGGTTGCCGACATCGTCGAAGTCAAGGCCGGGCTGCTCAACAAGCCGGAAGGCAAGCCGTTTGAACTGGTCGGCGCCGATCTGGAGGATCCGTCCTTCAAGGTGGGCACTGGCGCTGCCTTGCGCAAGACCGACACCAAGCTTCGGGACCAGATCAATGTCGCCATCAAGGCGATCCGGGCCAACGGTACTTACCAGAAGATTGCCGACAAGTATTTCGACTTCGATGTCTACGGCAAGTAAGCAGCACAGCTGATTGCATCGCGCTGAACCGGATGCAGAACAGGCATTGCCGGCCCGCTGCCAGCGCGGATGCCGGCCTTTCGCCAGAGTACATTCCCCCTATCTTGCAAACCTGCGCTGAACGGGCGGGTTTGCTTTCGATGAATTTGAAATTTTCTGTCGCTATTTCAAAAGATTATCTGGGGTGAGCTTCGTATAATTTAAATCAAATAGCACCGCTGAACAGGCTAGTGGCCAAATTTAAAGAAGACGGTGTATTGGAGCCTTGCTTGCGTCAATCCGTAGCGCAAGCCAGGTCAAGGCTGCATGCATTCCTGTGTGCAGTTCGAATGTCCATATCTAAGAGGAGCATCAATGAAACTGAAGCATCTAGCGGCCATCGTCGGCCTGTCGTTCGCGGTATCGGTGCAGGCCGCCGGCATGAAGGAATTGCGCGTCGGGCAGGATCCGACCTACGAGCCGTTCGAGTACAAGACGCCGGACGGCAAGCTGGTCGGTTTTGAAGTCGACATCGCGAATGCCTTGTGCGCCGAAATGAAAATGAAATGCGTGTTTTTCGACCAATCCTGGGAAGGCATCATTCCTTCGCTGCTGGCCAAGAAATACGACGTGATCATTTCGTCGATGTCGATGACCGACGAGCGCAAGAAGGCGGTCAGTTTCTCCGACAAGATCTATAACACGCCATCGCGCGTAATCGTCAAGCGCGGCAGCGGCATCGATGGATCAAAGGCATCGCTGAAAGGCAAGAAAATCGGCGTGCTCAAGGGTTCGACCCAGGAATCCTACGCCAACAAGGTGTTCGCCAAGGCCGGCGCCACCGTGGTCGGCTACGGCAGTACCCAGGATTCCTATCTGGACATGGCATCCGGCCGTCTCGACGCGCTGGTTGCCGACATCGTCGAAGTCAAGGCCGGGCTGCTCAACAAGCCGGAAGGCAAGCCGTTCGAACTGGTCGGCGCCGATCTGGACGATCCGAGCTTCAAGGTGGGCACCGGCGCTGCCTTGCGCAAGCAGGATGCCAAGCTCAAGGAGCAGATCAATGTCGCCATCAAGGCGATTCACGCCAACGGCACTTACCAGAAGATTGCCGGCAAGTATTTCGATTTCGATGTCTACGGTAAGTAAGCAGACAAGTAAGCTGTAATGCGCTGCTGCCCGATGCCCGCCATCTGTGCGTTGCCGCTTGCCGGCACTGGCGTGCATCGGGTTTTTTTGATTTCGAACCCTATTGAGTGGACCACTTATGTTCCAAGGATATGCAGGGCATATTTTGCGCGGCTTTGCGACTACGCTTGAAATTGCACTACTTTCGCTGTTTATTGCGACCGTGATCGGCCTGGTCTGCGCGCTGATGGCGACCTCGGAGCAGCGTTTCCTGCGCGAATTCACGCGGCTGTACGCGGTTGTCATCCGCGGCATACCGGATTTGCTGTTGATGCTGATGCTGTTTTACGGCGGCCAGATCGCCATTAACAATGTGCTTGAGTCGCTGGATATGAGCATGCATCTGGAGCTCAACCAATTTACCGCCGGCGTCATTACGCTGGGTTTCATCTACGGCGCGTATTTCATGGAAACGTTCCGGGGCGCGTTGCTGGCCGTGCCGCGCGGCCAGGTCGAGGCCGGACGCGCTTTCGGTATGACCCGTTTCAAGGTCACCACGCGGATCCTGTTTCCGCAGATGGTGCGCTTCGCGCTGCCCGGCTTCACCAATAACTGGCTGGTACTGTCGAAGGCAACCGCACTGGTGTCGGTGATCGGCTTGCAGGACGTGATGTACCGCGCCAAGGAAGCCGGCGCCGGTTCGCGCCAGCCGTTCACCTGGCTGCTGTTCGCCGGCCTGCTGTATTTATTGATCACGTCGGTCTCGCTGTACCTGCTGCGGCGGGTCGAACGCAAGTATTCGGCCGGCGTGCGTTACGGGAGTCACGTATGAATTTCGAGGCGCTATTGACGGCGGAGACTTTCGCTCTGTACCTCGGCGGTCTGTGGATGACGGTGAAGCTGACGTTTGCCTGCGTTGCGTTCGGTTTCCTGTTCTCGATACCGCTGGCGGTCGCGCGTAATTCGCGCATCAAGATAATCGGCAAGACGGTGTGGGCATTCACCTATGTGGTGCGCGGCACGCCGTTATTGCTGCAGATGTATCTGATTTATTACGGCTTGTCGCAATTCGAGACGGTGCGCGAGAGCTTTCTCTGGACTGCGCTGTCGGAGCCGATGTTTTGCGCGGTGGCCGCACTGACCATCAATACGGTCGGGTATACCACCGAGATTTTCGCCGGCGCGATACGCAGCCTGCCATATGGCGAAATCGAGGCCGCCAATGCCTACGGCATGAGCCGCTGGACCAACTTGCGCCGCATCATTTTGCCGGCCGCGCTGCGCACCAGCCTGCCGACCTACTCGAACGAAGTCATCATGATGCTGCATGCAACCTCGCTGGTCAGCACGATCACGCTGCTCGATCTGACCGGCGCGGCCAATCGGATCTACTCGACTTATTACCTGCCGTTCGAAGCGTTCATGCTGGCCGCTGCGGTGTACATGATGCTGACCTACCTGATGGTGCGCGGCTTCCGTTATGCCGAATGGCGCTATCTGGCCCATCAGCGCCCGCAAGAGGTGAAATGATGCGCACCGATCAGCATCCGCTGCCGCTCGGCAGCGCCAATTGCCAATACAGCCTGAGCAGTTTTCATTACGGGGTGCCGGGCGCCAGGAAGGCCTATCTGCAAGCCAGCCTGCATGCCGATGAACTGCCCGGGATGCTGGTGCTGCACCATTTGCGAGAGCTGCTGGAGCAGGCCGAAGCCGAAGGCCGCCTGCAGGGCGAAATCGTGCTGGTGCCGGTGGCGAACCCGATCGGCCTTGGGCAAACCTTCATGCATGACCAGATGGGCCGCTTCGATTTCGCCAGCGGGGTCAACTTCAACCGCGGCTTTCCGGATTTGTCGCAGCAGCTGATTGTGCTGCTGGCCGATGCGCTGGGTGACGATGCGCAGCGTAACATCCGGCTCATACGTGCCGGCCTGCGGCAATTGCTGGACGCCGCCGAGTGCCGCACGCCGCTCGATGGCATGCGCATCGAACTGATGCGTCTGGCCCACGATGCCGATATCGTGCTGGATCTGCATTGCGATTGCGAAGCTGTGATGCATATCTATACGCAGTCGGATCATGTCGCCGAGGCCGAGCGGCTCGGTTGTTACCTTGGCGCGCGCGTGATCCTGGTCGCGGATGCGGTCGGCGGCGCCTGTTTCGATGAAATGCTGTTCAAGCCGTGGTTGCGCTTGCGCGCGCATTACGGCGCGCAGTTTCCGGTGCCGCAGTCGTGTTTCGCCAGCACCGTCGAGCTGCGCGGCGAACAGGACGTGTCGGATCAGCTGGCCGGCGCCGATGCGCTGGGCATCTACCATTACCTGTGCGGTGCTGGCATGATTGTCGGCGCGGCCACTCCGCCGCCTGCGGCGGCCTGTGCGCCGACGCCGTTGAGCGGCTCGGCGACCGCTTATGCGGGCGAGTCGGGCGTGATTTCGTATCTCGCCGAACCCGGCGACATGCTGCAGGCGGGCGACCTGATTTGCAGCATTGTCGACCCGCTCTCCGGCCATGCGTATCCGGTGACCAGCCCGATCGACGGCGTGATGTATTCGCGGGTGATTTTCCGCTATGCCACGCGCGGCATGGAGCTGGCCAAGATCGCCGGCAAGATTGAACGACGCAGCGGTAATCTGCTCGGCCCCTGAGATGCCGCCCAATATTCGGCGATATGCATGAATATGAGGAGTATGCATAAATATGCCGGCATTGCCGCACAATTTTATTGACTTTTTAAAAATACATATATAAGTATTTTTAAGCATCAGTTTAGGAACCACCATGACCCAGTTAGTTGTCGAGAATCTGCACAAGCGCTACGGCCAGAATGAGGTCCTTAAGGGCATCTCGGTCCAGGCATCCAAGGGCGATGTGATCAGCATCATAGGTGCCTCCGGTTCCGGGAAAAGCACATTTCTGCGCTGCATCAACCTGCTGGAAAAACCGACCGAAGGCCGCATCATCGTCAACGGCAACGAACTCAAGCTGGTGCGCCAGAAGAGCGGCGACCTCGATTGTCCGGACGCCCGGCAATTGCAATTGGTGCGCTCCAAGCTGGCGATGGTGTTCCAGCACTTCAACCTGTGGTCGCACATGACGGTGCTGGAAAACATCATGGAAGCGCCGATCCATGTGCTGGGAATTTCCAAGAAGGAGGCGATGGACCGGGCCCGCCACTATCTGGCCAAGGTCGGCGTCGAGGGGCGCGAGGATTACTATCCGTCCCATCTGTCGGGCGGCCAGCAGCAGCGGGTCGCGATTGCGCGCGCGCTGGCGATGGAGCCGGACGTGATGCTGTTCGACGAGCCGACTTCCGCGCTCGACCCGGAACTGGTGGTCGAAGTGCTGCGCGTGATGCAGAACCTGGCCAAGGAAGGCCGCACGATGATGGTGGTCACGCACGAGATGGAGTTCGCCCGCGGCGTCTCCAACAAGGTGATTTTCGTGCACCAGGGCGTGATCGAAGAGCAGGGCGATCCGCGCACCGTGCTCTCGAACCCGCAAAGCGCGCGGCTGCAGAAATTCTTGTCGGGCGCGTTGAAGTAACTGCACGATAGGGGGCGGGACCAGCCTCCTGCGGCGCGATAATCGACGTCACATCACATCACATCACATCACATCACATCACATCACATCACATCACATCACATCACATCACATCACATCACATCACGTTACGTCACGCCGAGCCCCCAAGATAACGCCAGTTTGGTCAGTTCGATATCGCTGCCGACACCGAGCTTGTGCTTGATCTGATAGTGCAGGTTTTGCACCGTCTTTGCGCTCAGGTGCAGCGCGCTGCCGATCTGCTCCGCATCGCGGGCGGACATCAGCATGCAGAGGATGTCGAATTCGCGCGGAGTCAGTTTCTGCAGCGGCGTTTTTTCGCCGGACAGCCTGGCCAGCGCCAGGATTTGTGCGATATCGGGGCTCAGCGTCTGGCGCCCTGCCAGCGCCTGCGGAATCGCGCGCAGCAGCACATCGGGAGAACTGCTCTTGGTGATGTAGCCGCTGGCCCCGGCTTGCAGGGCCGCTTGCGCAAAATCGGGCGAAACATGCATGCTGAAGACCAGGATCCGGGCCTCGGGAGCGACGAGCAGCACGCGCCTGATCGCGTCCAGCCCGCTGGGGCCCGGCATGCTGATATCGGTGATGAAAATATCCGGCTGCAGTTTCCGGTACAGCAGATAGGCGTCCTGCGCGTTATCGGTTTCGGCGACCACTTCCAGCCCGGCTTGCCGTTCGAGCAGATGGCGGTAACCGGCCCGCACGATCGCATGATCGTCGGCCAGCAGGATGCGGATTGGCGGTTGCATCAGATTGCCTTGCAAAGCGGCAGGCTGGCTTGTACCGCGAAGCGGCCCGGCGTTGCCTCGACGGTAAACTGTCCGCGCTGCGCATGCAGCCGCTCGGCCAGCAGCCGCAGGCCCATGCCGCCGCCTTCGCGCGGCGGCCGTGCATGGCCCGATGGCTGAAAATGTTGATTGCTGATGCGAATCAGAAGGATTTTGCCGTCGCGCCGGATGTCAATTTGCACCGCGCTGCTGTCGCGCGCATGGCGGGCGATGTTGCAGAGGCACTCCTGCACCACCCGGTACGCGCACAAAGCCTGTTCATCCGACAGCAGCGCATCGGCCTCGGCATCGATATGCACGCGCAATTGCGACGTCCCATGCTGCCCGGCCTGCCAGCCGGTTACCAGATCGTTCAGCGCCGAAGTCAGGCTGCGGCTTTCCAGCAGCGGCGGGCTCATTCGCAGCAGCAGGCTGCGCAAGCCGCCAAGCATGCGTTCTATGGTCTGGTCCAGCGGGTCGAAATCGTCCTCGGTCACCGCTTCGCGTTGCGCTACCGCATCTCTCAACGTTGCGCTGATGGCCGACAGTGCGGCCACGCACTGGCCGAATTCATCGTGCAGGTCGTGCGCCAGTTCGCGCCGCTCCTGCTCCTGCACGCCGATCAGCCGTGCCGTCAGTTCGGTGCGGGCCGCGGAAAGTTGCACCAGCCGGGCCGACAGCCGGTTGATTCCGGCCGCGATCTGGCCGAATTCGCGCGGCCGGAACAGCGGCAAATCCGGTACCGCCACGATGTCGCGCTGTCCTTCGTGCGCCGCCAGCCGGTCGAGCGCCGCCACCATCTTCTGCGTCGGCCGCAAGGCCCGATCGATGACCAGGAAGGATAGCGTGCCCAGCGCCAGCACCGTCACCGCCGCCAGCCACAGCAAGTCGCGCAGCGTGTTCCAGTAACGCGCCAGCAGACGCGGCTGATCCGGCGCGATCGTCAGGATGCCGAAGCGCTGGGACTTCCAGAGATGGATTTCACGCTGCATCAGAGCCGGCGGACGTCCGACCCAGGTCAGCACGCCGGCCAGCCAGCGCGGCATCGTGACGTCGGCTTGCGGCTGGCCGCAGCCATCTTCGGTGATCACGCCGTCGATCGCCTCGTAGCGCAGGCAGAACGGTTCGGGGAAACGGCCGGCCAGTTGCCGCAGTTGCGGCACGCGCGGGCCCGGCGATGACGTTATGTGCTGACGTTGCAGATCGATTTCGAGCAGTTCCTGCATCTGGTCGGCATCGCTGGCCATCGTTTCGGCAATCTGCTGGCCGGAGCGGGCGACCAGATAGAACGACACGCACAGCCAGCAGAGCATCGCCACCAGCGCCATGCGCAGCAGTAGATAGAGCTTCAGATTCATGCCGGCATTGTACCGATTGCGGTTCAGTTTATTCTGGACGAGTGCTTAAGTTTTCAAGGTATTCCGCAGCATCTTTGACGCCTTCGCCGGCGGCTTTTTTGAGCCAGATTTCAGCCTCTGTCCTGTTTTTCGGCGTTCCCCGGCCTTCAGCCAGCGCAACGCCGTAATGGTAACGGGCCAGGCTCGAATAACCGGACTCATTATCGACATAGGCCCCACGTTTCAACAGCGCGGTCGATTTCTCGAAATCCTGCTTGATGCCGACTCCCGATTCGTATATCTGGGCCAGCCAGATCATCGAATAAACGTCGTTCCAGCGCGCAATGCAATCTTCGAATATTGCGATTGCAGCAGCATGGTCGCCGGTTTTGTCGGCGACATAGCCATACAGGCACTTGATGCGCTTGCTACTGTGAATGTACGCTCTATAGCTCAGCTCGTTTTCAGCCGATCCGGCATCCACAGCATCATTATCAGTCGGCTGCGCATGCGCGACAGCGATAGAAAAAGCGAGGCAGGCCAATGCGCCGGTGCGTATTCTTTGCAGCATATTTTTATCCGTCGAGAATGCCATCGCGAACTCCGTCAAGTAGGCGGCATTGCGGCAGGGCAAAGAGCCGCGATCCGGTTACGTTCATCAAGCCGGCACGCGTGTCTTGCCCGCACCGCCTGGAAAATCACTCCAGTATTTTTTTCAAATTGCTTAAGCCGCTATCGTAGACGCCACTGACGGTATCGGACGCCGTATTGTCATCAAATGCGGATTTCGCTTGAAAGCGCCCTTCCCAAACCACTACCGATTTATCCGCGCCATTCGGGTAGACATGCAAGGTCGATGCGTAGGCAGTCACTGGCAGTACGCCATCCGTAATGATATAGCTCATGCTCTTATTGTTTTCG
Source organism: Oxalobacteraceae bacterium (assembly GCA_030698225.1). Taxonomy (GTDB): domain Bacteria; phylum Pseudomonadota; class Gammaproteobacteria; order Burkholderiales; family Burkholderiaceae_D; genus AVCC01. The sequence continues at coordinate 23,231 of JAUYNR010000012.1, read as the reverse complement.
TCGTAGGCAGTCAATTCCTCGCTGACCGTGCCGCCATCGGGCAAAGTTATGACGCGCCTGGCGCCCTTCTTGCCTTCGGCCCCGGAAACAATCTCGGTTTTTTTGGCTGCAGGATGCCAGGCGCCCAAATCTCCAAACCGTGCAAGTTTGTTCCAGGTAGTCGCAGCCGAGGCGTTGATATTTGCGGACTTAATCACGTAAAGAGACGAGGACTCGGCAGCGCTTGCTTGAACAGAAAAACCGATTGCCGACAAAGTTAGTGCGATCAATAATTTATTCATTAAATTCCCCCAGGAAGTGACAAAAATGCCGGCTGGTGCAGCACGCAGCGGCAGGAACAAAGATTACTGCATAGGGGCCGGGCAATTTGCCCGAGACAAGCGCTGTTTCCGGCTTGAAGTTGGCGCCATCCAGTCCGGTTCAGACCTTCGGGCGCATTAACGGGCCGCCGTGCCGCACTCCTGTAAATCCATGTCGCGTCTCTAGAAGCTGCAATCACGGGCTTGGCGCACACTTACCCGACTGAATTTGGGAGACCCCATGAAAAATGACTCACTGGATGTGCGTACGAAAACCCTGAATATTGTGCAGGCCGCGTCAACCGGCGCCGGGCGCGGCAGTCAGGTAAACCCCCTGATCCAGGCATGGCTGAACGCGCTGGATGCGGAAGATCTGGCGGATATGTCGCCGGAGAGCCTGGCTGCGGCGCTGGTGGACGGCTTTGCGCTGGCCGCCAAGCGGTCCCGGGACGGCTGTCAGGTCGCCTCCTTGCGCTATGCGGACGGCCGCGGCGGTTATGCGACCGCGCTGCTGATCCTGAATCAGGACATGCCTTACCTGGTCGATTCGATCGTGATGGCGATGCGCAAGAAGCGCGTTGCGGTGCGCGCGGTGCTGAATGCGGTGCTGTCGGTGCGGCGCGCGGCAGACGGCAGCGTAATCCATGTCGATCAGGCGATCAACAACGGCGATCCTCTGGAATCGCATGTGTTGTGCCTGTTGTCCGAAGAATTGCCGGCCCCCGAGCTGGCGGACTTGATCGCCAGCGTCAGCATGGTGGCGGCCGACGCGGCGACAGTCCGGCGCGATGCGGCCGCTCTGGCCGAAGCCATGTCGCGCGTCGCCGCCAGCGCTGCCGGTGCCGATGGGCAGGAGGTGGCGGCTTTCATGGAGTGGGCCAAAAACGAAGGCTTCGAGCCGTTCGGCTATGCGTATTACCGCGTCATTCCCGGCGAGCGCGAGATGGCGCGCGACCTGCCAAGCCGCATCGGCGTGTTGCAGGATGTCGCGCATCCGGTGTACGGCACTTGCCTGGCAAACATTCCCGGCGATGCGCAGACGCTGGCCGCGCGCACCGATGCGCTGGCGGTGGTCAAGGCCGACGTCCAGTCGACCTTGCACCGCGACCAGCAGCTGGACTTCTTCGGCGTGCGCGCTACCGATGCGCAGGGAACGATTCTGGGCGAGCATTGCTTCGTCGGCTTGTTTACCCGCGCCGCCACCGCCACCACGCTGGCGCGCCTGCCGTTTGCACGGGGCCGGATTGCCAAGGTGCTGAATCTGGCAGGCGTCAGGCAGGAAGGCTTCCGGGCCGAGAAATTCCTGGAAATCCTGGACTCGCTGCCGCGTACCGAAGTGCTGGAAGCCGAGCCGGAATGGCTGGCCAGCGTCTGCGGTGCGGTGGTGTCCTTGTACAAGCAGCCGCGCACCAAGGTGTTTGCACGGCGCGACGTGTACGGCCGTCACTTGAATGTGCTGGTGTATTTGCCGCGCGAGCGCTATAGCGCCGCGGTCGCGGAAGCGCTGTCGCAAGCCTTGCTTGCCAGTTCCGGCGCCACCGATGTGCGCTCGCAAACCCTGGTGGCGGATGGCCCTTTGGCGCGGCTGTACCTGATCGCCAATGCGGCCAGATCGCCGCTCGATCTGGAACAGGATATCCAGCAACCTTTGCTGGCGGTGCTGGATGGCTGGTATGCCGATTTCGATCTGCTGGCCGATGCGGTGCCGGATGCAGCTTTGCGCAACGACTTGCGTAAGTTCAGCAGCAAGCTACCGCCGAATTTCATTGCGGCGACCTCGCCGCAAGTGGCTTTTCGCGATTTATCCGATCTGCTGCGCAACCCCGATGCGACGCGCGTCAAGGTGCGCATCGAGATGCAGACCACCCCGGGCGCTGCAGAGTCCGCAACGATACGGCTGTGTTCGGTCGATCAGGTGCCGTCGCTGTCGCTGATCCTGCCGGCGCTGCACAATGCCGGCGTGGTGATCGACCGCGAGCAAACGCATACGATTACTGCGCTCGACGGTACGCGCTCTTTCGTCACCTCGCTGACCATCGATGCGGAAAGCGCGTCGAAACTGGTGCAGCCGCAGATCGCTCCGGTGGCCGCGGAATTGTTCGAAGCGCTGTTTAACGATGAAGCCGAAGACGGCCGCCTGAACGGGCTGGCGATCGAGGGCGGCTTGCGGGCCAGGGAAGTGCAACTGGTGCGCGCCTACATGAACTACTGGCGTCAGGCCGGCAGCCGCTTTTCGGTGCGGTATATCGCCGACTGCCTGAGGAAGCAGCCAGCCCATGTCAAGGCTCTGGTCAACGCCTTCCTGCAGCGCTTCGATCCGGCGCTGGACGCGGCCCGGCGCGCCGACGGCAATGCCGCTCTGGCGGCGCTCAAGGCCGGTCTGGCCGACGTCAACCACGCGGATACCGAAGAAATCCTGCGCAGCCTGGCCGACCTGATGCTGGCGACGCTGCGCACCACCTATTTCCAGAACCGGCAAAAAGGCGACACCATCATCCTCAAGTTCGACAGCAGCCAGCTGGCGCTGTTGCCCGAGCCGCGCCCTTACCGCGAGATTTTCGTGTTCTCGCGCCGCTTCGAAGGCGTGCACTTGCGCGGCGGACCCGTCGCCCGCGGCGGCCTGCGCTGGTCCGACCGGATGGAGGATTACCGTACCGAAGTGATGGGCCTGGTCAAGGCGCAGATGGTCAAGAACGCGGTCATCGTGCCGGCCGGCGCCAAGGGCGGCTTCGTCTGCAAGATGATGCCGAACGATGCGGCGCGCGAAACCATCGCGGCCGAAGGCGAGGCCGTGTACCGGCTGTTCATCGGCGGCCTGCTCGACATCACCGATAACCGTGTGCTGGGCGACATCATCGCGCCGGCAGACACCGTCTGTTACGACGACGCCGACCCGTATCTGGTGGTGGCGGCCGACAAGGGCACTGCGACGTTTTCCGACATCGCCAACGGTATCGCGGTGCAGCGCGGCTTCTGGCTCGGCGATGCGTTCGCTTCCGGCGGCTCGAACGGTTACGACCACAAGAAACTGGGCATCACCGCCAAGGGTGCGTGGGAAGCGGTGAAGCGCCATTTCTACGAGATGGACCACGACCTGAACACCACGCCGATCACGATGGTCGGGGTCGGCGACATGTCGGGCGACGTGTTCGGCAACGGCGTGCTGCTGTCGCGTCAGCTGAAGCTGGTGGCGGCGTTCGATCATCGCCACATCTTCATCGACCCGACGCCGGATGTCGCGGCCTCGTTCGCAGAGCGGCAGCGCATGTTCGCGCTGCCGCGCTCAAGCTGGGAAGATTACAACAAGCAGCTGATCTCAAGCGGCGGCGGGGTCTGGCCGCGTTCCGCGCGCAGCATCGAATTGTCAGCCGAAGCCCGCGCCGCGCTGGGCACCAGCGCGACCAGCGTCACGCCCGAGCAATTGCTGCATACGATCTTGCTGGCGCCGGTCGACCTGTTCTACAACGGCGGCATCGGCACCTACATCAAGGCTTCCAGCGAAACGCATGCGCAAGTCAGGGACCGGGCCAATGACAACATCCGCGTCGACGGCAATCAGTTGCGCTGCCTGGTGGTCGCCGAGGGCGGCAATCTGGGCGCAACCCAGGCCGGCCGGATCGAGTTTGCGCTGCAGGGCGGTCACATCTTTACCGACGCGATCGATAATTCGGCCGGTGTCGATTGCTCGGATCACGAAGTCAACGCGAAGATCTGGCTCGACGTCGAAGTCAATGCCGGCACCCTGACGGCAGCAGAACGCAACCGCATCCTGAACCAGATGACGGATGACATCGAAGCGCTGGTGTTGCGTGACAACACGCTGCAAACCCATTTGCTGGTGCGCGAGGTGCAGGCGCAGCACAATCCCGATGTGCAGGATGGCTATGCGGCGTTGATTGCCAGCCTGGAGCAAGAAGGCGTGTTGTCGCGCGAGCTGGAACAGCTGCCGACTGCGGTCGAACTGGCGCGTCGCAAGGCCGAGGGCTATTGCCTGACCGCGCCGGAGCTGGCGGTGGTGATTGCCCATGTGAAGAACCGCTTCAAGCGCAATCTGGCAGCCTTGCCGCTGACCGACCACAGCTGGGCCGAGGCGATCCTGAAACCGTATTTCCCGCCGGCGCTGGTCGCCACCCGCAATGCGCTGGAACACCCGCTGGCCAACGCGATTCTGGCTACCGTGCTGGCCAATGAAATCGTCAACCGCTGCGGTCCGCTGCTGGTGGGCGATCTGTCGCGCGCCCATCAGGTCGAAGAGTCCGCGGTGGTCGCTGCCTGGGCGCAGGCATGGTCGGCGCTGAACCTGGCGCCGTTGTTCGAGGCGCTCGATGCCGATGCGCTGGAAGTGCCGCGTGCGGTGTCGATCGCGGTCGATGCCGATACCCGGGTGCTGCAAAAATCCATGATCGAAGGCGTGTTGTCGGTGCCGGCGCAGCAATTGCAGGCAGCCGGCGCCTTGAATGAACTGGTGCGCCTGTTCAGCCAGCCGGAGATGCTGGCGCAACTGCTGTCCGGCGCCAACACAGAGCTTGATCCGACATTGCCGGCGCCCTTTGCGCAGGCATCGCGCGCGGTGAAGGCGCTCGAGAGCGTGGCCGCCTTTCTGTTCGCGTCGCTGTCGGTAGCGCGTCCGGCCGGCATGACGTTGGCGCAATTCCTGCAGCTTGGCATGCATTTGCGGCAGCAGGCCGGCATCGATGCGCTGGAGCGCGGCCTCAAGCATGCGCCGCAGAACCAGTCGCAGCGACAGTTGCGCGACTATGCGCAGCAGGCATTGCGGCGTACGCAGCAGCGGCTGTTGGCGCAGGTGCTGCACGCGATGCCGTCCTCCGCTGCCCGGCCTGACCATGTGAATGGCGCAGTCGAAGCGGTGATCAGCAAGCTGGCGCGCAATGGCCTGGCCGCCAGCAATCTGAGCCCGCAAGCGGACCTGGAACATGCGATGCTCGACGTCTGGGCGCTGTCGGAAGCGGCTTCTGCTGCGCCGGGGCTGGCATGACGCAGATCACGATGCCGGAAACGGTGCGGGCGCTGGCCGAAGCCGATTTCAGCGCGGTCGCGCAGCGTTTTGCCGCTGCCGGTTTCGCGGTGAATCTGCCGGCCCCCGGCATCCTGCAGATCGGCTCCGGTACGCAGCGCGTCAAGCCGATGTCCTTGCTGCTATCGGTCGGCGTGCACGGCGATGAAACCGGGCCGATCGAGATGCTGGCGCATCTGCTGGCCGCGCTGGCCGAGTCGCCGCAGCAACTGGCGCTGGACCTGATGGTGGTGGTCGGCAATCCGGCGGCGATCGCACAAGGACGGCGCTTCATCGATGCCGACCTGAACCGGTTGTTTCTTGCCGAGCGCGGCGAACTGGCAAGCGTGGCCGAAGCCGCGCGTGCCGACGCGATCATGCAGGCGAGCGCGGCGTTCTTTGCCGGAGCCGATGCCAACGCGCAAAAGTGGCATCTGGATTTGCACACCGCGATCCGGCGCTCGCACTATCCGACCTTCGCGATCGTGCCGGAACCGATTGCCGACGCCGACAGGCAGGCTCTGACCCATTTTCTCGGCCATGCGGCGATCGAGGCGATGGTGATCAGCCCGAAATCAGCCGGCACCTACACCGCCTGGACCGCGCGCCAGTTCGGCACCGTCAGTGCAACGCTGGAACTGGGACAGGTCGGCACGCTGGGCAACAACGATTTAAGCCTGTTCATCCAGCCGAAAGCCGCGCTCGACGCGCTGCTCCGGGCCGATGTGCAGGTATTGTCGGAACCTGTTGCAGGCAGCCTGCCGCATGGGTTCAGGGTGGCGCAGGAAATCGTCAAGCTCAGCGACGACTTTCGTATGGCATTCGATCGCAGCACGCAAAACTTCACCGCGCTGCAGCAGGGCGCGGTCATCGCCAGCGACGGCGCGACGGTGTACCGGGTCCAGCATGCGGAAGAATTCGTGGTGTTCCCGAATCCGGATGTCAGGATCGGCTTCCGGGCCGGCCTGATGGTGGTGCGGGAATCGTGACAGGCCTGCGATTTTGCACACTTATTGAATTTAGTGCGGGGTATGTGTAATAAGTACTCGATAGCCGCACAATTTAATTGGCCTCATTAAATATACATTAGCCTGTATTTTTTAACGCCAGCGTGCCGTAGCATGAAAAAAGCCGCTGCAAATTGCCTTTGCAGCGGCTTTCTTGTTGGCCGGCATACTTTGGCGAAGCTCAGTCGGCCTTGATCGCCTCGACCTGGATCGCCAGTCTTACTTCCGGCGCGAATCCCTTCGATACGCCGTAGTCGATGCCGAAATCGGCGCGGCTGAAGGTGGCGCTGGCGTCGGCGCCGCAGACTTCGCGTTTCAGCATCGGATGCTGGATGCATTTGAACTTGTTGATGGTCAGTGCCACCGGCTTGGTGACGCCATGCAGCGTCAGCGTCCCTTCGACCGTCACCGGCTGCTCACCATTGAACTTGATCGCGGTGCTCTTGTAAGTGGCGCTCGGGAACTGGGCGACGTCGAACATATCCTTCGACTTTGCGTGCTCATTGAGTTTGGCATGGCCGAAATCGAGCGATCCAGCGTCGATGCTGATCTCGATCGCGCCGGTTTTGGCAGCGCGATCCAGCGTAACGGTGCCGCTGCTCTTGGTGAACTTGCCGCGCAGTATAGAAATGCCCATGTGGTCGGCTTCGAAGCTCGGGTAAGTGTGGCTGGGCTCGATATTATAGGTCGTTGCAAAGGCAGAAATCGAGCTGGCGGCGAGCAGCAGTGCGACGAGATTTTTCATGAATTGATTCCTTTCAGGTAAAGCGGGTAGGTGTGGATTATTCAGTTGCGACAACACGGAATTTGATGACGACTTCATCGGCGACCATGTCGGTGTCCGACCATTCGCCTTCGCCGATGTTGTAGCGCAGTCGCTTGATCGGCAGCGCGCCTTCGAATACCTGGCGCGCGCCTTCTTTCTTGATGGTCAGCGGAAAGCTGACGTTGGCGCTCTTGCCCTTGATGGTGAGCTTGCCGCTGACTTCAAGCTTGCCGGGCGCGCTCGACTTCATGCCGCTGGAAACGAAGCTGGCTTTCGGGTACTGGGCCGCGCCGAACCATTCCTTCTTCAGCGCTTCCCGGTTCATTTCCTGGTCGCCCAGATCGAAACTGTTGACATCGATATTCACCGTGGCTTTTGATGCTTCCGGCTTGGTTTGATTGAAGTCGATTTGCGCATCGAATTTCCGGAATTTGGCTTCGACCGGCACATTCATTTGCTTGAAAACGGCGCTTACCGCGCTTTTGGCCGGATCGGGCTTCAGCAGCGCGCTGGCGATATTCGGCAACGCCAGCGCGCCGGCGAGCAGCACGGCGATGGCGGTATTGCGTTTGACGGCTGTGACTTGCATCGGTAATCCCTGTCTGGTGAATAGTTACCGCAGTGGCAAAATGCGCTTGAAAATGCCGTCGCGGTCGATGAAGTGGTGTTTCATGGCGGCCACAACGTGCAGGCCGACAGCGCCCAGCAATGTCATGTTGAGCGCGTAGTGCACGGTCTTGAGCAACATTTTCAGTTCCGGGGCGGGGTCGATCAGCACCGGCAGCGCAACCAGACCGAGATACACCACCGGAACCCCGGCCGCCAGGCTGTAGAAATACCCGGATACCGGGATTGCCAACATCAGCAGGTACAGCAGCTGGTGCAAGCCGCTGGCGGCCTTCTGCTGCCATGCCGCCATGCCGGCCGGATACGCCGGTGCCGCATGGCTCAATCGCCATAGCAGGCGCAGGCAGGCAAAGCCCAGTATCGTCACGCCCAGCCATTTGTGCCAGGAGAAATATTTCAGCTTGGTGGGCGTGATGCCGGGAATGTCGGTCATCGTGACGCCCAGCGCAAACGAGGCAATGATCAGCAATGCGATCAGCCAGTGCAGCAACATTGCTGTTTTTGTATATCGGTGCATAAGAGTGGAAATTGTTCGGATTAGTACGAATATAGCAAAAAAAATGCAAAGCTGCTGGCGACCCGATGAATCCGGGGCAGGGCGGGCTTGGCGCCCGCCCCTCTCAGCAAAACCTACTTAAATCTTGCGTGCCAGTGCCGCCGCGATGCCGGTGTAGTTGGCCGGCGTCATCGCCAGCAGCAAGTCTTTGGCGTCTTGCGGAATCGCCAGGCCGGTGACGAAGTCGCGCAGCCCTTCTTTCGAAATGCCTTTGCCGCGCGTGAGTTCCTTCAGCTGTTCGTACGGATTTTCGATACCGTAGCGACGCATCACGGTCTGCACCGGTTCGGCCAGCACTTCCCAGGTGGCGTCGAGATCTTCGGCCAGCCGGGCCGGATTGACCTCCAGCTTGTTCAGCCCGCGCAGGCAGCTGTCGTAGGCCAGCAGCGTGTAGCCGAAAGCGACGCCGATGTTGCGCAGCACGGTCGAATCGGTCAGGTCGCGCTGCCAGCGCGAGACCGGCAGTTTTTCCGACATGTGCTTGAGCAGCGCATTGGCCAGGCCGAGATTGCCTTCGGAATTCTCGAAGTCGATCGGATTGACCTTGTGCGGCATGGTGGAGGAGCCGATTTCGCCGGCACGGGTAGCCTGCTTGAAATACCCTTGCGCGATATAGCCCCACAGGTCGCGATTCAGGTCGAGCAAAATCGTGTTGGCGCGCGCGAACGCGTCGAACAATTCGGCCATGTAATCGTGCGGTTCGATCTGGATCGTGTACGGATTGAAGGTCAGCCCCAGCCGCTGCTCGATCACGTTCTTCGAAAACGCTTCCCAGTCGGTGTCCGGATAGGCCGACAAATGGGCGTTGTAATTGCCGACCGCGCCGTTCATCTTGCCCAGGATCGTCACTGCGGCGATGCGTTCCCGGGCCCGCTGCAGGCGCGCCACCACGTTGGCGATTTCCTTGCCGAGCGTGGTCGGGCTGGCCGGCTGGCCGTGGGTGCGCGCCAGCATGGCCACATCCGCATGCGCGTGCGCCAGTTCGGTCAGCTTGGCGATCAGGCCCTGCAGCGCCGGCAGCATCACCTGGTCGCGGGCGGCTTTCAGCATCATCCCGTGCGAAGTGTTGTTGATGTCTTCCGAGGTGCAGGCGAAATGGATGAATTCGGACGCCAGCAGCAGCTCCGGCACGTCCTTCACCTGTTCCTTGAGCCAGTATTCGACCGCTTTCACGTCGTGGTTGGTGACCGCTTCGATTTCCTTGATTCTGGCCGCATCGGTTTCGGTGAACCCGGCCGCGATCTGGTCCAGACGCGCACTGGCGGCGGCCGAGAACGGCTGGATTTCAGCCAGGCCGGCCATTGATAATGCTTGCAGCCAGGAGATTTCGACTTTGACCCGATGCTGCATGAAGCCGGCTTCGGACAGGATCGGGCGCAGCGGATCGACTTTGGCGGCATAGCGGCCGTCGAGCGGGGACAGGGCGGAGAGCGGGGAGAGTGACATGATAGGCAGTGTGACGTAAATGAATGAAGGCGCAGGTTGCCGCATGGATCGGGGCCGGACACAGGCAAAAACAGGCGAAAGCAGGATTTTACCATCCGGGCGCCAGCCCCGACGAGCTGCTGGCGCCCGGCGAAACCGCCCGACTCCAATGTTATACTGCAGCCATCCTTTTAAAATGAAGTGCTTATGAAACTGATCGGCTCACTCGCTAGCCCTTATGTACGCAAAGTCCGGGTCGTGTTTGCGGAAAAAAAACTCGACTATGCATTGATCCTGGAGGACGTCTGGGGCGCGGATACGACGATTGCGCAATCCAATCCGCTGGGCAAGGTGCCTGCGCTGTTGATGGATGACGGTAATGCGCTGTTCGATTCGCGCGTGATCGTCGAATATCTGGATACCTTGACGCCGGTGGGCAAACTGATTCCGGTCAGCGGTCGCGAGCGCTCCAGCGTCAAATGCTGGGAAGCGCTGGCCGACGGGGTGCTGGATGCCGCGGTTCTGGTGCGGCTGGAAAAAATCCTGCGTCCCGAGCAGCAGCAAAGCCCAGCCTGGATCGCGCGCCAGATGGGCAAGGTTCAGGCCGGCCTGAAGCAATTGTCGGACGACCTGGGCGAGAAGCCGTTCTACGCCGGCAACCAGTACACGCTGGCCGATATCGCGGTCGGCTGCACGCTGGGCTGGCTGTCGTTCCGCTTCCCGGAAATTGGCTGGCGCGAGGATCACCACAATCTGCAACGCCTGTTCGAGAAATTGTCGGAGCGGCCATCGTTCAAGGATACCGTGCCGCAATAAAGCGCCGGCACAACGCGCAATTCGGCAAAAAAGGCGAAAGACATATCGAATGTCTTTTGCCTTTTTTATACTGCAGTCTGTATGTTTCTGTATCGCAAATGATATGTGCGGGAAGTGCGGTATTTTTTCGCATACTCCCTGTTTTATCTTATCCTGAGGATCAGGACGCGGCGCCCATTTGACTTTGCAGGTAATTTTGCAGGCCGACCTTCTCGATCAGGTCGATCTGCGTTTCGATCCAGTCGATATGCTCTTCGGTATCGTCGAGGATCATCTGGAGCAGGTCGCGCGAGACGTAATCGGCCGCCGTTTCACTGGCGGCAATCCCTTCCTTGACGGTTTTTTGCGCGCCGTATTCCAGCGTCAGGTCGCACTTCAGCATCTCGGGCGTGTTCTCGCCGAGCATGATCTTGTGCATCAGCTGCACGTTCGGCAAGCCGTCCAGCACCAGGATGCGCTCGATCAGCTTGTCGGCATGCTTCATTTCGCCGATCGATTCTTCGTATTCCTTCTTGCCCAGCTTTTCCAGTCCCCAGTGCCTGTACATGCGGGCATGCAGAAAATACTGGTTAATCGCGGTGAGTTCATTGGTGAGTTGCGCATTGAGCAACTTGATGACGTTTTTATCGCCTTTCATGGGAACCTCGTAAGTGACGTGGATGAATCGGCTTGACCTGCAGCAGTGCTGGCCAATGTCTGCTGTCTGGGAGTCTGACAGGCTGCTAGGATATTAACTCAGCACACTTGTTTTTACATCATCCGTGTATTTCGATCAGACAGACAGCGCAGGCCGGCCGCGGCTGCGCTGTCGGATTTCGGATGATGCGCCAGCGATCGGTTTCACCGGCAGCGCCGGACGTGCGGGAAAAGACGCCGGCTTGCATCGGTATCCTCAGAAGTTGTAGCGCGCAGTGAGCTGCACCGAGCGTGGCGCGCCGGGCAGGTTCAGGTTTTTGCTGCTGCCGTGTCCTGCAACGATGTATTCACGGTTGAACACGTTCATCAGGTTCAATTGCAGATCGATGCCCGCCATCCGGTAGTAAGCCATCGCGTCGGCGGTCACGTAACTCGGCAGGGTGACGGTATTGCCCGGGTTGGCAAAGCGGTCGCCGACATAGTTGATCCCGGCGCCCGCGCCAAAGCCGCGTCCCAATGCCTTGGTGAGCCACAGATTGGCGCTGTGGACCGGGGTCAGCGTGGCGCGCTTGCCCTGGATCAACTGGCCATCGTCCTTCGCGATCGAGGAAGTGACGCGCGCATCGAGGTAGGAATAGCCGGACCAGATTTGCCAGCCGTGCGACAGGTCGCCGGTAAAGGTCAACTCCAGGCCGTTGGTGCGTTGCACGCCGATCGGGATCAACTGATTGCTGATCGGATCGGAGGTCTTGATGTTGGTGCGCTCCAGCTGAAACAGCGATGCGGTGGCGGACGCGCGGCCGCCGAGCAAGTCGAGCTTGGCGCCGATTTCCTTGTTCGTGGTGACTTCCGGCGCAAGCTGCGCATTGTTCGCCGCCAGCGCGAAGGTCTCACCGGAAGGCTGGAACGACTTGCTGTACGACGCGTAGTAAGACTGATTTTGCGTCGGTTGATAGACCAGGCCGGCGCGCGGACTCCAGGCGCGGTCGGTGCGATCCAGATCGGGCCTGCCGGCGATCCGTTCTTCGGTCTCCTGGCCGAACTTGTCATAGCGCAGGCCCGCCAGCGCCTTCCAGTGTTCTGACAGCGTGACCATGTCTTGCGCATACACGCTGGCCACCGTCATGATCGCGCGATTGTCCGCGGACGGCGCTGCCGGGGCGGCAAAAGGCACCACCGGCGCTACCGGATTGAACAGTGAAACGGTGGCGATATTGGCCCGGTTGCGCACTACCTGATCCTTGTTCTGCCTGCCGAATTCGACCCCATACAGCAATTGATGCTGGATGCCGGCCAGCGTGGTCTTCTGGGTCAGTTCGGTCTGATTGACATAGCCGTCTTCCTCGCGCCTCACATTGCCGCGCGTGAGCGCCGCGGTGAGCGCCGCTTCATTGACCGAGCCGACCAGCGTGTTGTTGCGGTCGAGCGAAAAATCGTAGTGACGGAATGCATTGCGCACCGACCATTCGTTGTTGAAGCGGTGATCCAGCGTGAAGCCGAGCGCAGTGACCCGCGACTGGGAATAATCGAAATCCTTCGCATTGGCGGCGCCGTAATAGGTGCTGGCCGGTACGTCGACCGGCCGGCCCTTATAGGAAGGCACGCCGAAGTCGGTCACGCGGCGGTCGGACAGGTATTCGCCCTGCAGCAACAGCTTGGTGTCTGCGCCGAGCTTGATCGACAGCGAAGGCGCCAGCGCTTCGCGCTGCATGAATTGCTGGTCGCGATAGCTATCGGCGCGTTCCACCGCACCGGTGACGCGAAACGCGATCCCGTTCTCACTGTAATTGCGCGCCAGGTCGAATTCGCCGCGGCGCTGGGCCCAGCTGCCGAACTGGACGCTGGCCTCGTTTTTGTCGGTGCCGGGTTTCTTGCTGATGCGGTTGATCAGGCCGCCGGAGGAGCCGCGGCCGTACAGCACCGATGCCGGTCCCTTGATCACTTCGACTTGCTCGATATTGGACAGATCGCGGAAATACAGCGCATCGTCGCGCATGCCGTCGATGAACTGGTCGGCGATCGCGGAAAAGCCCCGAATCGTCACCTGATCGCGCTGGCCGTCGCCGTGCGACAGCCCGATCCCGGGCACCGACTTCAGCACATCCTGCAGCGAGCGCACGCCCTGGTCGCGCAACAATTGCTGCGGCACCACGTTCACCGTTTGCGGAATGTCGCGCAGCGGCGCTTCGATCTTGGTGGCGCTGACCGCGGTCGGCGGATTGTAGCTTTCGCTTTGGCGCGTGCCTTGCACTTTGACCTCGGGCAGGTTCGCCTCGGGTTGGGCGGGCGCGGCCGTTTGTGCGTAGAGCGGGCTGGATAATTGTTGTGTAGCCAGCGCGATCAGCAGCGCCAGTTTGGTCTTCTTGAATGCCATGATGCTTCCTGTCGAGTAAAAATTTTTGGCTGGCTGGTATCTCAAGAAGACTTTTGGCTGGCTATCGGATGAAACGAAAATCGTGTTGTTAGCTGTGCGGAAAATTCCCGGCATTGGCAGGGTTTTTCTATGGGCTAGTCGGTGAAATTTGCGCCCGCCCACGCAGAGCACACCTTGCGACGCCATGCAGCCATTGCGGCTTCCAGGCCAGCGTGAATGCCACCGCCATCGCGCAGGCGCCCAGCAGCAGCAGCCACAACAGGGCGCCGAAGCTCGGGCCGTTGCCAAACAGGCACAGCGCGCAACCGAGCGCAAGGCCGGTGCCGGCAAGCCAGCGCCAGCGCCGCAACGCCGCCGCAGACGGCTGCGGCAGCTCCAGGCTGCGGGTGACGCCGGACCAATGCTGCTCTTGTGCAAGAGCCAGTAACGCGAAGGCAAAATAGGAGACGGCAAACGCAGCGGCCGTCAGAAAAGCTTCAGCCATGCTTGCGCTCCCGGTGGACTGGGACGGATGGTCCGATTGGCGTGACAAATTCACGCGCACGCTGCCCCAGCCGGCGTGCCGCTGCCACGGCAAGCATGGCAGCCGCCAGCAGCATCAGATCCATCCCGGCCACTGCCCAGCGACGTGTCGCGAGGGCATGGGGGATATGGTCGCCGGTGGTAAGCCAGTTCAGTAGCACGGCCAGCACCGACAGCCCGGCAATCATCCATGCCTGCTCGCGCCAGGCCCGGCCAGGGCGCAACCAGGCATGCGCAAAGGCGGCGATCCACGCCAGGTAGAAAGCCCACATTTCAAGCCCGGCACGCTCCACGCCGGCAAACGAAATGGATAATGGCAGCAGCCTGTTGGCAATGAAGAAGGTCAGCGTGGCAATCATGATGCCGCTGACGCTGCCGATTGTCAGCCCTTCCACCAGCCGCACGCCAGCCAGTCCCTTCTTCGCGTGCTGCGCGCGCCGCGCCTCCAGCCAGAAAGTAAACCCGGTGGCGATCATCACGCAGCCGGACAAGCCTGCGAGGAAATACAGCCAGCGCAGCGCCCAGTGTTCGAACTGGATGAAATGCAGGCCCGAGATGAAACGCTGCACCGTCATCACCGGTGCGGCCTCGAAGCGATGCAAAATCTCCCCGCTATTTGCATCGAAGTAAATCTGATCCATGTTCATCGTAATGTCGCGGGCGTAGGAGCGGCGCAGCTCGACATAACTGTTGGCATCCCCCGGATGCCACACGCGCACGAAGTACGGCAGCCCGCCCGCCCATTCGCGCTCGGCACGGTTCGCCATCGCGTCCAGTGAAGCGAGCGCCCCCGGCGTGTTGGCTTTGGGCCGTGCGAAGCGGCCGTACGCCTCGGCGGTAAAAGCGGCCTTGGCTTCTTTGCCGCTGCCGTAGCTGCCCCAGTGCGCCTGCGGAAAGTAGAGCGTCATAAAGATGATCAACCCGGACAGCGCGATCGTGAAATGGAATGGCAGTGCGATCACGCCGGTGAGGTTGTGCAGATCCAGGCTGCTGCGTTGCAAGCGCTTGTTTGGTCGGAAGGTGAAGAACTGGGCAAAGATCTTCTTGTGGATGATCACTCCTGAAACCAGCAACGCCAGCATCGTCATCGCCGCGAGACCCACGAGCCATTTGCCCAGATCCTTCCACTTCAAGTGCAGGCTGTAATGGAAGGGAAAGATGAAGCCGGTGCCGGCCTTCGTTCCCTGATCCGGGATGAATTCATACGTTTCCGGATCAAGCTGACGGGCAATGACGTCCCCCCCGCTGTCCTGGTAGGAAAAACGCAGCACCGGCACACGTTCGGTCGGAAGATCAACCCGCCATTGGTTCGCTTGCGCCGGAACCGTAGCATCGGCTGCGCGCGCGATGCGGTCGAGGGAAATGCTCTGCGTGCCCGGCGCCAGCCGCGTCTGCGGCATCATCCAGCGGTCGATCTCGCGGTCGAACACACTCAGCGTTCCCATCCAGAAGACGGCAAACAGCAAGCCGCCCAACACCACCCCGGCCCAAGTGTGCAGCCAGACCATGGATTTCCCGAAACTGCGTTCCATGTATGTACCCCTAGCTCACAAAGTGCAACAGGATGGCCATGGCCGCCCCGCCGGCCGCCAGCGCCACCCACAGCCGCGCCACGCTCCTGACGCTGAATGCCCACAGCAGCAGCGCCAGATAAGCGACGAAGCCCAGCATTGCCGCCAGCACCACCGCCTCGGACCGCGCCATGCCAAAGCGGGCCATGACTGCGCCCGCCGCGGCGACCGTCAGCGCCGTCAGCGCGTAGCCGCCAAACACGGCGCCCAGCAAGCGCAGGAAGCAGTCGAAGCGGTCGAGCGGCAGCTTGCGGTCCAAGACTTTCATGCCAGCGCTATCGTGCAATGTCAAAAGCCGAGCGAGTAGCCCAGTGTCACCGTGCGCCCCCGTCCGGCGAAATAGCGTTTGGGTTCGACCAGCGCGCTTTGCGAGTAATACGTGATGTAGTCCTTGTCGAACACGTTGGCGACCCCCAGCCGCAACTCGCCTTTCGGCAGCTTGTAATTCACCGTGGCATCGACTAGCGTGTAACCCTTGAATTCCTTTGCGGGATCGTCGAAGGATTGATTGAACGCATGCTGTACCTGTACGAACGATGCCAACTTTGCGGTCCAGTTTGCAGACCATGTTGCGATCACGCGATTGGGCGCGACGTTCAGGCCGTCGAGTTTGGCGTCCAGGCTGCCGTCGTTGTCGCTGTCATATCGGCCCTTGGTGTAAGCGTAGGAGAGCTTTGCCCGGTGCGCGGGGTTGAATCGATAGCCGAGGCTGGTCTCGACGCCTTGAATGCGGGTTTTTTCCCGTGACATCATGAATACGCCATTGATCGGGACGATGCGAGTGCCGAAATCCGAATCCGATCGGAAGTAACTAGCATCGAAATCCCAGCTGCCTTTTCGGATACGTGCGCCAACCTCGACGCTTTCGGTCAGGATCGGTTCCAGATTTTCCATGTTGCCGATGCTCTGCCCCGGCTTGTTGATCGAGCGCAGCGCCCGGCCGATGTCCGGCATGCCGAAGCCCTCAGAATAGCTGGTGAACAGGCTGACATCCTGGATCGGGCTGTAGACGATGCCGGCGTTGAGCAGTGTCTCATTGAACTTCAGCGTACCGCCTTCGACCAGTACCTTTTTGTTCGCCGCCAGCGTACGGTAGCTGTCTACCTTCAGGTCGGCATTTTCCTTGCGCACGCCACCATGCAAGGTGAGCTTGTCGAGAATTTGATATTCACCCTGTGCAAACAAGGAGAGGTTTCGGTATTCCGATTCGGGCACATAGGTTCGCCCGGTGCCGTACAGGTCCTGCTTGCCCTTGTCGAGCAGCGTATCAAAACCGGCGGTCAACTTCAGGCGCCCGTCCAGAAGGTCCGATTTTGTCAGACCGACCTTGCTGCCGTACTTGGATGCGACGGCCCGGGATTGATCAAAGAGCGTGCCCACTGGCGCGATCGACGCATCCTGGAATGTCGCGGAATTATCCGCTCCGAATAGCCCTTCGAATTCCTGGTTGAACAACATCGCCGACAATTCCATGCCAGCCAAGTCAAAGTGGCTGTAGCTGATACTGGAGGTCAAAACGTCGTTTGAGGGCGGCGTGCCTTCAGGGTTGCCGTCGATGGAGGTGGAAGGAATCCCGAGTTGCCGATTGCCGGCGACCCCGATGTAGTTGGCTTTCGATTTGATTTTGTAGCGATTGACGGTGAATTGCAGGCGCTGGTTGTCGTCGATCCAGTAGCCGAGCTTGCCAAGAACGTCGTAGCTTCGGGAATCCATCAGGTCGCCTTGCGTATTGTCCACCCCGATTGTTCTGCCCTTGCCGTCGCGGTACAAACCCTGATCGTCATAGCCGATTGAAAACAGGTAATCCAGCTTGTCCAAACGCCCATCGGCGCGATAAGTCGTCTTGTAGCTCATCACATCGGAGCCCAGGTTCGACGTCGGCAGCGTGGCCTGCACATCGACATGCTGGTTGAAAGATCCTTTGGCGGGTTGCTTTGTGATGATATTTATCGTTCCGCCGGTGGCACCCAGGCCATTGATGGCGTTGGCGCCCTGAATCACCTCGATGCGCTCCACCATGGCGAAATCGATGGTGTGCACCTCCCGGCCGGTAGGGCGCATCGGGTTCGATTGCGGCACGCCATCGATCAATATCAAAGGGGTGCGTCCGCGCAGCGTTTCGCCGGAACCGTTCATCTTGCCGCGACTGGGCGTATAGGACGGAAGAATGCTGCTCAAGAGGTCCGACGAGTTGTTCGAAATGGCCAGCTGCCGTTCGATTTCTTCCTTCTTGATGATGACGACCGTTTGAGGAGCCTTGTCGGCCTCAATGTTCGATCGGGACGCTGAAACGACCACCGGCGGCATGAGCGTGTCTTCCGCGCCGGAATCCGGGGCTGTGTCCTGGGCTTGTGATTGCGGCGCCGACAGCGCCGCTACGGCCACCATCAGCGCCAGTTTGGTTTTTCTGAATGCCATGATCTATCTTTTGTGCTCAGTTGGGTGGCTGGCTGGTGCATCGGAAAGACACATGGCTGGCTATTAAAAAATACAACGGTGCTATTGGTCTGCGTGCCGTTTGCTATGCTGCTTGCTCATTTCGTTTGCGGCTCGGTGACGAAGCCGATCTTGCCCAGGCCGCCGGACTGCGCTGCCGCCATCACTTGCGCGATTTTTTCATACTGGGTGGTGCGTTCGGCGCGCAGATGCAGTTCCGGCTGCGGGTTTTTGGTCGCGGCAACGGCGATGCGCTGCTGCAACTGGCCGGGATCGACTATTTGCGCGTCCCAGAACACCTGGCCTTGGGCATCGATGGCCAGATTGATGTTTTCCGGCTTGACCAGGTCGGGCTGGTTGCTGGCACGCGGCAGATCGATGTTGACGCTGTGATTCATTACCGGAATGGTGATGATGAAGATGATCAGCAGCACCAGCATCACGTCCACCAGCGGCGTGGTGTTGATTTCCGGGTTGAAGTCGTCGTCCGCTTCGGACAGGGAACCCATGGACATCAGCCGGCCTCCTTGAGTGCGGCCAGCCGGGCCGGTTTGGCTGCGTCGCCGGCATTGCCGCTGCGGGCGCCGGTGACGAACAGCGCATGCAGGTCGAAGCCGAACTTGTTGAGTTTGGCGATGGTCGCCTTGTTGCCGCGCACCAGTGCGTTGTAGCCGAAGGTGGCGGGGATCGCGACCGCCAGCCCGAGCGCGGTCATGATCAGCGCCTCGCCGACCGGCCCGGCCACCTTGTCGATGCTGGATTGGCCCGAGGTGCCGATGGCGACCAGCGCGTGATAGATGCCCCATACGGTGCCGAACAGGCCGACGAAGGGCGCGGTGGAGCCGACCGATGCCAGCACCGCCATGCCTGCCTGCAAGCGCGCCGATGCTTCATCGATGGCTTGCCGCAGCGACAGCGTGACCCAGTCGCTGACCGATAGCTGGTCGTGCAAATGGCCCTTGTGCGCCTGGTGATGCCGCATCGCCTCGACGCCGCCGTGCGCGATGTCGGCGAACGGGTTGCCGCGCCCGAGCGTGGCGACGCCTTCGGCCAGGGTCGTGGTGTCCCAGAATTCGTGTCCTGCTGCCTGCGCGGCACGCCGGAAGCGCCATAACTGCAGCGCCTTGGTGACGATCACGTACCAGGATGCGACCGATAGCGCCAGTAGCAGGCAGGCGACGCCTTTGGTGACCAGGTCGCCCTGGGCCCACAGGCTTTCCAATCCATAGGGGCTTGCTTGCATGTTGTTCCTTTGATTTGATTGATTGGCTGATTAAGTGTCGAGCTGAAAGCGGATCGGCACGATGACGAATACCGCCACCGCCTGGCCATTGTCGATATGGGGCCGGAACTGCGCGCGCATGACGGCTTCGCGGGCTGCTTCATCGAGCCGTGCGCTGCCGGACGAGGTGCGGATTTCGGACCGCTCCGGCATTCCTCGTGCATTGACGAGGACGCGCAAAATGGCGCGTCCCTCTTCGCCCATCCGGCGCGACAGCGGCGGATAGCGCGGTTGCGGCTGCTGCAGGTATTCGACCCCGATTGAGATGGTTTTCGGCTGCGCCGGCACTGGCTGCGCAGCCGCAGCCGGCGCTGCAGCAGCGCTGGCTTCCTGCGCTACCGTTGGCGTGTCCGCTGCGGCAGGCGGCTGCGGCGGTGCGCTGATCGCATGCGGCGCGGGCGCCGCAACTGGCGCCGGCACTGGTTTGGATGCAGCTACCGTTTTGTGCGGCGTCGGAGCCTTGCGCGGCTTCGGTGGCGTAAGCTGCGGCGCTGGCAGAGTAACGACAGCCGGCCGCTCGGGCGTGATGAAAGTGGCGAATAAGGTTTTCGGGCCGGCCGGCGCCGCGGCTTGCGGGATATTGCTGCGCAGTGCGAAAAAGAGACTCGCATGCAGCAGCACGATGATGCCCAGCGGCCCAAGCCGGTTTTGTTGCCAATGCACTGATTTGCTTGCGTACTGTGTTGCCGCCATATTATTCAAGCTGCCTGGACGCTGCGCTGGAACGCGATCGATTTTGCCTGCATCGCCGGAGCCCGATCGGCGCTTTCGTTCAGGTGCTTCCTGAGTACCGTTTTCGCGCAACTCTTGCACTTGCCGCAGCAAGTCCCGACGCCGAGGTCGTCGCGCAAGGCCGACATGGTGGCCAATCCGGAATCAGCCGCCTGGCGGATTTCCCGATCGGAAATATTGTTGCAGACACAGACAATCATCAAAATTCCTTTGTAACGAATGGCGCTCAGGCCAGGCGCGTGCCGATCATGAACTTGCTAAATAGGCCGGATTTTCCCGGCCGCGGCATCGTCCGCTCGACCACGCTTTCCCATTGTTCGGACAGTTGCTGGCAAGTGGCGCGCAAAACCGGGGTCAGGCCGGGCGCTGCGGCCAGCGCCTTCAGGTGGCGTTCGATCACCGAAGCCAGTTTGACGCAGCCGCCGCTGGTGGTGTAGTGCGACATCAGATGCAGCGTCGCGCATACCAGCAAATCCGGTTGCGAAGGCAGATCGCCGGAGGCGAGCAGTGCGTTATCCATAGTGTCGGTGACCATCAAACTCTCCTTGTGCCGGTGGTGTGTGGTGTGGCTGGCTACCACCGATAGAACGATTGGCTGGCTGGAACTGCGCATGTCATGCATTCAAGATCAATTTGTTGAGTTGCGTCAGCCGCAGCCGGTAGATGCGTCCCTCATGATCGATCTCGACTTCGCGAGCGCACCGGAACAGATCCCGGCTGTTGATGCGCGCCACCGCATTGCTGGCACGTTCGCCGGCATCGGGCCTGCTGTTGTCGGGTGCGGAATCAGGAGGTGCGGCTGCGATCATGACATTCTTTCATTTAAATGCGAACTATTCTCATTTGCATTATTGATGATTTCGAAAGCCATTGCAAGCGCTTTTTTTTGCGGTACATCCAGGAAATGCATTGGAGTATTGCGGGGGAGCGCACCCGGCAGTTCAGATCGCGCTGGTCGTGCTGTGCGGTCCGAACTGCGTGGCGGCTTGTGAGGCGGGAGGGTTATTAGCGCGTGCGGTGCGTTCCGGCTGCGCTGTCGGCGTGGTTTATGATGCCACCGCCGAGGCAGATGTCGCCCTCGTACAGGACCGCAGATTGCCCCGGCGTGACCGCCCATTGCGCCTGTTCGAATTGCAGCGAGAACGCATCGGCAGATATACCCCCGATGATGCAATCCATGTCCGCTTGTCGGTAGCGGGTCTTGGCGCAATACTGCCCGGGTTCTGGTGAGGTTCCGGCAATCCAGTTGCCCTGGCGGGCTTCCAGTCGCTCCGATAGCAGCCACGGATGGTCGTGCCCCTGGACTACATACAAGGTATTGTTTTCGATGTCCTTGTGCGCCACGTACCAGGCGTCGCTGGTACCAAAGGCGTTCTGGCGCGACTTGATGCCGCCGATGCCGATGCCCTTGCGCTGGCCCAGCGTGTAGAAACTCAGGCCGACATGCTCGCCGACGATCTCGCCCTCCGGCGTCTTCATCGGGCCGTGCCGGTACGACAGGTAGCGGTTCAGGAATTCACGGAACGGGCGCTCGCCGATGAAGCAAATGCCGGTGGAATCCTTCTTTTTCGCGTTTGGCAAGCCGATCCGCTCGGCGATCTTGCGCACCTCGGTCTTCTGGATCTCGCCCAGCGGAAACAGCGTGTTGGCAAGTTGCGCCTGATTCAGGCGGTGCAGGAAGTAGCTCTGGTCCTTGCTGGCGTCCAGCGCCTTGAGCAGCTGGAAGCTGCCGTCCTGCTCGCGCACGCGGGCGTAGTGGCCGGTTGCAATATAGTCGGCACCGAGCTTCATCGCATGGTCGAGGAAGGCCTTGAATTTGATTTCGGCGTTGCACAGCACGTCCGGGTTCGGCGTGCGGCCGGCCTGATATTCGCGCAGGAACTCGGCAAACACCCGATCCTTGTATTCGGCGGCGAAGTTGACCGCTTCGATATCGACCCCGACCACGTCGGCCACACTGACCGCATCGATCCAATCCTCGCGGGTCGAACAGTATTCGGAATCGTCGTCGTCTTCCCAGTTCTTCATGAACAGGCCGATGACTTCATACCCTTGTTCCTTCAGCAGCCAGGCACTGACCGACGAATCGACGCCGCCCGACATGCCGATCACGACTTTTTTTCTAGTCATGCGGCACCCCGAAGATCGAGGCGTGGGTCTGCAGCAGCGACAGCGGAGCCCGCACGCCGGCCAGATAATCGTTCACGCAGCGCAAAACCAGCGGGCTGCGGTGGGTGGCCTGGCAGGCCACGATTTCATCGTACGTCATCCACAGCGCGCGCAGGATGCCGGTATCGAGCGCCTGCTCGTGCTGTTGGCCGAGCGCGCCGGTAAACGTGAAGCGCAGGTAGGTTATGTCGCGCTTGGTGCGTTCCGATACATAACGCGACATATACATGCCGATCAGCGCGGTCGGCGTGAAATCGTGCGCGGTTTCTTCCAGCGTCTCGCGTACCACCGCCTGCTCGAGCGATTCGAGCGGGTCCAGATGACCGGCCGGCTGGTTAAAGCGCACGCCCTCGCTGGTTTCTTCTTCGACCAGCAAAAAACGGCCCTGCCGTTCGATCACAGCCGCGACCGTGACGGAGGGTTTCCAGATGTCAGTCATAGTTTTCCTTGATAGTGACGGCATTTTACCGTGAGCGCCACGCTTGCTGTGCGGTCGGGATTTCACATCGTCGGACACTGACTGCCGATGCACCGCATAAGGTTAGATCAAGTTAATATAAGTAATCTTGCCCTGAAACAAATAGAATTCGACATGCTGTTCTATTATTGTCGTGTAAGATTTCCGTAAGAATTACAAAACCCATGGAGGAAACATGAAAATCGGCATCCCCGCCGAAACGCGCGCGGGCGAGACTCGCGTTGCCGCTACGCCGGAAACAGTCAAGAAACTGGTGGCAGCCAAGCATCAGGTCATTGTGCAATCGGGCGCTGGCGTCACATCCAGCGTGATAGACGCAGCCTATCAGGCGGCCGGCGCCGAAATCGGCTCGGCAGCCGATGCGTTCGGCTGCGATCTGCTGCTCAAGGTGCGCGCACCCTCGGCAGAAGAACGTGCGCTGATCAAATCGGGCACGGTCGTGGTCGGCATGCTGAACCCTTTCGATGCCGAGAATATCGCCGCGATGGCCGCCCACGGGCTGACCGCCTTCGCGCTCGAAG
>JAUYNR010000001.1 GCA_030698225.1 Oxalobacteraceae bacterium | reverse complement strand
CCGGAACCCATCACGACCACCCCGGAACCCATGGCGATCGCCCCGGAACCCAGGACCACCATGGAACCCATGATGGCGATCTGACTCGAGCCTAAAATTGAAGGACGCTGGCGGCGCCACATAATACGGAGCGTAATAGGGTGAGTAGTAATACGGAGCGTTTGAATAGACCGGCTGTCCATACGGGTATGCATCATAGGCCGGATAAGCCCCTGCGTACCCTGCTGGCTCATAGACTGCGCATCCGCCAAGGATGGAGGCAACCAGTAGCGAAAATGTCAGGCGTTTCGCTGCGCCATGCAAATGCCAGTTCATGAGCATCTTTCATATGCGGATTGATGTTCATTGGATAAGCGAGATTTCCGGCAGTTCTGCAAACTCACACATTGTTACTCTATTCCTGACTCTTGGCTGAAATACAAGACTTCCTCAAGGGGCGTTTTTTTAAATTTGATGTGGGCGCGTTTGAAACACGCAAGTACCTGCCGCTGCCGACATCGTGCCCATGATTCGTGGCGATGATGCGACAGACTTCCTACACGTTGCGGCAAATCCTACATAGCCCCTCATGAAGAGAGCGAGCCCCCAGAAACGACAGAGCCAAAACAGGCGTTTTGGCTAAGTGTATGAATTTAAACAGTAGTTTTTTGGTGGTTGATGGGGACCGAACCCACGACAACAGGAATCACAATCCTTTAACGAAATTTCTACTGTCCCTATCCCAGTGCAGTCTTGCGCGAAAGCGACATGTTGCCTTATGGACGACATGTGCTAGGCATCAATATATGCGTGAACCTTATCCGATGCATCACCTGGTCTGCGTCCACCAGTCTTCATCGATCGACCGTGGCACATAACCTGTCTCATCCAGTCTCAATTCTTTGGGGGGGGGTAGGATGAGGGGAAGAAAAGAAATGCGCCCCGTAGGGCGCATGAATACTAGCATTCTGGCGGAAGGTGTGAGATTCGAACTCACGGAGGCTTTAACACCTCGCCAGTTTTCAAGACTGGTGCATTCAACCGCTCTGCCAACCTTCCGGAGCCGAAATTATACCTAAACAGGATGGATCGATGCAGTTTTTTATAAATTAACGCGACGTGCAGGAAAATAAATTGCGATAAAGAAACATGCGCGTCAATCGCATCACGCTCCGCCAATTAATGATTACGCAAATTGCAGTCCGATGACGATGGCAGGAGTAATTAAAATCTTCGGACACATCAAGAGCATCATACGAGCCCGAACCTGCGGTCTTCCATCAGCATCTTCGCCATTTCCAGCGGCGCCACCGGGCGGGAAAAGAAGTATCCCTGTATTTCCTCGCACCCCTGATTCCGAAGAAAATCCAGCTGTTCTGCGTTTTCGACACCCTCCGCGATAACCCGGTGCTGCAATTGCTTGGCAATGCCGATAATCGCGCTGGCGATGGCGCAATCGTTCGGATCATCGGGAATGCCCATGATGAATGAACGGTCAATTTTGAGCGTGTGGATAGGAAAGCGCTTCAGGTAGGACAGGCTGGAATAGCCGGTACCGAAATCATCCAATGAAAGCGTTACGCCCAGTGCAGTGATCTCTTCCATGATCGCAATCACGTCGTCGGTGCCGACCATCAGCATGCTCTCGGTAATTTCCAACTCCAGCCAGGCAGCACTGATGTCATGCCGGTTCAAAGCCGCCTCGACGCGATCCGGCAGGGACAGTGTGAATTCTCCTGCCGACAAATTGACTGCCACCCGCATCGGCGCCAAACCGGCCCGGTGCCATTCGGCCGCTTGCCGGCACGCCGCCTCCAGCACCCACTCGCCGAGCCGCACCACCAGCCTGCTTTCTTCTGCGATCGGAACGAATTCCGACGGAAGAATCAGCCCCCGTTCAGGATGCTGCCAGCGCACCAACGCTTCCGCCCCTACGATACGACCATCCTCGATGTTGATTTTTGGCTGGTAATGCAACAACAATTCATTGTTGCCGATTGCACGACGCAGTCCGGTCTCGATATGCAGGCGACTCAAGGCTGTGTGATTCATTTCCTGGCTGTAGAAAGCATAACTGCCCTGATCATTTCCCCCAGACTTCTTGGCGCGATACATGGCGATGTCGGCCAGACGCAACAAGGTTTCCGAATCTGCGCCGTCCTGCGCATGGATACTGATGCCGATGCTGGCACCGATGCGCAATTCATGCTCCTCGACCAGATACGGATTCTCCATTGCGTAGAGCAGTTTTTGTGCGACGAAACCGGCGTGGTAATGCTGATTGATGTCAAACAGGGCAACCACAAATTCATCGCTGCCGAGCCGGGCCACGACATCGTCTTCGCGCAGCGCATCCTTGAGGCGAATTGCCACCTGCTGCAACAATTGATCGCCGATTGCGTGACCCAGGGTATCGTTAATCGGCTTGAAGCGATTCAGATCGATAAACAGTAAAGCGCCATTCGAGCCGTTGCGATTGGCCGACACTAGCGACTGGTCCACCAGTTTCATGAACAATGTGCGATTGGGCAAGCCGGTCAATGCATCGTAGTAAGCCAGGTGATGAATTTTTTCCTGTGCCTGCTTGCGCTCCGTGATGTCCATGAAATAGCCGATCAGACCGACCGGCTGCCCGGTATTGTCACGCAGCGATGACAGGGAAAGACTGGCCCAGAAGATTTCGCCGGATTTCTTGCGGCGGCGTACCTCCATCTCGCGCCCGCCCTGCTGCAGAAAAGTGTCTTGCGACGGCTCTTCTTCATCATCCTCATTTTCGTAGAGGAAGATAATATTGCGGCCGATGATTTCAGCCGCGGCATAACCGAATAATTTTTCCGCGCCCTTGTTCCAGCTCGTGATGAAGCCGGTCAAATCCATGGTAATTACGGATTCGTGGATCTGATCGAGAACCTGAGTTTGCAGCAACAACTGTTCGGCCGCTTTTTCGAATTGGCGCGCACTGCGGTCGGCATCCGCACGCGCCTGCAACAGTCGCGCGGTCAAGCGCGCCAAGGCAGCCAGTCGCATGCGATCCATGTAATCGTAACCGCCGATGCGACCGGATACCGCATAGCGGCCGAAAAATGCATTCCCATGAAAAATTTCTTCCGCCAGGTCCGATTTTTCCGGCGAATTGCCATGGAAATAACCCCCTTGCGGGCTCTCCAGCAAGACTCGTGCAATACGCCCCAGGCTCTCGTCGAGTGCATGGCCGCACAAACTCAGCACGGCTTCGCACAACTCAGCGGTACAGGCCAGATCTTCTGGTACGTAATGAAATGGCATGTTCAATCTGCCCGTGAGACCTGGATTGCCCAGGCACATGCTTGCACCAGCGCGCGGCAGAAAACTTCTGCGTCAATGCCGCAACCGACCAGGTTTTCCTGCAGCAAGGACAAGTTCCCCGAGCAAGCCTGTTCGGTCAAATCGAGCATCGCTCCGAGACGGCCGCCACGCGTTCGGAGCGCATCCACTACTTCTTCGGACAGATGCAGCGGCTCGAGTATGTCGGCCAGCGGCGTGCCAAACAGCAGGTCCAGTAACGAGAACATGCCGACCATGAAAGCGTAATCCGCTTCATGCCGGTCGCCACCCATCTGCTGACATAGCGCTTCCATCAGGCCAGCCCGCATGGCAGCTATCGGCAACAGCGGGTTGACGCCTCCATCGCCGTCCTGACGCGCATACAGCAACAATTGCAGCCAGCGTTGCAATTGACGGCGTCCCAGTACATTGATGGCCTGGCTAAAACTGCTGATCGCGCAATTACGCGCATAGGCAGCGGTACTGACCAGTTTGAGCAAGTTGTAGGAAAGCGTCGGGTCCTGTTTCATCAGAGCTTCGAGCTCGCGCGACTCGGCATCGCGTGCCACCAGGGCCAGCAGTTTCAACAAACGGCTGCGTGACGGCCCCTCGTTGCGCGGCGTGGCGGCGCTCGGATAGAGCGGGTAATCACCGAGAAACCAGTTGAATCCTGCAGCGCGGCAGGCGTTGAAACAGCTTGGACTGTTGACCTTGGTGGCCAGATGCGGACCGGCCAGTGTGCGTTGCCAAAACGAAGTTTCGTTCTTTTTCCCGATCTGATCGCAAGCGATTGCCAGCGAATGTACACCTGCTGGTAGTGCGACATCCGGCGTGGGCCAGCCGTCCAGCATGATGTGACAACCTTGGGTCTGGAAGTAATCCAGTTTTGATCGGACATCTACCGCTGCGGCTGCAGGCACACGAAACACTATCTGCTTTCGCGGCAAATTCCTCATCAAATCCATGTCGACCTGATTCAGGTCAGGTGCATCCAGCAGACACAGAAAGTCGCCCAAGGCGTCGCGCAAGCCGATTTCATCATAAAGCCGCATGAATGACGTTATGTCGTCGGTTTTGGTTTTTTCAAAATTAAAAGCAACCCCGATCCACTCGTGACGGGTATTTGTCACCATCTGCAGGGAGACTAGGGGGAAAGTGGGTACGCTTGCTTCAGATAAAATCATATTGTTCTTGAATAAACGGGTTTGTTCCAAAGCAACTATGAAATGCGGGCAACTGAACGCAGCGTTGTCGGCATGACTTTCTGGCAATAATCCAATTATCTGTACTTTTTTATAGCGACCAAATTCCAACAAACTTTAACAAGATTGCATCAATTAACGATTCCACCCGAACATCGACTCCGGCCGCTAATTCGACAAGAACAATTGCTGTAAATCATTCAGGAACGATTGTCCGAGATCGGTCGGCCTGATGATTTGGTGATCCCGATATAGCAAGCCTTTGGCCTCCGCCAAGGCCAGCGTTTTTTCAATCGTATTGAGCGCCAGGCCGGTACGCTCGGCAAACAAATTGACCTGAAAGCCTTGGTTGAGCCGCAGTGCGTTGAGCATGAATTCAAACGCCAGGTCTTCGCGGCCGACCTCGTGCTGCTCCTGGATTTGCGTACCGCGCGAAATGTGTTCCAGATATGCGCTGGGCTGCTTGTAGCGCATCTGCCGCACTATCCGATGCGGAAACGACAGCTTCGAGTGCGCACCCGCGCCGATCCCGAGATAATCACCGAACTCCCAATAATTGCGGTTGTGGCGCGCCTGCCGCTGCGGCTGCGCATAGGCCGAGACTTCATACTGCGCATAGCCAGCGGCGACGGTCAAGTCCCGGATCATATCCTGCATGTCGGCGCTGGCATCGTCGTCCGGCACCACCGGCGGGTATTTGGCAAACAGGGTGTTCGGCTCCAGCGTCAGGTGGTACAGGGACAGATGCGGCGGCGCACAGGAAATCGCAGTCTCGATATCCCGCTGCGCTTCTGCCAGCGTTTGCTGCGGCAGCGCGTACATCAGATCCAGATTGAAGTTATCGAAATTGGCGTGCGCAATTTCGACCGCCCGGTGCGCCTCGGCGCCATCGTGGATCCGCCCCAAAGCCTGCAAGTGTTGCGGATTGAAACTCTGGATGCCGATCGATAGCCGGTTGATGCCGCTGGCGCGATAGGAGCGGAATTTCTCGGCCTCGAAAGTGCCGGGGTTGGCCTCCATCGTGATCTCGGCCGCGCCGTCCAGCGGCAGCAAGGTGCGCACATCGGACAGCAAGCGGTCCAGGCCGGCCGCGGACATCAGGCTGGGGGTGCCGCCGCCGATGAATACGGTGTAAATCTTGCGCCCCCAGATCAGCGGCAGCGCGCTTTCCAGATCGGCGCGCAGTGCGGCCAGATACGCATCTTCGGGGAAACCGCCCTGCGCTTCATGCGAGTTGAAGTCGCAATACGGGCATTTTTTGACGCACCAAGGGAAATGGATGTATAGCGACAACGGCGGCAGCGCCGCCAGTTGCAGCGTGCCCGGCTGCAGATAGGCGGCAGCACTCTGGAGCGGATCAACAGTGCTGCCGGCAGGCCGGCCGCTTGAATCAATCAGTTTGATCGGAATCATCGCAGTTTCTCAAGCAATGCGCGCAATGCCTGGCCGCGATGCGACAGCGCATTTTTCTGCTCCGGGTCCAGTTCAGCCGCAGTCTTGCCCAAGCCGGCCAGCCAGAAGTGCGGATCGTAACCGAAGCCGCCGGCACCGTGCGGCACGGCAATGATTTCGCCATCCCAGCGCCCTTCGGCGATGATAGGCTGCGGATCGTTGGCATGCCGCAGATACACCAGTGCACAATAATAGTAGGCGGACTTGTCGGCATGCGGCGCCAGATCGGCCAGCAGTTTGCGGTTATTGGCGGCATCCGACTTCGGTTCGCCGCCGTAGCGGGCCGACAGCACGCCGGGCGCACCGCCCAGCGCATTGGCGCACACGCCGGAGTCATCGGCCAGCGCCGGCAAGCCGGTGATGGCCGCGGCGTGGCGCGCCTTGGCCAGCGCATTCTCGATGAAGGTCGGATGCGGCTCCTCGGCTTCCGGAACATTGAATGCGCATTGCGGATGCAGTGTGAAACCGATTGCCCCCAGCAACTCGCCGAATTCCTTGAGCTTGCCGGCGTTATTGGAGGCTAAGACGATGGTTTTGGTCATAAAATTCTGCCGCAGAAAACCGTCTCGGCAACGGCCTCTGCATGCTCTTTAAATATAGAAATATAAGGAGTATCATCAAAAAACATGCCATTACCGCATTATTCTAGTGCGATATTAAAAATACATAGGCAAGTATATTTAATGGAAAAACGCGCCGGAAAAATTATATACCGAGCGTTTCTTTCTGCAAGCTGATCAGGTCGGCTATCCCCTGCTGCGCCAGATCGAGCAACCTGTGCATGGTGGCACGATCGAAGGCAACGCCTTCCGCGGTGCCCTGCACCTCGATGAAGTGGCCTTCGTCGGTCATCACCACGTTCATGTCGGTGTCGCAGCCGGAATCTTCCAGATAATCCAGATCCAGCACCGGCATGCCGCGATATACGCCGACCGAAATCGCGGCCACGAAATGCTTCAGCGGCACTGCCGCAATGGCACCGCGCGCAACCAGTTGCGAAAACGCATCGTAGGCAGCAACCATGGCGCCGGTGATGGCTGCGGTACGGGTGCCGCCATCGGCCTGGATCACGTCGCAGTCCAGATGCAGCGTGCGTTCGCCGAAGGCCTCCAGATCGAACGCGGCGCGCAGCGAACGGCCGATCAGACGCTGGATTTCCTGGGTGCGGCCGGACTGCTTGCCCTTGGCTGCCTCACGATCCATCCGGGTATGGGTGGAACGCGGCAGCATGCCGTATTCGGCGGTCAGCCAGCCCTGCCCTTTGCCTTTCAGAAAACCCGGCACCTTGTCTTCTATGCTGGCGGTGCAAATCACGCGGGTGTCGCCGAATTCGACCAGTACCGAGCCTTCTGCATGCTTGGTGTAATTGCGGCACAGGCGAATCGGGCGCAGCGCATCGGCGGCACGTCCGTCAGCGCGTATTTCGTGGTGCATAGTGTGTCAATCCTTGGAAGTTATACGGGTGGTTTTCTGGATCGCGCCGCGAATCTCTGCGATCGCTCTCTCGATTTCAGCCTCGTCGAATGCGTCCGGCTCTGCCGCCGCATCCTCCGGCATGGCCAGAATGGTGGTAGTAACCTCGCCCACAGGCAAGGTATTGGTGGTAATTGTAGCCTCATCGGCAGACGCATTACTGCCGTCCCACATCATTGCCAGCGCAGTGACGTTGTCCGAATGCTTGCCGGCAATGCCGGTGGCGCTGGCCAGCAACTCCGGAATCGCGCGCACGATCGTATTGCTTTGCAGACTCTGAGCCAGTACGTGATCCGGCAGTACCGACCACAAACCGTCCGAGCACAACAGCATGATGTCGCCCGCCTGCAGCGAGGAGCGACGGGACATCTCGACAATCGGCAGATTCGGCGCACCGAGGCAATTGAACAACTTGTTGCGGTCGGGATGGGTATCGCGCTCGGATGGTTTGACCTTGCCTTGCGCAATCAGGGTCTCGATGCGCGAGTGGTCCCTGGTGCGCGCCAGGATTTGCCCGTTGCGCAGCCAGTACAGACGCGAATCGCCGCAGTGCGCCCAGTACGCGTGGCCATGCTGGATCAGGCAGGCAACAATTGTGGTGCGCGGCGTCTCCGGCAAATTGTGGGAAACGCGGTAATGCAAAATCTCGCGGTGCGCATCGAGGAAGCTTTCCTCAAAAAAACGCTCCGGCTGCCTGATGGTGGGCGCCGCATTCTGGCGAAATACGGTATTGATGGTCTGCAGCGCAATCGTGGCCGCCATCTCTCCCTGGATATGCCCGCCCATGCCATCTGCCAGCAGCAGCAGCAAGGCATCGCGGGTAAAGCTGTAACCCATGCGATCCTGATTGACCTTGCGGCCGCCGATATGGCTTTCTTGATAGACGGAAAATCGCATGGAACCGATCTGTTATGAGAGGACGGCCAATTCCGGCTGCCTGAATGAATAAATGAAAATTACCGGGTGTGCTCCTGCAGCGTTACGCCTGACTTGGAATTTTTCAGCCCCAGGCCATCCCACATGCCGCGCAATTTCCTGGCAAGGCGCAGCCGCGCGCCCGGTTCGGAAACGACCGGCACCGGTTCCTGCAAGGCCTTTTGCAGCGCGAACACGCTGGGCGGTCGCTGCAGCGGATCGAGCGTCAGGCACCAGCTGACCACCTTGAGCAATTCGGGCGAATACAAACCCGCCATCCGGGCCAGGTAAACCTCGAGTTTATCGACCTTGCGGCGCTGCTCGACCGGCGGCGGCGGCGCTCCGATCATGCTGGCAAACATCGCCGCACCGATGCTGTAAATATCGGTCCATGGGCCCAGACTGCCGTTCTTCTCATACAACTCTGGCGGCGCAAAGCCCGGCGTATACATCGGATACAACTTGACCAGATCGGTGCGCAAGGTTTGCCGCGCGGCACCAAAATCGAGCAGGATCGGCGTGCCGTCGACGCGCAGGTAAATGTTCGCCGGCTTCAGATCGAGATGCAGCAGCTTGCTCGCATGCACTTCGCGCAAGCCATTCAAAACCTGACTGAACATGGTGCGGATGAAGCGCTCCGACAGCAGCGGCTTTTCGCCCGAGTCGCGGCGCCGCAGGATGTGATCCTGCAACGAGCGACCCGACTCATACCCCATCACCATGTAGACCGTATCGTTGGCGCGGAAGAAATTGAGCACGCGCACCACGTTCGGATGCGAAATACGCGCCAGCGCACGGCCTTCCTCAAAAAAACATTTCAAGCCCATCCGGAATACCGGCAAATTTGCCGCCGAAATCTGCGGCGACAACTCGCCCGGCTGCCGCAGCGTCAGGCTGCTGGGCAAGTACTCCTTGATGGCGACGGCGCTGCCGTGTTCGTCATAGGCCAGATAGACAATACTGAACCCGCCGGACGCAATCTTCTTTACAATGCGATATCCGGAAATTTCAAGCCCGTCTGGCAGTGCTGCATTGTTTTGCGCGGCCATATTTTCCTAAGCGGTTGAGAATCGGATTGTGTTGATAATTCACACTTTTGTAAAGCACAGTAAAGCAAACACGGGGGTCGACTTGAGCATTTGCAGCATGACTGGCTACGCAGTCACCACCAGGGAAGCCGCCGCCGGCACTCTGACCATCGAGATCAAAAGCGTCAATTCGCGCTTTCTGGATCTGCAATTTCGCATCAATGACGATTTGCGCGCAGTCGAACCGGCATTGCGCGAAGCCATCATGGGACGCGTTACGCGCGGCAAGGTCGAATGCCGGCTGAGCTTTGGCCGCAAGGTCAAGGCGGATGCGGGCCAGGCTCTCAATACCGCACTGCTGCTGGATCTGGCCGCGCTGCAAAACGCAGTGCGCCAGCACTTCATCGATGCGCCGCCGCTTTCGGTCAATGAACTGCTGCGCTGGCCTGGCGTCATCGCGGAAGCCGAAATCGGCCAGGAAACCCTGCAAACCGAGGTGGTCGCCGCCATGACTGCGGCGCTGGATGCGTTCGTGGATTCGCGCGCGCGCGAAGGTGCTGCGCTGGAAGCCATGCTGCTGGTGCGCATAGATACGATGGACCGGATCGTCCACGACATCACCCCGCTAATTCCGCAAGTTGTGCTGCAGTTCCAGCAGAAAGCCACAGAACGGATGCAAGAAGCGCTCGGGCTGGCAAGTCAGAATGGCGCTGCAGCAGCAAGCCAGGCACTATCGCGCCAGGAAGCGCTGGAACGCATCCGGCAGGAAGTCAGCCTGTACGGCATCCGGATCGACGTATCCGAAGAATTGTCGCGACTGGCAGCCCATCTGGCCGAGACCCGCCAAATCCTGAAAAGAGGCGGCCAGGTCGGCAAGCGGCTCGATTTCATGATGCAGGAACTCAACCGCGAAGCCAACACGCTCGGCGCCAAGGCGGCAGTCAAGGAATTATCCGATGCATCGATGGCGCTGAAGCTGCTGATCGAGCAAATGCGCGAGCAGGTGCAAAATCTGGAATAATTCCAGGAGGCACGGCATGCCGTGCCGCCACTCTGCTGTTATTAGCAAGGATTACCAATGTCCCAAACAAACGCTTCGTCAGGCAGCCTGTTCATGGTCGCAGCACCATCGGGCGCCGGAAAATCCACTCTGGTCAATGCGCTGCTGGCGCAGGAGCCTGGCATCCAGCTCTCGATTTCCTTCACCACCCGCGCACCCAGGCCGGGTGAAGCAAATGGCCGCGAATATCATTTCATCACGCCCGAGGATTTCCTCGCAAGAAAAGAGCAAGGCGAGTTTTTGGAATCGGCCGAAGTGCATGGCAACTTTTACGGCACCTCGCGACTTCGGATCGCAGAACAGATCAAGGCCGGCACCGACGTATTGCTGGAAATCGACTGGCAAGGCGCGCAACAGATCAAAAAGCAATTCCCGCATGCGGTCGGCATTTTCATCCTGCCGCCTTCCATCGCGGCACTGGAAGAGCGCCTGAAAAAACGCGGGCAGGATGAACCGCACGTCATCACGCGCCGGATCCTGGCCGCCGGCGGGGAAATCGCCCACGCCGCAGAGTTTGAATATGCTATTATCAACCAGCAGTTTGCGTCCGCATTGTCCGAGTTAACGGCGATCGTCAAAGCGGCCCGTTGCAGGTTTGCACAGCAGGCGGCGCGCAACACATCACTATTTGCCCAGTTGGGCATACATGCCAATTTAAATTAAGATCGCATTTTTAGGAACATTCATGGCCCGTATCACCATCGAAGACTGTATTAAGCAAATCCCGAATCGTTTCCAACTCACGCTGTGCGCCACTTACCGCGCCCGCCAGTTGCTGCAAGGCCACACACCAAAGGTGGATGCCGACGACAAGGCAACCGTGATCGCGCTGCGGGAAATCGCAGCCGGCAAAGTCGGGATCGAAATGCTGAAAAAAGTTCCGAATTAATCATTCAGCTGATTAATCCCACCATACCCGATGACCGCCATGTGGCTGATAGCTCCCCAGCATGAACCAGACACCTGCAAAATGGCCCACATCAACTGCACCGACTAACCGGTCCGCTTCCGAGCGGCCGGAGCAATATCCTGCCGACAACAACAAAGCCGCATCGCAAAACGGCACACCGCATACAGTCGGTGCGCTATCAATTACCCCGCTCACCACCAAACTCGCCCAATACCTGTCGCCTTCGGACTTGAAGAAGGTCAAGGAAGCCTATCGCTTCTCGGACGAAATGCATCTGGGCCAGATGCGCAAGTCCGGCGAAGCCTATATCTCCCATCCAATTGCTGTCGCCGAAATTTGCGCCGACTGGAAGCTCGATGCGCAAGCCATCATGGCGGCCTTGCTGCATGACGTGATGGAAGATCAGGACGTCAGGAAAGAAGAACTGATCGAGCGTTTCGGCGCACCGGTGGCGGCCCTGGTCGATGGCCTGTCGAAACTGGAAAAAATCGAATTTCAGAGCCAGATCGAGGCACAGGCCGAAAACTTCCGCAAGATGCTGCTGGCGATGGCGCGCGACGTCCGCGTCATCCTCATCAAGCTGGCCGACCGCCTGCACAACATGAGTACGCTGGGCGTGATGGCGCCGGACAAAAAACGTCGCATCGCGCGCGAGACAATGGAGGTCTATGTCCCGATCGCGCATCGACTCGGGCTCAACAGCATCTACCGCGAACTGCAGGACTTGTCGTTTTTGCATTTGCACCCGAACCGATACCGAACCCTGGCCAAGGCGGTAAAAGCTGCGCGCGGCAACCGCCGCGAAGTGGTCAGCAAGATCCTTGAATCAGTCAATAGCACGCTGCAAGCGGCCGGCATCGAAGCGCAAGTCTATGGCCGCGAAAAAACGCTGTACGGAATCTACAAGAAAATGCGCGACAAGCACCTGTCGTTCTCCCAGGTGCTCGATGTATACGGCTTTCGCGTGGTGGTCGACAGTTTCGCCAATTGCTATGTCGCACTCGGAACGCTGCACGCGCTCTACAAGCCGATGCCGGGAAAATTCAAGGACTACATTGCCATTCCCAAATTGAATGGCTATCAGTCGCTGCACACGACACTGATCGGTCCCTACGGCACACCGGTCGAATTCCAGATTCGCACCCAGGACATGCATCGCGTAGCGGAGTCCGGAGTCGCCGCGCACTGGCTCTACAAGAGCAGCGAAGCCAATCTCTCCGACCTGCAGCAGCGCACCCACGTCTGGCTGCAATCGCTGCTCGACATCCAGAAGCAGACCGGCGATTCGGCTGAATTCCTCGAACATGTGAAGGTCGACCTGTTTCCGGATTCGGTATATGTGTTTACGCCGAAATCGACCATCATTGCACTGCCGCGGGGCGCCACCGCGCTCGATTTTGCCTACACCATCCACACCGATATCGGCGACCAGGCGATTGCGACCAAGATCAACCATGAGCACGCGCCATTGCGCACAGAATTGCACAATGGCGACATCGTCGAGATCACCACCTCGCCCTCGTCGCGCCCCAGTCCGACCTGGCTCGCGTTCGTGCGCACCGGCAAGGCGCGCTCGGCAATCCGGCACTACCTGCGCACCATCAATCCGTCCGAATCGCTTGAACTCGGCAAGCAACTGCTGACCCAGGCCCTTGCCGCGCTGGATATCGACACCGAGGTACCGCCGGCGCAACTGGAACGGCTGCTCAACGAATCCAGGGCCAAATCGATGGACGAGCTTTACCTCGATATCGGCATAGGCAAACGGATGGCGACGCTAGTGGCGCGCCACATCATGAGTTTGTACGAGAATGGAAGTTCGCAGTCGCAAAGAATTAGAAATTATTCTGTAACGGACAAACTTGAGCCCGTAATAATCTATGGCAACGAAGGTGCTGCGGTGCAGTTGGCGCCGTGTTGCCAGCCGATACCGGGCGACCGCATCATCGGTCAGTTAAAGCGCGATCAGGGCCTGATCGTCCACACTGAAGATTGCGAAGTGGCCAAACGTTTGAGCAGCAAAGAAGCGGGGCACTGGACCGGCGTGGTCTGGGGTGAGAATCTGAACCGCCGCTTCGATTGCAGGATCAAGCTGCTGGTGCAAAACGAAAGAGGCATACTGGCCCGTGTGGCCGCCGAAATCAATGAATCGGATGCCAACATCATTCATGTATTGATGGATCAGGAAAAGTACCAGGACCGCGCGATGATCCATTTGCGCTTCACCATTCAGGTCGAAAACCGCATCCACCTGGCGCGCATGATCCGCAACGTGCGGCGCCTGCCCGGTGTCGAGCGCCTGGAACGCGAACGCGGTTAACGTATAAGTCGCGTAGCGGCTCGCTTTGCTCCCCTCTCCCGCTGGCGGGAGAGGGGTTGGGGGAGAGGGAGGCTGCTAGGACTGTGTCACTTCACATACGGCGCAATACGCTGCGCTATTGACGCCCCACATGCCCCACATGCTTATGCAGGCGGCGCAAGCCGAGCCACACCCCGACCGCGATTACCGGCACCAGAATGCCGGTAGCTATCTCCGGATTGATTGGCACTCCGCCCGCTTTCATCGCTTTGCCGACATAGCCCAGCAAGCCTGCCAGATAATATGAAATCGCCACCACGGACAAGCCTTCCACCGACTGCTGCAGGCGCAATTGCTGTGCCGCACGGGTGTTCAGGGATTCCAGGATTTTCCTGTTCTGGCGTTCCTGCACGATGCCGACCCGGGTTCTGAGCAAGTCATTGGTGTGCGCGATCCGCTCTGCCAGCGCTTCCTGGCGGCGCACCACGGACTCGCAGGTATTCATCGCAGGCGACAGACGGCGCGCCATGAATTCATCCACCGTCGGCACTCCATCAATTCGGGTCTCCCGCAATTCTTCGATGCGCGCCTTGACCAGCCGGAAATACGCTTGCGAGGCAGCAAAACGGTAGCTGTTATCCATTGACAGCTTTTCAATCCGCGCCGCCAGTCCGGTAATGTTGCGCAACAAAATCTGCTCGTCATCGGCATCACTCGACAACACATCCAGGGTCGCCTCATCGGTATCGGTCATGGTGGCCGTCAGCGCTGCCAACTCGCTCTCGACATCGTTCAAATGCGGCGCTGCATATTGCGCATGCGGCAAACCCAGCAACGCCATCATCCGATAGGTTTCCACCTCCAGCACGCGCTGCACCACCCGCCCCGCCTGCTGCGCCTGAAAGCCGAGATCCCGGATCACGAAACGGCTAAAGCCATCCGCCTTGACCAGAAAATCGGTCCACACTTCGCCGCCCTGCAAAACGGTGCTGCCGGCCAGCACATCGCCATCGAGAACGCTGCGCAGGCCCGCCAATGCGGCCGCATCCAGCGGCGCCGCCGGCCCCAGCGCCACATGCGCGGCGACCATCAATTTGCCCTGCAATCCCAGCAGCCAGCCCTGCGGGATCAGCGCCAGCGGCATGTGATCAAATACATCGCCCAGCGAAAATTCCTCGGAGTGGATTTTGGCAAAAGTATATGTCGCGAATTCGGTATGACACTCCCATTGCAGGCGAAACTGGCCGAAATCGTGGAAGAAATACTTGGACTCCCCGGCCGGAGCGGCGACCCCGAAATAGGCACACAAGCCGGACAGGATTTCATGCTGAATCACAAGATTGTCATTGCCAACCGAGCTGTCGCCACGCGCATAGACCGCAAGATGGGTCAGATTTTCCGAAGCCGACAGGCGCAGTGAGGGACGGGAATGCACCTCGGCAGCCAAAGGCACGCGCAACGGATGATTCAGGCGGGAATAGGCAAAAGTCATATTGAATAGGGTGTTGGAAGAATTAAATGGTTCTGTGAGGGTTTTAAGGTTAACGTAAAAATCATTACCGTCGTCCCCGCGAATGCGGGGATCCATAGACAGGTTAAATCACGATATCTTCATACAAGTCGCGCCAGTGCTTTCGCGGGAACGACGGTAATTTGCGGTGGTTTGTTTCATGCGTGCTACCCCGTAGCCTGGTCACATAATAATGGTTTGATGACAGTAAGCAATTCACATGCCATCAAACCAAAGCGCGACTCAGGGACTCAGGGTGCATCTCCAGGCGCCGGGTAACTGACCGCCAGGATTTCCAGCTCATCGATGCCCACAGGCGTTTTCAGCAGCACCGATTCGCCCTCGCGGCCCTTGGTAAGCGCTCTGGCCACCGGCGAGATCCAGCTGATCCTGCCGTGCAGCGGATCGAGCTCATCGATCCCGACGATGGTCACCGTGATTTCTTCGCCGGCTTGATTCTGATACGTCACCGTGGCGCCGAAAAAAACCTGGTCCAGTCCGTGGTGCACGCTCGGATCGACCACTTCGGCCAGATCCAGCCGTTTGGTCAGAAAACGGATCCGGCGATCGATCTCGCGCAGGCGCCGCTTGCCGTAAATATAATCGCCATTCTCCGAGCGATCGCCGTTGCTCGCCGCCCACGACACGATCTGCACTACTTCAGGGCGCGCCACATCGATCAGATGCAGCAACTCGTCCCGGATGCGCTGATGCCCGGCAGGCGTCATGTAATTTTTCGATCCGGCAGGAATCGCCGACGCGGCCTCCCAGGCTTCGTCGTCATCCTCATCCGTCTCTTTTACAAAGGCTTTGCTCATAGCGTTCTATTGATCCGGCACGATGAAGTCTTGACTTCATCGTGCCCCGTTTTCACCCTCTCCCTCTGGGAGAGGGTCGGGGTGAGGGGATCCGGTTCTGACTTTATTCATTCCGGATCTATATTGTACGGTAACCGCATTTCGGCGGCAGAGCGTGCAATACATAACGACGCGCACTACAGAGTAATTCCGTTCTAAAACTGCATCGAATCGGACAACTTGAATAGCCAAAATCCGTTTTCGCAAAAGCGCCATGGTAAAGTTGGTCAAAATCAAGCATCTCATTCCTCCGACGCAAGCTGTAAAAATTATGCCCGACATGACACCAGCAGGATGGTTGCCCACGATCATGCAAGGGGCATTCAATGAAATTTACATCATCGATTGCGGCACACTGCAACTGATCGAAATCAACCAGGCGGCGCGCAACAACCTGCAGTTCAAGACGCCGGCATTCACCAGCATGACGCTCGCCGACCTGGCGCGCCAGCCGATTGCTTCGTTAGAGCACACCCTGCTGCCGCTACGTGACAGGCAGGTGCAACACATTGCGCTGGAGTTGACGTTCCAGCGGCGCGATGGCAGCAGCTATCCGATCGAATTGCGCATCTTCCACACCCCGGACAGCGTGGAACCGGTGTTCATCGCCATCGGCAACGACATCAGTGCGCAACGCCGCTCGGAGCAGGCGCTCGATCAAAGCGAGTCACGCTACCGGGCGATCGCATCGCATACGCCCGGCCTGGTGTATCAGTTCCGTCTGCACGCGGATGGCAGCACCGCGTTTCCGTACCTCAGCGCGGGCTGCCATGCGCTGCTGGGCATCCGCGCCAACCGCTTGCGGGCCCGGCCAGAACTGTTTCTGAACCTGATCCTGCAGCAAGACCGCGCCGCGTATCTATCCGCCATGCAAACCTCTGCGACTGCGATGAGCGGCTGGAACTGGGAAGGCCGGATTTGGGTTGATGCATGGAAAGACGTGAAATGGATCAACCTGCGCTGCACGCCGCGCCTGACGCCGCAACACGACGTGCAGTGGGAAGGCATCATGACCAATATCACGCAAAGCAAGCTCGAAGAACTTGAACTCAAGCATTCCCGGGCGCGCCTGGCGGAACTGTCGGCCCATGTCGAGCAGGTCAAGGAACAGGAGCGCACCCGCATCGCCAGGGAAATCCACGACGACCTGGGCGGCAACCTGACCGCGATGAAAATGGCACTGGCGCTGCTGACCCGCAAATTGCCGCCAGCGGAAACGAAACTGACAGAAAAAGCCCGCTATCTGGATGCCCTGGTCGATCGCACGATAGAGGCGGCGCACCGGATCTCGCGCGATTTGCGCCCGGGCATACTCGACATCGGCATCGTGGCCGCGATCGACTGGCAGGCCAGCGAATTTGAAAAGCAAAACGGCATCCCCTGCGCCGTGCGCTGCGACCAGGACGACATCGAGATACACCCGGACCATGCGGCGACGCTGTTTCGCATATTCCAGGAAGCGCTGACCAATATTGCAAAACACGCCGAAGCCGACCATGTTGTCGTCAGACTAAACCGTACAGATCAGGGTATCCGGCTGGAAATCACCGATAATGGCCAGGGCATCACCGCAATGGACCGCCTGAAGCCGCAATCCTTCGGCATACGGGGCATGATAGAGCGGGCCAAAACGCTGGGCGGCGAATTCAACATCAGCGCGCCGCTCGAAGGCGGCTGCACGATTACCGTTTCTTTACCGATTGGCAACACTGCACAAGGCACCTGTCAGCGCTTTTCATGAATATATTACTACGATCCAGTATCACTAAAAAATAATGTATTTCCGCATATAAACAGCGCCACTTTAAAAATACTCCTTATATCTAATAAAATAATGGAATCTATTCAGCGCGGCGTGGATTGCTCCCACTCCTGTAGACGGAAGAGGGCCTGGGAAACGGAGCTCACGCGATCCTCCCATAGCGGGCTGAATAGGAGCGCGGTGGCGTGGTTTTGTAGGAGCGCACCCGGGCGCGATTCCCCGCTAGCGATGCGCAAGCCGGTCGCGCCCGGGTGCGCTCCTACAGAAACTGCTTCGATTTAGAAGTCAGCAAACATAACTATTCAAACCCGATGACAGAAACAAACAAAATCCATGTCCTGATCGCAGACGACCATGCAATCGTGCGCGAAGGCTTGAAGCAGATCCTGGCCGACACCAAGGACATCCTGGTCGCAGGCGAGGCGGAAAACGGTCTCGGCGCCATCGCACTGGCGCGCGAAAACGCGCACTGCCCGCACCATCAAGTCATGCTGCTCGACATCTCGATGCCCGACCGCAACGGCATCGACATCCTCAAGCAGCTCAGGAAAGAATTCCCGAAGCTGGCCGTACTCATGCTATCGATGCACCGGGAAGACCAGTACGCGATCCGCGCTCTGAAAACCGGCGCTTCCGGCTACCTCAACAAGCAAAGCGCCCCGGCCGAACTGGTCGATGCGATACGCCAGGTCGCTTCCGGCAAAAAATACATCAGCCCCGCGCTGGCGCAGGAACTCGCCAACCACATCAATGAAGACCACGACGCCGCGCTGCATGAGAAGCTCTCCGACCGCGAATACCAGACCATGATCATGATCGCCTCCGGCAAAACCGTCAGCGACATCGCCGGCGAACTGGCGCTGTCGGTCAAGACCATCAGCATGTACCGTGCCCGCCTGTTGCAAAAAATGAAACTGCGCCACAACGCCGAACTAACCCACTACGCGATCAAGAATAAGCTGGTGGATTAAGTGCAGGGTGGGCACCGCATCATCGCGCCCACCCTTCGCACTGCCTCGAATCGTGTTTATAGGGGGTTTAAGCTGAAAACAAGACTTGACCATGGCTAATTCCGTAGCTATATTAAGATCTCAATTTGGAGCTAATTCATGGAAACCATTCTCGCAGACATGACCGTCAGCATGTCAGAATTCAAGAAGAACCCCGCTTCTGTCCTGAGGCAGGCACACAATCGTCCGGTCGCTGTACTGAATCATAATAAAGCCGCTTTTTACATGGTCGAGCCACAGTTGTTCCACGCCATGATGGAGGAACTGGCGGACCAAGATCTTCACCGCAAGGTGCTGGCAAGGATGGCTGAAAAATCCGATGCGGTTGAGGTAGACATTGACGAAGTTTGATGCGTGTCCAAGTACAAATACCGTCTATTGTTCCTGCCGTCAGCGCTAAGAGAGTGGCAGGCCCTGGATGGATCGGTCAAGGAGCCCATGCGCAAGTTACTTCGCAAGCGACTAGACAATCCGCACGTGCCCGGCGGCGCACTGCATGGCGAACTCGCGGGTTACTACAAAATCAAGCTGAACAAGCAAGGCTTCCGTTTGGTGTACGGTGTCGAAGACGATACGCTCATCGTAATGGTAATGGCCGTAGACAAGCGTGAAGACGGAATCGTCTATCGGTCAGTCCTGGCCCGTATCCGCGAAAAGGCCGCAGCGCTCGCCCAGGCACTAAAAAACACATTCGTTTTGTAGCGTGGGCACCGCATCATCGTGCCACGCCACAAAACACGCAGGGTCGCCCCTTGTCAACGTCCTTGTGCATATATCGGGTGGGGCACAAAAACATGCCCATCCTGCACACTGTCCGCGATATCATGATTGCGAAAAAAGACCCCGGACATACCGACCGAGACTGTGTCAATGCAAGTCAAACCACCAAACCCGCAACTCAGCATAGCCGACATCGCACGCGAAACCTTTCGCCGTCTGGCCACGCAGCGCATCGCCCCGACGCCGGACGCCTATCGCGCGATCTACAATGAAATTGCCGGCATCAAAAATGCGCCCGACGCCGAAAAATCCATTGGCAAACCGTCCGCGCCGACACCAACCATCGTAACGGCGGCGCCGCCCCAACCCGCCGGCAACGCTGCGGACGCGGCACCGCAAATCCAGTTGCTGCAGGAAATGCTGCATCGCACGCTGACATTCGGGGTCGCCTCGCTGCTGACTGGCAGCCCCGCGCTGGCCGCCAGCGCCGAAGCGCTCGGACTGGAACTCAAGGGCACGCTGACCGAACCTGCGCTGCACGACATCGCCAAGCGCCTCAGGCAACTGTGCTTTTCGATCGAACTCAAAAGCGGCGACAGCGCCGAACAGCAGGAACTGCTGCTACGTCTGTTCAAGCTCTTGCTCGACAACGTCAGCGAACTGCTGGAAGACGACGATTGGTTGCGCGGCCAGATCGGCGTGGTGCAAAACATCATCGCCGGCCCGATCAATCATCGCGCGCTCGAAGACGCCACCCGCAGCCTGAAAGAAGTCATCTACAAACAAGGTTTGGTCAAGCACAGCCTGTCCGAAGCCAGGGCCACGCTGAAAAACATGATGACCACCTTCATCGACCGCTTGGGTGCAATCGCCGCGAGCTCCAGCGATTACCACCAGAAAATCGGCCACTATGCCGAAAAAATCAGCGTTGCACAGGACATCGGCTCGCTGAACCGGATCCTCGATGATGTGCTGCTGGACACCCGCGGCATCCAGAGCGCGGCGCTGGACTCGCGCAACACGATGATCGCATCGCGCCAGGCGGTACAGGACGCCGAAACCCGGATCCAGGCGCTCGAATCCCAACTGCAGCAAATGAGCGAACTGGTCAGCGAAGACCAGCTCACCGGCAGCCTGAACCGGCGCGGCCTCGACGACGTATTCGAGCGCGAGCTGGCGCGTTCCGAGCGCCGCAAATACCCGCTGTGCGCAGCGATGCTGGATCTCGACAACTTCAAGCTGCTCAACGACACTTTCGGCCACAGCGCCGGCGACGAAGCGCTGATACAAACGGTGCGCATCGCCAAGGAAATCCTGCGCCCGATGGACGTCATCGCCCGCTTCGGCGGCGAAGAATTCCTGATCCTGTTTCCCGACACCCTGCCCGCAGACGCGTCGCGCGTGCTGACCCGCCTGCAACGGGCGCTCACCAAACACTTTTTTCTGCTGGAAAACGAGCGCCTGCTGGTCACCTTCAGCGCCGGCGTCGCGCTGCGCGCACCGCAGGAAGACCAGGCAACACTGATCAAACGCGCCGACGCAGCGCTGTATCAGGCCAAGCAAGCGGGGAAAAACCGGGTGGTTATTGCGCAATAAGGATGCTACGCATATTCATGCATGGCAATACGATGTCCAAGAAAGACACAAAAAAACACGTAGCGCCGAATGCCAAAGCCAAAGGGCCGTTTCCGGCAATATCGCGATATTTTATTTTTTGCCGAATACGCGCCTTGTCCAAGGTATCAGTCGATCCTGTCTTTTGCGTCCGTGTACACGCGATTGCGCTCTCTCTTGCCAATGGCAATAACCGTTACGTA
Organism: Oxalobacteraceae bacterium; assembly: GCA_030698225.1. GTDB lineage: Bacteria > Pseudomonadota > Gammaproteobacteria > Burkholderiales > Burkholderiaceae_D > AVCC01. Next base: position 5,849 of record JAUYNR010000001.1, on the reverse strand, counting down.
CAGCACATCATCCTCGACCCGATACACCAGCCGGTAACCGACGGTCTTGAGTTTGATTTTGTAGCAGTCGACCATGCCATTCAAGGCGGCGCTCGGCACACGCGGCTGTTCAAGCCGCTCGGTCAGTTTTTTCTTGAATGGCTCCCGGACACTGCCATCGAGCTTCTGCCACTCAACCCACGCCTGCTCGTGAAACCGCAGCTTAAAGGTCATTCAGGTCTACCGTTACAAAGGGGCCATCAGCACGCTCGCGAACCAGCTTGGCATCCTCCAGGTCTTCCATGCGGGAGATCAGTTGCTCGTAGTAATCGGCAGACAACAGATAAGCTTCCGGCCGATTGTGATTTAAAACGGCAACCGGCGTATTTTCCATTTCCTTCAGGATATTGGCAAAGTTGCGCTTGAGTTCAGTCACACTAACTGTGATATTGGCAAGTACAGTATCCATAAAACCCCAATTAAACATTTATTTAAGCGTCAAATATAGCACGTTATTTTATATATTTGCTTACGTCAGCTTGCAAGCAAGGCCGCAAACTGTAACTTGTAGGGCGCAAACTGTAACTTGTAGGGCAATGAAATGGACTCCTCCCCCTACGGCATCTGACGTGCCAAACTGAGGTGTTGCAAAACCAATCAGCGAACAGAGGAGGGGTCCAAGTGAATATTAAACGAATGGGCATTGATCTGGCAAAGCAGGTGTTTCAATTGCACGGGGTAGATCGCCTTGATAAGCCATCCGAGCGCAAGAAACTCAATCGCGCCCAAATGCATAGTTATTTCAAGCAATTGCCGCCGGCGTTGATTGGAATGGAAGCATGTGGATCGTCACATTACTGGGGCCGGGTATTGAGCGCTTATGGCCACACGGTCAAGCTGATTGCCCCGCAATTCGTCAAGCCCTATGTGAAGAGTGGCAAGAACGACGCCAACGATGCCGAAGCGATTTGCGAAGCGGTGGGCCGGCCCAACATGCGCTTTGTCTCGATCAAAAGCGCCGACCAACAAGTCATGCAAGCCGAGCATCGCATCCGTAGCCGATTGGTACGCGCCCGCACGGCGGTGGGTAATGAGATTCGAGGCTTGATGGGAGAGTTCGGCATTATCACCCCGCAGGGCATAGGCCAGTTACGTCGCGCCTTGCCGATCATCCAGGAAGATAAAGACAATGCGCTGACAGAACGATTCAAAGTACTCCTGTCGGAATTGGCTGATGAATTGCAGCAGATTGATGCGCGCATCGACACGCACGACCAGCGTATCCAGGCTGCGGCGAGGGAAGATGACCGGGTGCAGCGTCTGTTGGCCATTGAGGGAATCGGTCCCATTACCGCCAGCGCGCTGGTTGTGGCGGTGGGCGATGCAGCACAATTTTCCTGTGGGCGGGATTTGGCGGCCTGGGTCGGTCTGGTGCCACGCCAACATTCCAGTGGCGGCAAGCAGCGCTTAGGCCACATCACCAAAGGAGGTGACACGTATTTGCGCACGTTGCTCATTCATGGGGCGCGAGCGGCGTTGAACGCCAGTGCGAGAAAGACGGATAGCCGCAGTCGCTGGGCACAAGCACTGGCGACACGACGCAACCGCAATATCGCGACAGTAGCGCTGGCCAACAAGAATGCGCGCATTGCCTGGGCGGTGTTGTGTAAAGGCGAGGCGTATCGCGGCGCGAAAGCCGATGCGGTGATATTGAACACGTCGACTGATACGTCCGAGGCGGCGTCATGCGGTGCGCCATGAATGGTTATAAATTGACTGTTGGCACTGGTTTATTAGAACAAAACAAAAGCGGTTTGGCATGGCGCGAGGACGTGTGCGGCAAATCAACAGCACGTACCCGCATTGAACCGCCGCACAGGAGCGAGCACATAAACCGTTTTGCATGGGCCCTGCGGCCCATATACCCCGCCACTTTGTCGACCCGATTGGCTGTCGCAACGTGAGATGGTACGCAGTTTTGCACAGAAATTTTTTTATTCGCAGGACATTAACAGGTCAATACGTATCAGCAAATAGCCGCTAAAGAAAAAACGATTTCACCCGCGATTGCGTGGTTATTTGAAGTGATGGCAAACAGGTCAGACCGGCGTCTGCATCCCCATCCTATTGAACGGGCCCGCTGTCAGAAATGACAAGGCCGCTAGGGCGATTTGGGGCAGACGCGCAGATTCCATTATGGCTCGAGCGCGACGGTGCTCAATTGGAAGCCGGATATACGAATGCAGTTGCACCTTAACGCCAGAGCGATAAATAACTTGCAAACTGGGAGGAGTCCATATACGTCAATAAGCGCAGCGCATTGCGCCGAATGCGTGCCCCGAACGGTGCATACCCGCATTACATGCGGCGCAATGCTATTCGGTTATTGCGCCCTAAGCGCTTTTGCACATTGATACAGCAGTGCCGAAAAGGTCCGAGTGGGTGCCGGTACGATCGAAACGCACACACTCACCGTCCACACAGTAAATCAAGACCCAATCGGGTTCGATGTGAAGATCGCGCCTCGGCTTCCACTCTCCTTTCAACGGGTGGTCGCCAAGCTCGCGCGGCAGAAGTTGGCCATTGAGTAATAGTTCGATAACATGGCGCAGCTTGTCCATGTCCTTGCCGCGCTTTTCGGCTTGTTTCACATCACGCTTGAACTGGCCTGTATAGCTTGCCGAACGCATCAAATACCCAACTGCTTGAACATATCTGTCGCGCTGGAAGCGTAAAACACGTCCTCGCCTTGGTCGCTCTTGCGTATCGTGTCGGCGGTCAATGCGTTGGGCGTTTCGCTATCCGCAATATAAAGGCGCATCAGGTCGCGGATGATCTGAGCGGCGGGACGATGGCGGCCGGCTGCCGCGGCCATGAACTGGTCGCGTAACTCAGGCTCCATCTTGATTGACATTTGCACTTCTTTAGCCATGTTGGCCTCGCTAAGTTGGGGAGTGAATTTCGCTAGTTTACAGGTATTCTATAAATATTCAATGAATACCAAATAAATACCCAACGAATATCTAACGAATACCTAATATATACCAAGTAGCACGCAAGTCAAGTAAGTGCTGTTTCCGACAAAATCGAAATGCCTTGTTTTTTGCCGAATATGTGCTTTGTGCAGGTATCAGTCGATCCTGTCTTTTGCGTCCGTGCACACGCGACTACGCTCTTTCTTGCCAATCGCAATAACCTTTGCGTACATTACGTACAGCACATCATCCTCGACCGTGCGGCAAACGCATGTTTGTATTTCAGATGGGCGTGCCCTATCATGAAGCTACTTTTGTAGTATTTTATTGGGAGTGACACTATGGGAATGCCGGTACGCATTGATGACGCTTTATACGAAATGGCACGGGCGCAAGCCAAGGCTGAACGCCGTACGATTGCCGGGCAAATAGAATTTTGGGCTTTGCTGGGGAGAACCGCTTTGGACAACCCCGATCTGCCGATTGATTTTGTCCGTGATTTGCTGATTGCCCGCGCAGAAGGGCCTACGCTTGCCACGCCCTTTGTGCCGGAAGGAAATCGCAGTTGATGGGCGATGCGGTCCAGGTCCAGCAAAGCGCGATGTTCAAACGGGCTTACAAGCGCCTGCACAAAAACCAAAAAGCCGATGTCGATGATGCGGTGGCCGATATTGTGCGCGATCCGACTATTGGCGAAGCCAAGAAAGGCGATTTGGCGGGTGTATTTGTGCACAAATTCAAATGCAATGATCAACTGACATTGCTGGCCTACGAATACGATCCAGGCACGCGTTTGTTGCTATTGCTGGGATCTCATGAAAACTTCTATCGGGACTTGAAGCGGTAGAGCAACGCGGTCTTGCAATCACGCTAAAACTCTCATGGTGTTCCCGGCGAAATCGAGATGTTTTGTTTTTTGCCGGATACGAACGGCGCGCATCTTGGGGTGCCGTGGAAGAAACCCATCGCCCTGCGCGCCGACTGACGCCTTACGTTGTGCGACTAACGGCTCTCGATCGATCCGCTGTACGGTGCTTACTGTGACCCGTAAAAAATATCGGCGATACTCCCCATTGGGAATGTCATTGTGTGTAGGTGCGAATTTATTCGCATCAGCTCAGATGGAATGGCGAAGAATGCGAATAAATTCGCACCTACCGGGCCCGATGTCGCAACGTGAAACAGGCTCAATTTTGAACAGCGTATCCGCGGTGCTGCTTCGCCCCCCTGCTGATACCTATTATCAGCACGAGTATATTTAACTACCGCAATTAAAACATGCGGTAAATGCCATTAAAATTGGCATACTCCTTGTTATTACAAAACTCGCCAGGTTCCAGATTTTGTTCGTGCTTTTCGTGTCTTTCATGGACAAAGAGTTTCAGCGCTTAATAAATCGCGCAGCGCCGGCCTGGCCGCGCACCTCCCGCAGCAAGAAAAATTCCGAATCCCCCTAAACTTTCGCAAACGCAACCTGATACCACAAACAACAGCGGTTTGATTGCTTCCAAAAATGAAGCAGACCAAAGTTGACGGCACACTTGCCGGAATGTATTGGAACCAGAACTAAGGAGCCTCAAATGTCTTCAATGATCAACACCAACCTCGCCTCCCTTAACGCACAGAACAACCTGACCAAGTCGCAATCGTCGCTGACCACCTTGCTGCAACGGCTGTCTTCCGGCTTGCGCATCAACAGCGCCAAGGACGATTCCGCCGGTCTGGCGATTGCATCCCGCATGACTGCGCAGATCGGCGGCCTGAATCAAGCCAGCCGCAACGCCAACGACGCCATCTCGCTGTCGCAAACGGCCGAAGGGGCGATGGGCCAGGTCGGCGACATCCTGCAGCGCATGCGCGACCTGTCGGTGCAGTCTGCCAACGGCACCAACAGCAGCAGTGACCGCGCCACCATCCAGAACGAAGTCGACCAACTGACATCGGAAATCGACCGAATCTCCGGCACCACCGAGTTCAACGGCAACAAGCTGCTCAACGGCAGCAGCAGCAACAACAGCTTCCAGGTCGGCGCCAATGCCAACCAGACGATTTCGTTCAAGATCGCCGAAGTGCCCACCTGCATTGCTGCGGTCACATCTCATTTCCCAAGCAAAAGGTTATCCAGTTGCCGCGGCGTCAGATCAATGTCGTAACCGTCTTTAATGGCGTCGCGCAGATCCAAACATTTCCAGCAGAATGCTTCATAAATGCCATCGCTCTCAGGTGCGCTCGTTGACGGCTGCGGTCTTAACGACTTCGGTATGTCATATTTTCTAATCGAACTTTGAGCGAGTGAGTCGTAAATGAAAAATAATTCTTTAAAATGGAAATGAAGGTACTTTGACACGAACGATCGGTTGTCTTTACCGGTTACTTCTCCTATAGCATCCACTAGCCTCTTATGCACGTTCAGTAGGACCGGTAGATTTTGAGTTGACACGCTCTTAAATTTGCGAACCTGGTCCAGCAGCTTATCGAGTTTTGCCGCCTTTAGTGCCGGGATTATTTTGTCCCAATAAAACTTTCCATCATCAGGATCGTGCCCAGCGCCCCGCTCTAAGGATGCGGAATATGCTCTACCAATAATGCACACTTTGGCGTATATCTCACTAGCCTTTTTATGCTCCGGATACTGTTTAACCATCTGATATAAAACGTCGTTCAACACGTCTGCGTGCTTTGGTTTGGTTGCGTTAATGATTGTTGCCTTTTTGATTGTTTGAGCACGATCAATATCAGACTGTTTCATGTTTTCTGAGTAGCGCCAACAAATTTGATGGCCTGATGTTCAAGTTAAATGAGGGGGCGAAAAATTTGACTACACATCAATGCAAAACAAAACCTTGGAGCTCTGCCCCAAACCCCGCACTCGCCGCCGTGGGCTCGGGGCGGTTG
>JAUYNR010000115.1 GCA_030698225.1 Oxalobacteraceae bacterium | reverse complement strand
GCAGCGTTTTACTTGCCTGGTCAACTTTTCTTTTCGCTCCGCAGCGCCTGTTTCAACTCCCTGCGCACCGCTTCGCGTCGACTTCCGCTTGTCCCGCCGCTCCCTGCTTTTGCCCCGTCTTGCAACGGGAGCCGAACTATAGCAAACGTTGCCAAACTTTGGCAAGCGCTTTCGTTGAACAATTGCATGCCCTAATCCTGCCAGTCGACTACTGCCGCCACCGCACCGCGCAGTGCATTGCAAACCATGACACGCTCGGCTGTGCGCAAGTCCGCCAATGTCAGGCGACGTTCACTGGCAGCCCATCGCGGATCCGCCAGCAGCAGGCCGCGCATTACACCAGGCAGAACACCCGATTGTAGCGGCGGGGTATACCAACGTCCTCGTATCAGCAGGAAAATGTTGCTGCGCCCACCCTCGGTTAATTCGCCGTCGGTATTGGTGAATATTGTATCGAACGCTCCCTTCACTTCCGCGTCACGCCAGGCTATATCGTAGCGTGCCCTCAGCGTCGTCTTGTGACGCAGGAACACATCTGCAGCATTGGTAGGTTGCACTCCTATCAGGACCTTGACTTGCGCCGGCAGCGGCGTCAAGGGCGCAGTCTGCACCACACACCGCCCCGATTGGTCCAGTGACAATCTGGCCCGATATGCACCGTCGAGCGGCAATTTACCGAGCGCATCCTTCAGCGCATCGCACACCTTGTCTTCTGCATATGCAAAACCGAAGTATTCGGCAGAAGCGCGCAGGCGCTTCAGGTGCAACGCAAGGTGGCGATACCCTTGCGAACGTGTCGCATGCAGGGTCTCGAATAAAGCAAAGTCATGCCGCAGACCGGTGAGGAATTGGGCTTTCAACTGACACTCTGCATACTCTTCTGCACTTTTGCTATCGTGCACGATACCTGCGCCGACACCCATTTCGCCGCTACGAATACCACCGCGGAGCGGGGCTTCCAAGGCCAGGGTGCGAATCGGAACAGAAAGACAAAAATCACCGATTTTTTGTGTTGCGTTGTTCGGGATCGGATCGAACCAGCCGATGCTGCCGGTGTATATCCCACGCGGATCCGGTTCCAGTTCGCGGATAACCTGCATCGCACGCCGCTTGGGTGCGCCGGTGATGGAGCCGCAGGGGTACAGTGCGCTGAAGACTTGCTCGAGGGTGACATCCTCGCGGAGTTGCGCACGGATGGTCGACGTCATTTGCAGCACGCTGCCGTAACGCTTGACCTCGAACAATTCAGGTACTGCTACCGAACCCAGCGCCGCGATACGTCCGAGATCATTGCGCAGCAAATCAACAATCATCAGGTTTTCCGCCCTGTTCTTGGGGTCGCTCGCAAGCGCCTGCGCGTTGGCAGCATTCTGCAGCGGATCAGTGTCTGCTGGCGCAGTTCCCTTCATCGGACATGCTGTCAACCGGCCATTTTCGTGGCGCACAAATAGCTCTGGCGAAAACGACAGCACTGCACGCCCATCCGGCAACGCTATCAACGCACCGTATGGCACCGGTTGACGTTGGCGCAAACGCAGATAGAGCGCATGCAAACTGCCAAAAGCATCAAAACGCAGACGATAGGTGTAATTGGCCTGATAGATGTCACCTGCCACGATATAGGCGTGGATCCGGGCAATCGCTTGTGTAAACTGACTTTCACTGATATTGGCCTGAATGTTTGCAATACCGGCACTGAGCCCATGACCATACGTGCAGTCAGACTGGCTCTCGCTTTGCTCCAGCAGCCACGCCTGGACTTGTTCGGCGGAAAGTTGCCGACGGCTTTTGAATAATAAAATCTGCGCCAAAGGCTGCTCTACCGGATGCTGCGCGGTTCCCATCAACTCCGGCCCGAGCTCATAGGAAAACAGAGCCACCGCATGCAAGCCACTTTGCAATGCCTGCTCCATCCGGGTGAGCAAGGCTGGAAACGCACGGCTGTTACTGCAACTCAGTGTCTCGACATGTTCCGAGTAAAGGCGGGAACACGGCTCAGCGGTGCTGGCGTCACAATCGTCGAGCAGCGCAAAAACGTCGCTGTCGCCGCTACAGGCATTGCCGGGAGTTGTATCAGGAAGATGCTGCACAGGAAAACAGGCTTTCAAATGAGCAAACGATTAAAACCATCCACGACACCGGAGTCGCCTATTGTTAGCATCCTGGTCGCAGCACCCCATATTGTAGGGCCTTTTTTGCAGTATCCCCCGGTCACCTCTGCAACACAAAATGCGCGCAAGAATGGCGGCCATGGGCGTGGCCGACAGGCCGCAGTACTGGGTTGCGAGGATGTAACAATGCGTGTTTAAATTTATCAAGTTCCTGCGGATGGATTACCCTATGACAATTGATGCCCGGAATTTATACTGCCACGAATGGAGTTTGCAACTTGCCTGAACGCAACCATTCTTCTGCATTTATGCCTGCACTGCTGACCCTGCTGACCGGTCTGATTGTCACGTCGGTATTATTCGTCAGCAGCCGGCACCTGGAGAACGACAAGATTGAAGCCAGCTTCAGGCAAAATGCTGCGATCTGCCTGCAGACGGTCCAGAACGAGTTGGATAACGCGATCATGGCGCTGGGCGCCATCAATCAACTCTTTGTGACGAACCCGTCGGTGAGCCGGGAACAATTCCATGTTTTCACCCGCCCCTTGCTGGAACGCTATCCGTATGTTCTGAATTTCAACTTCCATCGCATAGTTTCCCTCGATGAGCGCGCTGCTTTCGAAGCCAAGCGGCGCAAGCGCTATCCGAATTTCGCGATAATGGAAGTGAATGGCCTGGAGCGCGTCACGGCCCGCTCCAGGCCACAATATCGGGTGGTTGATTACATTGAACCGATGCAAGGCAATGAAGCAGCGTTCGGACTCGATGCCGATTTCCAAAACGGGCAAGCGGCAGCGCTGCGGCGCGCCGCCGACAGCGGACAGCCGGCCGCTACCGGCCTGTTCCGGCTGGCACAGGAAAAAGGCGAGCAGCGCGGATTCCTGGTATTGATGCCGGTGTATCGGCAAAACGCCAGCCTGCACGATGCAGCATCGCGACGGCAAGCGTTGATCGGGGACACCTCGGCGGCTTTTCGCGCCGGCGATCTGATCGGGCAGATTCTCGTCAAGACACAGCTCATGAACCCGGCCGACATCAGCATCAGCGTTTATGCCGATGCGGCGCCTGACGACAAACATCTTGTTTATCGCACGGGCGGCAAGGGTATGCCGGCGTCCGATGACGGCGGCATATTGCCGCACTGGCTTTTGCATAATCGGCCGACCACGGTAGCGATGCGCTTCGAGGTTGCCGGCACCCCTTGGCACATGACTGTTTCGGCCGCTCCCGAGCCGTTTTACAAGAACAACAATAATGCGCTGTATGCGTTGATTGTCAGTGCGTTGCTCAGCGTGCTGGCGGCGGCCTATGTATACACGCTGTCATCGCGCTCCCGGCGCATCCAGTCGCTGGTCAACCTGCGCACTGCCGAATTGCAGTTCTCGAACCAAAGGCTCAATGACGATATCGCCGCACGAGAAAAAACCGAACATCGTCTGCAAATACTGGAAAGCGCGGTGCAATCGAGCGCCAACTCGATCTTCATCACCAGTGCGAGCGCGCCTGAGTATGCGATCGAATATGTGAATCCGGCTTTTGAACGGATGACAGGCTACACGGCAGCCGAAGTTATCGGGCGCGATCTGCGTTTCCTGTTCGGCGATGACCGGGAACAGGAAGACATCAAGAATATCCAGGAGGCGGTACGCAACCGGCGCCAAGGCCATGCGGTGATACGCAACTACCGCAAGGATGGCACGCTGTTTTGGGCGGAAATTTATTTTGCGCCAGTCAGGGATGAGACCGGCCAGGTGCACCACTTCGTGGTTTCCAGCTATGACATCACGGCCAACAAGCGCTATCAGGCCGAACTGGAATTCCAGGCTGGCCACGATATATTGACCGGCTTGGCCAATCGCAACTTGCTGGGCGATCGATTGCGCCAGGCAATTACCGATGCAGCTTGCCATGGACATCCGGTCTGGGCAGTCTCTGCCGACCTCGACCGCTTCAAGTTCGTCAACGACACGCTCGGCCACAAGGCCGGCGACATGCTGCTGCAGGCGGTGGGCAAGCGGCTGGAACATGCGGTGCGGGCATCCGATACCGTGGCCCGTCTGAGTGCAGACCAGTTCGTGCTGGTCCTGCAGGAACGCGGGGACTCCCCCCTGACGCTGGCATCAATCGAGCAGATAATGGACACGATCGCGCAGCCGCTGGCAATCCATGGGCATAGTTTCCAGCAGAAATGCAGCATCGGCGTCGCCATTTACCCGGCCGATGGCGACGACCCGGAAATACTGATGAAGCATGCCGATATCGCGATGTACCGCGCCAAAGAAAGCGGCCGTAACAATATCCAGTTCTATGAGGCGAGCATGAATGTGCGGGCGCTGGAGCGACTGCGGCTGGAAGGCGATTTGCGCAATGCGCTGGAGCGCAACGAATTCCTGCTGCACTACCAGCCGCAGGTGGACTTGCGCAGCGGGCACATCGTCGGCATGGAGGCGCTGATCCGCTGGCAGCACCCGACCCTGGGCATGATTGCACCCGATCGCTTCATCATGCTGGCCGAGGAGACCGGCCTGATCGTGCCTATCGGCGCCTGGGTGATCCGCACCGCGTGCGCGCAGAACCGGGCCTGGCAACTGGCCGGCCTCGGCTATTTGCGTGTTGCTGTCAACCTCTCGGCGATCCAGTTCGCCCAACAGGACATCGTCAAATCGATTGCCGCAGTGCTGCAAGAAACCGGGCTGGCCGCGCAGTATCTGGAGATCGAGCTGACCGAAAGCCTGATCATGACCGACGTCGAACATGCGATCGGGATTTTGCGCGAACTCAAGGCGCTGGGGCTGCAACTTTCGATCGATGACTTCGGCACCGGCTACTCCAGCCTGTCCTACCTGAAGCGGTTCCCGATCGACGTCTTGAAGATCGATCAATCGTTCGTGCGCGACATTACCATCGACCCCGATGACGCTGCGATCGTGGCGGCCATCATCTCGCTGGCGCACAGCCTGCGGATCAATGTGATCGCCGAAGGGGTCGAAACCGCAGCCCAGCTGGCCTACCTGCGGCGCAACCAGTGCGACGAGATGCAAGGTTATTACTTCAGCCGCCCGGTGCCGGCCGACGCATTCGAACTGATCCTGCGGCACAACAAAAGCCTGCCGGCCGAGGACCTGAGCCAGGCAGTTAAATAAGCAGCAAGCTGATTTGCCCCTGCAGGCTGCCGGACGGCAGTTGCTGGAAACCGGTCTTGGCGAAACGGTGCCAGCCGCCGATGACGAAATTGATAATCAAATTGGCGCGCGCCGGCACTTCCGCTTCCTTCGCACGGCCCTGAGTGACCGCGATACGCAAGGATTGCTTGAGCGCCAGTTCGATGCGCTCGACGAACTGGTTCATCCGCGCTTGCAGGCGCACATCTTCATTCATCAACACCTCGCCTATCATCACCCGCGTCATGCCAGGATTGCGCTCGGCAAAGTTGAACAGCATCGCGGTGATCGCTTGCGCCTGCGACAGGCCGTCATCCTGCTGCTCGCTGATCTGGTTGATCAGGCCGAATACAGAGGATTCGATGAACTCGATCAAGCCCTCGAACATCTGGGCCTTGCTGGCGAAATGCCGGTACAGCGCCGCTTCCGAAATAGTCAACCGGGCGGCCAGCGCGGCGGTGGTGATTTTTTCGCTTTTCGGCTGCTCCAGCATGACCGCCAGCGCCTGCAGTATTTGGAGCTTGCGCTCACCGGGTTTAACTGTTGCCATATTCTCGAAAAATGAATCCACTGTTGCCGGGCCAGGACGCGCCCGAGTGCTTTGCGCAGGAACTGCGAAGATAAAATAACGGGAGTATGGCAAAAAATCAACCATTTTCCGCATAATATTAATGTGTATTCAAAAATACTCTATAGAGACGATATTCTGCAGAGAGGATGCCATTATGCAGCGAAATCAGCGCAAACGATGCAATTGGGCCGGCAACTGTCTGACCGAACTTACCTTGACGTCAATATAAGAAGCCCGTGCGCTGCGTTTCTGCGTGGCCAAGTATTGGGTCACCCAGGCGGTGCGCATGCCCAGCGCGCGGGCCACTTTCAGGGTTGCCGCGGTATCCTCCACCAGAATGCAGCGGCTGGCGCACACCCGCTGCCTGGCCATCAACTGGCGCAGCATCAGGCCGGACGGCTTGGGCCGCAGCTTGCCATGCACCCGCATCGACTCGATCGGAACGTGCGCGGCAAAATGGCGGTGCAAGCCGAGATGGCGCAGCACCGCGCGCGAATACTGATACGGCGCGTTGGTCAGCAATATCTTGCGCCCGGGCAGCCGCTTGAGCAGTTGCGCCAGCCCGCGCTCGGCGCGGATCATCGCCCTGACATCGTCGAAGCGATGGGCGGCGTGCAGGAAATCCGCCTGCCGCACCGCGTGATGCTTGACCATGCCGAGCAGGGTTGCGCCGTAACGCTGCCAGTAATCGATCCGGATCGCATTCACGATCTGCGGATCGGCCGGCCCGTCCTGGTTACCCAGCGCCTGCGCGATGAACGCATTCATGTTGGCGTTGATGGCCGGAAAGATCGCGTGCGACGCGTTATGCAGCGTGTTGTCGAGGTCGAACAGCCACAGCGGCCCGGATCTTGGACGCACTCAGTGGCTGCGGATCATGGTGCCGAACGCTTGCTCGGTCAGCACTTCCAGCAACAGCGAATGGGCGATGCGGCCATCGACGATATGCACGGTGTTGACGCCCGATTTGGCGGCATCCAGCGCCGATGAGATCTTCGGCAGCATGCCGCCGGAAATGGTGCCATCAGCAAACATTTCATCGATTTCGCGCGCGGTCAGGTCGGTCACCAGATTGCCTGCCTTGTCCTGCACGCCGGCGATATTCGTCATCATGATCAGCTTTTCGGCCCGCAGGATTTCGGCGATCTTGCCTGCCACCACGTCGGCGTTGATGTTGTAGGCCTGGCCGTCGTCGCCAAAACCGATCGGCGAAATGATCGGGATGAAGGCATCGTCCTGCAGCGCCTTGACCACCGCCGGGTTGATCGCGGCGATTTCGCCGACGAAGCCGATATCGAGGAATTCGCCCGGCTTTTCCTTGTCCGGCATGCGCATCTTGCGGGCCCGGATCAGGCCGCCATCCTTGCCGGTCAGGCCGACTGCCTGGCCGCCGTAATGGTTGATCAGCATCACGATGTCCTGCTGCACTTCACCGCCCAGCACCCATTCCACCACTTCCATGGTTTCTTCGTCGGTGATGCGCATGCCTTGCACGAAAGTGCCCTGCTTGCCGATCTTCTTCAGCGCGCTATCGATTTGCGGGCCGCCGCCGTGCACCACCACCGGGTTCATGCCGACCAGCTTGAGCAAAATCACGTCGCGCGCAAAGCCGTGCTTCAGGCGTTCGTCGGTCATCGCATTGCCGCCGTATTTGATGACGATCGTCTTGCCGTGGAATTTGCGGATGTAAGGCAGGGCTTCGGCGAGTATTTCGGCCTTGATTTCCGGCGCGACGGAATTTAAATTGCCGCTGGGATGAAGATCAAGATGGGTGAGTGCGGTCATGGCAGGTCCTGATAAGTTTTCCGCGATTTTACAGGGAAATCGTCTGCCCCCACAGCCACGCCTTGCGTTTCGCATACCGAGGCGCTAGTCTTTTGCGCAAATGACAAACACATTGCACCAACAACTAGAAATCATGCGCCCTGCGCTATTGCGATTTGCCCTGTTGCAACTGCGCAATCGCAGCCTGGCCGAGGATGTGGTGCAGGATGCGCTGCTGGCGCTGCTGGAAAAACCGGAGCAGTTTGGCGGCCGCTCGTCGCTGCGCACCTACGCGATCGGCATCCTCAAGTACAAGATCATCGACATCCTGCGCGCAGCCAGGCGCGAAATACCGATCGAGGCCGAAGACGAGCGGCCGCAAGACGATGTGATCGATGCGCTGTTCCGCGCCAACGGCCATATCCATACGATGCCGAACCCATGGGGCGATCCGGAGCAGGCGCTGGCGCAAAAGGATTTTTTCAGGGTGCTGGAAATCTGCCTGGAAAATCTGCCGGCCAAAACCGCGCGCATTTTCATGATGCGCGAGTGGCTGGAACTGGGAACCGATGAAATCTGTAAGGAACTCGGCATCTCAACGTCCAATGCATGGGTACTGCTATACCGCGCCCGCGTTCGGCTGCGCGAATGCCTGGATCACCACTGGTTCGGCAAGCAAGCGAGCACCTCATCCGGAAAATCATAATGAAAAAACCTGCAACACGATGGCTGCCCACCTGCAGTGAAGTACACCACCTGGTATCGGAAGGGCTGGATCGGAATCTGTCGCCTCTGGAACGCGCCCGCATGCGCTTCCATTTCCTGATTTGCGCTGCCTGCCGGACTTTTGACGGCCAGATGACCCTGCTGCGCCGGGCGATGCGCACGCTGCCCACTGTCGATACGTCCGGCGACGACAACAACAACCGGATTGAACCGTGAGTACCTGTATGCGCTGCGGTGCCCGATTCGCGTGCGGGATGGTCGATGGGCACAACCAGGCACCGTGCTGGTGCAGCAGCCTGCCGGCCTTGCCGGCCGCCGCGATTGGCGCAACCAGCGACGCCGGCGCACCTTCATCCTGCCTGTGCCCGGCCTGCCTGCGCGCGACCGTGGCAACGTTAGCGCCGCCGCCGGCGGCCTTGCGATAAATCATACATGCCATTGTATTTTTCAACACGCATGAAAAACATGCGCAAAACATGTATTTTATTGTCATACCCTATATATTTCCATTGAACCAACAGAATTCTGCAAGATTTTTCGGCAGGCAGTTGCGATATTTTTTCAGACAAAAAATGCCCAATGGCACTATCATCACCAGCTATTGATGCGGCAAGAATAAGGTTGAAGCCGCATCGACTGATCCCGGCATCTGTCGCAGGGAGAGGGTGAGAACGGAGCACGATGAAGTCAAGACTTCATCGTGCCGGATAAATAATCCGCACAATCAGGAGAGCAAATGAATCCATTCAAGCGCATTGCATGCATCATCGCCGCACTCACTCTGCTGGGCGCATGCAGCCGCGAGGTAAGCGTGAAAATCGGCGTGGCCGCACCGATGAGCGGGCCGCTGGCGCAATACGGGAAAGATATCGCCCACGGCGCCGAAGTGGCGGTGGACGAGTTGAACAAGGATTTTTTCATGATCGACGGCAAGCGCGCCCGTTTCGAACTGGCGATCGAGGACGACAAGGCGGTGCCTGCGGAAGGGAAAATCGCCGCCAAACGCTTGATCGATGCGAAAGTGCAGGCGGTGTTCGGCCACTTCAACTCGGGCGTGACGATTGCCGCGGCACCGCTGTATGCGGGCGCCGGGATTCCGCAATTATCCGTTTCCACCAACCCGAAATACACCCGCATGGGCCTGAAGACCGCATTTCGCATCACCGCCGACGATATTGCGCAAGGCGCCGCGCTGGGCCATCTGATTCAGAAAAAACTGCGTCCGAAATCGGTGTATCTGGTCGATGACGGCACGCTGTTCGGAGCCGGACTGGCAGCAGAAGTGAGCAAGGCCCTGACGAGTGGCAAGATCGCCATCCAGCACGACAGCATCGACGGCAACAGCGCCGACTTCGCGCTGCAGGCGCAAAAAATCATCGAATCCAGTGCCAATATCGTTTTCTTCGGCGGCGACGAAGCGACCGGCATGCCGCTGCTGAAAGCGCTGCGCAAGGCCGGCTCCAGCGCCAAGTACGTGGCAGGCGATGCGATGTGCGACGCCTCGACCATCAAGCACGCCGAAGGCAGCGGCGATAACGACTTCTACTGTTCGCTGGCGGGCGTGCCGCCATCCTGGCTATCGGCCGGCATCGCCTTCACCGAACTGTACAAGACCCGATTCGGCGTACCGGGCGCGTATTCCGCGCTGGCCTATGACGGCATCCACCTGTTTGCGCAGGCGATGCAGCGCGCCAACTCGACCGAGCCGAAAGTGTATCTGCCCGAAATCAGCAGGGAATCGTTCAACGGCAAGATCCAGGGCTCGCTATCGTTCGACGACAAAGGCGACATCCGCGATGGCACCATCGTGATTTTCGAATCGATCAACGGCACGCTGACCGAACAGCGCAACATGCTGTAATCGCGCCAGACATCGCTACTCGCAGCTGCGCAGCTGCTGCTCCGGAAAATCGGCGGCTATCCGGTCGAGCGCCGCTGCGCTGGCCGGGTCGAGGTCACGGATCTGGAAGACCACCTTGCTGGTAGCCACGCTGCGGGTGCCGATCCGGGCCGACAGCACGCCTTGCTGCCTGAGCTGGGCCAGCAGTTTTTGGGCGGTAGCGTCGGTCTTGAATACGCCCAGCGAAATACCCCAGCGCAGATCGGAATTGTCCTGCATCACGAAGAAATTGGTCACGCCGCGCTGGCGTAACTCTTCCACCTTCTTCTGCGCCCCGGCCTGGTCGCCTTGCGACGGGATATACACCATGTAACTGGAGATTTCGCGCAGATTGCGGCGCGATTGCCGGTCGCCCAGCGCCAGCGCCGCAGTTTGCGCCTCGAAACGGCTGGCCACGGCGAGCGGGAAATTGCCGATTTCAGTGCAGGCGACCAAGGCAGGCGCCGCCGCGGGCGCAATTGCAGCGCTCGCAGCGGCGGCTCCACCAGCCAGCAAGGTCAGCCGTTGCGGATCGATTTGACGTTTGCTGCGCTGCGGCTCGCGCCCGTCCGGCACGATCGTACCGAGAGTGCCCAGGTTCAACGCCAGCAGCGCAGCGTTGGCCAGCAACAATATCCAGAAAATGAATTTCAACATGATGGGTCCGAATCCGCAGCCTGCAACGCCACGACCTGTAAGCCGATAAGCACCAGATTATCGACGATTTGATGCGGCACCCGCAGCTGCGGCGCGATATACGCTGCGGCGCCGCCGGCCAGCACGCACTGCACCGCCGCATGCAACTGCGCATGGGCCGCCACCGCGCGCTCGATCGCGCCGGCCTGGGCCGCGATGCAACCGGCCGCAATCGCGGCATCGGTATTGTCGGCAAACATCTGCGACAGCGACAGGCTGTGCGCCACTTGCGGCAACTGCGCGGTATTGCTGGCCAGCGAGGATGCCATCAGGCCCAGACCCGGCAAGATCATCCCGCCCACAAAAATCCCATCCGCACTGAGCGCGTCCACCGTGGTGGCGGTGCCGCAGGTGGCGACGATCAGCGCCTGCTGCGGAAACAGCGCGTGGGCGCCAATCACCGACGCGAAACGGTCGCAACCGAGCTGGGCCGGATTGCGATAACCGTTGCGCACCCCGCCCAGTAGCGGCGTCGATGCGAACCAGTCAATGTGCGCCGGCCGCAGCGCAGTGGTGGTGGCCGCGGCCAAAGCCGCCTCCAGGCCTTGGCGCAGCGCCGCCCCGGCCACATTCGACAGCAGCGCGCGTGAGATCTGCACGCCTTGCCAGGCCCGCGCCAGCGTGCCGACCTCGGCATGACCGAGCGAGCCGAACGCGCTCCAGCGGCCCAGCTGGTCCAGCCCCGCCGTCGCATCCACCAGCGCCCACTTGATCCGGGTATTGCCGGCATCGACCAATAACAACATGCTCAATTTTCCTTGATCCGCAGTGACACATCACCGGCAACGACCGCGATCCGGCCCGCTGCGGTGTCCAGCAGCAGGCAGCCGCTCTCGTCGGCGCCCACTGCGCGCCCTTGCTGCAACAACTGCCCGTGATCCAGGATCAGCACCATTTGGCCTGCATGCGCATGCAGGCTGTTCCAGCGCGGCATGAAAGCCTTGAAGCCACCCTCCTCGAATTGTGTCAGCGCCTCCGCCAGCGCGTTCAGCAATGCCGCCAGCAACCGGCTGCGGTCCATCCGCGCCAGCCACCGCGCATCGGCCACCATGTGACCGATTTGTGCTTCGAGCCGGTCCGGCACGGTCAAATTCAAACCGATGCCGATCACCGCCCAGGTGCCGCCTTGCATTGCGGCCGGCATGGACACCGTCTCGAGCAGAATGCCGGCCAGTTTCTTGCCGTCCTTTAGCACATCGTTCGGCCACTTCAGCGCGACCGGGACATCGAGCGCCGCCAGCGCCTCCGCCAGCGCCACCCCGACCGCCAGCGGCAGGCCCAGCAGCGACTGCAGCGGCCGCTGGAAGCGCCATGCGAGCGAAAAAGTCAGCGTCGCGCCGGCTGCCGAATGCCAGTTGCGCCCGGCCCGGCCGCGCCCTGCAGTCTGGATTTCGGCCGCCAGCAGCAGCGGCGACGATAAGTTATCCAGCCGCGCCAGCAGGTCGGCATTGGTCGAGCCGGTCTCGGCCACCACCTCGACCGCGACCTGTTGCGCGCTGGCCTGGCGCAATGCGGCAATGCGTGATTCTGAGAGCGAGATATCCATGCCGCGCATTGTAGCGGGAGTGGCCGAGTTGGCGCATCAATAACAAATCCGCAAGCCGCGGTTCGTCCGCCCGGCGCAGCCAATCCTGATTATGAGTATTTTTAATACCGCAATGAATATATGCGGTAAATGTACTATTTTTTGCCATACTCAAGTTATTTGATTAAGTTTTTAATTCCGCGGCATAAATAGCGCAAGCCGCCGTATCGACGGCCGCGTCGGTGCTCGCGGGCATCGATTGCCCGATGTCCTGGAGGCAACGCGCCATGCTGCTGACACTCGGTTTCTCGACGAATACGCAGCGTTTGCCGGTGCGCTTGCAGTGATCCTTGACCCGCCAGTAAGCGCCGTGACTGACGCAACCGGTCTGGCAGATCACCAGGTCGGCTGCTGCCAGGCTGGCATCGAGCCGGGCCGCGCTCTCCTCCTCGCCGCCGTCGTGATGCAGAAAGTGCCCGCCGGTGCGTTCAATCAATTGCCGATAGATCGGCACGATGCCGGGACGCCCGCCGACACACAGCACGGATTTGTCGCGCAAACCGTCGGCTGCCGGCAACACGGGTTCGGCCAGTATCGGGTTGCCGGCGACAGATGCCGACAGCGCCGCCAGATCCGCGACCTTATCCTGCAATGACTGCGCCCGATGCTGCTCCAGCAGCAGTTGCCGCTCCAGGTCATGGATGCGCGCCAGCTGGGCTTCGATGTGGCGCGCCTGCTCGACGCGCGTACGCAGGCCGGGGAAGCCCGCTTCCAGGGTCGCGATCTCGTCGCGCAGGCTGGCCAGCGCGGTGTCCTTGCCGATCAATGCGGCGCGCAGCTGCATGTTGTCGGCAGACTGGCGCTCGATACAGGCATTTTTCTCGGCGATGACGCGCGTGCTGCGCTGCTGGACCGCGCCGAGTTCGCGTGCCAGCACGCCGTTCTCGTCGATCAGTTCGGCAAAACGCTGCACGTCGGCCCGGTGGGCGGCACCGACCTGGTGTTGCAGCATGTGGATGTTGCTCAATACCCGCTCCTCCAGTGCGACATCGCAGCGCGGATGGGTCAGCACCGCCCACAGCCCACCCGCAATCTGATTGCCGCGCTGGCAACTGGCCCACCACAGGCCGAGGTCATCGGTGGTTTTGGCCAGCGCGGCCTGACGCTGGGCGCTGGCGTAACGGCGATCCAGTTCGCGCTGCAGCCGTTCGGCCAGCGGCGTGCGGGACTTGCATTCGGCAATCACGCAACAATGCAGCTCATAATCGTCGGCCATTACCTGCTCGCCCAGGGCCTTGTCGACCAGGCGGCGCAATGCGCTGATCGGCAGACACACCCCGACCACCGGGCAGTACGCATGGCTGGGTAATTCCCACAACCGGCGCCGGCGCGATCCGGTCGCCGGCGCCGGCAATGCCGGGGTTGCGGCAGGCATCGCGATGCCTGCAATGCTCGCTGTAGTGCGTTCGCACATGGGTCTGCTCCTGGCTCAATGCCGCACGACTTGCCGCATGGCGGCCGCCAATTCGACCCCTTGCAGCGCGGGATCGGTCTCGAGCCGCTGCTGCGCGGCACGCAGCATGCCAGCCAGCTGACGAAACACTTCGGTGTCGAAGCGCAGCGTCAACGAAGGCAAACTCAGATGAACCTGCCCGCAATCAGGGCAGACGGTGACATGGCCGGCGGTGCTGCTTGCCACCAGCAGCTGCCGGCACGGGACGGCATTTGATTTTTGTATCACGGACGGACTCCTGGTACGGAAAGTGAAGGTTCGGCTTTATTATAAATGATAATCATTCTCATTTAAAAAGATTCTACCCTGCGCCCGCCGAGCTTGCAATGGCGCGCAAAAGTCTTTCCCATTTGCAGATACGACAGTCATCTTTCTTGTCTACCGGGTTCGGGTCAAAAAAATCGTTCATTGATTGCGCCATATCAATCAGTCTGATGTTGTGCCGGGAATGATGGATCCAAACGGGTACCTCTTCCGCTTGCAATCCCATTTACCCTTCAAGGAGCGTCCGATGAAACAGAATGAAGTATTAAAAATACTCAACCGGATCATGGAACTGGAACTGGCCGGCGTGGTGCGCTACACCCACTACGCGCTGATGGTGTACGGCTTTAACCGGATTCCGATCGTTGACTGGCTGCAAAAGAACGCCGATGAAGGGCTGCTGCATGCGCGTCAGGCAGGCGAGCTGGTGACCTGGATGGGCGGCCACCCGTCACTGGTCATCGGACCGCTGCTCGAATCCCACAAGCACGACATCGGCGACATCCTGCGCGAGTCGCTGGAGCATGAAGGCGAGGCGCTGAAGGCTTACTACGCGTTGCTGGCTCTGGTCAAGGACAAGGACGTGCGGCTCGAGGATTACGCGCGCGACATGATTTCACAGGAAGTCGCGCATCAGGACGAAGTCAACAAGATGCTGCGCAAGCCCGGGCAGACCGAACCGTTCAAACAATAGCGCGGCAATGCCCACAGCATGAAAAATGCCGCTCACTTTCTCAAGTGAACGGCATCACGGCCTCAATGTGCGATTAATACTTTTCTATGCCGCATGATGATGGTCGTGCCACCATTTTTCGAAGACCTTGTCGCGCAGCATCGCCCAGGCAGCCAGCGCCGCCACCAGGATGCCGACGATAACCGCATTCATCATCATGTTTGCCTCGGCAGCGAACCCCAGCACCCAAGGCGAGGCGATCAGCCATACACCCAATGCCATGTTGATGCCTTCCTCCCATACTCTTGGCATATACATGGCGACCGCCGCAAAAACCACGATCGCAACGCCCAAGATGACGGCGTTCCAGGCGGCAACCGGCATGCCGGCTGCATAACCCATGGCCCACGGCGAAATCAATAGCCAAGCTCCGAGCAGCAGATTGCCGGCGTCTTGCCAGCGTTTGAAAATTCCTTCCATGATTACCTCCCACAATAAGAAATAGACAGCCATTAGATGGCGCCCCCCGAAGAATGTTCCCGATCGGCGGCCTTGCCAGGCTCAATTGCCGCGCGTTGCCTGTTCTAGAACTTGCCGCAAGACAGCCACCCCGTGCCTGATTTCATCGGCCGGAATCGACGCAAAGCCCAGCACCAATCCTTGCGACTGGCTGTAGGCGGGCGCGGCATTGGCCAGCGTGCTGGCGTAGTGCGACAGCGGCCGCACTTCTATCCCTTTCGCCAGCGCCGCTGCGGCAATCGCGACTTCATCGTGCGGCTGCCTGAAATACACCGCAATATCGAGCCCGGCGTCAGACGGGCCGCATACCAGCTGGTCCGCCAGTTGCGCGGCTAGCGCCGCCAGCAGCGCCGCGCGCCGCTCGGCATACGCGTCCCGGGTGCGCCTGATATGGCGGTTGAAATGGCCCTCGGCGATGAAGTCGGCCAGCACCATCTGCGGCACGATCGCGGTATGGCGGTCGATCACCGCCTTGGCTTGGACGATGGCCTCGACCAGCGGCAGCGGCGCGACCAGATAGCCGAGCCGCAAGCCGGGAAACAGCACCTTCGACAGCGTGCCGACATAGAGTACGCAGCCGGCCGCATCCAGGCTCTGCAAGGATGCCAGCGGCGGGCCGGTGTAGCGGTATTCGCTGTCGTAATCGTCCTCGATCACCCACGCGCGGTTGGCCGCGGCCCAAGCCAGCAATTCCAGCCGGCGCTGCAGGCTCATCGTCACGCCCAGCGGCAACTGGTGCGACGGCGTGACGACGATCAGCTTGGCATCCGGGCAATGGCGCTCGCCGTAGGCGACGCTGAGGCCGTCGGCATCGACCGGCACCGGCGTGATGCGGGCCTGGCCCGCATGCAGCGGCGCGCTGGCGCCGCGGTAGCCGGGATTCTCGACCCAGGCCGCGTCGCCCGGCCCCAGCAGCAGGCTCGACAGCAGGAACAATGCCTGTTGCGAGCCGGATGTGATGACGATTTGCTGCGGCGTGCAATTGACGCCGCGCGACGCCCGCAGGTACACGCACAGCAACTCGCGCAAGCGCGCATGGCCGGCCGGATCGGAATAGCCCATCTGCGCGCCGGCGCGGCGCCAGCAGCGCGCTTCGAGCCGGCCCCAGATATCGAACGGAAACAGGTCCAGCCCCGGCATGCCGAGCCGGAACGCGCGCGTCTTGCCTTCATGAAAACGCATCTGCCCCATCGCATCGACAAAGTGCAAGCCGCGCTCGGACAGCGGGCGCAACAGCGTGGCCGCCGCGCCGGCGCTGCTGCCGGCAGCGGCGGCCGCACGCGGTTCCGGCGCTGCGATCGGCAGCCGCTCGCTGACGAACGTGCCCTTGCCGACGCTGCCGCTCAGATAGCCTTCGGCCATCAGCTGCGCATACGCGTTCAATACGGTCTGGCGCGAGATGCCCAGCAGCCGGCAAAAATCGCGGGTCGGCGGCAGCTGCATACCGGGCTGGGCCGCGCCGCTCAGGATCGCGTGCTTGATCGCCGCATACAATTGGCGAAACAGCGGCGCCGGACCGGCGCGCTCCAGCTGTAGCGCGGCCAGCAATTGGGTCGGGTGCATGAAATTTTCCGGAGATTGGTATTTAAGAGATAGATATTATTGGATCTTTTGAAAAGCCAAACCGGACGATAACATGGTGCTCATCTTCTTCACAGCCACCGGGAATATCATGCAAGCCATTACGTATGCGCAAGACCGCCGCATCACGCCCGAGCAGCTGGCCGGCGTGTTTACCCGTTCCGGCATCCAGCGGCCGGTCGATGATCTGGCGCGCATCGCAAAGATGCTGCAGCATGGCAATTTGCTGGTCACCGCCTGGGATGGGCAAAGCCTGGTCGGCGTGGCGCGCGCGCTGACCGACTTCGCATTTTGCTGCTACCTGTCCGATCTGGCGGTCGATCGCGCCTATCAACGCAAAGGCATCGGCCAGGCGCTGATCGAGCAGGTGCGCGGCGCGATCGGCTGCGACTCGATGCTGTTGCTGCTGGCCGCGCCGGGCGCGATGGCGTACTACCCGAAAGTCGGATTCGAAGCGGTCGCCAACGGCTGGATCATCAAGCGGCCGTCGGCCGTCTGACGCACCACCGATAGAAAGGAAAAACGATGTCCCAATTTGACGCCACCGTCGGCTGGCAACGCGGCGCACAGCAATTCACCGACAACCGCTACCGCCGCGCGCATGAATGGGTATTCGACGGCGGTGCCCGGGTACCCGCGTCGTCGTCGCCGCTGTCGGTACCGGTGCCGCTGTCAGACCCGGCCGGCGTCGATCCGGAAGAAGCGCTGGTGGCCGCGACGTCGAGCTGCCACATGCTGTGGTTCCTGTCGCTTGCCGCCAAGGCCGGCTACACGGTCGATCACTACACCGACCGCGCATTCGGCGTGCTGGGCCAGAACAGCGACAACCAGATTGCGCTGACCCGCATCACGTTGCGGCCGCAGACGGCATTTTCCGGCACGCTGCAACCGACGCCGGAGCAACTCGCTGCGCTGCATCATCAGGCGCACCAGCAATGCACGATCGCCCATTCGCTGCGGGCCGAAGTGGTGCTTGAATTGTCCTGACTGCGCTGCCCTGATTTCAATCCTGAAAGGAATACCATGTACGTACCCGCACACTTTGCCGAACAGCGGCTCGACGTGCTGCACCGGCTGATCCACGAGCATCCGCTGGGCGCGCTGGTGACGCTGCAGCCGGACGGCCTCGACGCCTGCCATATCCCGTTCGAAATCGCGCCGGCCAGCGCCGCAGCGCCGCACGGCACCCTGCGCGCGCACATCGCCCGCAACAATCCGTTGTGGCGCAACCCAACGCCGGCAGTGGACGCGCTGGTCATCTTCCAGGGGCCGCAGGCCTACATCACGCCATCCTGGTATGCGGAGAAGCAAGCCAGCGGCAAGGCGGTGCCGACCTACGATTACGCCACCGTCCATGCATACGGCCCATTGCGCATCATCGACGACGCCGCCTGGCTGCATGCGCTGCTGGAGCGCCTGACCAACCGGCACGAAGCAAGCCGCGCCCGGCCGTGGCAGATCGGCGATGCGCCGCCGGACTATATTGAAAAAATGCTGGGCGCGATCATCGGCATAGAAATCCCGCTGCGCCGCGTGACCGGCAGCTGGAAGGCCAGCCAAAACCGCTCCGCCGCGGACCGGGCCACGATCGCCGCCGGCCTGCGCGCAAGCGACGATGGGAAGGCGATGGCCGGGCTGGTGGAAGGATAAAGCCGCGCAGCTTACACATATGCATTCACGTTCATTGGAAGAGATTCATGGAAGAAATCACTATCGCGGACTTGTCGTTGCCGTCCCATGCCGAGGCCGTCGTATTCTTATTGAATGCATACGCACAAGATGAAATGGACGGGAAACATGCGCTGTCGAAATTCGTAACAGACAACCTTGTAATCGAACTGCGGAAAAGGCCCGGCACGCATCTG
Organism: Oxalobacteraceae bacterium; assembly: GCA_030698225.1. Classification (GTDB taxonomy): domain Bacteria; phylum Pseudomonadota; class Gammaproteobacteria; order Burkholderiales; family Burkholderiaceae_D; genus AVCC01. The sequence continues at coordinate 54,754 of JAUYNR010000115.1, read as the reverse complement.
GTGCTGGCCTTTACCGATGGCAAACCGATCGGCCTGGCGATCTGCTTCGAAGGTTTTTCGACGTTCGCATGCAAACCCTTGCTGAACATTCACGACGTCGTCGTCTTGCCCGGCTATAGAGGGCGCGGAATATCCCAGAAACTGCTGTCGAAAGTGGAGCAAGTCGCCCACAGCCTCGGCTGCTGCAAGCTGACCCTGGAAGTTCTGGAGGGCAACGCTGCAGCCCGCGCAGCATACGCGTCCTTCGGCTTTTCCGGCTACGCCCTCAGCGCGGAGACAGGCAATGCGATTTTTTTGCAAAAAGCGTTCAGGCCATGGGCAGCACACGGCAGGCAATAAGCGCGGCCATGGATGGCATTTCCAAATCCGGGAAAAATTTCGTGCCTGAAATTGCGCAGGACTATCCTGCGCTTCCATCCGGGCAAGACGGCGGCGCAGGATAGTCAAACGCGCTCCGGATGTTGTCCTATAATGCGCATAATACATGTGCATCATAGGAGGCCACACCATGCCGATCGCTGCCAATCCCGCCAAGAAAGCCACCAACATCACGCTGTCTGCCGACGTGCTGGCCGATGCCCGGCGTCTGGGCATCAACATCTCGCAAGCCTGCGATAGCCATTTGCGCGAACTGGTGCGGCGCGAGCAGGAGCGCCGCTGGGCCGAGCAGCATGCGGATTTCATTGCTGCGTACAACCAGACGGTGGAGGCCGAAGGTTTGCCGCTGGAACAGTGGCGCGGGTTCTGACATGGCGCGTTTCGATGTATTTCCCAACAGCGGCGTCCATGCGGCGACCACGCCTTATCTGCTGGATGTGCAAAGCGACCTGTTGCAAGGCCTGGATACGCGGGTTGTGGTGCCGCTGCGCCTTCGCACCAGTTTGCCTGGCATGCAGTTGCCGGCCGATCTGATGCCGGTGTTCGTGCTGGAAGAGCGAGAGTGCGTGATGGAGACGCCGAAGCTGGCGGCGGTTCCGGGTCGCTTGCTGCGCATGCCTGTGACGAATTTATCCGACAGGCAATTGGAAATCGGTTCGGCGCTGGATTTCCTGTTCCACGGATTTTGAAGGTGCACCCACTTTGTCATTGCTAAAACGCGCTGTTCGACATCACATCATCCATCCACTGATGCCGGAGAATTTAATCAAAGGGCAATATGAACAACGCATTTATCTTGATCAGCATTGGCAGTGCGGTGGCAATCGGCGCCATGAGTCCCGGGCCGAGTTTCGTCATGGTTGCGCGAACCGCAATTGCTTCGACACGGGAACACGGCCTTTGCGCCGCCTTGGGAATGGGCATCGGCGGCATGCTGTTCGCCATCGCCGCGCTGTGCGGACTGCAAGCGCTGCTGGCTGCGGTGCCATGGCTGTATCTGACGATCAAAGTGGCCGGCGGCACCTATCTGGCTTATTTGGGCTGGAAGATATTCCGTGGCGCAAAACAGCCCCTGGCCGCTATGGCGGGCGACGACGCCGCAGCTGCAGGGACGGCGCCCCGGTTTTTCCTGACGGGACTGGGCGCCCAGATGAGCAATCCGAAGACTGCGCTGTTCTATGCAAGCATCTTTGCCGCATTGCTGCCGTCCGATGTGCCTGCATCGCTGATGATTGTGCTGCCTTGCATCGTTTTTGCAATCGAAGCAGGATGGTACGCAATCGTCGCGCTGGCGCTGTCGTCGGCCGCACCGCGCGCAGCATATCTGCGCTACAAGCCGTGGATCGACCGCGCCGCAGGCAGCGCGATGATGTTCCTGGGCGCAAAGCTGGTCAGCTCCGCCAGGTAGATGTAAAGGCCGCAAGCAATGCATCGCCGGGCTTCGCGCCGGCCGGTGACTGTTTACATACTGGCATGGGCATTTTTAAATTCTTAATGAATATAAGCGGAAAGTGTACTGTTTTCGCTGATACCCCTGCATTTTATGGACGAAGCGTGCCCCGACGCGGTGCCGGGCCTGCATCCGGAAATGCGGCCAGCGCAAGGCATCGGGTCACACGGAAGTTGAAAATTACTGACGGATAATGAAAAATTCTGCGGCAAGGCCGATGCGCGCCTTATGGCAACAGATCTTGAATGTTGCAGTTCGACCCGCAAGAGCCGTTCAGGTTTTTCGCCCCAATGACAGCAGTCAACGGAAGCGGACGGTCACTCCATAACTGAATCGTTTGATTATCCTCAATGCACTTGCCATGCCTAAGCGTACCGTTATTTTGGATCTGTATTGCAATTGGACGGCTTGCTGATCAGAGAATGATGCAATTGGAAAAATCCATTCTGTATCGATTCATTCCTAGTGTCAGTCAAGAATGCTCTTTTGGCATGTTCGGAACTGATGTCATTTAGTGGTTTGCCCTTTTACGACCCTGAAAGGAAACTCATGAAAGTCGCAAACCTAATGACCGCTGCATTTCTTTCTGCTGGACTGGCCACCATCCCGTTTTCTGCCAGCGCACAGACACTGAAAAAGGTTGCCGACAGCAACAAGATCACCGTTTCGTACCGTGAGGGCTCGGTTCCTTTCAGTTATTTACTCAGCCCAACCAAAGCCGTGGGCTTCTCGGTCGATCTGACCGATGCCATCGTAGATGATGTGCGAAAGAAGCTCAAAAGGCCGAACATTGAAGTTATTCGCACACCCGTGACCGGGCAAAACCGCATTCCATTGCTGCTCGATGGTACTTACGACCTCGAGTGCGGATCCACTACCAATAATTCTGCGCGCGGCAAAGAGGTATCTTTTTCCATCAGCTATTTCTACACGGGGACTCGTTTATTGACCAAGAAGACCTTTGGAATAAAAAACTACGCTGACCTGGCCACGAAAAAGATCGCCAGTGCCGCCGGCAGCACCAACGAGAAGGTCCTCCGCAAGTACAGTGCTGATCACAACCTCGACATACAGGTCATCCTGGGAAAAGACTATGCCGACGGCCTGCTGTTGGTTGAAAATGACAGCGCTGAGGCGCTTGCCCTGGACGATGTCTTGCTATTTGGCCTGAGGGCCAACTCTAAAAATCCAGACTTGCTCGAAGTCGTCGGCGATACGCTGCAAGTAGAGCCCTACGGCTGCATGGTGCGCAAAGGGGATCCAGAGTTCAAGAAGCTGGTAGACGGCACCATCACTCGCCTGATGAAGTCGGGCGAATTCACTAGGCTGTACACCAAGTGGTTTGAGTCACCGATTCCTCCTAAAGGTGTGATTCTGAACATGCCCATGAGCGAGCAGCTCAAGGCCAACCTCATAGCGCACAGCGACAAGCCTGCACTGTAGCGAGTGGCCAAGACCTCGACCGAGCGGCACGACTTGGCTCGACAGCGATTTGGCAGGTTCGGGGGCCAAAAACAACATTTTCTGAGGGTTGAAAGTGGCTGTGTATCTCAGATCGTGTTGAGTTAATTAGACCCAGTAACCGAACGGCTCCAATCAGTTTGAAACGGGCATTCAACTTGGAATGCTCGACTGGCCGTTCATGGCCGTTCTCAGCCATCAGGCAAGCTTGAATCTCAAGCGAATCCGATGCGTCCCGGCAAATGAGGGCTGGGCTGCCGCGTGCATATCAAGCTGCCAAGCTTCTCTGCGTCCGCCACCGGCCGAATAATTTCCCCTATTCGCGTCACAAACCGCACATTTTTTTCATTAACTGTGTCCCAGAAAATGAAAAGAGGCTTATCGATCACTGATCGAACAGTTTCAGGGCCAGACGATTGCCATAGAAAATATCGGGTCCGTTTCGGTGCCGTGCGCCACGATCACCCGAGGTGCCAGCCAGAGGGCGGCCTCCACTGAATCGCCGGCAACGACCGGATTCTGTCCGGTCAGGTGCAGGAAGCTCTCGACCAGCAGGGAAAGCGTGGGCGAACCCGGACGCGGGACCGGAAGCTGCTCAGACAAAAGACGCCTCATCGGCCGTGAAGCGTTGCACCAGCCAGTCGCTGACCGCGCGGATGCGCGGAATGTCACGCAACTCCCTGGGCAGCACCAGCCACATTTCCCGGTACAACACCGGCGCCGCCCCCGACAGACGGCAGATGGCCGTATGCCGGTCGCCGATGAACCGGGGCAGGATGCCCAGGCCGAGCCCATCGGCCACCGCCGTGGCCAGCGCATCCATGTTGTTGCACCGGAAGAAGATCCGCTCATGACCGGCGGCCTCCGCCAACCATAGCATTTCCGGCACCTGATCCAGGGAGCGCTCATAGGCCACCCACGGAGCCTCCGCCCAGGATGCTGGCGTTTCATGGCCGCGCGGACCATAGACGCCATAGGCCAGTTTGCCCAGACAGCGCACCACGAGATCCCCCTCTACAGGCCGCGCCAGGCGGATCGCGATGTCCGCCTCACGACGGGTCAGGTCGAGGCTCTTGCTGCTGGCGATCAATTCCACGGACAAGTTTGGATAACGCCCGCGCAACTCGGCCAGGTGTTGCGCCAGATAATGGGAAACCAGCGCATCGACCGCCGTAATGCGGATCACCCCCTGCACGGTCGATTGGCTGTCGGCGGCCAGATGGCAGAGGGCCGCCATCTCCTGCTCCATGCGTGCGCCGCATTCGAGCAAAACGCGCCCGGCCGGGGTCGGCGTCAGTTGACCTTTCAAGCGTTCGAACAGCGGCGTGCCCAGCCCGGCCTCCAAGACCCGCAGCCGCCGGGAGACGGTCGTCTGATCCACCGCCAGCTGGCGGGCGGCCGCAGCCAGAGAACCGCAGCGCCCCAGCACCATCGCGTAGCGCACATCGTTCCAGTCCGGCACCGATGCAAAATTGCCCGCGACGGATGCAACTTTATTCATTCCGCAAGTCCGCCATACGTCGTATTCTCCGTAACACTTAATTCAAACAGGAGACCGCAGTATGCCGAACCCCACCACCTTGCGCAATATCGCCGGACTGCCCGGCACCCCTGCCCCGCTGGCCGACTCGGCCCTCGTCCTGATCGACTGCCAGAACACCTATCGCCAGGGCATCATGACCCTCAGCGGCGTCGAGGCCGCCCTCGACGAAGCCGCCCGACTGCTCGCCGCAGCCCGCCAGCTGGGCATACCGATCATCCACATCCAGCACGACGCCGGCCCCGGCAGCCCCTACGACATCCGCCAGCCGATCGGCGCCATCGCCGACAAGGTCGCCCCGGCCGCGGGCGAACCGGTCATCGTCAAGAACTACCCGAACTCGTTTGTCGGTACGGATCTCGAGGCACAACTCAAGAGCACCGGCCGCAGCAACGTGGTTCTGGCCGGCTTCATGACCCACATGTGCGTCAACTCGACGGCTCGTGGCGCTTTCAATCTGGGCTTCGCCCCCACGGTGGTCGCCGCAGCTACCGCGACGCGTGATCTGCCCGGCACCGACGGGCGCATGGTTACGGCCGGCGCGCTGCAGCAGGCCAGCCTCGCCGCCCTCGCCGACCTGTTCGCCGTGGTGGCGCCCAACACGGCCAGCCTGACCCAAGCGACCTGACCGCGACCACCTTCGCCCTGCTGGCAATTCAGCAGGGCGAAGGTGGTCGCCACATGGTCCATCGACCATGGGAGCCCGCGATGTCGTGAATAGCTGCCAGCAGAACTGCCACCCTGTTCGTCAACCCGATGTCCGCTGTTCTTCGTAGCTCGACTAATTAACCAAAGGACAACGGTTCTCCATGGGCCTTTCTTCTTGTCGTTTAATACTGTTGTGCTATATATGAAATTTAGCCTGGCAGCTCGAAGATGACGTGCTCGCTGCGGTATTCGGATTAACCAAGAGGAGGTCGCCATGCGCATTTCGTCTATTTTTCCAATCCTCGGTGCTGCGCTGCTTGCCTGCGCACAGATAAGCTTTGCCGAGGATGCATCTGTCAAGATCACGGCTCCTGCGGACGGGGCCACGCTTGATGCCATGACCAAAAACCAGGTTGTCTATGAAGTCATACCCGGCCCCAAGGGCGACCATAGCCACCTTTACGTGGATGAGAAGGAAGTGGGCATCCTGCGTCAACTCAAGGGCAGCTACGCACTGGCAAAGCTTTCGCCCGGCCAGCACGACATCTGCGTCAAGGTCGTGGATAAGGGTCATACGCCCATCGGCGTGGAACAGTGCGTCAAGGTGACAGTCAACTAGCGCATGGATCTGCAAAATTTGGCCTATGCGGCGATCCAGGTCGTTCACAATTTCGGCGCCGTCGCCGTTGTCGGCAGTGCGGCCTATGGATTATGGTCGGGGCCAGGGCGGATGCGCAAACCACTGGGATGGATAATGTTGGGGGGATGGGCCGCGCAAGCTGTCAGCGGTGGCGCCTTCGGTGTGGTCAGTTGGCTTTATTACGGACATTTCCCGGATATTCATGGCATCGCGGTTGCCGCGCTGCTGATCAAGATGGCATGCGTCGCTGCGGGATTCATGTTCGCCGCCGCGTATCTCTATCGTGGCATCGGGTGGAGTGAACGGGTACAACAAGCAGTTTGGCGCGCGCTGGCGGCGCTGGCCGCGACAGCGCTAACCGCCGCCGCGTTTTTGAGGTGGTTTTCTTGAGAAGCCGGTTCAATCCTCCATTGTTAAATCACGTAGAAGCCAATGGGATATTTCTTTCAATTAACTTTTTGCCACCCCTACCGATTTAGAGTTGACAAGTGCTTTCCAAGTGTTACGCCTGAGTCAGTTATGGATGGGCTGGAGGCCAGGATATGCAGCTTCGAATGCACATTTTGCGCCGGCGGCTTTGCGCCGCGTCCGGTGCGCCCGGCGCAAAACTGAAAGGCTGGAAAAGCGGCAATTTCCTCGGCGCCTATCCGGCCGGAACGGCCGTCAAGCATCGTCCGGCGGACCGCGCCGCGCATCAGCGCGTTGCTGCCGAAGTCGGCCAAGCGGCGTTCGACCAGCGCTGATGCGCATGCCGCTCCACGGATTTTGAGGCCGGTTCGAGGCCCGAAAACCACTTCGGGAATCAAATAATACCTACTTATGTATTATTCATTACCGCAATGAATGCATGCGGCAAATGCACTGTTTTTAAATATACTCCCGTTATTTTATTGATTGAAGGTGGGCGCGCTGCGGCGCCCTGGCCCTTTATTGCGCTGCGCCGCCTTCCTGCCAGCCGCCGCCCAGCGCCCGGTACAGGTCGACCGCGTTGGTCAGGCGCAGCAGTTGCGCCTGCACCAGCGTCTGCTCGGCGGCGAACGATTGGCGTTGCGCGTCGAACACGTCGAGCGAGCTGGCGATGCCGCTGCGGAAACGCGCTTCCGACAGTTTCAGGCGCTCGGCTTCGGCGTCCCTGACCGCGGCCTGGGCGGCGATCTGTTCGTCGAGCAAGCCGCGCGCCGCCAGCGCGTCGGAGACTTCGCGAAAGGCGCTCTGGATCGCTTTTTCGTAATCGACGATGGCCAGATTCTTGCGCACTTCGGCCAGCTTCAGGTTGCCGCGGTTGCGCCCGCCGTCGAAAATCGGCAACACTAGTTGCGGCGCGAACGACCAGGCGCCGGAGCCGGCGTCGAACAGTCCCGACAGCGCGCCGCTGGCGGTGCCGGCGCTGGCGGTGAGCGTGATGCGAGGGAAGAAGGCGGCCCGCGCGGCGCCGATATTCGCGTTGGCGGCTTTCAGCCGGTGCTCGAACTGGCGGATGTCGGGGCGGCTGGCCAGCAGGTCCGACGGCAGGCCGGCCGGAATTTCGGCGACGATATTTTGCGCCGACAGCGGCTGCGCCGGCGGCAAGTCGGCCAGCGGCTTGCCGACCAGCAGCACCAGTGCGTTTTCAGCCTGGGCGCGCTGGCGCGCCAGCGTCACCAGCGACACCCGGGCCGACTGCAGCAACGACTCTTCCTGGCGCAGGTCGAGCGCGGAACTGGCGCCGACTTCGAAGCGTTTCTGCGCCAGCCGATAGCCGCTGCTGCGGGCATCGAACGATTGCTGCGCCAGCGCCTGCTGCTGGGCGAATGCGCGCTCGGCCAGATAGGCGTTGGCGACTTCGGCCACCAGGCTGATTCTCACCGACTGGCGCGCCTCTTCGGTGGCCAGGTATTGCGCCAAGGCGGCGTCATTCAGGCTGCGCACCCGGCCGAAAAAGTCCAGCTCGAACGACGCCAGGCCAACGCCGACATCATAGCGGCCGCCGGTGTTGCCGCTGCCTTGCGAGCGCAGGTCGGCCGGCGTCCTGCTGCGCGCGCCGCTGGCGCTGCCGTTGATGTTCGGCAACCGGTCGGCCGACTGGATGTTGTACTGGGCCCGCGCTTCCTCGATGCGCAGCGCGGCCGCGCGCAGGTCGCGGTTGTGCTCCAGCGCGCTTTCGATCAGCGCCTGCAGCCGCGCATCGGTGAAGAATTCGCGCCAGCCGATCTCGGCCGCCGCCCTGGTGGCAGCCGCTGCGGCGCTGCTTGATTGGCCGCCATAGCTGGCGGCCACCGGCGCGTCCGGGCGCAGATACTGCGGCGCCAGCGAGCAGCCGGACAATACGCCGGCCACCAGCAGCGTCAGCGTCAGTTGCTGCCTGCGTTGCTGTATCGATGGCAACATTCGTGATTTACACATCTTGATTCTCCACGTCGATTTTCTTTTGGCCCGCATACATCCTGCGCTGCCGCTCGCTGCCCTTGAACAGCGTGCGCACCACGACGAAAAATACCGGCACCAGGAACACCGCCAGCACGGTGGCGGCAATCATCCCGCTCATCACGCCGGTGCCGATCGCGCGCTGCGCGGCCGAACCGGCGCCGCTGGCCAGCACCAGCGGCAGCACGCCGAGGATGAAGGCCAGCGAAGTCATCAGGATCGGCCTAAAGCGCAGATGCACCGCTTCCAGCGTGGCTTCGATCAAGCCCATCCCTTGCGCCTGCAGATCCTTGGCGAACTCGATGATCAGGATCGCATTCTTGGCCGACAGCCCGACCACCGCGATCATCCCGACCTTGAAATACACGTCGTTGGGCATGCCGCGCAAGGTCACGCCCAGCAGCGCGCCGAGTATCCCGAGCGGCACCACCAGCATCACCGCGACCGGTATCGAGGTGCTTTCGTACAGCGCGGCCAGCACCAGGAACACCGCCAGCAGCGACAGCGCGTACAGCAGCGGCGCCTGCGCACCGGAGGTTTTTTCTTCCAGCGACTGGCCGGTCCATTCAAAGCCGAAGCCGGGCGGCAGCTTGGCCACCAGCGATTCCATCTCGTCCATCGCTTCGCCGGTGCTGCGGCCGGGCGCTGCCATACCGGCGATCTTCATGGCCGGATAGCCGTTGTAGCGGATCAGCTGCACCGGACCGGTGATCCAGCGCGAACTGACGAAGGCCGAGAACGGCACCATCGCGCCCTGCGCATTGCGCGCATACAGCTGACCCAGATCGTCCGGCTGCAACCGCTGCGGCGCGTCGGCCTGGACGATCACGCGCTGCTGGCGGCCCTGGTTCGGGAAGTCGTTGACATAGCTGGAACCGAGCGCGGTCGACAGCACGCTATTGATGTCGGCGAACGAGACGCCGAGCGCGCTGGCCTTGGCGCGGTCGATCTCGAGCTGCAGTTGCGGCGCATCTTCCAGACCTTCCGGCCGCACCCCGGCCAGCACCTTGCTCTGCGACGCCATGCCCAGCATCTGATTGCGCGCAGCGACCAGCGCGTCGTGTCCCAGCCCGGCGCGATCCTGCAGCCGGAAGGTGAAGCCGGTGGCGTTGCCGAGTTCGGGAATCGGCGGCGGATTGACCGGGAACACGATCGCATCCTTGATTTGCATCAGCGCCCCCATCGCGCGGCCGGCGATCGCATCGGCCGAATCCTGCGGGCCGCGCTCGCTCCAGCTTTTCAGCGGGGTAAATGCGATGCCGGCATTCTGGCCGTTGCCCGAGAAGCTGAAACCGGACACTGCGATGATGTGGGCCACGCCGGGCTGCTTCAGGTAGTAATCCTCGACCTGCTTGATCACCTCCAGCGTACGGTTGCTGCTGGCGCCGGGCGGCAACTGGATGTTGGTTACCAGATAGCCCTGGTCTTCAGCCGGCAAAAACGATGCCGGCAAACGCGCATACAGCAGGCCGACGCAGACCAGGATCAGGCCGTACAGCAGCAGGTAACGCCCGGTCTTGCCCAGCATGCGGCCGACGAAGCTTTGGTAGCCGCTGACGGTGCGGCCGAAGCCGCGGTTGAACCAGCCGAAGAAGCCGGTCTTTTCGTGATGATGGCCGGCCTCGACCGGTTTCAGGATCGTCGCGCACAGCGCCGGCGTCAGCGTAAACGCCATCAGCACCGAGAAGAACATCGACGCCACCATCGACAGCGAGAACTGGCGGTAAATCGCGCCGACTGCGCCGCCGAAGAAGGCCATCGGGATGAACACCGCGATCAGCACCAGCGTGATGCCGATCAGCGCGCCGGTGATCTGTCCCATCGCCTTGCGGGTGGCGTCGCGCGGCGACAAGCCTTCGGTGCTCATGATGCGTTCGACGTTTTCCACCACCACGATCGCATCGTCGACCAGGATGCCGATCGCCAGCACCATGCCGAACATGGTCAGCACGTTGATCGAGAAGCCGAACAGCAGCAAGGTGGCGAAGGTGCCCAGCAGCGCCACCGGCACCACGATGGTCGGGATCAGCGTGTAGCGGATATTCTGCAGGAACAGATACATCACCAGGAACACCAGCAGGATCGCTTCCAGCAGCGTCTTGACCACTTCCTCGATCGAAATCCGGACGAACTTCGAGGTGTCGTAAGGCGCCACGTACTGGACTCCGGGCGGGAAGTATTTCGACAATTCGTCCATCTTGGCCAGCACCGCCCGGGCGGTTCCGAGCGCGTTCGCGGTCGGCGACAGCTGGACCCCGATCGCGGTGATCGGCTTGCCGTCGATGCGGGCTGAAGTGGCATAATTCTGGCCGCCGATTTCGATCCGCGCGACGTCGCGCAGCCGCACCATCGAACCGTCGGGATTGGCGCGCAGCACGATGGCGCCGAACTGCTCGACCGTCGACAATTGTCCGGACACCACGATGGTGGCGGCAATCTGCTGCCCGGCCGGGCTTGGCAAATCGCCCAGGGTGCCGGATGCGACCTGCGCATTCTGGCCCCGGATCGCGCTCGAGACATCGGCCGGGGTCAGCTTGTAGCCGACCAGCCTGGCCGGATCGATCCAGATCCGCATCGCGCGTTCGGTGCCGAACAGCTGGGCCTGGCCGACGCCCGGCACCCGCTTGATTTCATTGAGGACATTGCGCGACGCATAGTCGCCCAGCGCGACCGGATCGAGCGACCCGTCTTTGGACGCCAGCGTGACGAACATCAGGAAATTGCTGCGCGACTTGGTGACCTGCACGCCTTGCTGGGTGACCGCTTGCGGCAGGCGCGATTCGACCCGTTTCAGCCGGTTTGACACCTCCACCGCTGCCAGATCGGGATTGGTGCCGGTGGCGAAAGTCAGCGTGATCTGCACCTGGCCGTTGGCCTGGCTTTGCGATTCCATGTATTGCAGACCCTCGGCGCCGTTCATCTCCTGTTCGATCAGGCTGGTGACGCTATCTTCCAGGGTCTGGGCGGTGGCGCCCGGATAGGCGGCCGTCACCAGGATGGTGGGCGGGGCGATGCTCGGATATTGCGCTACCGGCAATTGCGTGATGGCCAGGATCCCGGCCAGCATGATGAAGATCGCCAGCACCCACGCAAACACCGGTCGGTCGATGAAAAATTTTCCCATTCGGCACCCCCTATTGCGCTTTTGTTGTTGGAACTGCCGCAGGAGTATCTTTCTTTTTGTCGCTGTTTTGTTGCGCAGAAGGCGGTGTGCCTTTGGCAGTATCTGCCGCCTGCGGCCGCCATGGCACGACCTTGACGGCGGCGCCCGGCTTGATTTTCTGCAGCCCTTCGACAATCACCCGATCGCCCGCCTGCAGCCCTGCGCTGATCAGCCACAGATTGCCCTGCGCGGCGCCGGTTTTTACCGGGCGCACTGCCACCTTATCGTCGGCGCCGACCACCATCACCGTAGCGCCGTCGGAACTGCGCGCGACCGCTTGCTGCGGCACGCTGATCGCCTGCTCGCTGACGCCCTGTTCCAGCCGGGCCCGCACATACATGCCGGGCAACAGGCTGCGCTGCGGGTTCGGGAATTCGGCGCGCAAACTGACCGCGCCGGTGCTTTCATCGACGCTCAGGTCGGAAAACAGCAGCTTGCCCGGCAGCGGGTACGGGGTGCCGTCTTCCAGCACCAGCGTGACCGCGGCCTTGCCCTGGCCGACGCTTTGCAATTGGCCGCCGGCCAGCGCGCGCTGCAGTTGCAGCAGCTCGGTGCTGGATTGGGTCAGGTTGACGTAGATCGGATCGAGTTGCTGAATCGTCGCCAGCTGGGTCGCCTCGCCCTGGCCGACCAGCGCGCCTTCGGTCACCAGCGCGCGGCCGATGCGGCCGGAAATCGGCGCGGTGACCCGGGTGTAACCGAGATTCAACGCCGCAGTGGTGCGGGCCGCCTTGGCCGCCGCGACATCGGCTGCAGCCTGCTGCCGCGCGGCGCTGGCGTCGTCGTATTCCTGCTTGCTGATCGCATTGATTTCGACCAGCGGCTGGTAGCGCTGCAGCTTCAGGCTGGCCTGGGTCAGATTCGCCTCGGCCCTGGCCAGCGCCGCCTGCGCGCTCTCGTAAGCGGCCTGATAAGGGGCCGGATCGATCCTGAACAGCAGCTCGCCGGCCTTAACTTCGCTGCCCTCGCGGAAGGCGCGCTGCTGCACGATGCCGGCGGCGCGGGCGCGCACTTGCGCCACCCGCGTGGCTTCCAGCCGGCCCGGCAATTCGTTGCTGATGGTCAGCCGCTGCGGCGCCACCGTCACCACCGCCACCTCGGGCGGCGGCATGCCGGCGCCCGGCGCCGCCCCGGGCTTTTCGCTGCAGCCGGCGAACATCGATAACACGGCAAGTGCGGCGCCCAGGCGCGCAATACGTTGATGTGATGTCATGGAACTCTCATACGGTAATGGTTGGCAAAATAGGGGGCTTTGCAGGGCGGGCACCGCGTCATCGTGCCGACCCTGCAAACTTGCGATGGAACCGGTGCTATTATATATACATTCGCGAATGTATGTTAAATTGACGGGCGCTTGAAAAATCATCCGGATTTGCGCACTATCGCACTATATAAGTAGTGCAGGCCTCCGTGCCTGCATGCAGGCACGGAGGCCTGCACTACTGGCAACCAGGATATTTCATCATGGCAAGATGCACCAAGGAAAAGGCGCTCGAAACCCGCGAGCGCATTCTCGATGCGGCAGAAGACGTTTTCCATGCGAAGGGCGTGTCGAACACGTCGCTGGCCGACGTCGCCGATGCGGCCGATGTGACGCGCGGCGCGATCTACTGGCATTTCACCAACAAGGCCGACCTGTTCGACGCGATGTGCCAGCGCATCCGGCTGCCGATGCAAACGCTGTGCGATGCGATGACCGACGAAAACAGCGGCGACCCGCTGGGCGAACTGCGCGCCACCTGCCGCTTCCTGTTTCGCGAAACGGTGGAAAACCCGCACCACAACAAGGTGCTCGACATCCTGATACATAAATGCGAATTCGTCGATCCGGCCGATCCGATCTTCATCCGGCAGCAAGAGTGGATGCAGGAATGCGCGATCAATAACAGACTGCTGCTGTCGAACGCGATCGCGAAAGGGCAATTGCCGGCCACGCTCGATGTGCGTCTGGCCAGCGTGATGCTGCATGCGCTGATCAGCGGCCTGCTGACCGCCTGGCTGTTCGCGCCGGATAGCTTCGACCTGATGCAGGACGGCGGCAAAATCATCGACGCGTATATCGAAACCCTGCTCGCCGCGCGAGCGCTGCAGACATGAATCGCGCGCCTGCCATTTTGCCAGGCACGCCCCGAATGACGCGCCAGCGCTTATCCCTTACACTGCGCAGATGCCAGTCAAACAAGACCCCACCCTCAGCGTCGAGCGCGGCGAACCCGCCGGCGGCGTGACGCTGCGCGCATCCGGCGCCTGGCTGGTGCAACGGATGGCGCAAAAGAAGGTGATGCGAGCGCTGCAGCGCAGCGCCAAAAGCGTCGAATCGATAGCGGCCGGCAGCGCTATCGAATGGGATTTGTCGGGAATCGAGCGCATCGACCACATCGGCGCCCAGTTCTTCTGGAATCTGTGGGGCAAGGCCCGGCCGCCCAAGCTGACGCTGGCGCCCGCACAGGAAAGCTTTTTCGAGCGGCTGGCGCAGGCCGGCGCGCTCGCGCTGCCGCCGCAGCCGGTGCAGCGGATGGCCGCACTGGTTGCGCTGGGCAGCGCAGCGCTGGGGTTTTTCGAACACGTCTACGGTTTCATCGGGCTGATCGGGCAACTGATGCTGGACCTCGGCCAGTTCGCGCGCAATCCGGCGCGCGGCCCGTGGAAAGAAGTGTCGGCGAATATCTTCCATATCGGCTTTCAGGCGCTCGGCATCACCGCGCTGGTCGGGTTCCTGATCGGGGTGGTGCTGTCGTATCTGTCGGCGCAGCAGTTGCACAGCTTCGGCGGCGATATTTACCTGGTGGATATCCTGGGCATGAGCATCATCCGCGAACTCGGACCGCTGCTGGCGGCGATCCTGGTGGCCGGGCGCTCCGGCTCGGCGATTACCGCCCAGCTGGGCGTGATGCGGGTCACCGAAGAACTCGATGCGATGCTGGTGATGGGCTTGCCGCACGGCTTCCGGCTGGTGCTGCCGAAAGTCATTGCGCTGGCGATTGCGATGCCGCTGCTGGTGATCTGGACCGACGCGATTGCGCTGATCGGCGGCATGAGCGCGGCCCAGCTGCAACTGGGGATGGCGCCCGGCTACTTCATCGCGTCACTGCCAGGCGCGGTACCGCTGCCGAATTACTGGATCGGCCTCGGCAAGGGCGTGGTGTTCGGCAGCCTGATCGCGCTGGTGTCCTGCCATTTCGGCCTGCGCATCAAACCGAATACCGAAAGCCTCGGGCACGGCACCACCACCTCGGTGGTCAGCGCGATCACGGTGGTGATCCTGGCCGATGCGGTGTTTGCGATCGTCTTCAGCGAAGTCGGCTACTGATGGCCGCCGCCCCTGTCATCGAGCTGCAGGATATCTGCATGCGCTTCGAGCACAACGTCATCCATCAAGACCTGAACCTGAGCGTTGCCCAAGGCGAAATCGTGTCGCTGGTGGGCGGCTCCGGCTCCGGCAAAACCACCGTGCTGCGCCAGATTCTCGGCTTGCAGCGCCCCACCAGCGGCAGCGTGCGGGTGTTCGGCGAAGATATCGCGCGCATCAGTGCGCAGCAGATGCAGGCGCTGCGCCAGCGCTGGGGTGTGCTGTTCCAGCAGGGCGCGCTGTTTTCCTCGCTGACCGCATTCGAGAATGTCGCGCAACCGCTGCGCGAATTGCGCACTTTGCCGCCGGACCTGATCCGCGACACGGTGCTGCTCAAGCTGGGCATGGTCGAGCTAAGCCCGGCCGACGCCGCCAAGATGCCGGCCGACCTGTCCGGCGGCATGGTCAAGCGGGTCGCGCTGGCGCGCGCGCTGGCGCTGGAGCCGGAACTGCTGTTCCTGGACGAGCCGACCGCCGGCCTCGATCCGGACATGTCGGAAACCTTCGTCGCCCTGATACGCACGCTGCACCGGGAGCTCAAGCTGACGGTGCTGATGGTCACGCACGACCTCGATACGCTGCTGGCGCTGTCGAGCAGGATCGCGGTGCTGGCCGACAAGCGCGTGATCATCAGCGCAGCGCCGGCCGCGGTGGTCGCGTTCGAGCATCCGTTCATCAAGGAGTTCTTCCTCGGCGCGCGCGGCCGCCGCGCGCTGGCAGCGCTGGAGACCTCCCCTCTCTCCGGCCCTCTCCCAGAGGGAGAGGGTGAGAACGGCAGCCCGGAAAATAAAACCCTTCCCGTGCCGAATCAATAGAATGGAATCCCCTCATGGAAAATAAGCCACACGCACTGATGGCCGGACTGTTTACCGTCGCGCTGATGGTTGCCGCGGTGTTCTTTGCGCTCTGGTTCAACCGCGACCGGGTCGACCGGGTGCCTTACGAAATGGTCACCTCGCTGACAGTGTCGGGCCTGAATCCGCAAGCAGCGGTGCGTTATCGGGGACTGGATGTCGGCAAGGTCGACAGCATCGGTTTCAATCCGCAGCAGCCGGGCGAAATCCTGGTCCGGATCAGCGTCGACCCGCAGACCCCGATCACGCAGTCGACCTTCGGCACGCTCGGCTATCAGGGCGTGACCGGGATCGCCTTTGTCCAGCTCGACGACGACGGCAGCAAGCCGGCGCGCCTGGCCAGCGACCAGAAGCACCCGGCGCGGATCGAAATCCGGCCCAACCTGCTCGACAACATCCAGACCCGCAGCGCCGCGATCCTGCAGCAGACCGAAGCGCTGACCGCGAATTTCAATGCGCTGCTGGCGCCGGCCAACCAGCAAAAAATGATAGCCGCGATCGATCACATCGGCACTGCCGCCGCCGCGCTGGAAGTGCTGCCAAAGCAGCTTGAGCCGACCCTGGCGAAGCTGCCGGCGCTGGCCGGCGATGCGCAGCAGGCGCTGGCCTCGATCTCGGCGCTGTCCAAAGAAGCCAGCGCGCTGGCGGCCGATCTGAGCAAGACCAGCCGGCAACTGCAGGCGCCGGACGGGCCGCTGGCCAAGATCACCGACACCGCAGACCGCTACGGCGCGATTGCCGACAACATCGAGCGCGATGCATTGCCCAGAATTAACGCACTGACCAGCGAAGCGCGGACCTCGATGCAGACCCTCAACCGCAGCATCGAGAGGCTAGGCGAAAACCCGCAAAGCATCCTGCTCGGCACGCCCGAGCTGCCGCCGGGACCGGGCGAACCGGGCTTTCGTGGCAAGTAAGCGAACACTGCCGGAATATCTCCAACATGGGTAGCTAACTATTTAACCCCTTATGAAAAGTTATTGAACTGAAGCAAGTTTCTGTAGGAGCGCACCCGGGCGCGACCGGATTGCCCATGCCACCGATGATCGCGCCCGGGTGCGCTCCTACAAAACCACGCCGCTGCAGTTTTGATTCAGATGCGACTGAACGATTAAAAATATATGGCAGTATAGGCAAAAAACATGCATTTACCGCATAATATTAATGCCACTTAAAAAATACATATGTGTGTATATAAATAACCTGAAAGCCGCCATGCATCCATTCCAGAAAATCGGCCACCGCCTGCGTATCTCACCGCTAGTACTGCCAGCACTGCTGTGCGCGCTGGCGGCCGGCTGCGCCACGCGCGCCGCGCCGCTCAGTCTGTACGACTTCGGGCCGCTGCATCCGGCCGCTGCGGCCAGTGCCAGCGCCGGCAAGGCACCGGCGGCGCTGGCGCTGGCCGCGGTGCAGGCGCCGGCCGCGCTGAGCAGCCAGCAAATGCTGTACCGGCTGTCCTATGTCAGCGATCTGCAAACCCGCTCGTATGCGGGCAGCCGCTGGAGCATGGCGCCGGCGCAATTGCTGGAACAGCGCATCAAGGCGCGTCTGGCGCAGGCCGGCACGGTGGTGCTATCGGGCAGCGAAGGCGCCAATACGCTGCCGACGCTGCGCATCGAAGTCGATGAAATGATCCAGAATTTCAGCGCCCCGAACCGGAGCGCGGCGCAACTCGCGCTGCGCGCCACGCTGTTCGACGGCCGCACGCTGCTGGCGCAAAAATCGTTCCGCCGGCAGGCCGCTGCCGGCAGCGCCGATGCGGCCGGCGGCGCGCAAGCGATGGCCGGCGCCAGCGATGCATTGATCGACGAGATGATCGCGTGGCTGGCCGATTTTCCACTGAAAAAATAATGGGCGAAGCGCCGCCGCAGCCTTTGTTGCAAGCTTCGCCGCTGGCGCGCATCGCGCTGCTGGCGTATCTGTTCCTGATCGTCTACGCCAGCTGGTTTCCGTTCACCGGCTGGCGCGATGTCGGCCTGGCGCCGTTCGAGTACCTGTGGGCGCCGATGCCGAAATACTGGACCAAGTTCGATGCGCTGATCAACATCGGCGGCTACATCCCGCTCGGGATGCTGATCGTCTATGCGCTGCATCCGCGCTTCAGGAAAGCCGGCGCGGTCGCGCTTGCGATCGCCGCCGGCAGCCTGCTGTCGGGCACGATGGAAGCGGTGCAGCAGTATCTGCCGAGCCGGGTCGCCTCGATGCTGGACTTTTACACCAACCTCGGCGGGATTTGCATCGGTGCGCTGCTGGCGGTCTGGAGCGCGGCCGCGCTGCTGGAGCGCGGCCGGCTGCGCCTGCTGCGCCAGCGCTGGTTCCAGACTGAAGCCAGCGGCGGCCTGATTCTGCTGGCGCTGTGGCCGCTGGCGCAAATCTTCCCGCAAGGCTATCTGTTCGGCCACGGCCAGATCGTGCCGATCCTGTCGGACTGGATCTCGGCGCTGCTATCGGACTGGCTGGCGGCACCGGTCCGGCTGGCAACCTTGCTGGGACTCGATCCCGAGCCCAGCCTGGAGCAATACTGGCTGCTGGAAACGCTGATTACCGCGTCCGGACTGTGCGGTGCGGTGCTGCTGCTGCACTGCCTGCTGCGCAAGGCCGCGCCCAAGGTGGCGCTGACGCTGGCATTGATCGGCGCGGCGCTGGCGACAAAATCGCTCGCCTATGCGTTGCTGTTTGCGCCCGAGAATGCGTTTGCCTGGCTCACCGCCGGCGCCCGGGGTGGCCTGCTGGTGGCGGCGCTGATGCTGTCCGGGCTGATCTACGCGCAGCCGGCGATCCAGCGCCGGCTGGCGCTGCTGATGCTGACAGTGGGCCTGCTGGCGGTCAACAGCGTGCCGGCCAACCCCTACTTCGTGGCGACGCTGCAAGCCTGGGTGCAGGGGAAATTCCTCAATTTCAACGGCGCCGCGCATTTCCTGTCGCTGCTATGGCCGTTTTTGACGCTGTGGTTCTTGTTGCGGGCGCTGCAGCGCGCCAGACATCAGCGCCGTCAGCCATTGCAAAAAATGTGAAATATCATGGGTATGTGTAAAAACAATGTATTTTCCGCATTATTTCATTAGCACTTTAAAAATACATGTCCATGTATTTTTACGTTCCCGGAAATTTTTTGCGGCGCCAGCCAGCTGCGGCAATTCCGCCGCCGGCATCAGGCAATCCGGCTGCGGTGTATCATGGCGACTTCGATATCCCGCGTTGCAAAACACCACATGAGCGACACTCCAGATACTCCCTATTACCAGCACCACGTCTTCCTCTGCGTCAACCGGCGCGACGACGGCCGTCCCTGCTGCGCCGAGCGCGGCGCGCAGGCAGCGCAGCAGCATGCGAAGCAGCGCATCAAGCAGCTCGGCCTGTCCGGCGCCGGCAAAGTCCGGATCAACCAGTCCGGCTGCCTCGACCGCTGCGACGAGGGCCCGGTCATGGTGGTGTATCCGGAAGGCGTCTGGTACACCTATGTCGACAACGAAGACATCGATGAAATCATCGACAGCCACCTGATCGGCGGCAAGGTCGTCGAGCGCCTGAAAATCTGAGCATGAACGCCCACACCCAAAAATTCTTCATCGACGGCGCCGCCGGCCGGCTCGAATGCGCGCTCGGCCTGCCCGCCACCGACCAGTTTGCAACCCCGCGCGGACTGGCGCTGGTCGCGCACCCGCATCCGCTGTATGGCGGCACCATGGACAACAAGGTCGCGCAAACCCTGGCGCGCACCTTCAACAAGCTCGGCTATGCGGCGGTGCGGATGAATTTCCGCGGCGTCGGCGGCTCGGAAGGCGTGCACGATGCCGGCGCCGGCGAGACCGACGACATGGCCGCGCTGCTGGCGCACATGCAGCAGCAATATCCGGATCTGCCGCTGGCGCTAGCCGGTTTTTCGTTCGGCACCTTCGTCCAGGCGCAATTGCAGCAGCGCCTGATTGCGCAGGGCCATCCGGCCGAGCGGCTGGTGCTGGTCGGCAGCGCCGCCGGCAAATGGGCGATGCCGGCGGTGCCGGCCAATACCATCCTGATCCACGGCGAACTGGACGACACCATTCCACTCTCCGACGTGTTCAACTGGGCCCGGCCGCAGGATTTGCCGGTGGTGGTGATTCCGGGCGCCGACCATTTTTTTCACCGCAAGTTGCAACATATCAAGAATCTGATGGTCGAAATGTGGCACCGCTAATCCCCCCGCCCCCTTTTTCAAAGGGGGAGCATCGTAGGTCGGGTTAGCGATAGCGTAACCCGACATTCCCAGCTGCACATGTCGGGTTACGCGATGAAGCCGCTAACCCGACCTACACGAGTTTTCCATAAATGAATTTCACTTACCCTCTCCCAATGAAAAAATTATGTGCGGTGTTTACCGCCAGCGTCCTGTCCATTTCCGTCTTTTCCACCGCGGTGGCGCAAACCCTGCCGTCGCCGAACATTGCGGCGCGCTCCTGGCTGTTGCTGGACATGAACAGCAACCAGGTGATCGCCTCGCAAGAGCCGGACCTGCGCATCGAACCGGCTTCGCTGACCAAGATCATGACCGCCTACCTGACTTTTGCCGCGCTCAAGGACAAGAAGCTGGCGCTCGACCAGATGGTCACGGTGTCGCTGCGCGCCTGGAAAGTCGATCCCAGCAGTTCCAAGATGTTCATCGAGCCGCGCGTGCCGGTCAGCGTGAATGACTTGCTGCACGGCCTGATGGTGCAGTCGGGCAACGACGCTGCGGTAGCGCTGGCCGAGGCGGTGTCCGGCACCGAGGATGCATTCGTGGTGCTGATGAACCGCGAAGCGCAGCGCATGGGGATGAAGAGCACCCGCTTCGGCAATCCGCACGGCTTGCCCGATGCCGAGAATTACTCGACCGCGCGCGACCTGTCGCTGCTGGCCGCGCACATCATCGCCGAC
This sequence comes from Oxalobacteraceae bacterium, assembly GCA_030698225.1. GTDB lineage: Bacteria > Pseudomonadota > Gammaproteobacteria > Burkholderiales > Burkholderiaceae_D > AVCC01. The sequence continues at coordinate 33,972 of JAUYNR010000115.1, read as the reverse complement.
TACCCGGAGTTCTATAAGATCGACTCGGTCAAATACTTCACCTACAACAACATCAAGCAGCCCAACCGCAACCGCCTGCTGTGGTCCGATCCGTCGGTGGACGGCATGAAGACCGGCCATACCAATGCCTCCGGCTACAGCATGATCGCGTCGGCCAAGCGGCCCAACGGTTCCGGCCAGCGGCGTCTGCTCAGCGTGCTGTCGGGCGCGACTTCCGACCAGCTGCGCGCGCAGGAAAGCCAGAAACTGCTGAACTGGGGTTTCCAGAATTTCGACACGGTCAAGCTGTACGCGAAGGGCCAGGCGATCGCCACCCCGCAGGTCTGGAAAGGCGCGCAAAACCAGCTGAAGATCGGCTTTAACCGCGACGTGTTCGTGACGCTGCCCAAGGGCATGGCCGAGAAGATGAAGCCGGTACTGGAACGCAACGACCCGCTGGTGGCGCCAATCAATCAGAATAGCAAGGTCGGCAAGCTGAAGCTGATGGTGGACGGCAAAGTGGTAACGGAATTGCCGGTGCTGGCGCTCGAGCAAGTCAATCAGGCCAGCATCTTCGGCCGCGCCTGGGATTCGCTGCGACTGTGGCTCAAGTAACTAAAGACGCGAAAGTAGTGCAGGCCTCCGTGCCTGCAACCCGATGCAGGCACGGAGGCCTGCACTACTGAAAGCGGGTCAACTATGTGTGGCATACTGCTAGATGTAAATATTAATACCGCAACAAACATATGCAGCAATGGCATCGTTTTATAGCATACTCCGTCGTTTTTAAATACGCGCCGGTACATCGCCGCGGCAAGCCGGCCGTCGTTATGCATTAATTGCATCATTGGCACAGGCCTGCCGTGGCAGAATCCCTACTTTCACTTTGACGGAAAACCACATCATGGACGACCCGCTGGTGTATCTGAACGGCCTGCTGACGCCGCTGTCCGAAGCCAAAATTCCGGTACTGGACCGCGGCTTCATCTTCGGCGACGGCATTTACGAAGTGATTCCGGTCTACGGCCGCCGGATGTTTCGCGCCGAACAGCATCTGGCGCGCCTGTTTCGCAGCCTGGATGCTATCGGCATCACCAATCCGCACGGCAAGGCGCAGTGGCATGCGCTGATCCAGACCATCATGGATGCGCACCCGGCCGACGACCAGATGGTATATCTGCAAGTCACCCGCGGCGTGGCCAAGCGCGCCCATGCATTCCCGGCCGACGTGACGCCGACCGTCTTCATCATGAGCAATCCGATCGTGCTGCCGGGCGCCGCGCTGCGCGAGAGTGGCGTGGCTTGCGTGACGCTGGAAGACCGGCGCTGGCTGCGCTGCGAAATCAAATCGACCTCGCTGCTGGGCAACGTGCTGGCCGCGCAATACGCGGCGGAACACGAGGCCGCCGAAGCGATCCAGTTCCGCGACGGCTTCCTGACCGAAGCGTCGGCCTCGAATGTCTGGATCGTCAGCGACGGCAAGCTGATGGGCCCGCCGAAGAACAACCTGATCCTGGAAGGCATCCGTTACGCGCTGATCGAGGAACTCTGCGCGGCCAACGACATCCCATTCGAAGCGCGCAACATCGCGCGCGCCGAAGTCTTCGGCGCCGACGAAGTGCTGCTGTCGTCGGCCACCAAGGAAGTGCTGGCGGTAGCCTCGCTCGACGGCCAGCCGATCGGCGCCGGCGCGCCGGGCCCGGTTTACCAAAGGCTGTACGCCGCTTACCAGGCGGCGAAGACGGCCTGACCGGACTTGCCGGACTTGCCGGACTTGCCTTTTCGGATTTTGGTCTAAAATAAGCGTTCCACACCGGACTTCGCTGTCCGGCATTATCAGACCAAAGCCATGGCAACTACACCCGACACGCTGATTGAATACCCCTGCGATTTCCCGATCAAGATCATGGGCGCGATGCACGACGACTTCGCCCAGATCATGGTCGAACTGGTGCTCCAGCACGACCCCGGCTTCGACGCCGGCAAACTGGAAATGCGGCCGTCCTCCAAAGGCAGCTACCTCGGCCTGACCGTCACCGTGCGCGCCACCAGCCGCAGCCAGCTCGACGACCTGTACCGCGCACTTTCGTCGCATCCGATGGTCAAAGTGGTGTTGTAACGCGCGTCGCTGCACGCATCGCGGCCTGACGCAGGATGCGACGTCTGTACGCGCCTGCGCTGATCCGCACACTGCCCAGGCAACGCAACGCCGGGTGGTAATACGATAAGGAAGAAATATGCATTGCCGGATCCTATTGGGGTTGGCATGGCTGCTGCTGGTGGTCTGGGGTCCTGTCGTCAGGGCCCAGGATAGCGCGCAGTTTCCTGCCGCGCTGGTGGGCCAGCAGTTTGAATATACGGTTCAAACCGGCGATTCGCTGAGCCGCATCGGCGCCCGCTTTGGCATCGAGCCGCCGGTGCTGGCACGGATGAATCGGATAAAATACAGCGCGATGCTGCACCCCGGCCAGTTGTTGCAGATCGACAATCGCCACATCGTCCCGGAACAGTTGGCGCAGGGCATACTGATCAACCTGCCGCAGCGCATGCTGTATTATTTTCAGGCAGGCTCTCCGGCGGCCCATTACCCGGTCGGGCTGGGACGCCCAAGCTGGCCGACACCGGCAAGACGCTTCACGGTGGCCAATCTGCAGGAAAACAAGACCTGGTATGTGCCCAAGTCGATCCAGGAAGAGATGGAACGGGAAGGCAAGGTGGTCACAACCGAGGTGCCGCCGGGGCCGGACAATCCGCTCGGCAAGCACTGGATCGGCCTGAGCCTGGCGGGATTTGGCATCCACGGCACCATCGCCCCGTCCAGCATCTACCATTTCCAGAGCCACGGCTGCATCCGCCTGCACCCGGATGACATCGCGGCGCTGTTCCCGCAGGTAAGCAAAGGCCAGCCCGGCAAGATCATTTATGCCCCTGTGCTGCTGGCGCAGCTTGACGATGGCCGCATTTTTCTTGAGGTGCACCGGGACATCTATAAGAAAGGGCTCGATCCGGTCGCCCTGGTGACAAACGCAGCCCGGACCCAGCGGATCGGTGACATGATCGACTGGCATACGGTAGAAGACACGATTCGACTGAAGGAAGGGCTGGCCCGTGAAGTGGGCTTGCCAGACCCGGTTGCAGCTGGAGATAAGCAATGAAAGACACAAACCGCCGTCATTTTTTGAAATGTGGAATGCTGGCTGCCGCAGCGGCACTGCCCGCACTGCCGGCGCGCGCCGCACTGCGCGACCTTATGGCGCCGGAGCGGTCGTTGGCTTTTTATAACACCCATACCGGCGAAAGCATCCGGACCGTCTACTGGGCAGAAGGCGGCTACATCCCGCAAGCGCTGGCCGAGATCAACCGCGTACTGCGTGATCACCGCACCAACGCAGTCAGGAACATGTCTCCGGCGCTGCTTGATTTTCTGTACCGCATCAACAATGCGATTGATGCGACACAGCCTTTCCATATTATTTCCGGCTACCGCTCACCCGCCACCAATGCGATGCTTGCAGCCCGCAGCGGCGGTGTGGCCAGGCACAGCATGCATCTGGACGGCATGGCAACCGATATCCGTGTTCCCGGGCGGGAACTCGACCGGATACGCCGCGCGGCGCTGATGCTGCAAGGCGGCGGCGTCGGCTATTACCCCGCCTCTGATTTTGTCCACGTGGACGTGGGCAGGATACGGCAGTGGCAGGGCTGACCGCTTTCCAGAGAAATCGAACAGACGGCGGCCAGCACTGCACTGGCCACCCGTTGATTGAGAATCAGAACTCCATCTTGGCCGTGACTTTCAGGGTGCGCGGCGCGCCGACACCAAGCAGGCCGTTGCCGGCAGTCGCCCAGTAGTTCTTGTCGGTAGCGTTGTCGATCACTGCCTGGAACGTGCTGCGCTTGCCGGCGACCAGGGTGGTGTAACGCGCACCCAGGGACAGTGTCGTGTAGCTGTCGATGAAGGCTTGGTTGGAATCGTTGACCGCGCGCTTGCCGACGTAGTACAGGCCGCCGCTGAGCGCCAGGCCCGGCACGTCTTGCAGACGGTATTCGGCGAACAGGCTGGCGGTGCGCTCCGGCGTGTTTTCCGGCACCTTGCCGAAGGTGGCAGTGTTGGCTGCGTTAAGCAGTTTTGCGTTCATGAACACCGTCGAGGCAACCAGCGCCAGTTGCTTGGTCACTTCGCCGCTGGCCGTCAGTTCGATACCCTTGTAGTGCGAAAGACCGTTCATCACGAACACGTTGTTGGTGGTCGTTGCCGACGGACGCTTGATGTCGAAATAGGCGGCCTGCAGCAGTACGCCCTGCGCGACCTCGGCTTTCACGCCGATTTCCTTCTGCTTCGACAGCGCGGGCGGCAGTACCGTGCCCTCGTTTTCCCTTCCTGCCGGCGCCGTGCCGGATTCCTCCAGCGCTTCCAAATAGCTGCCGTACACCGATACGCCGGCCACCGGTTTGAACATCAACGATGCCGACGGGCTGATTTCATCCGCTTCGTAGCGCGTGGTCGGCGTGACGTTCTCATAACGGCTGCCGCGTACGCCGACCATCGCTTGCCATTTTTCGCCGATCAGCACACGGTCGGACACATACCAGCCACGATCCTTGATCGTCAACGGGCTCGGGCCGAACGCCGTGGTGGGCGAACGCTTGGCGATCGGGCGCGGGTTGTACAGGTTCTGGCTCTGATTGTCGGACGCGCCGCTGGCGGTCAACGCCCTGCGGGCATCCTGCGGGCGCTCGTTGGCGGTATAGCCGAACGACAATTCATGCGTAACGAGTTCGCCCGGCAGGCGGCCGAACAGCTCGGCGCGGTAGTTTTCATTCTCCCACCACTGACCGCGCGAAAAACTGGTGTTCAGCGTGCCCTCGCCTGTCGTCAAGTTGAAATTGCGGAAACGCGCAAGGTTGCGGTCGCGCTCGGTGCGCGCCTTGCCGGCTTCGAACAGCACGCTCCAGTTGTCGCTCAGCAAGTAGTCGGTGCGGAACAGCAGGTTGGTGGCATTCGCATCGTATTTCTGCCACGCGGCGCCAAGGTTCTGCTTCGCATCCGGCACAGCGGGTAGCGTGATCACACCGCCGACTGCCGCTGGAATGTCGATCAACGCCTGTTCGGACACGTTCTTGCGATAATGCTCCAGGTCGAGCTTGAACGACAGATCCCGGGTCGCCTTCAGGTCGAATGCCGCCGTCGCGAAGGCGCGGTTGCCCTCATAGTGATCGACGCCGATATCCTCGCGCCCGCCACCGGCATTCACGCGCACGCCGACCTGCTGCTGCTCGCCAAAACGCCGCCCGAGGTCGACATGCACATTGGCCGAACCATACTGGTTCGCCGATGCCGCGAAGTTCGTCACCGGGTCCTTGCCCGCACGCTTGGTCACCAGATTGACGATGCCGGACGGCGGCACGAAGCCGTAATACAGCGACGACGCACCTTTCAGCACTTCGACGCGCTCCTTGTTTTCGAGTGGAATATCGACCAGGTTGATCACCGGCAGCGAGCCGTTCAACCGATAGTTGTAGCGGTTCTCGACCAGGATGCCGCGGATCGAGATGTTGTCGTAGGTCGAACCGTTCAGTTGCGAACGCGTGACGCCGGCCGTGTTGCGCAGCGCGCCGAACAGAGTGGTCGCCGCTTGCGCGTCGAGCACTTCGCGCGTGATCACGTTGCTGGTCTGCGGCACGTCGAGCGGCGCCATGTCGCGGAAGGTACCGACCTGCACGCTGTTGGATTTGAAGCTTCCGGTACGCTCCGCTGTCACTGTTATCGGAGCCAATTCCTGGGCCGTCTCAGACTGTCCGGCAGTCTGGGCATTTGCCTGGGGAACTGAAAAAGCAAGCGACAGCGCGCTGGCCAACATGGATAAACGAAATTGCATAAAAACCTCTCAGCTATTTAAATCAAATGCGAATTATACTCATTTGTATTTGCAAAATGTTCTATACGTTGCAAATAATCAATGCCGCCCGGAAAACCCATCGAGAACGAGCGCTCGGCCTGTCTTTCCGGTCCGCGCCCCCATCTGCCGGCCGAGTCTTAGCCCGCTGCGTGCGGCAACTCGAATTGACCGCGCAAGAAAGGCGATGCGACCTCGCCTTGCAGCAACAATACCGAAACGTTGCAGGTTGGCAGCGGCGATGGAAACAGGTGCCGGGTCGTTTTGGCTGGATACAGTTCTCTTGCTTTAGCGCGCCGCACAATCTCGTGCGGCGTGACCAGATAGCCCTGCCGCGACGCGCTTACCGCAACCTGGTCATAGTCGAGCAGCAGGCACGGGACATACATCAGCCTGAGCTGCAGCGCTGCCTCAAGCCGATGATGGCCGTCCATCACCGCCAGACTGATGCGTTCGAGCGCAACCGGGATGCGCCAGAGTTGTTCACGCCGGATCGTCGCGGCCAAGCTTGCCGCGTGTTGCGGATGATGGCATTCGTTCGGCAGAATCAAGTCGGCGCGAACGAAGTGGATCGGCAGCGAACACAGCATGGTCGAATCCTTCCTAGTCCAGATACACCCGTTGCGGATGCGGATGACTCAAAAAATCGTGATGTGAGATGTGCCAGCCGTAGGCACCGGCCAGCAAAAAGGCCACACAATCGCCGGCGCGCAGGCGCTCGACCCGGACGTCGTGTGCCAGCGTGTCTTTCGGCGTGCATAGTTCGCCGCACAAGGTGACCGGGCCATCGTGCACGGCCGGGCGCAAAAACGGGTAGGGCCAGGCTTCGCGCGCCAGCACCACGAATGGATGGTTGTGCTGCCACGATGCCGGCAGCCGAAAATGGTGCGAGCCGCCGCGCAGTATCGCGAAGTGCTTGCCGTGGGTACGCTTGACGTCGGTGACTTCGGCCAGGTAATAACCGCAGTCGGCAGTGAGAAAGCGCCCGCATTCGAAGACGATCTGGAAGCCTGGCCGGCGCGCAGCGATCAGCGCCGACAGTCCGGTGCAGAAACCTTCCCAATCGAATGGCGCCTGGGGGTCCGCGTAGTTCACGCCAATGCCGCCGCCAACGTTGAGCCAATCAAACGCCAGTCGATAGCGGCGCTGCCAGGCTTCGGCCAAATCAAAGTAGTGCGCAAGCAAGGCAAGGTGGGTCTGCGCATCCAGATTATTCGAGATCGCATGGATATGCAGACCCTTCAAACGTACGCCCGGCAGGCTTAGCGCCAACTCGATCAGCGCCGGTATCTGCGCCTCTTCGATGCCGAACTGGCTGGCCTGCCCGCCCATGCGCAGCGTCGCTTGCGCCGGCACATGGGCCGGATTGACGCGCAGCAGGATATCCGCCACCTGATTGCGGCGGCGCGCGATCCAATCGAGACGCCGCAACTGGTGCTCGCTCTCGACATGGATCAGCATGACCCGCTGCGTAAGTGCGCCTTCCAGCTCGGCATCGGTCTTGCCGGGACCGCCGAACACGATCGGCACCGCGCCGTCGATGGCGCGCACCGCTTCGATTTCACCCAACGACGCCACTTCAAAGCCATCGCTGCGGTGCAACAGTGCCTGCAAGATAGGCGCGTCGCTGTTGGCCTTGATCGCATAGAACAGCTTGCACTGCGCAGGCAGGCAACGGCGCAGCGTGTCGGCACGCCGGCGCAAATGCGCCAGATCGTACAGGTAGGCGCACACCGGTTCCGTGCGGCCCTCCAGATAATTGTGTAAATGTTGCAGGTTCATCGATCGATTTCCTTCACTTGATGTTGGGCCAGATGGGCCGCCATCGCGCGGCGGGCGATGCCGCGATCGTCGCCCAGGACGAACATGCGGACGCCGTCCCCGTGCCAGACCTGGAAATCCTCGGGCGCGCGCGGCAATGCGCAAAATGTTTTGCCGTGCTGTAGGGCCGCCGCGCGGATGCGCGACAGCGCCGCGCAGACATCCGGGTGGCGGGTTTGCCAAGCTAAGCCGAGCGATTGCGACAGGTCGGCGGCACCCTCCAGCAGCACGTCCACCCCGTCCACCGCTGCGATCGCATCGGCTTGCCCGACTCCTTCGAGGTCTTCGATCATTGCCACTACCAGCGTATGCTCGCGCGCAGCCTGCATCGCAGACACCAGGTCGTCACGCCCGTAGCCGCTGCGCCAGGTGGCGTTTAAACTGCGCTCGCCGCGTGGGGCAAAATGGCAAAGCCGCACCGCATTCCGGGCAGCGTGTGCTGAGCGAATGCGCGGGAACACGATCCCTTCCGCACCGGCGTCCAGCGCCTGAAGCGCTTGATGCGGCGCGGCCACTCGGACCAGTGCGGCTATGCCGGCCGCACGAGCCGCCGACAACATGCCGGCCAGCTGTTCTGCGCCAATCAGCGTGTGTTCCAGATCGATCACCACGAAGTCGTAGCCGGCCGCTGCGATCAGTTCGACGCAGAGGGCTGCCGGAGTCGAGCAAAACAGTCCGTATACCGTCTCGTTCGAATGCAAACGGGCTTTCAAGCGCATGGCGGCTTCCTCTCTTGCGCCAATGGATTGGGTGCGAGCCGCGTGCGCAAACGAATTTCCTGCTGAAAGCGGCGGCTGGCCAGCAGTTCGATCGCGACCTTGTCGGTAAAGCAATCGAACAATGCAAAACGCGCCGCCTGCTCCGGATGGCGTTCTTGATGTGCGCACAGCACCGCGCTGGTGATTTGCCAGAATCGCTTCTCCTCCATGCGGTAGAAGCGCTGGAACAGCCAGGCCAGTTCCGCCAGGCTGACGAAGAACAGCGCATCGAACGTGAAATCGCGCAGCTCGTCAGCGTCGTCCGTTTCCAGGAACGAGTTCGGATTGACGCATCTGTGCTCGGGCGGCGGTGCAGTGAGCGCCGGTGCGGGGCCGGACAACAGGTCCTTGGAAAAACGCACGCCGTCGTGGAAGTCCTTCAGCGCCACGCGCGCCGGCAATCCGTCTTCGTGCAGCAGGATCATGTTTTGCGCATGCGATTCGAGCGCCGTGCCGTGTTCCCACAACAGATGCAGCACCGGCAGCCAGGCCCGCTCGATGAGGCGTTTCAGCCATGGTTCGGGGCCGTAGCGCTTTACCCACTGGTCGACAAACGGCCGTCCATCGGCATCCACATGCAGCAAGGCAGTCATCGGAACTGCGGCTTCGCCCTGCTGCAAGTGCTGGTGCACGCTTTCGCGCCAGATGCATGCCAGGGCCCCGTACTGGCCGTGCGCCGGGGCCAGCGCGGTGAAACTCACGCCGGCCACTTCGCGCAGCAGCACCGGCCGCGCCATTGGCGCCGGCCACTCGGACCGCTCCACCAGCGCCAGCAGCCAGTCGCTGATGACAGCTGCATTTTGCACTGTGTGCGGCGCCAGCACGCGCGAGGTGGAGGTATTGACGAGGTTCATCGCCAGCTTGAGCGAGAGGCCGCGCCGGTCGTCCAGGTTGCCCAGAGTGCGGATCGATTGCTGCGGCAGGTACCGCTCCGTCAGCGGCCCGATCGACAGCAATTCGCCGCGTGCCAGCGCTGGATGCAAGCCAGGCAGGATCACCTGTTCCCACTGCCACGGATGAACCGGCAACGGCAGGTAATCGTCGGGGCACAAGCCGCGCCGATTCAGCACGTCGCGAAAACGCTGCCAGTCGGCATCGCAAAGCAGTGCGCGCGCGCCATGATCCTGGTTGATCGTGGCGCTGAGCGTCCAGCGGCTGCGGTCGCGGCGCACTGCCAGCAGCAGCGGCGCCACCGCCAATGCCATCTCCGGTGCATAGGCGCGGTTGTGGTCCAGCGTGAAGCCGAGGCGCGATTTGTAGCTCGGGTGGTACGGGTGCCCATCGGTCAGCCGGGCTTCCACCGTATCGTAATCGGCGCCCCGCAATACCTGGTCGGCACGCGCATGCAGGGTTTGCGCATCCTTGATCTGGGTCGCCAACAGTTCGGCGGCAAACTGGCTGAGCCGGGTTTCGTCGGCGGCCAGCCATGGCGCGATTTCCGCCAGGAACAGCGCGGGATCGGCCGCGTCTTCGGTGGCGCCATTGGCCTTGCGCAGCAGCGGCGTGGTGATGCGTACGCGACCGAAGCTGAAGGTGTGTCGTGCCTGGCATTCGTAGCTGACCGGCGCATTGTCGGCACTGCGGCCGGACAAGGTCAGGATTTCACCCTGCCACTCGCAATTCGCCAGCGCATCTTCGAACAGCAATGCTTCGAGCAATTGGCGCAGCACGCGCCGACTGGCCTGCCGGTAGGCTGGACTGTCGATCAGGTTTTGATAGTCGTAAGTTTGCATGGGCTTACCTTTGAAGCAGTGGGTTCGGAATCTCTACCCAAGTGGGGCATTCACCGTGTTGATGGAAACTGCTGAGCATGTTGGCTTTGGCCGGTAGCGTGGGCTGCTTGAGCAACTGCTGCGCCAGCGGATCTCCGGTCGCCTCAAGCCGCTGTGCGGTGTCGCGCCATAACGTGGCCTCGGCAGTCAGGCCGGTGCGCGCCAGACAGGCAATCACATGGCCGACATGATTGACCAGCACGTAATACTGGAAGCGATGCCATGCCTGCTGCTCGTCGTACAGAGCGGGACTGTCGGGCTTTAGGCGATCCAGGAACGGGAACCGCGCACGGCTGATGCTGGTGCCCTCCATGTCCCGCGCATAGCCCCGCACCGGCCAGCCGTCGCGAAAGCCCATCATCGCGTTTTGCAAGTGCGCTTCGAGGCTGATGCCGTACTCGGAGAACAGGCGCAGCAACGGCAGCAGGCTCGCATCGAGGTAACGTGCCCACCAGCGCCGGACCAGCGCTGTGTCGGGTGCGCCCTCCCCTGCCGCCTGCCGCAGGAATGCCAGCAGCGGAATTTCCCCCGCAGCCGGCTCCTCCAACAGCGACGCGACCACTTGCGCATGCTCGGCCTCGGCGGCCGGCATCGCTTTCCGGTACACCACCGCACAAGCGGCGCGCAGCGTATCGCTCGACAGCTTCAAGGTCTGGCTGCCCAGCTCCGGCAAGATGCAGAACGCCGCTTGTTCCAGCACATCCTGCGGCAACAAGGACAGCGCAAGACTGGCATCGAGCGCCCGTTCGACCTGTTCGGGCGGATTATTGCGCACGAAGTTGGTGATGCGGATATTCAGCGACAGCTTGAGAAACAGGTCCTGGCCAGGCAGCCAGACCGTGCGCACCGAAGACGTCGGCCAAGCCACTTCACCTAAAGGCCCGAGCGAAATCAGCGAACGGTTCTGCAGCAGCGCATCGATTTCAGGCAAGCCCAATAGATGATTGGCCTGCCAAGGATGGCAAGGCAGCAGCCGATATTCGCCATCGGCCAACAGACCCTCGGCGAAGCGCGCCGCCTCCGGGTCGATCGGCAACAGTTCGCCATTCACCGCGCGCACATCCAGCACGCCAGCGGCGACCGCGAAGTAATGCAAGCGGAACGATGTCCCCAATTCCGGGGAATAGCGCTGCATGTCTGCCTCGCTGAATCCTTCCATGGCCTTGGAGGTCACATGGAAAATATGGCCGAAGCGCAAGCCCTGCTCGGCCGCCACGAAAGGCGAGCGGGCTTGAACGCCCTGATGGCGGTGGAAACGGCGCACCTTGTCCACGCTGTTGCGCATCAAGGTCTGCAGCCGCTCACGGCATTGCTGCGCGACGTCGGCGGCTTGGCCGCCAGCGTCGGCGAGCGCGCCGGCGATCCGGTCGACCAGCGGCATCGCATCAGTCAGGGGACGCCAGTCGCCATCGCGCCCGATCCACGCCAGCGGCGCCACCCGGTGATAGCCGATCGGCGAGAAATAGTCCAGCGCGCCGGCCAGTTGATACCCGGTCTGCGCAAACGACACCAGATACGGCATCAGCCCCACGCTCCGCCAGGCTTCTATTTGCGCCTGCAATTCGGCGGGCCCCGCCGCGTCGGGCGCGAGGCGCGGGTCGAAACAGGCGGTTTCCCGGCAATACGTGTTCAGGTACTGCTCCACCAAGCGTCGTTCTATGGGAGCAAGTTCCGGCAGCTGTACGGTCATTTAAATCCTTTCGTTATTGATTCTTCCGTAATTCGCGACAGTGAATTACGGCTGTTCTCACCCTCTCCCGCCGGGAGAGGGTCGGGGTGAGGGATTGAGCGTTCCGACTGACATCCATTATTGAACGCTCAATAATTTTGCAAACGGGGAGCCAGGGCGGCACGCCGATTGCCAAGAACCAGCAATCCAGCGGCCAGAAACAGCGCCGCCACTGGCCAGACAAGCTTGATAGGGGGGAGGACAGGCATCAAAACCATGATGAGGAGCGGTCCCATCAGTTGGCCGGCGACCATGAAGCTCCTGCTTAAACCAATCACATGTCCATAAGCCGAGGCAGGCAATTGACGGCTGCAGGCCAGCAGCATCGACTGCGCCAGTGCGGCATAGCACGCGCCCTGAACCACCCTGAGCAAGGCAACTAGCCAGAGTTGCTCGGCCACCATCAATAATCCGATCGATAGTGCGCAACCGATGGCGCCCAGCGTGAAATGGCGGCGCGGGTCGCCATGGTCGTTCAAATGTCCCCACAGCGGACTGGCCAGCATGGTCGCGAGCCAGCCCAATGCATGCAGTAAGCCGGTCAGGCTCGCGATGCCCGGCGTGGCGGGCAGGCGCGCCGCCAGGTAGAGCGCGAAGATATTCACCAGCGCGAACGCGGCGGCCTGCGTCAGACAGGCTGCGAACATCCAGTTGCGCAAGTCGGCACGGGCCAGCACGGTACGCAAGCCGGCGAACTGCGGCGATGCTTCCACCGGCGCCGGCTTGGGCGGCTCGCTGAGCTGGCTCCACAGCACCACGCCGGCAATACCAGTTATCAGCGCACTCGCAGTCAACAAGGGCTTGAGCGACCAATGGTCCAGCATCATGCCGCCCAGCACCGGACCGGCCAGCGCGCCGCAGGCGATCGCGCTTTCCTGCAAGCCCAGCGAGCGGCCGCGCGACCCATCATCGCTCGCGTGCCCGATGAAGGCGGTCAGCACCACGCCAAGGGTGCTCATGCCTTGCAGCAGGCGCCCCAACATGAAGCTGTAGACACTGGTGCTCAGCGCCATCAGCAGCATGGCCGCGATAAACACCGCGAGCGACACCAGCAACATGCGTCGATAGCCGAAGCGGTCGCACCACTGGCCGGTAAAGGGCGCCAGGCATAGCGTGCCCAGTCCCGGCGCGGCCAGCGCGAGACTGCTCCAGCGCGCCGCGCCGACCGCATCGATGTGCGCGAGCGTCGCCACGTACAAGGGCATGATGGGCACCAGCACCATCAAGCCGAGCGTCGTCACGGCCTGGCACGCCAGCAGTAGCGCAAGGTTGCCGGAATGCGAGCCGCTCATCCATTGCGCTCGGCGGGCAACAATGGATTGCGCAAACGCCCCATCGCGCTGGGCATGCCGGTGCCGAAGCTCGCACGGCCGAGCAGTGGCGCCAGTACTTGCTTGAATGGCCAGCCGGGTTCGTCCAGCAGCAGGCTCTTGGTCTGGCTGGAAATGTGGTCCGGCAGCGGCACGCGCACCAGGCAGTCTTCCAGCGCGGTGCGCACGAAATGCCAGCCATACGCCTCTTCCCGGCCATAACGCTCTGCCAGCGCAGCGAGGATCGCATACAGGTTGACCTCAATGGCCAGGGTTTGCAGATACGCGAGCAGTTCGCGCGGCGTTTCCAGTTCCAGCGTGTTGGGCGTGCTGCGGTCGATCACATAGTCAGGCGCCGCCACGCGCTGGGCCTGCATCAGCGGCCGGCAGATGCGCAAGGTGTCGTGGTCGCGCAAGACCAGCGCGGCGATTCGCCGCCCGTGAAATGCCAGCACCACGTTCTGCCCGTGCAATTCAGGCATCACGCCGTGCGCGAAGCAGCGCAGACCCAATTCCAGCAAAGCGCGGGCAATCTCGGCGAACAATTTCCAAGCCTGGTCTTCCGCTCCGGCGGGTCCGACCAATTGATCGAAGGCCGGCAGTGCGCCGTCAGCGCTTACCATCGGCAACGCAGCCATTGGAATGAGCCTGGCATCAGGCAGGACCGGGTAACGCCGGATCATGCAAGCCAGCTCGCCCGGCTCGGCTTGCAGCGTATCGTGCTGCCGCAACGCCCACCAGTCATCCTCCTCGCACAACAGCAGATGCGCGGCCAGCCAGTCATCCCGCTGGCGCAGGCTTTCCAGACAAGCGCTGGCCAGCATGCCGTTGTGCAGGTAGCGCGGCGGCAGCGTGCGCACCGCTCCCAGTGCGTTGACGGAAAGTGCGAGCTTGAGGTGCGTGCCGGGACGGCCGATGACCGCGAGCGAGCGCAGCGAAGCCGTTGGCAGCGCCGTTCCCGGTCCTCGGCCCAGGTCGATGCAGGCCGCCAGTTCCGGCGCCGCTGTCCGCTGAAGCCGCTCCCATTGCCACGGGTGTGCCGGCAACCATAGGTAGCGGCCATCGGCACCGCAGGCGCGCGCCACTGTCGCGAGCGCATCCCGCTGCGGACGGTCGAGCAAGATGTCTGCAACGGGCTGACCGGAACAGGCGCTCCCCCGTACCCGATCGCGCGGCAACGCCACCCAGTGCAGCGCGAACGGGGTCGCCGTTTCGGGCATGTAGGCGGTGCCGTCGCTGCCGTCCCAATCCTTGGCGCGGGCCAGCGGATGGAATGGCCGGTCTTTCAAGCAGCTCAATGCTTCCCAGGACAGCAAATCATCCGGAGCCATCATCAGCTGCGCCAGAATCGCCGCTTCGTGCACGGCCGCTGACGCGGCTTGCTCGAAGGCGAGTGCGAAGAAGCGGGCGAAACGGCCCGCCCGGTCGTCCCACCAATGGGCCGTTTGCAACGCCTCGACGACTTCGCATACCGCCAGATCGGTCCGGCGTGCAGCGCCATGCAACACGGCGGGCCGCTCCGACACCCGGAATGGGCGCAAGCCGGTGCTCCGGCGGCCGTGCCAGCACAGCGACCGGATGTCGTCCAGCGCGACTTCCAGCGTCGATTCGCCATCGGCAGCCGGATAAAACGTGCACTGCTTGCGAAAGCCGTAAAGGTCTTCCAGCCAAAGCGCGTCGAACAAGTCCTGGGCCAGGCGTCGCGCATACGGATGGGTTGCGTCGAGCTGCATGCGACTCAACCGTATAGCGGCAGTTGGGTGCCGATGCCGCGCTCATGTGCCAGATGATAGAAGTGGCGTGCGCAGACAATGTCGTCGAGTGCCATTCCCATCGGATTGAGCAAAATGATCTCATCATCGTTTTCCCGGCCCGGCCTGCGCCCGACGACGATTTCGCCAAGTTCGGCGTGCAAGCGTTCGCGGCTGAAGCGCCCTTCCAGCACCAACTGGTTGATGATCTTTTTCTCGCGGTTCGACTGCTCCCAATCGTCCACCACCACCTTGTCGGCCTTTTCGTAGACCTCCTTGTGCACATCCATGATGGACACATTACTTAAGAAGGAACCGGGCTTGAGCCAGTCGTAACGCAAGTAAGGCGCGTCGGCCACCGTGCAAGTGACAACCACATCTGCTGCACGCACCGCGGCCTCTGCGGAGGCGGTCTGCACAAAAACCACCTTCTGAAAACGCCCCGCCAGCGCGGTAATAAATGCATCGGCAGCACTTGATGACAAGTCGAACACGTGCAAGCGCTCGATCGACGGGAACTGCTCAAGCAGCGTTTGCATCTGCATCCGCGCAATCGGGCCGCAACCGATGGCGGCCACGTCGGTAAAGCCGCGGCGCGCCAGATGCCGCGTTGCCACGGCGGTAATGGCGGCGGTGCGCATGCCGCTGATGAGCCCGCCTTCCATGATTGCAACCGGATAGTTGGTTTGCGCGTCGTTCAGCACAACCAGCGCGCTGGCGCGTTCCAGCCCGAAGCGGGCCGGATTGTGCTGCCGGCTGCCGATCCACTTCAAGCCCGCCATTGCCTGCTCACCCCCAAGGTAGCAAGGCATCGCAATGATGCGGTCGGCGATGTGGTCGGCCCCCGGCCAGCGCAGGTACGGCTTAAGCGGCTGCACATATTCGCCGCGCACGTGCGCGGCCAGGCCGTCGACGATCGCATCGACATACGGCTGTGAATGGCCGCCGCCCAATGCGATCAAGTCGCTGCGGCTGAGATAAAGCAAATTCGGTGAGATTGTTGGAGTAGTCATGCTGTTTCTTCTATAAGTGTATTGCTGGATTTTTTTGATATGCGAACCAGGTGACGGTCCTGCATGCGCGCGAGCCATTCGTCGTCGTAGACGGTATCCAGATAGCGCTCGCCCCGGTCCGGCAGGACGGTCAGGATGCGGGCGCCGCGCGGCACCTGCGCGGACAGACGCCCAATGGCTGCGATGGCCGAGCCGGACGAGCCCCCTGCGAAAATGCCCTCGCGCTCCACCAGTTCCCGGCAGGCGGCGGCGGACTCATAGTCGTCGATATGAATAACTTGATCGATCTCGCCGCGCTGCAATAACTCCGGCACGCGACTGGCGCCGATTCCAGGCAGATCGCGCGGGTACGGCGGCGTGCCAAACAAGACTGAACCGACTGCATCGACCGCCACAACCTTCAGCTTTGGCCATGCCTCGCGCAGGCGCCGGGAGATCCCATGCACGGTACCGGAGGTACTGACTCCGAGCACCAGGTAGTCGACCGGGCGGTCCAGATCCTTCAGGATCTCCGCGCCCTCCCCGTGGTAGTGGGCTTGCCAGTTGCGTTCGTTCGCATACTGGTTGATCCATACCGCGTCCGGCTGCTCGCGCAACAGGTATTTGACGCGCTCGATGCGGGTTTCCAGATAGCCGCCTTGGCTATCCTTCTCGGTAACCAGTTCGACATTGCCGCCATAGCATTGGATGATCTTTAAATTTATCGGCGAGATCTTCGGATCGATCACCGCCGTGAAACGCAGCCCGTAGATGCGACAAGTCATGGCCAATGCAATGGCGAGATTGCCTGAGGAGCTTTCGATGATGTGCGAATTCGGCCCTATGCTGCCTTCGGCCAGACCCCGTTCGAGAATGTAGCGGGCGGGCCTGTCCTTGACGCTGCCACCCGGATTGAGCATCTCCAGCTTGGCGAGGACTTCGCACTGCGAATCACGAAACAAGCGAGAAAGACGGATGATCGGTGTATTTCCTACACTCTCGAGGATGCTGTGATGAATCATGTGGCATCTTTCGTAAAATATATGTGAATGCAAATGATAATGATTATTATTTACATTGTAAATACATTTTTGGCTAATCTGAGGGCATTGGCAGGAGGCCGCCGGCTAAGACTGCCGGTAAGCATTGCCGCCATGAACTACTTCTGCTGATAGACTACGAAGGGCTTCTTGCCCCGCTAATCAAATCAGGAGACAACAATGAAATTCAAACTTTTGCGCGCACTACTGGCGTTGGCCGGCGTCGCAATGCTGGCGGCCGGCCCGGCACACGCGCAGCAACAATTCATCAATGTGCTGACTGGCGGCACCAGCGGCGTGTATTACCCGATGGGAGTGGCGCTATCGCAGATTTACGCGAAGGCGATGCCGGACGCAAAAACCTCGGTGCAAGCGACCAAGGCTTCGGCCGAGAACCTGAACCTGTTGCAGGCCGGCCGCGGCGAAGTCGGATTCACGCTGGGCGATGCGCTATCCTCGGCCTGGAAGGGCGATGCCGAAGCGGGGTTCAAGGCGCCGCTTAAAAAACTACGCGGGATTGCCGGGATTTACCCGAACTATATTCAGATCGTGGCCTCGGCCGATTCGGGCGTCAAGACGCTGGCCGACCTGAAAGGCAAACGCATCTCAGTGGGCGCGCCGAAGTCGGGCACCGAACTCAACGCGCGGGCGATCTTCAAGGCCGCCGGCCTGACTTACAAGGATTTCGCCAAGGTCGAATACCTGCCGTTCGGCGAATCGGTGGAACTGATGAAGAACCGCCAGCTCGATGCCACGCTGCAGTCGGCCGGCCTGGGCGTGTCGTCGCTGCGCGATCTCGCCAGCTCGGTCAAGATCGTCATCGTGTCGATTCCGGCCGACGTGGTGGCGAAGGTCGGCGACCCTGCTTATCAGCCCGGCATGGTGCCCGCGAATACCTATGAAGGCCAGACCGGCAACGTGCCGACCGCCTTCGTGCAGAACTTCCTGGTAACGCATCAAGGCGTACCGGCCGACACCGTCTACAAGATGACCAAGAGCATGTATGAAAATCTGGATCATCTGGCGGCCGCGCATGCAGCAGCCAAGTCGATCCGCAAGGAAGCGGCGCTCACCGGCATGCCGTTGCCGCTGCATCTGGGCGCCGAGAAGTACTATCGTGAAACCGGCCTGATCAAGTAATGGCCGCTTTGCGCATGGCTCATCGTGATGGTCAACCATGCGCGCGAAAAACCAGGAAGGCATCGAAAATATATTCAGTTTTTGCCGGGTATATTTAATTAGCGCAATAAAAATATGCGGAAAATGCCATGAAAATGGCAATACTCCTTATTTTAAAGAAATTCAGTTACTATTCAGCCGACATGGCAATCAAGAGCGAAATGTTTGCGATTTTGTAGGAGCGCACCCGGGCGCGATCAACGGCTGCAGTCTGGCGACTGCTTTCGCGCCCGGGTGCGCTCCTACAAGAACCACTTCGTTTTGGGAGTCTTTCATAGAGGGCTGAATAGATACGAAAATCGTAGAATTGTGAGCCCGGTTCGTCCGTCCTTTGTTTTGCGTGTTTCTGATGTCTTTCGCCAATCGTGTTTTTCACTTATCGCCCTGCGTAACATCCGTAAGTAAGCAGTATTTATAGAGCAGTGGGCAGGCATGCCTATCGCCGATCACGCGTTCAGGAGCACCTCAAAAATGTCTTCCCTTCACACCCCCGACGAAGAATTCCACGAACACGGCGCGCAACGCACGCTAAGCGGCCCTGCTCTGAAAGTGCTGATCGCGGCCGCACTGGCGTTCTCGATATATCAATTGATCGTCGCCGCGTTTCACCCGCTATCGTCGCTGACGATCCGGTCGCTGCATGTCGGCTTCCTGCTGCTGCTGACCTTCCTGATCTTCCCCGCATTCAAGAGCGGCAAGCTGACTTCGGTGGCCTGGTATGACTGGCTGCTGGCAGCGACCGGTTTCGGCCTGTCGTTCTATCACTGGATATTCGAGGCCGACCTGATTGTGCGCTCGGGCGACCCGAGCAGCTTTGACCTGGTGGTTGGCGCGATCATGATCGTGCTGGTGTTTGAGGCTACCCGCCGCATGCTGGGCTGGGCGCTGCCTATCGTGTGCGGCACGTTCTTGCTGTACGGCCTGTTCGGACAATATCTGCCGGCGCCGCTCGGGCATCGCGGTTACGGCTTCGATCAGATCGTCAGCCAGCTGTATCTCGGCACCGAGGGCATTCTCGGCATCCCGATCATGGTGTCGGCCACCTATATTTTCCTGTTCATCCTGTTCGGCGCGTTCCTCGAACATGCGGGCATGATCAAGCTGTTCAATGCGGTTGCGCTCGGCCTGGTCGGCCAGTCCAAGGGCGGACCGGCCAAGGTGGCGGTCATCTCGTCGGGCTTCATGGGCACCATTTCCGGCTCCGGCGTGGCCAATGTGCTGACCGTCGGCCAGTTCACGATTCCGCTGATGAAGCGCTTCGGCTACAGCTCGGTGTTTGCCGGCGCGGTCGAAGCGACGGCCTCGATGGGCGGCCAGATCATGCCGCCGGTGATGGGTGCGGTGGCGTTCATAATGGCCGAAACGCTGAACGTGCCGTACGTGGAAATCGTCAAGGCTGCGGTGATTCCGGCGGCCCTGTATTACGTGACCGCGTTCTGGATGGTGCATCTGGAGGCGGGCCGCAAGGGACTGGTTGGCCTGCCGAAAGAACAGTGCCCGAGCCCGCTCAAGGCGCTCAAAGAGAGCTGGTATCTGGCGCTGCCGCTGGCGGCGCTGGTCGGCATGCTGTTCCACGGCTTTACGCCGATGTTCGCCGGCTTAACCGGACTGGCGCTGACCGCGATCCTGATTCTCGGCGCGGCGGTGGCGGCACGTGTGTCGAGCATCGCATTCCGCTATGTGTTCTGGGTCGGGCTGGGCTTGGCGGCGGCGTCCTTCTTCGAGTTCGGCATTTATGCGATTCTGGCCGTGATCGCGCTGCTGGTGCTGCTGTGTTTGCGGGTCAAGGGTGGCCGCGACACCTTGCACACGATTCGCGCCAGCCTGATCGATGGCGCCAAGCAGGCGCTGCCGGTCGGCGTCGCCTGCGCGATCGTCGGTGTCATCATCGGCGTGCTGACACTGACCGGCGCCGCCTCCAGTTTTGCCGGCTTCGTCATGACGGTCGGCGAAAAGAGCCTGTTCCTGTCGCTGTTCCTGACCATGATCGTGTGCCTGATCCTGGGCATGGGAATTCCGACCATTCCGAACTACATCATCACCAGCTCGATCGCGGCGCCGGCCTTGCTCAGCCTGGGTGTGCCACTGATCGTCTCGCACATGTTCGTATTCTATTTCGGCATCATGGCCGACCTGACGCCTCCAGTGGCGCTGGCGGCGTTTGCTGCAGCGTCGATCGCCAAGGCCTCGCCGATGAAAATCGGCATCAAGGCAACCCAGATCGCGATCGCCGGTTTCGTGATTCCGTACATGGCGGTCTACACGCCGGCGCTGATGCTGCAGGGGGAGTGGACCGTGCTGGCGGTGGTGTATATCGTCGGCAAGGCTTTGCTGGCAATCACCTTGTGGGGCGCAACCTCAGTCGGCTATCTGCTGCTGCCGCTGAAAACCCACGAACGCGCGTTTACCGCTGTGGCGGCGCTGATGCTGGTGACGGCGTTGCCGCTAACCGACCAGATCGGATTCGCGATGGCGCTGGGATTCGGGATCTGGCATCTCTGGCAAAAACGCCGGCTGGCTACTGCATGATTGTCTGCCTGGCGGCTGCGGGACTGGTGCTCAGTCTACCGCTGCAGGGCTTCACGCTGGCCTGGACCCATTCGATCGAAAAGACCCGATGGGAAGAGGATTACCGCGTGCTGTCGACGGCTGGCGGCGCTCGCCTGCAACTGACCGAGGCGCGCATCCACGGCTCCGGCGCAGGCATGGAGCCGCCGCCCGATGCGGTGCTGGCCGGTGGCGTCTGGCACTACAGGCCGCCGCTGGCGCCACTCGAACGGCTGCATCTGGCGCGCTCGGATTATGTAGCCGATTACAGCATCTGCTGGGATGGCCGTTGCCGTGGGCTGGCGGAACTGGCCGGGCCGCCGGCGACAGCGCCGGAAGTCGAGCTATTCGCCTGTCCGCCGCCCTGAGGTTCCCGCAATCCGCCCCGGTCCGGCATTCCTAATGCGCTTTCCGGTATCATCAAGCTGCCTCAAGTCGTCCTGTGCGGCATCCAGCCGTTGCTGCACGATGTGCATCGACGGTGGGCAGGACATCGGTTCGAATCATCATCAAGGAGAAAAAATGACTCAGTCAAAAAAATCCATCGCCACAGCACTCGCCACGATCGTTCTGCTGGCCGGCTTGTCGGCCTGCCAGAAACAGGAAGGCCCGGCCGAACGCCTCGGCAAGGACATCGATGAGGCAGGTCAAAAAGCAGGCCAGGAAGTGGAAAAAGCCGGAGAGAAAATTCAGGACGCGACCAAGCAGTAGCGCCCCTAACCAAAGCGCAATGCGGCCGGCTGAACATCGCAATACGCACGTTGCAATCAGCCGGCCACACGAGCCGACTCAATGCATTGCAGCCACGCTGTCCGGCATCACGGCGCTTGCTCCGTTTTGCTGTTGCTGTTCCGCTGTCGACTGCTGCTGCCGATAGAACACTTCAAAATTGATTTCGGACAAATGCACCGGAGGGAAGCCGGCACGGGTAATCGCATCGGCGATGTTGGCGCGCAAATACGGATACACGATGTTGGGGCAGCCGATGCCGAGCAGCGGATCGAGTTGTGCGGCCGGGATATTGCGCACTTCAAAAATGCCGGCCTGCTTTGCTTCGACCAGGAAAGCAAGCTTGTCGTTGATCTTCGCGGTGACGGTAATAGTCACCGTGGTCTCGAAAATGTTTTCATCCTGCTTCTCGGAAATCGTGGAAACGGCAACTTCGATAGCGGGGGACGCTGGTTCTAGGAAAATTGCAGGGGAGTTCGGTCGCTCCAGCGACAAGCCCTTCAGGTACACCCGCTGGATTCGGAATAGGGGTTGCAGATTTTTGTCAGACATTGAGCGCTTTCGTTAGGATTAGACGGAAAACCGTCCGAATTTAAAAAGGTGTGAAGTATCTGAACAGATACACATGTGAACCTCGAACCTACACCATGACGAACCGGAGTTCAGTGTGCTTCAGCGTCCAATTTATTAAGCAATTTGCGCAGTTCTGTCTTCAGCACCTTGCCATAATTATTCGTCGGAAGCGTATCGATGAAGTGGTAGCGTTTTGGCCTTTTGAAGCGCGCAATATTCTCCAGGCACCAGGCGTCGAGCGTCTCGGCACAGACGGATGCATCCGGCGCCGGCACGACCAGCGCGACCACTTGCTCGCCCCATTCAGGATCCGGAATCCCTACTACCGAGACCTGCATCACGCCTGGATGGCGCAGCAAGACTTCCTCGATCTCGCGCGGATAAATGTTGCTGCCGCCGCTGATGATCAAATCTTTTGAACGATCGATCAGGGTCAAAAATCCGTCCGGGTCGAGGCATCCGACATCCCCGGTATACAGCCAGCCGTCACGCAGCGCATGCCGGGTCGCTTGCGGGTCGTTCCAATAGCCGGCCATCACCACGTCGCCCCGCACCGTTATTTCTCCCGCCTCACCCGGCGCCAGCGGCATGCCGTCTTTGTCAACGATGCGCACGTCCACGCCGGTGCGCGGGAATCCCACCGATCCAAGCAGATCCCGGTGACGCGGATGGTTGCGGTCGGCGTGCGATTGTTTGGAAAGCGCGGTAATGGTCATCGGGCTTTCGCCCTGGCCGTAAATCTGCACCAGGCGCGGGCCGATCACATCGAGCGCCCGCTCAAGGTCGGCGCGGTACATCGGGGCGCCGCCATAGATGATGGTCTTCAGGTGGTCCGAGGTGGCCAGCGCAGCGCTGTGCGTCAAGCGCTGGATCATCGTCGGTGCGGCAAAAAAACTCACCCCTCGATGGATCTCCACCAGCAGCCAGATTTCTGCAGGGTCGAAATGCACACTGGCGGGTATCACATTGTTGGCCGCCTTCGCTATATGCGGCAGGCCGTACAGTCCGGAGCCGTGCGACATCGGCGCGGCATGGATAATCGCGTCAAAGGGGCCGATTTGGTCGATATCGGCAAAATAGCTCATCGTCATGGCCAACAGATTGCGATGGGTGAGCGTGGCCCCCTTCGGGCGACCGGTCGTGCCACTGGTGTAAAACAACCACGCCGGAGCAGTCGGCGCGACGTCGACCATATCGATCGCATCGGCGCCTATCAGCGCACGATAGTCAGGGCTGTCGGTGGCAATCACCAACTCCAGTTCGTCCACCTGATAGACCAGAGGCGCGATGGCCTCGATCAAGTCAGGGCTGACGAAACAGACTCGCGCCTGCGAATTGGAAAGAATGTATTCAAATTCCTTGCTATGCAATTTGGGATTGATCGGGACGCCGACCAGTCCTGCATGCCAGACTGCAAACAAGGTTTCGTAAAATTCCGGCCGGTTGCTCATCGCGATGGCAACCCGGTCGCCGGTCTTCAATCCCAGCCGGTGCCGCAGGCTGAAAGCCATCGCCCTGACGCGCTGGCTGAACAGCCGGTAATTTGCATGGACCTGGTCATGGACGGTGAGCGCGGGCCGGTCGCCGTGCCGAATCGCCGATTTTTCGAGTAATGCCGCGATATTCATAGGAACCTGGAAACCTCAGTGCCGTTGGGTTGCAAAGCTCAACGATTTGGAAAAATGTGTAACTATTCAGCCCTCTATAAGAGGGATCATAAAGTTCATCGTCCCCGCGAAGGCGGGGGTCCAGAAGCCGGTTATCAGCTTTGCACAGTCTGGATTCCCGCCTTCGCGGGAATGACGGTTTTGAATTTTTAGAGGTATCCCATAGGGAGCTGAATAGTTACAAAAATGTTGGGCTTTGCAGCCCAACCTACGCTCTTAGCAGGCCTTTTCCGGCAACGGCAGATGCACCCAGTCATTGTAGAAAGCTTCGATATCCGGCTCGAACTCGTGAATCACCGGATACCATGGCGTCGGCGCCTCGACCTCATGCATGGTGCCGCACTTGGGACAATAGTACTCACGGTACACCTGCCAGTTGGTGTCCGGCGCCATCAGCGTCGGATAGACTTCATGCATCGCTTCCGGCGTATCGCGAACGTAAACCAAAGCCTCCAGTTTCCAGTTCTTGCGATAGTCGCCGAACTCGTGGCCGCAGCTGCACTTGGTGACCCACTCCTTGGTCTCTTTGTTTTGCGCGATGTACAGATGCAGGCTGATCGGCAGGATGATCTTGTCATCCCATGACAGCTTGGACTGCAGCGCATTCAAATACATACGGAAGCGATCCGAGTCCTTCGGCATGGAAAGCATGCGCATCGTGGTTTCCCAGTCCAGCTTGCCTTCCACCAGATAGTTCACTTGCTCTTGTGTATAAACAGACATTTTTATCTCCAATAATGGTGGCTGGCCGGGGCCGGGACTCAATCCCGAACTCCGGCTTCACTTCAAATCACTCTTCAACCAAAGTAACGGTGCGGACATCCGGCAACTTCGACAGATCCATCCGGTATTTGGAACCGAATGAAGGAACGCCCAGCTCGGACTCCGGCAGTTCCCAGTCGGCCGGCAGATCCCAGAACGCCTTGAATTCGTTCTTGAACTTGACGCTGAGGTCGAAGCTGGTCGCGAACATGTGGCGCACCTGAACCGATGCATGCTTGGTGATGATCCGTGCCCGCTCTTCCTTCATCCATTCGCGGGTCGGAACGGCTCTGGCGATACGCTCCTTGCGGACTTCCTTGCGACGGGCGGCAGTCTTGGCAACATCGACTTTCCAGACCTGATCCTTGTCTTGCGAGACCACCACGCCATAGACCTTCTCGGCGAACTCCGGCAACACGAAGCGGCTGTTGAGATCAGTTTCAACTGAAGCGCAATCACGATCGAGCGGATCGCCAAAGCCGGGGCCGCCGCGCATGTAGTTCAAATACAGGTCATGGTTTTCGAAAATGGCTTCGGTGGTGGTGCATTGCTGATCGCGCTTGACCTTGGCGGTGGCGCTGATATGCCGCTCGTATTCGGTATTTTCCGGATTGCGATCGGCGCCCAGCGGCAGCGACAAACCGTCCCTGATGCGTGCTTCGAGATCGGTCTTGTGGGCTTCGAAACGATAGCCGGTAGCCGACGGGTAGCCGCCCATCAGACCCCAGTCGCTGTTCATGTAGCCATTGCCCATGAAATACATGCTCCAGTCCTGCGCTTTCCAGACCATGCGCAGAGTCTCGAAACCGCAGCCGCCACGGAACTTGCCGTAGCCGCCTGAGTTGGTCTTGACGTTGCGCCCCAGGTACAGCAGCGGTTCCGCCATTTCCCAAATCTCGATATCGCCCATGTCGCCTTCGGGATTCCATACCGCGGCGGCGTGGTTCAGGCCATCCTTGATCGCGCAGGCGCCGGTGCCGCATGCGGCAGGCTCGAAACTGTTGACCGCGTGCGCTTCGCCATCCTGATTGATGCCGCCTCCCTGCAGCCAGTTGGAGGTGTTGGCATTGCCGGCGTTGACTTCCTCCAGGTAGCCGCGGGCAAAGTAGGATTGGCTCATGCCGCGCCAGATGCCGCTCCAGCCGGACACCAGGAAATGCCAGGCGTACGCATGCGCAGTGCGACGGTCGTCCGGATTCATCCAGGTGCCTTTTGGCAGCTTGAATTCGGTCGCGTAGTAGGCGCCGTCGTTGATGCGCGCAGTGGGAACCAGCGTCTGTGTCAGCATGACCCAGATGCCGCTGGTGAACGCCACCTGATTGGCATTGAAGCTGTGCCAACCCCAGCGGCTGGCACCCTCGAAATTCAGCCGCCAGCTTGCGTCCGGGCGGATCGTCATTTCGCACGGCGCATGCATGATGCTGTTCATCTTGCCGAACTCCGACGCCAGGCACATGTCTTCATGATCGTAAGGAATGTCGACGAAGGCGACCCTGCGGTAGACGCCGGGAACGGTCATTGCCTTGAGTCGTGCCTGCAGGCCGCGCCGACCCTCTTCGATGATCTCGTGGGCGAACTTGGTGTAATTCTCTATCCCTTCCGCCGCCAGAACTTCCTCCACCAGCGTGCGTATCATGTGGCAACCGGCAATCCGGGTGCGTTCGTCCAGGATCCAGTACTTGGTGGTGCGCACGCTGCGCTGGCTCTCGTGCAGCCAGTCGCGCAGCGGGGTGTCGTTGATGCCGGTCTTGCGGCAGGTCACCTGCAATCCGTCGCCGAAGCGGGAGACTTGACCGGTCGACATCGACCCCGGTGTCATCGCACCGAGGTCGATCACATGGGTTACACCCCCGACCCAACCCACCAGATTACCTTCCCAGAAGATCGGCACGATGGTGGCGATGTCGCAGGGATGCACATTGCCGATCGAGCAATCGTTATTGGTGAACATGTCGCCTGGGTTGATGCCCGGATTGACTTCCCAGGCGTTTTCGATCATGTACTTGATCGCCGCGCCCATGGTGCCGACGTGGATGATGATCCCGGTCGAAGTCAGGATGCAGTCGCCCGATGCGTTATACAGCGTGAAGCACAGTTCGCCTTCTTGCTCGACGATAGGCGATGCGGCGATTTTCTTCGCAGTCTCGCGGGCATGCACCAGGCCGCCGCGAATTCTGGAAAACAGCTTTTCATAGGTGATCGGATCGGATTCCTTGAACTCCAGCTTTTCCAGTCCGTTGTAGAAGCCGGTGTCCTTGGTGCGCGCCAACACTTCGTCGCGATGCTGCTTGAGGGTCTTGCCGTTGCCCAGCAAATCGGGCAAGCCCATTTCTTTTCTTGACATTTTATTCATGATTGGTCTCCTTATTTAACTTCTTTAAGATGAAATAAGCGGTGCGTGTCGCAATAGGTTTCGAACCCCAGAGGCACGATGAAGGTGGTCGACGGCGATTCGACAATGGCCGGTCCCACCACGCGATTGCCCGCCTTCAGCGCCTCCATCGACCAGATCTGGGCGTCCTGCCATTTCTTGTGGCGATAGAAGGGACGGCTTCCTATATGCGCCTCCTTCGGTGGAACCGGACCGGCATCGGGTTCTTCCGGCAGTTCCGGCTTGGATGAAACAACGCTGCCGCGCATGATCGCGCCGGTCACGCCAAAACCCAGTTCCGGTGAACTGGCGGAACTCGCATAGACCCGTGCATAGGTCTCGTCGAATGCATGCACCATCTTTTCCCAGTCCTCCAGCGTGGCGGCGCTGGTGATCGGCGAATTGATTTCGAGGTCGTTGAGCTGACCCATGAACTGCATCCGATAGCCGGGACGCAGCAATACGTCTTCCGGCTTGAATCCATTGATGATGAATTCCTCGATCACCTTCTCGCTCAGTTCGGCCCATGCTTCGGTCAGGGTCTTGCATGCCTGCACTTTCTCTGCGTCGGTGGCTTTCGGGCCGACGCCGATATCGACGCTCTTGTCGTAGCGGTATTCGTACTCGGCGCAGGCGCAGCCGAAGGCGGAGAAGCCTGCCGCCCATGCCGGCACGATCACGTCCTTGAAGCCCAGGCCCTCGGTATAACCGTAGGTATGAACCGGACCGGCGCCGCCGTATGAGAAGCAGACGAAGTCGGCCGGGTTGTAGCCCTTGGCGCTGATGACGGAACGCATGTATTCACGCAGGTTCAGATCCAGCAGCTCGATCACGCCGGCGGCGGCATCTTCGACACTCAAGCCGAGCGGATCGGCAATTTGGTCCTTCAGATATTTGCGGGCACGGTCGACGTCGAGCTTGATCGCGCCACCGAGGAAATTGTCAGGATTGAGATAACCCAGCACGACGTGGCAATCGGAAACCGACACCGTGTCCAGACCGCTGTCGGCCCAGCACATGCCGACCCGATACCCGGCGCTGTCGGGACCGAGTTTGATTGCTTTGCTGTACGGATCGATGCGGATGAAGCTGCCTGCGCCGGCGCCGACCGAATCCATTGCGACCAGCGGCAGGGAAAGCAACAGGCGCGCCATGTCCGGATCGGACTGGATCGCGAAGTTGCCCTTGGTGATGATTGCCATGTCGAAACTGGTGCCGCCGATATCGCTGCACGCAATATTGTCGTAGCCCAGTTTCTCGCCCAGGAATTTCGAGCCGATCACGCCACCGATCGGGCCGGAGACGATGGTGCGTGCCAGCTCCTTGGCTTTCCAGCCGATGGTGCCGCCGTGCGTTGCCATCACGCGCAGATCGAACTTGGCGCCGTGCTTCTTGAAGCGGTCGCTGACTTTTTTCAGCGTTGCGCGCGAAGGCTCGGCCGCATATGCTTCCAGAATGGTGGTGTTGGTGCGGTGGCTTTCCTTGCGGGAAGGATAATAATCGACGGTCGCGAACACCGGGATCTCCGCGCCAATCTTCTTCAATTCCTCACGGCAGATATCGCGTGCACGCAGTTCGCTTTGTTCGTTTTTGTGCGACTGCAGCAGGCTGATGACGATCGCCTTCGAGCCGCGCGCCACCAGTTCGCGGGTTGCAACGCGAACTTCGTCTTCGCGCAGCGGAATCACGACCTGACCCTGGACATCGGTACGCTCGGTGACGCCACGGGTGCGGGACAGCGGCACCAATGGTTCATCGTAGCGGTGGCAGTTCAGGTGGATGCGTTCTTCCAGCGCATACCCGAGGTAACTCTGCGCCGCACGACCCATTGAATGGATATCCTCAAAACCCCGGTTGCACATCAGGCCCACATCGAGGCCTTTGCGCTGAACCACACGGTTCAGCATGGCGGTGCCGGAATAGACGCAGGTCAAGAGTTCCGGAAAGACATCATCGACTTTGCGCTGCCATTCGGCCAGAGCGTCGATCGACGATTCGTAGATCGCCTGGGATTCATCCCCTGGATTGCTCTGCGCCTTGCCGACGACGAATGACCCGTCCTCCCGTACGAAGAAGGTGTCAGTCATCGTGCCGCCGGCATCGATGCCCATCACCTGTACTGGCGATTGTTGAGCTTGCATGTGTGTCTCCTCAATGAGTGTGGTTTTTCGAATCCGGCCATCGACTGTCCTCGACGGTTGATGGCTGGGTATTCGGCGATGAAATTAGCTAGACCGCACACCGGATATCGCAAGGAGCATGCCAATGCCCGGGAAGACGCTTGAAAAGAGCCTGCCTTCCCTATGAAAAGCGGCAAAAAAAGCGGGCCGTCTGGAGCAAGCTCGAGGCCGGTCCCGGACGTTTGTTTTCCGGACGGTCATGGCGAATACGACCGGAAATCGAACGCTGTCCGGCTTTGCTCCTCTCGTCCACTTGTGGCAGACAGGCCGGCAGAGAGGGTGCACTGCGTTGCACTGCAACCGTCAAATCCCCATTTTGGATAGGTGTATAGTCACAGAAAAAGTTAATAAATTTTTCAGGAAGAGCCTGCCGGCGAGGCGGGCCGAGGGGAGTATATTTCCCTATGGAAATACGGCGAACAGCCGGTAGGAGACAAAATGATTGCAAACGAGCCGAACCAGCGGCTATCCAATCCGCAAAACAACCAAAAGATCATGGCCGCCTGGGAAGGGTTTCTCAGTGGCCATGCGCCACAGGCCAATGCATTACGCTGCCTGATCGATGACTCCTGGCGGCGTTGCCTGGAGGTGCAGGTGGATCCGGCCCGCCATCAGGCGCCATCCCCGGTCAATGAGAACATCCTCAATTCGCTGCAGCACCAGCATCGCGAGTTGCTGACTGCCGGCAAACAGGTGATGGCGATGGCCAGGGATTTCCTGGCCGAAACTGAAACCATCATGATCCTGACCGATCCGAACGGGATGATACTGGGCGTCGAGGGCGACCCCCGCGCATTGGGGGCGGCCGAGGATATCCATCTGATTGCCGGCAGCAGCTGGAACGAACTGATTTGCGGCACCAATGCGATCGGCACCGCCCTATCGATCGGCCAGCCGGTGCAGATCCATGCGGCAGAGCATTTTTGTGCCGGGATCAAGCAGTGGACCTGTTCGGCGACCATCATCCGCGATCCCTATGACGGCAAGATCCTGGGCGCGATCGATGTCTCCGGCCTGGGCAAGACCTTCAGCACCCATAGCCTGGCTTTGGCCGTCACCACTGCCAGCCGCATCGAGAGCCAGCTGGCCAAACAGGAGATGGAGTTCCGCTATCAATTGCTGGAGCGCGGCATGGCAAAAATGTCCAGCGCGACCGACGGCGTGATTATCTGCGATCGTCGCGGCTATCCGATCAAGGTAAACGAGCGGGCAGCAACCGCCCTGCTGGCGCGCGGCATAGACTTCGATCTCAAGCACACGACCCGGATCCCGACCTTGGGCATGGGAACATTCGCGCCTCTTACACGCGCCGAGGCTCCCGAATGGCTGCGCGCAGACTGGCTGGAGCCGATTATCGATGCAGGGGAGCGGATCGGAACCCTGTTGACGATCCCCGGGCTGCCGCAAACCGGCATGTCTCCAGGCGTTGCCCGCAAGGAAAGAAGCACGAAAGCTGCGCTGGCTGCGGACCTCCGGGGTTTCGCCGGCATCGTGGGCAGCAGCGACGCCCTGGTGCAGGCAGTCCAGAAGGCAAAGCTGCTGGCCAAAACCAATGTGCCGGTGCTGTTGCTGGGCGAAACGGGGGTAGGCAAGGAAAACTTTGCACAAGGGATCCACAGCTCCGGGCCGACCGGGGAGCGTCCATTTGTGGCGCTTAACTGCGGCGGGCTGTCCAAGGATCTGCTGGCCAGCGAGCTGTTCGGGCATTGCGAGGGAGCCTTCACCGGATCGCGTCGCGGCGGCATGGTCGGCAAGGTCGAGGCGGCGAACGGCGGCACGCTGTTTCTCGACGAGATCGGCGAAATGCCGCTGGAATTGCAGCCGCATTTCTTGCGGGTGCTGGAAGAAGGGGAAATTTATCGTATCGGCGAAACTACGCCGCGAAAAATCAACTTCAAGCTGATCGCGGCCACCAACCGGGAACTGCGGGAGGAGGTTGCCGAGGGCCGCTTCCGGATGGATCTGTTTTACCGGGTGTCGGTGACCAGCATCCGCATTCCGCCGCTGCGCGAACGCAGGGAGGACATCGGGCCGCTGGTCGAGCACTTTCTCCGCAAATTCAGCGAACGGTACGGCGCCGATTCCAAGCAGATCAAGCCGGAACTCATCGCTGCGCTGGAAAACCATGGCTGGCCAGGAAACGTGCGCGAACTGCGCAATGTGGTCGAAAGCATGTTCTTGATGGCCAGTGGTGCATCATTGGGATTGGATGCGCTGCCACCTGAAATAGGATCATCGCCGGTTTCCGGCGGCGGCAAGATCAAGCTGCGATCACCTGCGACCACGGGAAAGCTGGAGGACGCGGAGCTGGCGTTCATCCGCGAGACGCTCGAAGCGGACCGCGGCAATCTGACCCTGGTGGCCAAGCATCTGGGGATTGCGAAGAGCACCCTGTACATCAAGCTCAAGAAATATGGGCTGGACCAGGTTTTGAATGGCGTCAGAGGCTCGGGGCCTTAGTCCCCTCATAATGCCGCGCTGCGGCAGGCCGGACGCCGCAATACCCATATCGGATTCAGGCTTGTTGGCGCACCCGCCGTGCTATTTCGGTACACTGTCGGCCATGCAAGCTCCATTCATCATTCGACGCGGCGTTGAACCCTACGACGCCAGCTTCGACGCCATGCGCGCGTTCACCGACAGCCGTGACGCCGCCACCCCGGACCAATTGTGGATCGTCGAACACCCGCCGGTATTCACGCTCGGACTGGCCGCCGACCGCAGCCACGTACTCGATGCGCACGGCATTCCGATCGTCCAAACCGATCGCGGCGGCGAAGTCACTTACCACGGGCCGGGCCAGGTGGTGATTTACCTGCTGATCGATCTGCGCCGCCGCATTTCGGGCGGGCGCATGTTCGCGCGCGAATTCGTGCATAAAATCGAGCAGTCCGTCATCGAAGTGCTCGCCGCGTATAATCTGGCCGGTGAACGCAAGGCGGGCGCGCCCGGGATTTACATGGCCGACAGCACTGCGGCCGGCGCAAAAATCGCCGCGCTCGGCCTCAAGATACGCGGCAACGGTTGCACCTATCACGGCGTAGCGCTGAATGTGGCGATGGATTTGACACCGTTTTCCTGGATCAACCCGTGCGGTTATGCGGGCTTGCAAACGGTCGACATGCGCTCGCAAGGCGCGCAGATACCGTTGCCCGAGGTGCAGTCTGCACTTGCTCACGAACTGATTAAAAATCTTACCAGCTAGCACAGGCCGCGCCTGTACTGCATTAATTGCCACCAGGACATGCAATGACTTCTGACACCAAGCTCCCGCTACCGCTCGCCTCATCGGCCTACAATCCCAGTGACAAGCAAAAAGGCGCCGATAAGACCGCGCGCATCCCGATCAAGATCATCCCGGCCGAACGCCTGAAGAAGCCGGACTGGATCCGCGTCAAGGCCGGTTCGCCGACCACCCGCTTCTACGAAATCAAGGATATCCTGCGCGAAAACAAGCTGGTCACGGTATGCGAAGAAGCGTCCTGCCCGAACATCGGCGAATGCTTCGGCAAGGGCACCGCAACCTTCATGATCATGGGCGACAAATGCACCCGGCGCTGCCCGTTCTGCGACGTCGGCCACGGCCGCCCCGATCCGCTGGACGTCAACGAACCTGAACAGCTGGCCAAGACCATCGCCGCGCTCAGGCTCAATTACGTGGTGATCACCTCGGTCGACCGCGACGACTTGCGCGACGGCGGCGCCGGCCACTTCGCCGACTGCATCCGCCGGATCCGCGAATTGTCGCCCAATACCCGCATCGAAGTGCTGGTGCCGGATTTCCGCGGCCGCCTGGAGCGCGCGCTGGAAATCTTCAAGGACATGCCGCCGGACGTGATGAACCACAACCTGGAAACCGCGCCGCGCCTGTACAAGGAAGCCCGCCCCGGTTCCGACTACCAGCACTCGCTGGACTTGCTCAAGCAATTCAAGCAGCAGCACCCGAACATCCCGACCAAATCGGGCATCATGGTCGGCCTGGGTGAAACCGACGAGGAAATCCTGCAAGTGATGCGCGACATGCGCGCCCACGACATCAACATGCTGACCATCGGCCAGTACCTGATGCCGTCCGGCGACCATTTGCCGGTGCGCCGCTACGTGCATCCGGATGTCTTCAAGATGTTCGAGCAGGAAGCCTACAAGATGGGCTTCGACCACGCCGCCGTCGGCGCGATGGTGCGCTCCAGCTATCACGCCGACCAGCAGGCCCATGGAGCGGGTGTGAATGTGAACGATCAGTAGTTGGTGAGACGAATCTGTATTTCTGAAATTGATGCAGATTTGATCTTCTATTAACGCAGAGGAAACGCTTGTCCCGTATTGCGCCAGATTAGGCTCCTGCAAGCTGCAGCCTAATCTGTGATCTCGGTGAATGTCTGCAATTGCTCTACTCTGGGTCTTTCGCGAACGGATCAAATGGCCAACTGCAGGCGCTGGCAGAGCGAGGCTAACTGTCAGGTTCAGACTGGGAAGAGACGATCAGGTTTCGTATTCTTGGGATTTTTAACGGATAGGTTAAGGGGCAATTATGCGAAGCATTATTACTCCCTTGAACCGCCAGTTAGATTTTCTGCAATTATGCTGGTGAAGTGGAGATATTAACTAGGACTTACGCAAAAAGCGTATTTTTGTAACAAATCGGGTTTATGCCAAACGCATAGCAATCGTCGGATTTTTAAGTTGCTGTCGTAAGAATTCATCAAGCAATCCATGCTTATGGTACGTAAAATAATAACTTGGTTTTTATGTGATGTTTGGACTGATTACATAGTTAGGACTTACGCAAAAAACATATAAATGTAACAAGATGTAATGACGTAAACCTAAAGATGAGAGCGGTTGCGTAAAGTTCTGGTCATGCCAAAACGCCCAAGCCGACTCGATTACTGCCAGTATTTATTGGTGAGTCCGA
>JAUYNR010000113.1 GCA_030698225.1 Oxalobacteraceae bacterium | reverse complement strand
TCGGACTCACCAATAAATACTGGCAGTAATCGAGTCGGCTTGGGCGTTTTGGCATGACCAGAACTTTACGCAACCGCTCTCATCTTTAGGTTTACGTCATTACATCTTGTTACATTTATATGTTTTTTGCGTAAGTCCTATATATGTCAAAAATTCGAACCTTGGACAAAGTGGATCGCAAGCTTTTGAATCTTTTGCAAAAAGACAATCAAACGCCGACCCGGGTGCTGGCGGAGCAGTTGCATCTCTCCCAGCCGACTTGCTTGCGACGCATTCGCGAGTTGCGCGAAGCGGGCGTCATCAGCGCTAATGTGGCGATGGTCGATCCGTTCGGGCTGGGTTATGGAATGCTGGCATTTCTGGAAATTTCGCTGATCAACCAGTCAGACGATCATATGGCGCAGTTCGAGATCTGCATGCAGCAGGAACCGGAGGTGATGCAGTGCTATTTTGTCTCCGGAGAATACGATTATTTCATTGCGGTCCATGTGATCGATATGGATGCCTACTATCAGTTCGTGCGGCGCGTCATTTCAGGATCGGGCAATGTGCGTCACTTCCATTCCCGCTTTCCGATGAAGCGCGCCAAGTTCACTACCCGAATCGCGTTCGATGAAAAGGCAGACGAGCTTCAGGTGCGTGCATCGAAATAACGGGTTGCAGGACCAGCCTTACGCCGTTTGTATTTTGTTCGGTCGTGTGGGCCAATTCCGGCGGTCCATGCCGGTAAACGCGAAATCG
The DNA here is from genome assembly GCA_030698225.1 of Oxalobacteraceae bacterium. Lineage (GTDB taxonomy): Bacteria > Pseudomonadota > Gammaproteobacteria > Burkholderiales > Burkholderiaceae_D > AVCC01. The sequence goes on along the minus strand of JAUYNR010000113.1, from coordinate 17,593 downwards.
AGTTCCGGTTGCCGGCCCGAGACGATGTCGGCCAGCGCACGCCCTGAACCGCAGCCCATGGTCCAGCCCAGTGTGCCGTGGCCGGTATTGAGGTACAGGTTGCCGATCTTCGTTTTGCCGATATACGGTATGTTCGATGGGGTCAACGGCCGCAAACCGGTCCAGTAGGTCGGGTTGTCATAGTCGCAGGCGTTGGGGAACAGTTCACGGGTGCGGCGGGTGATCGCTTCGCAGCGGGTGCTGTTGAGTTCGCGCGTGTAGCCATTCAGTTCGCAGGTGCCGGCCACGCGCAAGCGGTCGCCAAGTCGCGAGACCACCAGTTTGTAACCGTCATCGGTCAGCGACACGGACGGCGCCGTGTCCGGATCGGTGATCTGGTAGGTGGCCGAATACCCCTTGCCGGGGTAAATCATCAGGTTGATTCCGAGCGGCTTCAGCAGCGGTACGGAAAAACTGCCCATCGCAATCACGAAGCTGTCTGCGCGCAGCACTTGATGGCGGCCGTCCGGCAGGATGACTTCGACCCCGGTGATTTTTGCGGCTGCTCCGCTGCCTTCGGTCAGCAGGCGGGTGACGGAGGTGTTGTAGCGAAACTCGACGCCGGCTCGGCGTGCCTTGTCGCCTAGGTTGTTGGTGAATTTGTAGATGTCGCCGGATTCGTCGGTGGCCGTGAAGTCGCCGCCGACGATCTTGTCGCGGATGCCGGACAATGCGGGTTCGATTCTGACCACCTCGTCAGCGCTGATTGAATCGCGCGGACAGCCCAGATCGCGCATCAGCTTGGCGGCCGGCAGCGAGTCGTTGAAATCCTTCTGGTCGGTATAAAAGTGCAGGATGCCGCGCGTCAGGCAGTCGTAGTCGATCCCGGTATCGGTGCGCAGTGCCTGCAAGGTCCGGCGACTGTATTCGCACAGAGCGACGATCTGGCGGATATTGTAGTCGGTGCGTTTCGGCGTGCATTCGCGCAGGAATTGCAGCGCCCATTTCCACTGCAGCCATTCGGGTCGAAAGCGATATAGCAGGGGGGCGTCTTCCTGCCCGAGCCATTTCAACACTTTCATCGGCGCTGCCGGATTGGCCCAGGGTTCGGCATGCGATACCGAAATCTGGCAACCGTTGGCAAAGCTGGTTTCCTGCGCGCTGCCGGACTGACGGTCTATCACCGTCACATCATGGCCAGCCTGATTGAGAAACCAGGCGGATGCCGTGCCTATGATGCCGGAACCTAATACGATGACTTTCATAGCAACCTCAGAATTTTTGATTCCTAGATTGTAAGAAGTTTTCGATTTTTTATGCAGCTATTACAGCGGCAATTTTTTCATTTAACAACAAATACGGCAGTATTTTTTTGGAAAATCAAACGATTCTTGCCGGTAGTCGTTTCTTTCGGCTTGTGCAGTGATATCCGACCGTGCGGCGCTGTTCTGCTCAACATTGAAAAAATACTGTTCCATGTATTTTTAAATTCGGACTAAATTAATGCGGATAATGCAGTGTTTTTTGCCATACCCCAATACTAATCTTCAGCAGGATGCGCATCGGGTTTGATGCCGTTGGTCTGCAGCATTGCAATTTCTTGCGCCACCGCGCGTGCGATCACGTCTTCCAGGGTCTGGTGCAGGCCGCGCTTGATGTCCGCCGCAATGCCGTCAACCGCCAGTTGCAGCGCGTTGGCCAGCCCATCCCGGATCCGATGTTCCAGCACAAAATCAATCCTGGTCTGCAACTGGCGCAAGACGCGCTCGCTGATTTTATGCTCCAGCGCCTGCCACTGGCTCTCGCTCAATGCAGTGGAGGGCGCCACCTCGGCCGCTACCTCGGTCAATTCGGCAGTTTCGGATGCACCCGGGTCCTCAGGTGGCGGCGGTTCGGGCGGTGCGGATTGGAATGCCGCGTCGGCGAAATCCTGCTCCTGCGCAATGATTTCGGTCAGTACCGGGATGGTGGCATCGAGTTCGTCGTTATCGTTCATGCTTGCTTGGCGACAAAGTGGGCCAGCGGATAACCGCGCTGGCGGTAATGGCGAAAGCGTTCGCGTCCGCTGGACGCGTCTGCTTCATCGGTCGAAATGATTTCCAGCAGCCGTTCGAAGCTGGCGAAATGCAACGGCGTTGTTCTGGATAAATTGATCAGGATTTGATGGTGCGGGCAATCTGCGCTCTCGTGCGGCAGCAGGATGACCGGCGTTTGCGCCGCCAGCGGATGGTCGGACCGTACATGGGGCAGAAAATCGGTTTCCGAGAAGGTCCATAGCGCCGCGTCCAGCGCGTCCAGTTCGGACTGGTTTTCAAACAGGATGGCGACCCGGTTGTGCGCGGCGACTGCCTTGCGCGCCAGCCTGCAGGTGTAGTTGAGCTTGTCCGCGATATTGGTATGGAAATCGATGCTGGTCATGATTGGATCGCGCTCAAAAACGGAAGTCGGGAGGCGCATTGCCGCTGGCTGGCAGCCGTTGCGTTGTTGCCGTGGATGGTTGGTGGCTTTCGGTATCGGCCGGCTTTTCCGGTTTTGCCACTGCCTCGGGAGCGGCCGGCTCTGCCTGCGCGAACCGGTAATCCTTCGGTAACTGGCTATCCTGCGGGTAGCTGGCGGCGCTCAATGCCGCGTTCCAGGCGCCGGGCTCGAATCCCAACTGCTTGTCGCGGCCGATCAGCAATACCGGCAACTGGGCTTCGCCACTTGCCTGGCGCAATTTGGCGATGTCTTCATTCGTGGTGACGGATTTTTCCGCAAACGGGATCCCGCGATTTTTCAGGAAGTCCCTGGCTTCTGCGCAAGGACTGCACCGGGCGCCGGTAAATAATGTCACCGGATGGTTCTTGCTGGCTTCGGCTAGCGCGTAAGGCAGCGCAGCGGTGCTGGAATCGGTGGATTTCAGCGTCGATTTTTCCATCTGCCGGACCGACTTTGGTGGCGGCAGGTCGCTGTAGTTGACTTTCCCGTCGGGGCCAACCCACTTATAGAGTTGCGCCTGGGCGTTTCCGATGCAGGACAAAGCCAGCAGGCCCGCCAGCGCCAAACCGCTGCGTTTCATGTGATCTCCTTGTGTTGCATAAGGTCAGGATGCCATGCCGCTATGACGCAGCAATGCATCGATGTTCGGTTCCCTGCCGCGAAATGCCTTGAAGGATTCGAGCGCCGGGCGGGAGCCGCCGACGGCCAGAATCTCGGACTGGAACTTGCGACCGGTTTCCGCCGGCAGCGTGCCGCCTTGGTCCGACCTGGCTTCTTCGAACGCGCCGTAGGCATCCGCCGACAGCACCTCGGCCCATTTGTAACTGTAGTAGCCGGCCGCGTAACCGCCGGCAAAAATGTGGCTGAACGAGTTCTGGAAGCGGTTGAATGCGGGCGGCAGCAGGACCGCAAATTTTTCCCGCACCGCATTCAATACATCCAGCGCCGACTTGCTGCCGTAGGCATCGTGATCGAAATGCAGATGCATGTCGAACAGCGAGAACTCGACCTGGCGCAGCGTCTGCAGTCCGCTCTGGAAGTTCCTGGCGGCGATCATCTTCTCAAACAGCGCGCGCGGCAACGCCGCGCCGGTATCGATATGCGCAGTCATGTGCTGCAGCACTTCCCATTCCCAGCAGAAGTTTTCCATGAATTGCGACGGCAGTTCGACCGCATCCCACTCGACGCCGGAAATGCCGGAAACGCCGATTTCATCGACTTGCGTGAGCATGTGGTGCAGGCCGTGGCCGAATTCGTGGAACAGCGTGATCGCATCGTCATGCGTGAGCAGGGCCGGGTTGTTGCCGACCGGCGCGGAAAAATTGCAGGTCAGGTAAGCCACCGGGGTTTGCAGTGCGTCGCCCCGACGCCGGCGGCCGCGCGCATCGTCCATCCAGGCGCCGCCGCGCTTGCCGCTGCGGGCATGCAGGTCGAGATAAAACTGGCCGACCAGTTGATCGTCTCTTTCGATCCGGAAAAACTGCACGTCCGGGTGCCAGACCGGCGCGCTGTCCGGCTTGATCTGCACTCCAAACAGCGATTGAACCAGACGGAACAGGCCGGCAGTCACCTTGGGTTCGGGAAAGTACTGCTTTACTTCCTGTTCCGAAAACGCGTAGCGCTGCTCGCGCAGTTTTTCCGACGCGTAAGCGGTATCCCATGCTTCCAGCGTTTCCAGGCCCAGTTCATGTTTGGCGAACGCGCGCAACTCGGCCAGATCCTTTTCCGCAAACGGTCTGGCGCGCTGCGCCAGATCCTGCAGGAAGTCGATTACTTGCTGCGGTGTTTGCGCCATCTTCGGCACCAGCGAGACTTCGGCGAAGTTCTGGTAACCCAGCAACCGGGCTTCTTCGGCGCGCAATTTCAGCAGGTCGGCGATGATTTGGGTGTTGTCCCAGTCCGGCTTGGCGCCGAGTTCGGACGCCTTGGTTGCGTTGGCGCGGTAAATCGTTTCGCGCAGAGCCCGGCTGTCGGCCAATTGCAGGATAGGGAAATACGACGGGAAGTGCAGCGTGAATTTGTAGCCCGGCTTGCCATCCTGCTCGGCGGCGCTGCGTGCGGCCTGGATCACGTCGCCCGGCAGGCCGGCCAGTTCGGCCTCATTCTCGATAAATAGCGCATAGCCGTTGGTGGCATCCAGCACGTTTTCGGAGAACTTGGTCGACAACGCCGCATGCTGCTCCTGGATCGCGGCGAAGCGGGCTTTCTGGTCTTGCGGCAGATCGGCGCCACCCAGGCGGAAATCGCGCACCGCATTCTCGATGATGCGCTGGCGTGCGGCGGAAAATGTCGCAAAATCCGGATCATTCTGCAGCGCCTTGTACTTGTCGAACAACGCGATGTTTTGCGCCAGCGCAGTCCAGAATTCAGTGATCTTCGGCTGGTTCTCGTTGTAGGCGGCACGCAGTTCCGGCGTATCTTGCACCGCGTTCAAATGGCCGACCACGCCCCAGGCACGCCCCAGTTGTTCGGTGGAATTTTCCAGCGGTTCGATGAAATCGCTCCAGCTGACATGCTGCATCGGCGCTTCCAGACTAGCAACCACCGCGCGGCTGCGCGCCAGCAGCGCATCGATGGCCGGCGTCACATGTTCGGGCTTGATCGCATCGAAGCGCGGCAGGTCGGAGAAATCCAGCAGCGGGTTGTCGCTGGGTAGGAGCGTGGTATCGGGTGCAGTATTCATGGTGATTTAGCTTCTTTCTGCCGCTTCGATCGTGTTGACGAGCAGCATGGTGATGGTCATTGGCCCGACCCCGCCCGGCACCGGGGTGATGTAGCCGGCTACTTCCTTGACATTGGCGAAGTCGACATCACCGCACAATTTACCCTGATCGTCGCGGTTCATGCCGACATCGATCACGACGGCGCCGGGTTTGACCATGTCGGCGGTGACGATGTTGCGACGGCCGGTAGCAACCACCAGGATGTCGGCGTTGCGGGTATGGGATGCCAGGTCGCGGGTCTTGGAATTGCAGATGGTGACGGTCGCGCCGGCTTGCAAGAGCAGCATCGCCTGCGGCTTGCCGACGATGTTGGAGGCGCCGACCACCACCGCATTGGCGCCGCGCACCGGGTAGTCGATCGATTCCAGCATCTTCATCACGCCATACGGTGTGCAGGGCCGAAACAGCGGCTGGCCGGTCATCAGCAGGCCGGCGTTGCTGACATGAAAACCGTCGACATCCTTGGCTGCCGCGATGGCTTCGATCACCTTGTGCGCATCGATGTGTGCCGGCAGCGGCAATTGCACCAGGATGCCGTGGATTTTCGGGTCGTGGTTGAGGGCGTCGATGCGGGCCAGCAATGCCGCTTCGCTCAGGTCGGCATCGTATTTTTCCAGCACCGAGTAGATGCCGCTGTCTTCGCAGGCCTTGACCTTGTTGCGCACATAGACCTGCGAAGCCGGGCTGTCGCCGACCAGGATCACTGCCAGGCCGGGCTGCCTGCCTTGTGCGGTCAGGGCGGCAGCGCGCCGGGCGACATCGCCGCGCAGTTGTTGGGAGAGAAGATTTCCGTCAATGAGTTGGGCAGCCATGATATGCGTCAAATAAGTTCGATTGAAAACAGGATTATAAGACCAGCCACTTGCGGGATTTGGAGAATCGCTGTCGGGAACCGGCCGGGCCGCAGCCGGTTCTGCTGTTTTCAGCCGGTTTCACTGCAAATAATGCCGCTCCGGCAGCGCCGGAAAGAGGGGTGCAGCCGCGGCAATCCGCGTGTGCGCCCCGGTTTGCTGCTTTGCAAAATGGCCGCGTACATTGTGTTCATTGATTTCCATGGAAATATTCTTCAAGTAGTGTTGCTGCGCCACATAATCCCACATTATGAAAAACGATTTCGCTATTTGAAAAATTAAAAACTGCTGATAGAATGCTTGCGCATGTAGCAAATATGGCCGTAAATTGTTAGCAGATACCGCTCAACCGCGATGTCCAGTCGGGTTGGGTGCAAAACCAGGAGACGCAAATGTCAGCTCAGCTTGATCAAGTTTTGGCGCAAGCCACCAACGACCCCGATATGATGGAAACCCAGGAATGGCTCGATGCGCTCGAAGCGGTGATCGAGCATGAGGGGCCGGAGCGCGCCCACTACCTGATGGAGCGCATGGTCGATCTGGCGCGCCGCCGCGGCGCCCAGATTCCTTTTTCCAGCAATACCGCCTACGTCAACACCATTCCGCAGCACCTTGAAGCGCACTGCCCGGGCGATCTGGAGATTGAAGAGCGGCTGCGCTCCTGGATGCGCTGGAATGCGATGGCGATGGTGGTCAGGGCCAATCGCACTGACGGCGATCTCGGCGGCCATCTGGCCAGCTTCGCTTCGCTGGCAAACATGCTGGGAATCGGCTTCAACCACTTCTGGCATGCGCCGAGCGAAGACCACGGCGGCGACCTGGTGTATTTTCAGGGACATACGTCGCCCGGGATTTACGCCCGTGCGTTTCTCGAAGGACGCCTGAGCGAAGAACAGTTGCTGCATTACCGCCGCGAAGTCGACGGCAATGGCCTGTCCTCTTATCCGCACCCGAAACTGATGCTGGACTTTTGGCAATTCTCGACCGTATCGATGGGCCTGGGCCCGCTGATGGCAATTTATCAGGCGCGTTTCCTGAAATACCTGCATGCGCGCGGGATTGCGAAAACCGACAACCGCAAGGTCTGGGTATTCTGCGGCGACGGCGAGATGGACGAGCCGGAATCGATGGGAGCGATCGGCATGGCCGCCCGCGAGACGCTCGACAATCTGGTGATGATCGTCAACTGCAATTTGCAGCGTCTGGATGGCCCGGTGCGCGGCAACGGCAAGATCATCCAGGAGCTGGAAGCCGATTTCCGCGGCGCCGGCTGGAACGTGATCAAAGTCATCTGGGGCCCCGGCTGGGATGCGTTGCTGGCGCAGGACAAGGAAGGCATCCTGCAGCGCGTGATGATGGAAACCGTCGATGGCGATTACCAGAACTACAAGGCCAAGGATGGCGCCTTTGTGCGCAAGCACTTCTTCGGCAAGCATCCGAAACTGCTGGAGATGGTCGCCAACATGAGCGATGACGACATCTGGCACCTGACGCGCGGCGGCCATGATCCGCACAAGATCTATGCCGCCTACAAAATCGCGCAAGAGCACAAGGGGCAGCCGACCGTATTGCTGGTCAAGACCGTCAAGGGTTATGGCATGGGCAAGTGGGGCGAGGCGCGCAACACCGCCCACCAGACCAAGAAGCTCGATGATGAAGCGATCCGCGCGATGCGCGACCGTTTCGGGATTCCGATTCCGGACGACAAGCTGGCCGAGATCCCGTTTTTCAAGCCGGCTGACGATGCGCCGGAAATGGTCTACCTGCATGAACGCCGCAAGGCGCTGGGCGGCTATCTGCCGCAACGCCGCGTACAAGCCGATGAAACGCTGGCGATCCCCGACTTGAGCGCATTCCAGAACGTGCTTGATGCGACCGCCGAGGGGCGCGAGATTTCGACCACCCAGGCGTATGTCCGGGTCCTCGCAACCCTGCTGCGCGACGCCGCCCTGGCGCCGCGGATAGTGCCGATCCTGGTCGACGAGAGCCGCACCTTCGGGATGGAAGGCTTGTTCCGCCAGATCGGCATCTTCAACCAGCAGGGCCAGTTGTATGAGCCGGTCGATAAGGACCAGGTGATGTATTACCGCGAAGACAAGGCCGGCCAGATTCTGCAGGAAGGCATCAACGAAGCGGGCGGCATGTGCTCGTGGATCGCGGCTGCGACTTCATATTCGACCAACAATCGCGTGATGTTGCCGTTTTACACCTTCTACTCGATGTTCGGCCTGCAGCGGGTGGGCGACCTGGTCTGGGCTGCAGGCGACATGTGCGCACGCGGCTTCCTGATGGGCGGCACTGCCGGGCGCACCACGCTCAACGGCGAAGGCTTGCAGCATGAAGACGGCCACAGCCATGTGCTGGCTGCGACCATCCCGAACTGCATGCCGTACGATCCGACCTTTTCGCATGAAGTCGGGGTCATCATCCACGATGGCCTGAAGCGAATGATCGAAAAGCAGGAAGACGTGTTCTATTACATCACGCTGATGAACGAGAACTACTCCCATCCGGGTCTGAAGCCAGGCCAGGAAGAAGGGATTCTGAAAGGGATGTACCTGTTGCAGGAAGGCGACAAGGACGCCAAGCATCGGGTGCAATTGATCGGCTCCGGCACCATTCTGCGCGAATCGATCTTTGCCGCCGAACTGCTGAAGGACGACTGGGGCATCGCCGCCGACGTCTGGTCCGCACCATCGCTGACGCTGGTGGCACGCGACGGCCAGGATGCCGAGCGCTGGAACCTGGTGCATCCGACCGATGCGCCGCGCCTGCCTTATGTGACCCAGTTGTTGCAGGACACGCAAGGCCCGATCGTCGCATCGACCGATTACATGCGCCTGTTCGCCGAGCAGATCCGCGCCTTCATGCCGAAAGGCCGCAACTACAAGGTGCTGGGCACCGACGGCTTCGGCCGCTCCGACACGCGTGTCAAGCTGCGTGAATTCTTCGAAGTGAATCGTCATTATGTGGTGGTTTCCGCGTTGAAGGCGCTGGCGGAAGACGGAGCGATTTCGGCTTCCGTGGTGGCGCAGGCGATTGCCCAATACGGCATCGATCCGAACAAGCCGAATCCTGTAACGCAGTAACGCTGGCCCGGTCAGGGCACGCTCTCCATACCCGGGTTTGCCACGCAAACCCACCTTCACACCGACCCTCTGCCTGGCGCAGAGGGTGAAACGGAGCCAACGCTATGAGTGTAATAGAAGTCAAAGTCCCGGATATCGGCGACTTCAAGGAAGTCGAAGTGATCGAATTGATGGTCAAGCCGGGCGATACGATCAAGGTCGATCAATCGCTGATCACGGTCGAATCCGACAAGGCCAGCATGGAGATTCCGTCCAGCCATGCCGGCGTCGTCAAGGAAGTCAAGGTCAGCGTCGGCGACAAGGTAAAAGAAGGCTCGCTGCTGCTGCTGCTGGAAGCCGATGCATCCGCAGCGGCACCGGTTGCAGCAGAAGCCAGCGCTGCGCTCGCGGCGGCGGCAGCGCCCGCTGCGCCGGCAGCCCAGGCAGTTGCCCCGCCGGCGCCGGCTCCGGCCGTCGCCGCCGCAGTGCAGACCTCCGGCAGCAAGCCGCATGCATCGCCATCGATTCGCAAGTTTGCCCGCGAACTCGGCGTCGATCTGGCGCGTGTCAACGGTTCCGCACCGAAAGGCCGCATCACCCAGGAAGACGTGCAGAATTTCGTCAAGGGCGTGATGTCCGGTGCAATCGGTACTGCCGCAGCGCCGGCTGCCGGCGGCACCGGTGTCGGCCTCGATCTGCTGCCATGGCCGTCGCTCGATTTCAGCAAGTTCGGCGAGACCGAATTGCTGCCCTTGTCGCGCATCAAGAAGATCAGCGGCCCGAACCTGCATCGCAACTGGGTGATGATCCCGCACGTGACGCAGTTCGAAGAAGCGGACGTCACCGATCTGGAAGAATTCCGCAAATCTTCCAATGCTGCGCTCGCAAAATCAGGCGTCAAGTTAACCATGCTGGCTTTCGTCATCAAGGCCAGCATTGCGGCACTGAAAAAATTTCCTGCCTTTAATTCTTCCCTGGATGCAAAAGGCGAGAATCTGATTCTCAAGAAGTTCTACAACATCGGCTTTGCAGCGGATACGCCAAACGGCCTGATGGTGCCGGTGATTAAAAACGCGGATCAAAAAAGCATCTCGCAAATTGCGCTTGAAATGGGCGAGTTGTCGGCGCAAGCGCGCGAGGGCAAGCTCAAGCCGGCCGACATGCAGGGCGCTACCTTCACCATCTCGTCACTGGGCGGTATTGGCGGCACGTTCTTTACGCCGATCATCAACGCGCCGGAAGTCGCTATCCTGGGCTTGTCCAAAGCATCGATGAAACCGGTCTGGGACGGCAAGCAATTCGTGCCGCGCCTGATCATGGGGATGTCCTTGTCCTATGACCATCGGGTCGTGGATGGCGCGTCCGGCGCACGTTTCAGCGTGTACCTGAGTGAAATACTTGCCGACATGCGCAAAACCCTGCTGTAATTTTGCGATGCAGTGATTCGAGTCCCTCCCCAGTCGGGAGGTCAGGTGCAGAGCGGGTTTGCATGCCAATCGCAAAAACCCGCTTCCACCCAAACCTTGCCGCGACACAATGCGGCGGCAAGGCCAGAACGGAGCCAAAGCCATGAGTTTAATAGAAGTCAAAGTCCCCGATATCGGCGACTTCAAGGAAGTTGAAGTGATCGAATTGATGGTCAAGCCGGGCGATACGATCAAGGTCGATCAATCGCTGATTACGGTCGAGTCCGACAAAGCCAGCATGGAGATTCCGTCCAGCCATGCCGGCGTCATCAAGGAGATCAAGGTCAGCGTCGGCGACAAGGTAAAAGAAGGCTCGCTGGTGCTGATGCTGGAAGCAAGCGAAGGCGCAGCCGTTGCTGAATCTGCTGCTGCTTCTGCACCTGCAGCAGCGCCAGCCGCAGCTCCTGCTGCAGTCGCCGCTCCGGCCGCACCTGCTGCAGTAGCCGCGCCTGCGGCTTCCAGCTACGCCGGCAAAGTCGATCTCGAATGCGACATGCTGGTATTGGGCGCCGGGCCGGGCGGCTATTCCGCCGCATTCCGTTCTGCCGATCTGGGCCGGGCAACCGTGCTGGTCGAGCGTTACGCGACGCTCGGCGGAGTGTGCCTGAACGTCGGCTGCATCCCGTCCAAAGCCTTGCTGCATGTGGCGGCGGTGATAGATGAAGCGGCCACCATGAGCGCGCACGGCGTCACTTTCGCCCAGCCCGAAGTCGATCTCGACCAGCTGCGAGGCTACAAGGAAAAAGTCGTCAGCAAGATGACCGGCGGCCTGGCCGGCATGGCCAAGGCGCGCAAGGTCAATGTGCTGCAAGGCGTCGGCCAGTTCGTAGGTCCCTATCACCTGGAAGTCACGGCCGGCGACGGCAGCAAGAAAACCGTGCAGTTCAAGCAGGCGATCATCGCCGCCGGTTCCTCCGTGGTGAACCTGCCATTCGTGCAAGGCGCCGAAAAGGCGGACCCGCGCATCGTCGACTCCACCGGCGCGCTGGAACTGCGCCAGGTGCCAAACCGCATGCTGGTCATCGGCGGCGGCATCATCGGGCTGGAAATGGCGACCGTGTATTCGACGCTGGGTGCGCGCATCGACGTGGTCGAAATGCTGGACGGCCTGATGCAGGGCGCGGATCGCGACATGGTCAAGGTGTGGCAGAAATTCAACGACAAGCGCTTCGACAAGATCATGTTGAAGACCAAGACCGTCGGCATCGAAGCCTTGCCGGAAGGCATCAAGGTCAGCTTTGAAGGCGCAGATGCCAGCGTCACAGCACCGGAACCGCAACTGTACGACCTGGTGCTGGTGGCAGTCGGGCGCAGCCCGAACGGCAACAAGATCGCCGCCGACAAAGCCGGCGTGACCGTCAGCGAGCGCGGCTTCATCAACGTCGATAGCCAGATGCGCACCAACGTGCCGCACATCTTCGCCATCGGCGACCTGGTCGGGCAACCGATGCTGGCGCACAAGGCGGTGCACGAAGCGCATGTGGCGGCGGAAGCGGCGGCCGGCGAGAAGTCGCACTTCGACGCCCGCGTGATTCCGTCGGTGGCCTACACCGATCCCGAAGTCGCATGGGTCGGCATCACCGAAGACGAAGCCAAAGCCAGGGGCATCAAGCTCGAAAAAGGCCATTTCCCGTGGGCCGCTTCCGGCCGCGCGGTGGCCAACGGGCGCGATGAAGGCTTCACCAAGTTGCTGTTCGACGCCGAAACCCACCGCATCGTCGGCGGCGGCATCGTCGGCACCCATGCCGGCGACATGATCGGTGAAATCGCGCTGGCCATCGAGATGGGCGCCGACGCCACCGATATCGGCAAGACCATCCATCCGCACCCGACCCTGGGCGAATCGATCGGCATGGCCGCCGAAGTGTTCGAAGGCGTGTGCACCGATTTGCCGCCGATGCGCAAGAAGTAAACAGCGCAGCAGTCAAGAAAAAGCCTCCCGCCGGTTTTTCCGGCAGGAGGCTTTTTTAATCTGCGCGACAGCGGTTACTCAATGAAATTGAATGGGGTATGTTTGAAAATACCAGATCATACGCACATATTCATTGGTGTTTTTAAAATACAGTGCATGGTATGTTTTTCGTGCATATTGCGCTTGCGGTGCATGTCCGGCCCTTAAATCAGCCACCTCTATCGTGAGCCTTGCATGTATTTTTTTATTTTCGATACGGGAAAAGGCTGATTTCGGCCATTCAATATATTATCCATCAGACATGAAAAATTGATAAAATGCAACGCAATTGCAGTGATGCTTTTCACGAATTATTTAGTACTGGTCAAATATGCAGTACATCTATTGAAAGCCAAGCCGCAAGCGGGTTTCGCGGGTTTTTTCGAGAAACGTTATGTGACAAAAGTCTGTTTATGCGACATTTGCGTTCGGACATATCTAGTTAGAAAACATATGACTAAACGTGACGCCATCCATAAAGAACTTGAAGCTTTGTATAAAGAGGGCGCGGAGTTGGCTGTGGCTTTCCAAAAGGCGAAAGAAAAACAGTTTCATTACGACTATCAGAGCTGGTATACCAAAGCGCTAAAAGCGGTTGCATCTCTTGCCTCAGATCGACACGCAGAGTTTCGCAGCTATTATGAAGTGGACCCAAAGAGAAAATCCCTGGGATACGGCACTTATGTAATTCAAGATTTTCTGAAAGGTGTGGCACCAGGAAGTTATCAACTTCAAAATTTCGACACTAGAGCCGAAGTAATCAAGTGCTTTCTCAATCAGCTTTCTATTTTGAACGCAATAAAGAGTCGAGTGGATTCAGTCCTTGCTAACATAGAAGGAGAGCTCTACGCTGAAATTCAAGACAACGAAGTTGCTAACGCAAGACAACTTATGAAAATCAGTCCTCGGGCTGCAGGCGCACTTGTCGGGGTTGTCATTGAGGGCCACCTTCAAAAGGTAGCTGCTGCACACGGGTTAAAGATTGCAAAGAAGAATCCCACAATCGCTGACCTCAATGACCCCTTAAAGGCGGCTGAGGTAATTGACACGCCGGCGTGGCGCAAAATCAGCTTTCTGGCTGATCTCCGAAATCTGTGCTCGCACAAAAAAGATGCAGAGCCTACAAAGGAACAAGTTGAAGAGTTGATACATGGTGTGGAATGGCTGACCAAGAATGTCTTCTAACTTGACGTTCAACTCGGACGCTTCGTGCCGGGTAGCTCTACGTTGAGCATCCGCTTTTGCGAAGCACGACGGACGGTCGATACCGGCCTGTAGATATTCGCAAGACGTAACACTGCAAGTCTCGATCTGGCATCAGTAAGTAAAATCGCCGACTGCCGTTTCCACGTTCAACCGTTCAGCATTTTCATGCTTTCCTCTGCGTATCGCGCGCCGCTTGCGGCGCCGAATGGAAACACTGCGTCGAGTTCGGCCAGCGCGTCCTGGCCGAGTTTCAGGTCGAGTGCTTGCACGTTTTCCTCCAGATAGCTGCGCCGCTTGGTGCCGGGGATCGGGACGATGTCATCGCCTTGCGCCAGCACCCAGGCCAGTGCCAGCTGACCCGGCGTGCAGCCGTTGCGTGCGGCGAGCTGCTTTACCTTGGCGACCAGTGCCAGGTTCTTGTCGAAATTTTCGCCCTGAAAGCGCGGGCTGTGGCGCCGGTAGTCGTCCTCTGCAAATTGCTCCGGCCGGGTGATCGCGCCGGTCAGAAATCCCCGGCCCAGCGGGCTGTACGGGACAAAGCCGATGCCGAGCTTGCGACAGGTTGCCAGCGCTCCTTGTTCCGGGTCGCGCGTCCACAGCGAATATTCGCTTTGCAGCGCAGTAATCGGATGGATCTTGTGCGCCCGCTCCAGCGTTTGCGGCGATGCTTCGGACAGGCCGATGTAACGTATTTTGCCCTGCTTGACCAGCGCCGCCAGTGCGCCGACCGTGTCCTCGATCGGCGTGCGCGGATCGATGCGATGCTGGTAGTAGAGGTCGATGGTTTCGACGCCGAGGCGCTTCAGGCTGCCTTCGACCGAGTGCCGGATGTATTCCGGGCTGCCGTCGACGCCGCGCGCATTCGGGTTGCTGCTGTTGCGCACGATGCCGAATTTGGTGGCCAGAAAAACCTGCCCGCGCTTGCCCTTGATCGCCTTGCCGACCAGTTCTTCATTGGTGTACGGGCCGTACATGTCGGCGGTATCGAGGAAGTTGATGCCGAGCTCAAGGGCGCGATGGATGGTAGCGATCGATTCGGCATCGTCGCGCCGTGCGTAGAAATCGCTCATGCCCATGCAGCCGAGGCCGATGGCGGAAACGGTGGGGCCGTTAGCGCCGAGCTGGCGCGTGCTTATGCGTGTGCTCATGTGACTGCTCCTTGTCAACAGATGGTGTGGCGGGATTGTGGCTGGCGGCATACGCAGCCAGGGTCGCTTCGATGTCGCCGTACAAGGCGATTTTCTGGTACATGACGGCCAGGTTGCCCTGCAATTCTGCCAGCGCCGCTTCCAGCGACAGCGTGTGCTGTTCCAGCAGCGCCTTGCGTTCCGACACGCTTTCCCTTTGATTGCCGAGCCTGCGCAGTTCGGCATAGCGCAGCATTTTCTGGATCGGCAGCCCGGTCGAGCGCAGCTTCAGCAAGAACGCTATCCACCGAATATCTTCCTCGCGGTACAGCCTGTGCTTATTGTCCTTGCGCGGTATCGGATCGATCAGGCCGATGCGCTCGTAATAGCGCAGCGTATGGACCGTCAGTCCGGTCGCCGCCGCAGCTTGCTGTATCGTCAGGAAAGTCGTCGGTGTATCAGATTTCAATCGTTGCGCTGTATCAATTTGCATCCGCTGGTGACAGCCTAATATGAAACTTGATTTTCCTTGTTTCCTACATCATGAGGGGCTGCCATGGCAAAAACTTCCTTCGACCGCCTCTTGGCGCTCAGCGTGTACGCAGCAGCGCTCGCCGTTGCCGCACCCGCGGCGCTCGCCCAGGCGGTCGATCGCCCGGCCAGCCATCCCTACGCGCAATCGCAGCCGATTCCCGGGCGCTACATCGTGGTGTTCAAGGGCCGCGTGGCCAATCCCGCCGCGGAAGCCGCCAATCTGATGCGCGGACTGGGCGGGCAGTTGCACCACACCTACACCAGCGCGCTCAAGGGCTTTGCCGCGAGCCTGCCGGACGCCGCGCTGCAGGGCATCCGCAACAACCCGAACGTGGACTACATCGAGCAGGACCAGACCGTTTCGCTCAACGAAACTGCGGCGCCGCAGATGCAGAACGAGGCTGCCTGGGGCCTGGACCGCATCGACCAGGTCGACCGTCCTTTGGACGTGCTGTACCACTACAACTACACCGGCGCGGGCGTGAAAGCCTTCATCATCGACACCGGCATCCGCGCGACGCACACCGACTTCCAAGGCCGTGTGCAATCCGGCTTCACCGCGATAACCGATGGCAATGGCACCAACGACTGCAATGGTCATGGCACACACGTCGCCGGCACGGTGGGCGGCGCCACGTGGGGCGTGGCCAAGGGGGTTTCGCTGATTCCGGTGCGGGTGCTCAATTGCCAGGGTTCCGGTACCTGGAGCGGCGTGATTGCCGGCATCGACTTTGCAGCCAACAGCACGCTGCGCCCCGCCGTGGCCAACCTGTCGCTGGGCGGCGGCGCATCCTCGTCGGTGGACGCCGCCGTGGCGGGCGCCGTCAGCAAGAGCGTGACCATGGTGGTGGCGGCCGGCAACAGCAATGCCGACGCCTGCAACTACTCCCCGGCCCGGGCACCAAGCGCGATCACCGTGGGAGCTACGACCAGCAGCGATGCACGCGCCTCGTATTCCAACTACGGCACCTGCCTGGACTTGTTCGCGCCGGGCAGCGGCATCACTTCGGCCTGGAACAGCAGCGACAACGCGACCAACACCATCAGCGGCACTTCCATGGCGTCGCCTCATGTGGCCGGGGTCGCCGCCTTGGCGCTGGCAGCCAATCCGGCGGCATCGCCTTGGGCGGTTGCTTCCTTCCTGACCGCCAACGCCACGGTCGATCGGCTCAGTGCCATCGGGTCCGGCTCGCACAACCGGCTGGCTTATACACTGGCGGCGGGCGCGCCGCAGGAGCCGGCACCCCAGACCGTGGCAGTCAAGTCCATCGACGGCAGTTCCGTCAGATCCGGCAGCAATTGGCGCGCTGTTGCCGTCGTGACCCTTCGCGATGTCAACACCAGCGGCGCTGTCGTGGCGAACGCCACCGTGTCCGGCAGCTTCTCGCCGGGCGGTTCGACCAGTTGCGTGACGGACCAGACCAGCAGTTGCAAGCTGACCAGCGCAACAATCAGCAAGAATACGGGTTCGACCAGCTTGAGCGTGACCGGCGTTTCAGGCCCGCTCGTGACATATGCCGCGAGCCAGAACTCCGTCATCCAGATCCTCGTCAGAAAACCCTAAGCACGGATAGGAAATTCAACCGCCCCAGGCAAAGTATCGTACCGTTTGATATGGGCATCACGCACCCTGCGCCTCTTTCGCAACCAGGTTTGACTAGTTCGCAGCCTCAAAGCACTGCCATGCAGCGTGATCGGGGTGATGTGTCTACGACGGGCGCAGGCTTATCCTGGTGCGAGTCCTAAGCCGCTCGCCACCCGTTCACCAATTGACGCGCTGATCGACCTTGTAGTCCGGTGCCGGTTGTGTCGAAGGGTCCCGCTCGGGCTCCGCCTCCACTGCACCTGCGTATCACACTCATCCCACAGCGGTGGCCCACGGGCTGGCGTGATTCGGGGTGAGTGGGTGGTTAACGCCGATGTGTTCCAGAATCTTCCTCACCTCCCCTGTCGTACCACGCATCGTAGTCGGCGGGGCTCATGGTCAGTTCAGAACGTGATGACTTTGTCGCTCTCGACGACCCAATCCGCGAGCGCCTGCATGGTGGATTTCTCGGCACCGTCGAAATATGTCAGCGCCAATCTGAAAGTAGCCTAAATTAGCCGGACTGAACGTGCTTTTTCTTCTTGTGTTTTCTTCGGATTTTTCTATCTGAAACCTGCCTCTTCTTTGCTTTTTCTTCGTCGTTTTTCTTCCATTTCTTGAGTTG
>JAUYNR010000099.1 GCA_030698225.1 Oxalobacteraceae bacterium | reverse complement strand
GTAATCCGGATGGGTGGCGAAATCGTGGCCGGCCTTGGCGACCGCCATCGAAAAGCCGTTGCCGGTCAGTTGCATGCCGTCGCCGGAATCGCCGACGAAGCGGATCACGACGCTGTCGAGTGCTTCGACCGGGCGCTGCTGCGCGCCGCTGCCGCTGATTGCTGTTGGTATGGATTCTGTCGCTTCGTTCATGCTTATCTCCTGCGTTATGGTTCGATCAACACTTTGTTGATCGGCGCTACCCAAGTTCCTATTCGCGCTCCAGCAGCCCGAACTTGTCCTTGATGCCGGACCAGGAGTCCGCGTCCGGCAGCGCCTCCTTTTTATCCATGATGGGTTGCCATGCCAGCGCCAGTTCGGCGTTGAGTGCCACGTAGTGGCGCAGGTCGCCCGGCAAGTCGCTCTCGTCAAAGATCGCTTCGACCGGGCACTCGGGTACGCACAATGCGCAATCGATGCAAGCATCCGGATCGATGACCAGGAAATTGGGGCCTTCGCGAAATGCGTCTGCCGGACAGACTTCGACACAGTCGGTGTGCTTGCACTTGATGCAAGATTCGGTTACGACGAAGGTCATTTTTCCACTCCTCTTGAAGGATATCGGGCCAGCCTATGCGATGGCCTTTTTCTGTTTATGAATGGTGATCGGCTTGGTGCCGGAAGGGCAGCCGGCCGTCGGATTGCATGGTTCAGCTATTTTCTTGACGACGCCGATGGCCGACCAGCGGCGACGCGGGACGGTCTCGACGAAACCTTCCTGCCCCGCCGACGGCGGGATGGGGGCGCCGTCGGCGATCAGTTTTTCGATGCGCTTCAGGCCAAGGAATGCCGCGCCATAGGCACCATTGAGCTGCCCAAGGCCGTTGGGAGCCACGTTGAGTTTGGCCTCCAGATTCTTTTCCAGTGCTTGTACCATGGCCTCGTTTCGCGTCATGCCACCCGTTAGCATGAAGCCGGGATCAAGCCCGACCCGGCGCATCAGTTGCACCGCCCGGCCACCGAGCGCTATCATCGCGCCCATCATGATGTCTTCAGCCGGAACGCCGTTCGAGAGGTGATTGATCACCTCGGACTCTGCAAATACCGCGCAAACGCTGCTGACCTCGACCGGGTTGGTCGAGCGCATCGCATACGGGCCGATGTCGTCGGTGGTAAGGCCCAGATAGCGCGCCGACTTTTCCAGGAAGGCGCCGGTGCCGGCTGCGCATTTGTCGTTCAGACGGAATGCGCGTACCCGTCCATTGCCGTCGACGCGTATGGCCTTGATGTCCTGGCCGCCAATGTCGAGGATGGTGCGCGTGTCGGGGAACAGATGCACGGCCGCCTGGGCGTGCGCCGTGAGCTCGGTCACCTGCGCATGGCGAAACGCTACCGTGTAGCGGCCATATCCGGTCGAGACGACGTAGTTGATCTGGGAGCGCTCAAGGCCGCAGGCCTTGAGCAGCTCTTCGAATACGCCCTCCGAAGCCTGGCCGAGCTTGAATCCCGTGCGCCGGACGGCCTGTCCGACAACCTCACGCTTATCGTTGAGAACAATGGCCTTTGAGTATGTCGAACCGATATCGATACCTGCAACGTATAACATCATGCCTCCTCCGCGGTTGAAGCCGCGATCTGTTGTGTAGCGCCAAAGGCGCGGTCATGGGCGAAAAGCGCCGCGCCGAGTGCGCCGATCAGGTGCGCGTCCGGACTTACGTTGATCGGAATTCCCAAATGCTCCTCGAGCAGCTGGACCATGGCGATGTTGCGACTGACGCCGCCGGTGAAGGTGGCCTCCGGCACGATGCCGACGCGCCGCGCCAGCGAAACGCAGCGCTTCGTGATGGCCTGATGCACTCCCATCAGCACATCCTCCGGCAAACAGCCCTTGGCGAGATGGCTGATGATTTCCGATTCCGCAAACACCGTGCAGGTGGTGGTGATGCGTACCGGGTTGGTTGACTTGAGTGCGAGCGGCCCCAGGTCCGACAGCGACATTTCGAGCGCATAGGATGCTGCGCCCAGGAAGCGTCCGGTACCGGCGGCGCACTTGTCGTTCATGGTGAAATCCTCGACTTGCCCCTCGGGGCCGACGCGGATCGCCTTAGTGTCCTGGCCTCCGATATCGATGACCATCCGGGTTTCCGGAAACAGATGCACCGCCCCGCGGGCATGACAACTGATCTCCGTCACCTGCTCGTTGCCGAAAGTTACCTTGTATCGACCATAGCCGGTAGCGACGATATATTCGATCTGATCTTCCGTGATGTCGGCATTCTGCAGCGCCGCCTGGAAGGCGTCCTGAGCAATGGACACCATACTGCTTTCCATATCGAGGATCGCGCGTCCGACGATGGTATGGTTCTTGTCTATGATCACCGCTTTGGTCTGTGTGGATCCGACGTCAACTCCTGCCACGTATTTCATGCTGTTCTCCCTGTTCTGGTGGGAACTTCTTTGCCGCGCAGCGGACCGGCGCCGCCGCGCTGCTGCAGCGCTTCGAAGAAGGCATCGACACGGTTCTTGATCTGGGCATCGGACCAGTAGCGCGGGTCGATCAAATCGGATTCGATGTAAAGGGTCGGAATATTGAGCCGCTTCGAAATGTAATCGCGCGTGTCGGCCATGCCGGCAGAGACAAAACGACAGCTCTTGACACCGTGAAAGACGACCCCGTCCACGCCGTAATCCTGGATGCGTTTTTCCATTCGCTCGTGCGCGAAGAACTGATTGCTCAAACCACGCTGGGCGGCCAGCGCCGTCACCTCGGCCATGCTCTCGATCGGACGCGTGGTGTCATACAGCAGATCCGCAGCATCCATGCCACCAGCGGCGAAGGTGAGGTAATCGGAATAGGCGAAGACGCCGCCCCAGGTCTCGAACAGTTCAATTAATCGTCTCATCGAGACATAGCAAGGTGTGCCGGAGAAGAGCAGGCGGAAGCGCTCTTCGGGGACGCGGCCTTCGCCGCGTGCCACTTTGGCCCTGATGTCTTCCTCGAGCCTGCGCATGAACTCGACGCCTTCGACGGTGCCGCGGTACACGTTCATGATGCCGATATAGGTGAGGCCGTCGAGCATTGCGTTGTAGGGCGCGGGGCAGACCCGATTGAGCTCCATCACGTTGTTCCAGTGAATCATCATCTGATTCACCCGCCCCTGGATTTCCGCCAGGCGGTCGATGTCGAATTTCTTGCCGGTGATTTTTTCGCACTTCGCAATCAGATCCTTGAACTGATCCTCGATCCAGCGCGAGTCGGCCGAATGCTGCGCGTCGCCCGCGCGCACCGCCCAGTTGGCGGTGCGCTGACCAGGCAGATCGAGCACGAAACTGGACATCTTGTATTTGCGTTCCCAAATCTCGGCCCACTTGATGAAGGTGCCGCACATGTTGGAGGAAACGGAAAGGTCTGGTTTGGGCATTTTCCAGATCGGATGCTTTTCTTCCTTCAGCATCATGCCGACGTCGGCCTTGACGTAGGAGCAGACGTCGGGCGACATGCCGTAATCTTCCGACAAGCTGATGAATTCTGCCGACATTTTGCGTACGCCACTCTGCAGCGAATTGATTTCGGGGAAAACCATATGGAAGTCGAAGCTGCGCAGGATCTCGATGGCGTTACCCATCACGAAGACGTTGGCTACCGGCTCCTTGCGCTCATTGGCATTCTCCAGGCTGGTGTACCACTCCTTGATCAGGCGCTGACCCTCGGCGTGCGCGTTAAAAGGGGTCCACACGGCTTGACCTGCCGGCGCGGAACCATGCGTGCCCGGAACGGTTTCGGCGATTGTGATAGTCATTATGTTTCTCCTATTAGGACAGCGCGAACAACAAAGATTCGGCGAAGGTTTCGAGCTGCATCGACATCTGCTCAAACGAGGTCATTTTCTCTTCGAATTCAAGCACCAAATACTGAATGTTCGCTTCGTCGAGGTCCTTTGACCAGAACAGCTGATCGTCCAGACCCGGCTCGCAGAATTTTGCCGCTGCAAGAATCACCGCATCGGCCTTGGCTGCGCGCAGCATGTTCATCAAGTAAACTTCCTTGGGCTTGCGCTCGTCGTGTTGCACCGGGCTTGGATTGGAGCGCTCGATATAGCTTTCCGCGAGCGCCCAGATCGGATCGCCGACATCCTCCGGCACATCTTCGGTCATCCAGCGCTGGCCGATCAGTAGATCGTCGTCGACGACGAAACAGTTATCGTCGATGGCTTCGATCATTTCGAGTGGCGGCTGCTCGCAGAAACCGCCGACGAAGATAACGCGCGGCTTGTCCTGTGCCACGACATGGCGTTGGCGAATGGCTTCGAGCGCTTGTTCGAGCAGCTCGATGTGCTCCTGACAACTGATTCTGGTGCCGGCCCGGACCAACATGTAGGATTCGGAACAACTCAGCCTCCATGGCTCTTCGCGCCGGATCTGGTAGAGATCGCGCATCAGGCGACGTTTTTTGTTATACAGGCGGATGCTGGAGCGGATCGCTTCATCACTGATCGGGTGGCCGACCCTGCGCGCCAGTTCGGCCCGCAGCCGCTGGTATTCGGCGGCGATATAGCGCGCCGCTCCCGGCGAGTTCGGGTTCTGCGGCAGGTAGAGAATCTCCGACATTTGATCGGGCAAGTTGCGCGACCAGATGCCGGCAAGATGCTTCGCTGCATCGCAGATAGGGGTAGTAACGAAACCGGTCAGGCTTTCGAGCTGGCCGTTTAAACCGAGCTCCGTCGTCGAGCGGCAGATAGAACATATGAAGGAACCCATCCGGGCGTCGGCATACTTCATTTCCAACTTGTTGCCGCCACCGAGGATGTTTACCGGCAGCAGCCCGGCCGCATGCGCGATCTCGTCGGGAAAGTAAACCGGGAAGTTGCCTATCGTGCCGCTAAAACCTTCAGGCAGAGACTCCGAATCGGGGATGCTGGCGTCGAGTGCCGTCGTATGGCAACGTTCGAGGATTGCGGTAAGCTGGGCTTCTGGATCTTGAATTTGGGCTATCACGGTGTGCCTCCTTCTTTGTTGCGGGTAGGATTGTATGCAATATAATACATGTCATAATATAGAATAGGTATAATAATGCCTTGATGTGCATTAAGAATTTTTATAAATAAACCTATACTGCAGTTATAAATTTAACATGTGCAGTATAATTCATGTTTATATGCTTAGCCCGACAAATGCACTTGCGCGTCGATGCGCGTTGAAATCAGGCATGGCCAGGCGGTGGATGACAACATCGCCTTGTTCCACGATGTCAATGAGGTACTTCACTTGCCGAGCCACGATTGAATCTTCCCGCTCTCTATTGATTGCATCGATCGCCGCTTTGCTTATTGGAGGCGCTCGAACTCTAAGTGCAACATTTTTATGAAAGAATGTTGCCTGCGAAAAAAAATACAATCACATCACATTGGAAGATCGCGGGTTGATTCAAATGCAGCTTCAGCAAGGATTCAAACATGCTGCAATTGCAACAGATGTGAATCGTGAATCGTCCCTATCGCTGTTTATCAGCGTGTGATTAGTTACAGATGTAAGAAGCGCGCCGTTTGCCTGGCAGATGTCTCGGCAATGGAGATTGAAGTCTGGTCTGAGGTACGCGAATACATTACGCCGGAAGCAGGCGAAACGCGGTGATAAGTGATGTCTGGACAAAGCCGATCTGACGATCAGAGCTCAGCATTCCCTGGCTCAGAGGGCGGAAATCGCATCGCGGAGCCGTGCCACAAGATCCGGAATCAGACTGAGCCGCCCGGCTTCCTCCTCGATCACGCGTTCAAATGCAGCCTTCTTCAACGCATGAAAATCGATTGTGGCCCCCGAACTCGCCGGCACCGTGCTTGCGAGAATGTCAAACAGCCGATCGATGGCATGCAGCCGCCCCCACAGATAGTCGTTCTCACGCGTCGCGCGGCTGAGAAAGCCGCCAAAGCCAGCAAAGGTTCCGCCTAGCAGCACCCTGGTCGCGTCTGGTGAGGTCAGGCTGACCGCATCGTCCGGACTGATGCGGTCGATCAGGATCTCCTCGATCGGTCCGGCTTCAAGGGACAGGGCGCTCACCGCAGGACTAAGGATGATGTCCCAGTAGAAATAGCCCAGATAACCGAAGAGAATGGCGCTGCGGCAGCGGGGCGCGAGATTGAGCACCAGCGCAGATGACAGCACCGCATCCGAATCGTCGTTTGTGCGGGCCAGATCGCATTCGATGCCAAGCCGCTTGACCAGACTGGAGATGGCGGCATCACTGGCGCTGACAAACTGGTCGATTTCCATTCGTCCCAGATCCGTCAGGAATAGTTTCCTGCACATGGCAATCGCCTGAGCACTCAGGAAGCCGGCATCGTCGTAAACCGACATTTCATCGATGAGCTTGTGGATCTGGATCTTTATCAGATCCAGATCCCCGGGTTCCGACGAACAGGAATCCTTTAACGCGGTGTTTTCATAGAGATCATTTATCTCATGAAGAACGAAATTAAGTCGCCTCTTTTTATATACCCGTCCGAAGTCAATCACCATTTTCGCGAATGCGGGCATATCGATGTTTTCATGTGCGTCCGGTATACGGTAGGAGTCGGAGCGTAGTATCGCCTGCTTCCTGGCCCACTGTTCGACGGCTTCCTGAACCCTGTGCGCAGCCACGGAATCCTTGGAAAAACGGCAGGCACCGTTGATTAGATCGACGACGAAATCCAGCGCTTCCAGGACAAGCGCGCGAAAGTATGAATCGTAGACAATCTGTGTATCGGCCAGGAGGTTGGTGGAGGTCAGGCGCCAGTGCCGCAAATCATTGAGGGTGAAACTGCCGCTGATCCGCCCCCCAGTGGCCTGCTCGATCAATTTTGCGACCTCGGGTCTGGCGTAACAAATGGTCTCCTTCAACCGTCGCACCTGCTTGTTGTAATGGCTGACGTCCGCCAGTTCCTTGTAGGTCGGATCGGTGCGGGGCAAGTCGGAGAGGGCTCCTCGCAACGTCGCGAAAAACCCCGGCACGCTACTGCTGGCAGCAGGTTTATCCATCTGGGAATGAGGGTCGATATAAACCAGACGACGATCCACCTCGCGGAAGGCGCCGTGCGCGCGGATGGCCTCGAGTGTCGCCGTGATCGGCTTGTTGTCGAGGATGCTGCCATCGACCAGCACAGCTTCCTCCGGGTTCTTGCCCTGGTCACGATATCCGCTGAAATTGCGTGCAAGAAAGCGTGAGCGTGCGGGCCAGGGCCAGTGGCGCGATGCCAGAAGATCATCCATTTCGCGTATCTGGGCCGGTGGAAAAGCCCCCGGGTAGGAAGCTGATGCGCGGGCGGCGAAAGCAAGCGACGGCAGACTTTCAAGGTCAAAATCGCTGTGAAGATGGCCGGCTTTGTCATGGTCGAGGCGGAAGCGCAGCAGGTGACGATGCTCGCGTTCCTTGACCACGGGCGGATCGTGAATGAAAATCGACCGATCGAGACCGCGGAAATCGGTCGCCGTGACCAGCAGGTCCAGCCTTGTGCCTGGCGGGAGCAGGGACTCTGTCGTGGTCTCCGGTCCCTCCATGGCCGCCAGACCGTCAAGAACGAGAGTGGCGAGACGACGGCCATCAAGGGGCGGCTTGAACCAGCGCGAGCGCAGGAACACCGAAACCCGTTCCTGCATTTCGGCATCGACCTTGCCTATGATTAGGCCTTCACGATTGAGCCGTGCCAGCATGGGCCGCACGAAAGGCCAGAAAATCCATTTGTTCCAAAGCCGCGCTTTCGCCTCGGGCGCGAGCAGCTTGAGCATGTCTGCTTCAGCCAGCCACATATCGGTCAGCGGCGCAAGGCTGAGATCATGAGCAAGGGCCCTGGCGAGCGCGATGCCGTTCATGCCGCCTGCAGACGCGCCGGAAATCACGTCCACGATAACTCGGAGGGCGAGATGCTGTCCTGCTGCCTGGAGACACTGGAGATAGACGTCTCCGGTTGATCGCTCTGGTTCATCCGGATAGCGGCTGTGAAATGAAGGGGCATCGCTGCCTTTGTCCAGCCTGTTCCGGTGAAAAAATTTCGATGCCCGAACCAGGTTCAGGATTTCACGATTGATGCCATGCTGGTAGACGGCGAGTGAGACGCCTCCGAAGAACACGATTGCCAGCCGCAATTCTTTCTCTTTCATGGCCAAACTCGCCTCCGCTCCATCGGGGAGCCAAACATTCTTTTTTCGACGCAGCCCGACCGCCAATGATCAGATCGGAAGGCAGGCACCGCAATGTCACTTTCTCTCTTCGTCGCAACTCCCGCACCTTGCCAGTTACACGCACCGTGCGCCCGCGTCCAGCCAGTCTGAACTCGACGAATCAGCCCGTCAAGCACGGCCGCACGCTGACCGTGCCCGGCTATGTGCAGATGTAAAATACACTGGGTATGCTGTTAAATACAGCACTTGCCGCACGTATTAATTGGCATTCAAAAAATACAATGTCCAGTATATAAATGTGCCTTTGACGCGGCGATGCTGGACTGCGCCGCCATTGCGGGCAAAGGCCGGAGTGGATATTTACATTTCAAAGCAGCTACTACCGGAATTTTATTTTGATCGCATAAAAAGCGAGGCCAGCGGTCGATATCTAACTATGGCAAATGTCGCAGTTCGACCAAACCCCGATAATGCCGATGTGCATCGGGGATGGCGGCAGAACCTAATTGACATTCAATTCAAGCTTAATCTACTCAATATAAATCAAGGACTTATGAGCGACAACGATGTAATCTGCGGGTCCATAGGAGGGGGACATGATGGAAAACAAAACAAAAAAGAGTGCAACATCTGCGGTCAGCCAAGCGGGGTAGAGATAATCTATTGCAAGTTTGACACGTTCAGCGAAGACATTCACAGATCTGCGAGTGCTGTCTTAACGAACGGAGCCACCTCTCACATCCTAGAACGGATGAAATACTTATTGCCCCAGATATTGAAAATCGAGGTTGTTCGAGGTGGTCTTAAGTGAAAGATAAATGAAAATGAGTATCGCCAACATGAAAATAGGCACGCGCCTCAGCCTCAGCTTTGGCAGCAATTGCCTGCTCTTGGTGCTCATTATTGGCATTGGGCTGAGCAAGCTATCTGTGCTTAACGATGGCATATCCGGCATCACCAATAACAACTGGCCCAAGATTTTACTTGCATCGCAAGCAATCGCGCAGGCCAACAGTATCGACATTGCACTGCGAAGCATGATGCTGACCGACGACAAAACCGACCAGAAAAAGGAGGTCGTTGTCATCCTGGAAGCGAGAAAAATAGCCCAGGAGAGTCTTGACAGGTTGCGAAATGCGGCCACGGCGCCGGAGGAAAAGGAACTAACTCAACGGGTTGCCGATGGCCGTGCAAAATATATTGCCGGCCAAAAAAGATTAATGGAATTGATCGCTGCAGAAAAATCTGCAGAGTCAAGAACTTATCTGAACAATGAGTTGCGCCCAGTTCTGCGTTCCTACAGCGAGACCCTGAACAACCTGATTCGCTACCAGGAAGAGCAGATCGAAGCCGCTGGCAAGACCGCAAGTGAAACCTACACCAGCGCCCGCAGCTTGCTGCTCATTCTAGGTGCAGCAGCGCTGCTACTGGCTGCGGTGATCGGATACTTGATCACACTCTCGATTACCCGCCCGCTAAATAGTGCAGTGAAAATCGCGCAAACCGTCGCCGCCGGAGATCTGACCAGTCGCTTCGACGTGAAGACGAAGGACGAAACCGGCAAACTGCTGCAGGCGCTGAGAGACATGACCGATAGCTTGGTGCGGGCCGTCGGCGAACTGCGTATCAGCGAGGAGTGCTTTCGTGGTGCATTCGAGAATGCGGCGATCGGGATGGCCTTAGCCGACGTGGACGGGCGCTGGACCAAGGTCAATCACACTCTTTGCAAGAGTCTGGGTTATACCGAGCAGCAGATGTTGTTGAAAGGGTATTTGGATCTCACGCATCCGGATGACATACAGATTAGCACTACCAAATTAGGACAGTTGCTCAGTGGCGAGCTGAGCTATTACCACCTTGAAAAACGTTTTATCCACAAGAATGGCCATATCGTCTGGACTTTCGTGAGCCGCGCGCTGGTGCGCGATGCGCACGGCACGCCGCTGCACTATGTGGGCATGATCGAAGATATTACTGAGCGCAAACAGGCGGAAGCCGCATTGCAGTTGTATCAGGAGAAACTGCACGAACTGGTTGCTCATCAGGAGCGTATCAAGGAAAACGAGCGCACCCGCATCGCGCGCGAAATCCATGACGAACTGGGAAGCGTGCTGACTGGCGTGAAGGCCAATCTGTCAGTCGCAATGCATCAGGATGAACATGCCGGTAGCAGCCCCAATCAGCGCCTGCTGGATGCCTGTACATTACTGGATACAGCGATAGATACGGTACGCAAAGTAATCACGGATTTGCGCCCCAGCGTGCTGGACCAACTCGGGGTGTGGGCCGCGCTGGAATGGGTTGCCGAGCAAACCGAAGCCCGCAGCGGGCTTAGTTGCCGCGTCAGCATCGATGCGTCTGCGGCGCAGTACGTGATTGACGCCGACCGCAGTACGGCGCTGTTTCGTATTGCGCAGGAAACGCTCACTAACGTGGCACGCCATGCGGACGCATCGCAGGTCGAGATTCGGGTGAGGCATGAAGAGGGTTCGGTCAGGATGGAGGTGGAAGATAACGGCAAGGGAATCGATGCCGGACAGATCCCCAACCGCAAGTCCTGGGGTATTGCCGGCATGGCCGAACGCGCGCGCTATTTAGGCGGCGATATAAGGATCACAGATACGTCGCACGGGACCCTGGTGGTATTGCGTCTGCCGCTGGAGAACCTGGATGGCTGATAAAAAAATCAGGGTGCTGTTGGTGGATGATCATGCTGTCGTGCGCAACGGCATCCGGCTCATGTTGGGTACGGTGGACGATATCGAGGTAACGGGAGAAGCGGAGAATGCGCAAGATGCATTGCGTCTGGTGAGGGAACAGGATTTTGATGTCGCGCTGGTCGATATTGCCTTGCCCGGCAAGAACGGACTGGAGCTGCTCAAGCTGCTGCGTAATGAAAAGCCGAAACTTGCCGTGCTGATCCTGAGCATGTATGCAGAAGACATTTATGCTGTGCGTGCGTTGAAACACGGCGCAGCCGGTTATCTGACCAAAAACAGCCAAGTCGCTACCATGGTGGCGGCGGTACGCAAGGTGGCTGCAGGCGGCAAACATGTCAGTCCGGCGCTGATGGAAAAACTGGCCGGCATGCTCAGCGGCGGCAATATGGCGCCGCATGAGACGCTATCCGACCGCGAACTGGAGGTATTGCGCCTGCTCGCCGTGGGCGAGAGCCTGGTCCACATCGCCGAAACCCTGCATTTAAGTCCCAGTACTGTCACGACTTACCGCGCCCGCATCCTGGACAAAACAGGCATGAAGGGCAATGCGCAACTGACCCGCTATGCGATGGAAAATGGCCTGCTGATGTAATGTTATATTTAGATCTGACGCACTATCCACGAAGATACAAAAAGCGTACGAAAAGATTTTATATGACCATCCTTACGGCTGTTGCTTTCAGGTAGTTCAGTACCTGCGTCTTATGCTCTCCGGCTGTGGCAGCAAGCGCTTCAGCGACACTCTTTTCTGTACCAAATCTCCTCACCGATCTGTTTTGTGGGCCGTGCCTGCGCCCATTATGGGCGTGCATAACATCAATTAAGATTGGTCAATCTACTGTGCACTTTATCAAAGTGCCTGTCGCCGAGCGCCTTCCGGTCCATTGTCTTGTAATGAATCCACTACAAAACGGCGTCAAGGATTCTACTACAGCAACATACCGCTATCACCGATAGCGCCCCCCATCACATACATGGATACTGACAGTCAATCTCTTATAAGCAATGTTGTTTAATAAGAGTAAGAGTTACTTTTCCAGGATTACCTCTGCACGTTTTTTTGGCGAAAATCCCACGGAAAAATTCATGCAACGATAGGCCCGTCCATGCCAGCGCACGTTATCGACAGTTTGACTAACGATCCACCAAGGCCAGACGTAAAACTGGCTTTTCCCCTTGCCGCGCATCATGATTTGGCCGCTACTGCAACTGATGCCATGGTAGCGGCAGGGTCACTGGTCTTGGACACAAATGGCATCATCCGTTTTTGCAGCGCTGCGGTAGCATGGCACGCCGGTGCGACAGCGGCTGGCCTGATCGGGTGCCCCATCAAAGCCCTGCTGCCGCAGCTTCCGTTCAATCATGACACCCCTGGTTACAATGTCGCCTATGCGATGTTTTCATTTGCTTCCGGTGTCTCATATACGTTGCTGCTGGCCAGGGTGGATGGCAGCCAGATGACGGTCGATGCCTCGCTCAGTTCATTCAAGATCAATGAGGAACACCTGTTCTGTCTGGAATTGCGTTATCACCCGCAAGCCACCATCCTGCTCAATGAGTTGCATGCCTCTGACAGCAAAGCCGCTCTGACCACGGAACCCGCGGTCATTACTGACGCCGATGACGTAATCACTTACGTCAATCCAGTATTTGATGCATTGGCCGGTTTCTGCAGCGAAGAGGTATTAGGTTGTACACCTGCGATCCTGAAGCCAGAAATGCACGACGGTAATGTCTATCGTGGCCTGGATATGATCCGGGCCGGTGAAGACGGTTATACGCTGCTCAAGCGCGCCGATATGACGAAGTATCAGGCTAAACATAATGGCGGCAATGGGTATCGCTGCTGGAGTAGCCACAGAAAAGGAGGGCCGTGTGCGTCTGCCAATGCGGGCGAGGCGGATGCAAGACCCGCATCCGCGACCATGGACAAAGCGGACCGGCAATCAGATTCTTCGAAAACCAGCGAGTCATGCACGGCTCAGCTAGCTAGCACAGGATGAGAGCGTGGTGACAGTTATGATGGTGGAAGATTCCAGCGTCATGCAGCGGGTGTGGCGCGACATGCTCGCCAGCATCGCCGGACTCACTCTGACCGGTACCTACAGCGGTGCACCGGCAGCCATCGACGGCTTACGCCGTATGCCGCCAGATATCGTCCTGTTGGATGTATGGCTCGATGAAGGTAGTGGGATCGATGTATTGCGCGTGCTGGCTGCAGAGCAACCTGCTGCAAAAGTCATCGTGGTAACCACGGAGAACGATGCAGTCTTCCGCAAGCATTACACCAATGCAGGCGCCCATGCCTTTTACGGAAAAAATGAATTAGATGCAATTCACCATACCCTGGCGAGCTTGGCCAACCCCAAGTCACCCGATGCAGTGACCGGCTGACCGGATAAGTGCTTGCGCATTTCTGGAAATTGGAGACCCCATGTTGAATACACACACGTATGAAAACCCGCCAGGGTCGAACTCACTGTCTGCACCTTGGCAGATCGACCCTGTTGCAGCGGGCCGGCAATGTCACGGCCGGTTGTGGTCAACCCTGAAAGAGGTATGCAATTTGCTGCATGTGCCGTCTTCCCATTTGTGCGGCGATGAAGAACTGCTGTTCCAGAATGTGCAGTTCAAGAGCGGGCAGCGCATCCATGCCATAGGACAGGCTTTCGATGCGCTGCACCTGGTTCATTCCGGTTTCCTGAAAACTGTCCTGATCGATGAGTACGGCGGCGAGCAGGTCCTTCATTTTCCGATGAAAGGCGATTTGCTTGGCATCGACGGGATACATGCGCGATGTTATGCATCGGAGGTAGTGGCCCTATCCGAATGCAATCTGATCGTCCTTCCCTTCAAGAAGTTGATTTCACTTGGGAAAGACCACCCTGAACTTGAGGACACAATTTATGATCTGCTGAGTCAGGAACTAGTACGGAAACAAGGGATGGCTGGCATGCTCGGTTCAATGGGTGCCGAAGCACGGGTTGCCCGATTTCTGCTCGCTATGGCGGGCCGGTTTGAGGGTATGGGTTATTCCGGCAAGCTGTTCAATTTGCGGATGACCCGTCATGAAATCGGGAGCTATCTTGGGCTGACGCTGGAAACCGTCAGTCGCACCTTGTCCAACTTCAATGAAATCGGCTGGATAAGCGTGTATCAGCGCACCATTGAAATCAAGGACCAGACCGCACTGGAGAGCTTGCGCAGATTGCCATCATCTTGTTCGCGGCCCAGGAAGGTAGTTCAGGGAAGTCTGTAGGTCTCCGGCAATGAGCGGCCAAAGCGAACCAGCGATCGTTCCCAGGTTAATGCCGAGTGCGGCCGTGGAACATGTGCCCAAGAACAAATGAGCCCCCCCATTTCCGCGTCGTGTTTCCACTACATGAATCGTTCCGGAATTCCCTACAAAGTCTGTCTTCTATCGCCGATAGCGCTCTGTCGCCACTTCAAGCACACTAAGCCATCATATTTTCTGTTAGTGACAATGTGATGAGTTTACCCGCATGCTGCTACCCAGCACCAGGCGCGCCGACACCAGACAAGCCCAAACCATCTGGCCTGTTCAGATTCACAGGTATCTGATTTCATTTTTTTCAGCCGCATCCGCAATATCGTGCGCAAAGACGACAAGCCTTCAGGAGTAGACATGCTCACCGCCACATACGCAATCGTAAATCTATCAGTTGAACAGGAAAGGTCGCGCACATTCATTTCCAAAATTCAACAATTCTGCCGTAGTTGCCCGGAAGGTTTGAATAACATCAATCTGCCGGACTTAAAATCGGTTGCAAAACAACTCACTCAATTTGACGAATCCTGCCACAGACGTAAAATTGAAATGAACGTGATTCCGGCCATCCGGAACGCAACGCGTGACGCCGACGTCCTGCTGGCCGAACTGGAATCGCTGAATGCGCAAGGCGACAGCATACTTACATTTTTAAAGGCGCTACTATCACTGAGTACCGATCAATGGAAGGCCCAGTTCGATGAATTGTATTGCCTAATGGAACGGTACCGGCTGGTTCTGCTGAAAAAACTGGAGAAAGAAGATGCAATATTTGCACTCGCCAAGCGTCTGCTGCTAAGCGAACACTGGTTCGCCATCGGCATCCAATTCTTTTCGATCGACGCACAAAACCATTACACAAACAATTCTGGCATGCACATGCTTGGATCATCTTGACTTTGCCACATGGCGCAAAAAATATTTATTAATTAGAATGAAAGAATATTGGGGCGGTAGCTCAGTTTGGGAGAGCGCTGCGTTCGCAATGCAGAGGTCGTGAGTTCGATCCTCATCCGCTCCACCACATTGATTGATCCAGTTTTTCCTGAAATTCATACACCACGACAGGCTCTTTCCAGCAGCCGAGAAACCGAAGCCATGGGCGGATGGCATCAATAAACCTCGGTCTGGTCGCAGGCACGTTCTGGAAAGCCATCCGCCGGTCGGCAATCGACCCCAGCCAGCGTTTTCATGTCGACGCCGTTTTCAGCATCCACATCGAGCAGTTTGGCGGCCCACAACAATTCATTGCATTTAATTCGCAGCGACCAGTATGTGGCAGCGAGCGCCAAATCCCGTCTCTCATCGATGTAGCCTGCATGGGGCGGCAACATATGTTCGGCCGCAACATATTACGGATTGTCGTTGCTGACCGCCGGACGATTGAACGACGGCATCACGCCCAGCGTTTGCAGAGCAGCCAGCATGGTATCTCCCATTCACTCCAGTGTCGGAATGCAGTACTAATTGATTCAGAACAGCACTGGCTGACCGGAATGCAGCCACTGTGGCTTTCCGGTTGCCGTGACTGAGAAGCCAGCTTGCCTGCGATCTCAGCCTGATCAGGCCTCAGGTGTTGCAGCCGGTGCCGGTGAAGCAGGGGAGGCGGGCGCTGGCGTCACGGATGTTGCCGGTGCCGCTAGGTTTACGGACGTTGGTTTGGCTGCGGCTTTCGCTTTTACCGGGGCCTTTTTTATGATCAGTTTTGGCGCAGGTGCCTTCACAACGGCGGCGGGTGCAGCCGTCTTGGCCGCTGGTACTGCCGGCGTGGTTTTTACCGACTTTTGCGCTTTCTTGGCCGGATTTGCCGCCGCAACTTTTGCGGTCTTTTTAGCAGGGGCCTTGGTCACTTTCTTGCCGGTAGCCGGTTCAAGCGCTGTCACTCTTGTCTTTACCTTTGCGCTGGTTTTTGGCTGTTTTTTCAATGTCTTCTTAACTGTCGATGCGCCCGACAGTGTCTCCGCTGCGCCGGGAGCTGTTTGGCCCATGGCGCTGTCCAGATGCGTCAGGGACTGGCGCAGGCGGCTCAGTTGGGATTCAAGGTGGGTGATTTCTGATTCAATGGCTGATTTTGCTGCTTTGAGTGTCAACATGGATGCCCCTTATTTGATCTGTTATTGAAATGATTTTTAGCGTATACAACGATATTCAACGGCAGGCAAGGCCGTCTTGGCGATAAGCAGCAACGTGCGGCATGCCGGATCCGCCTCGAAGCGCTTATCTATGACCCGGCAGCGCGCTTTGTCGATGATCGCTATGCTTTTGCGTACCATTTTGTGCGTTCCGTTCCGGTGGCTTGGATCACGCCCTTTTTTGCCATGGTCGAGAGGACGACACTCAAACGTTGGCGCAATATCCTGGCATTTTCTGACGCGGCCTTGATCGACAGCGCAGCAAGTCCGGAGGAAAACACCGCACTGGCGGGCTTTGGTTCCTGGCTCAAAAACTGCAACCAGAATAATTCGCCGGTCTTGGGCAAAGGCTTGCTATTTCCCTGCGTCGACATCGCAGGCGCCGCCTTGATCGGCTTGGCACCAGGGGCCGACACCACTGTTTGCCTTCGCACATCGGACTGCTGAAGTGCCGCCTCCAGGTGTTCAAGCGAGATTTTAAGCAAAGTTAATCGCGATTCGATCCGTGCAATCTCCATTTCGATTGCCGCTTTCGCTTCTTTAAGTGTCGACATGGATTAGTCTCCCTCCGTATTGTTATGAGTATGTTGATTGATATTGCGAATATACACCGCTGATTTCGAAGTTCCTATGAATAGCGATGACGAAGTCATCCTTGCAGCACATGTCTGATGAACATCAACCAATGGCACCAAGTTAAGCGTAAGGGATCCATTACCACCAGTCGTACCAACGAATCTCGCCGTGAACCATTTGCGATCGTGGCGCCGAGCACGAGAAGCAGCGTGCTTATTTTCGGTAGGAGTTTGGCATAGGAACAAATGCAATACAGTTCACGAAGTTCGCGGCAGCCAGCATTACAAATTTGTCTGATTCTGCGGGGACGATACGGAGCAGCCAGTCCCTGGTCTCCACGAACACGTAGGCCAGCAATTCCTGCTCGGGATGCCCCTCGATATATTGATGCATCGCACGGTCACGCAACGTCTCGTTCAAATCCTCACCGAATTTGACGGTGGCGACGTAACGAGCCAACTGCCGGTCTTGTTCGTCTTCGGTAATCAGGGGCCAATCCAGGCTGGACTCCCTCATCGCTTGGAAACAGACGAATAGCAGGTGCTAAGCGACAGCGTCGAACGAATAGTCAGGCGTCATCCCGGAATCTCGGGTTCGACAAGGTTCGCCAGTTGTGCGAGCGAATCTTGCCAGCCGAGATAGCACATTTCGAGCGGAATGGCTTCAGGCAGCCCTTCCTGCACTACGTTGAGTTCGGTTCCGCACGACACCTGCTTCAAGGTCACCGTCGTCTGCATTTCTCCGGGCAAGTTCGGATCGTCGAACCTGTCCGTATAGCGAATTGTTTCGAATGGCACGAGCTCACGATACTCTCCCCCAAAGGACTGGCTGTGGCCTGTCGTAAAGTTCGAAAACGACATCTTGTAGGTGCCGCCAACTTTGGCATCCATGTGGTGAACCTTGCAGGTGAAACCGTATGGCGGAAGCCACTTGGCCATTGCGTCGGCATCCAAGAATGCTCGATAGACGCGCTCAGGATCCGCACGGAGCACGCGGTGAAGTCGAATGGTGCCTGTGGGCATGGTCAATTCTCCTTTCGATTCGTCGTTTGGTAGAGTTGGGTTTACATCACGAGAGCGCTGATGGATGCATCATGATGCCTAACGTCGCATGGTCATGAGCGGCTTAAGTGAGCAGCTCACGCGAACGCGACAGCTTGACGTCGAAGTCCGACGAGGCCCGTGCATACGTTTGAATTGCATTCATAGCGTCCCTCCGTCGATAACTTTAACAACAGTCCGCCCCTTTACTCGCCCTTGGACGAAATCTCCAAAGGCACCAGAAAGTTCGTCAAGGCCGATGGTTCGCGTGATTTCGTGTAGGTGTGCAGGGCGTAAATCACCCGCCAGTCGGTCCCATACACGCTGCCGGGTGGGAAAGGACATATAGCCTGAATCCACGCCAAGGAGGCTCACCCCGCGTAAAATGAATGGAAAAACGGTGGTTTCAAGTTTAAAGCTCGCTGCATTCCCGATGCTTGCAACGGTCCCCGCCTGTTTCATCGTTGCCAGCAACCAGTGCAGTATCGGACCTCCCACGTTATCGATAGCTCCTGCCCATTGGCTAGCTTCCAAGGGCCTGACCTTGCTATGGTCTATTGTTGAAGTTAGCTTGACGTGTGTTGCGCCAAGTTTCTTCAAATGTCCCTCTTGGTCGGCTTTGCCAGTCAGAGCGACCACTTCGTAGCCTAATCGGGAGAGCATGTCGATGGCCAAGCCACCAACGCCACCGCTAGCTCCGGTGACCACCACCGGTCCATTCTCCGGGGAAAGTCCGTTGTCCTCCATACGCATGATGGCAAGAGCAGCAGTAAATCCCGCTGTGCCTAGTGCCATGCTTTCAAACAGTGACATGCCAGCAGGCAAAGGTACCACCCACTTAGCCGGAATACGGGCTAATTCCGCGTAGCCGCCGTGATGTGACACACCAATGTCGAAGCTCGTTGCAATTACAGAGTCACCTGGCTTGAAACGAACATCTTTGCTCTCGACTACCTCGCCAGCAAGGTCAATGCCGCCAACACAAGGGAAACGCCGAATGATTTTCCCGGCGCCGGTTGCAGCAAGTGCATCTTTGTAATTAATGCTTGAATAATGCACGCGGATGGTGACTTCGCCATCATCAAGTTGGTCAGATGTCAGCGATGTTAGTCGGTTGCTGACTTTGCCGCCGTCTTCTTGCTCAATCAGTAGTGCCTTAAAAGCCGTCATTTTATTGCTCCTTGAGAGATTGGATTGGACTGTCGCCAGAAAGTAGTGAATGTTGAGGGTACGACAGGCGGCTTCTAGGGCAGGCGCTTGCGTCGCCAGAAAATATTCATCAAGGGTTTGACACTGATGCCATGCACCACGATGGACATGGCGATCGTGACCAGCGTCAATTGTATGAACTGCAGGGCCATCGGCTCTGGCAAACCGTGCTGCATCGCATACATCAGGTAATACAGAGAGCCTATGCCGCGCACGCCGAACCAGCCTGTCATCCCGCGCATCCGCCACGGAGCGCCGCTGCCCAGCATCCCCAGCATCACACTGACCGGACGCGCCACCAGAAATAGGAATAACGCAAAACCCACCGCGCGCCAGCTCCACGAATCAATAAATAGCATGCCGCCCACTAGCAGGATCAGTATCACTTCCGACAATCGCTCCAGATGCTCCTTGAACACCAAAGCACCTTCGCTGACTATTGCCGGTGCATCGTCATTGGTATTGGTATCAACAACAGAAGCGGATTCTACTCCTGGCACGCCGTATGCCGAGATGGGCATGTCCTGTTTATGCCGGTCGACGCTGGCCAGTTTTAACTCAGCCTGATGCAGGGCGACGGCGGCGAAGAACACCGCCAGAAAACCCCATGCATCGATCAGGATGCTGAGTCCATACACGACGCCGATTAGGCCCAGCCCAAGAAAATCGTCCAATAGTTCCCGGCTCTGCTGCCGGCCCCGTATCTTCCAAATCAGCCGCGCTAGTAATACGCCTGACACCACACCGAGGGCAATACCTGCCGCCGTGGCCCACAATACGTCCATTAAAGCCCAGCGCATTCCGGTCTCACCCGCTTCATGCAAACCCAACAGCCCCAGGCCCAGCATCACGAACGGGAAGGCAGTGCCGTCGTTCATGCCTGCTTCACAGGTCAGCGTAAAACGCAGTTGATCGTTATCTCCGGGATGGCGAATCTGCACGTCGGTTGCCAGGACCGGATCGGTGGGCGCGACAATGGCACCCAGCAGTATGCATGCACCCGGCGGCAAACCAAACAGGTAGTAGCTAAAGGCTGCGACCATCGCGACGCTGGCCGCCATTGACACGGTAGCCAGCAGTACCGGTGTGCGCCATTGCGTGAAATTGATCGGTGCCGGCATTTTGACACCGGCAGAAAATAGCGATATCAATACCGCGACTTCGGTCAACACCTCCAGCAGTGCAGATTCCTTCAGCGGGTTGAAATGAAGGATATTCAGCACGGTAGGCCCTACCACCAAGCCCACCATGAGATAGATGATGGCGGGCGTGACGGGCAAAAGCTTAAGCCTGGAAGAAGTCAGCCCCATGAAGAGCAACAATCCACCTACCAGTAAAAACCATAATGAATTAGGAATCATCGTATCCGTTCAAATGA
The DNA here is from genome assembly GCA_030698225.1 of Oxalobacteraceae bacterium. GTDB lineage: Bacteria > Pseudomonadota > Gammaproteobacteria > Burkholderiales > Burkholderiaceae_D > AVCC01. The sequence continues at coordinate 2,956 of JAUYNR010000099.1, read as the reverse complement.
CTCGGGGCAGTGGCGTGTACCGTGGTGCTGCAACGCCTGCTTGAGCGCAGCCCAAGGCGGCAAAGTCAAACAAGGCAGTCCTGCGTACTCTTTCCTTACCACTTTGGCACCCGCCTGAACACGCATGTGCATTTTCATTGCGGTGTGGTCGATGGCGCAGCCCCCTCATTCTAGGAGAAAAATATCGTTTAAGCAGCGGATTGTGTTGCCTGTATGGTGAGAATGCCCGCTTTGTAGCAAAGATTTTACCCGCAGGTTGTGGTCGAGTGCTGCCGGTGCATCAAGGTGAAGTTCGATTCAGATGTTGCAGAAATCAGGGGGAATAGCAGTGATGAAAACGACTTCCCTTCCGAACGAATCTAGCTCGATGTCAATGAAGTGCGCCGTGGCCTCATCGATCAGGGCGGCGATGCAAGCGCCAGTGACAGAACGGACATTCACAATACGCACGCGAAATCCACCGTATCGGGCGGTGTCGGCGGACGCGAGACAGAAACTGGTGTTTTCCCGTCCCGTTTGAAAATTGAACAGGCACCCGTTATCGGCGAAGAAGGCGAAAGCATCGTTATTTGCATCCACCACCTGATCCTCGCTGCTACTGCCGAACCAGATCACGAAATGTGGTCGGTCGATGGGGCCGACAATCACGTCAACCGATATACCGCCGCCGCAACCAGTGAGTGCTGCCAGTAGAAACGCCACAAACCACATTCTTAATTGCACGGTATTTCCTTCGCCGTCACGGACCTGAGACCGCGCAGACAGAGAGTGACATTACACACTACTCTCTTACTGATCAAAATCAAACGCAGAAAGGTTAACGGGGAAGTTCAGATTAGAACAGCAAGGGGGCGTCCAGTTCTTCGGTTACTCGCTTAGGCATCATGCCCATTTCTACCAAATCGGGGGACGAAAATTGATGGCCGGAAATATAAGCTTCTGGTTCGGGGAATCCACCGAAAAACTCAACGCTTATGTTGCTATATGGAAATTTCGTCTGATGCACCAATGGCCGTGGGCGTTCCGGCTACACCCGCGCCTGGCCGGATCGGACTTGCAGCGCGCATCGCACGCCGGCGTCGATGGTGTGGACAGTGCCGGCATAGATGGGCGCCAGCATCCAATTCCCGGCTGCGGGCAAGCCGCATTTCCATCCAGCGACGCGCTGGCCGAGTTGCGCGCCGACCGCCGCCTGTATCGCCAGCGCAGCGTCAAGCCCGGATGGCCGGCAACACTCGGGCAGGCGGGGGCCTTGCAAGCCAGACCTACAGTGCGCCACTAGAAGGGCAATGGCTGCGACATGGTCGGCCTTAACTAGACTTTCTGTTTAACCAACATTGACCGGCACCAGCGTCATCGTGTCGTTGCCAAAGATATCGATTACCTTCACCGCCACAGTATAGCGACCAGGCTGAACATAGCGGTGAGCGGCTGTTGTCAATTCAAGGTCCCGATTTCGTCGCGTACGGAAGCTCTGCCATTCGTTCTCGAAAATATAGCCCCCGCTCCAGCGCTCTTCAAAAACAGGGAGTTCACCTTGCACGGAGTTGATGCCAGGCAACGTGCTCTCAACGCCCATGCCACGCGGCACCTTGATAATTTCTTTGCGACTCATGAAGTCGAAGTCTGGCTTTTCTTCTCCATTGCGGTCATTGATTCCGTGCGCTGCTCCGAAGCGGCCATTGCGCCGAAGGTATAGTATCCGGCCCAATGTTTTGACGAGATGGTTCCTGTCGATAGCCTGGCCAACTTCTATTGGCTTGTTGCTGTGCTCGTGAATCATATGATTTCCTTGTATTTGAAATGGGCGAACGTCGACCTCCGTGGCATCGGATACTGAATCCCATGATTCATCACATAACCGTATCGGCTTACCTGTCGAAAAATCTTGCCGGCACCAATCCCTGATCGCACTGGCTGGACAATACTTTCCACCGACGAATGGAATGGCAATATCACGTCCTCGTCCATCTTGATCCGTTTTTCTATGGACATCGGCTGCAGCTATACAGGGATACGGTGCCTCATGAGGGTTTTTCCATCCTGCGTGCCATCGCGGAGCGAATGGACAAAGGCAGCTTCATCTTCACCAGTAATGTAGATGGCCAGTTCCAGAAAGCAGGCTTTAATTCCGAACGCATTGTCGAATGCCATGGTTCTATCCACCACCTACAGCGTGTGGAAGTCTGTACATATGAGATTTGGTCAGCAGATGATGTTGTACCCGTGATCGACACCGCGAACTGTCAGATGATTTCCGAGTTACCCCATTGCCCGCATTGTGGCCAGTTGGCCCGTCCCAATATCTTGATGTTTAACGATACTGATTGGGTGCCTGATCGCACCGATTTACAGGAAGACCGGCTTAAATCGTGGCTTGGAACTGTAAAACATCCTGTCGTTATAGAAATGGGTGCCGGGACCAATATCCCGTCAGTGCGGCGTCGGGGTGAGGCGCTCAAGGTGCCGCTCGTTCGTATCAATCCAGGAGCACCTGACGTTGGCCGCGCAACAGACATCGGGCTAGCGATGGGCGCGTTGCACGGTCTGCGTCTTATACATGCGGCATTAATAGCTGGTGAATAGCAACAATCTGAGTAAAGTGTGTGAGACTAACTACGCCCAAAGATTGACCAGCGGTCCCGCCTCTTCAATCAGAAATGACTTCAACACGCTGGCCGCCGGCGCAAGCCGTTTGGACGACAAATGCGTGACATGCCAGTGGCGCACAATCGGCAAACCCTCGATATCCAACAGCACCAGATGGCCAGACGCCACCTCGTGCCGGATCGTGCGCAGCGACAGGAAACTGAGCCCCATGCCAGCCATGACAGCCTGCTTGATCGTTTCATTGCTCGGCATTTCCATCACGATATGCGGGCTGATTTCGTGTTCGGCAAACAGGCGCTCCATTAACTTGCGGGTGCCGGAACCGTTTTCCCGCACCACAAACTCC
>JAUYNR010000071.1 GCA_030698225.1 Oxalobacteraceae bacterium | reverse complement strand
AATAGCTCCACTATCTTTGTCCAGTCTTCGCCAATCTTTGCGTACTCTTCTGCTTGCATTGCTTTTTTTGTTCGTTTCAATTTGGCATTATTTTAATGCGTGCTTGAAAATTTGGTTAGCGCGTATGGGGCTACCCCCGACCAAGCCTCCACGAAGGCAAAACGATTAATTAAGACACAGACTTTGCGACCGCCCTCTCCCCATCCCTCTCCCGCAAGCGGGAGAGGGGGCTTTCCGCAGCGAGTCATTAAGTCAGCAACTTTGCAACCGCCCTTTCCCGCGAGCGAATCGCATGGCGATTCGGCCACCAGGAAAAGCCATGCCAGGGAGAGGGAGTCCTCCATTGCGGGCTGAACAGTAACCCCATAATCACGAGGCGTGGAAGGTGCGCAGGCCGTCCAGGTCGACGATCTGGATGCCGCCGTAATCGACCCGTACCAGGCCGGCCTTTTCCAGCACCTGCAGCGCCTGGTTGGCGCGCTGGCGCGAGGTGCCGGACAGGTAGCCGATTTCTTCCTGCGAAATCTGCAACTGGCTGGCGCTGCCCGGATACAGGTGCGGATTGAACATGCCGGCCAGGCAGCGCGCGACCCGCGCATCGACATCGAGCAAGCGGTCGTACTCGACGGTGGCGATGAATTGCCCGAGCCGCTCATTGAGCTGCATCAGCAGGAACTGGGTAAACGGCAAGCTGTGGTCGAGCAGCCAGCGAAACGTGCTGCCGGGCATGCGCGCGATCCTGCTGTCGCGCAACGCCATCACATCGTATTTGCGCGGCTCGTCCTTCAGCAGCGAACCCTCGCCGAACCAGCCGCCGGTGGGCACGCCGGTAAACGTCACCGACTTGCCGCTCATCGACAGGTTGTTGATCTTGACCAAGCCATCGATGACGCCGATCCAGGATTCGGTTTTTTCGCCCTTGTGACAGACGTAACCGCCGGCCGGTACCAGTTGCTCGATGATTCCAGCCTCGACGTGCTGCATCTGCAGCGGGGTCAGGCATTGCGCCCAGATAGTCTGGCGCAACGCAAGCAATAAGCTCGAACGGGAGGTTGTCATGGTGCGTCGCAATATCGAAAGTCGCTCATTTGTCGCCACATTGTCCTTGAAATGACAGCAGCACTGCATCAAGCAGCCTATTATCTTCCCATAAATACACGGTGCGTTCCTGTAGCGGACACTGTAAGACCGAGGTAAGCGTACTGCTCCAGACTGGCAGCGCCGATACACACAAGAGGTTACACGATGGTGGAGACAACACAAAGTCCGGGGGGGCTGACATTTCCCCGACTATTGCTGCAGCACGCACAAACACGTCCGGGCAAACCTGCCTACCGCGAAAAGGATCTGGGCATCTGGCAAACCTGGAACTGGATCCAGGTCAACGAAGAAGTGCGCGCACTGGCGTGCGGACTGGCCGCGCAGGGTTTTCAGCGCGGCATGCATCTGGCGATCGTCGGCGACAACCGGCCCCGCCTGTACTGGGCGATGATGGCGGCCCAGTGCCTGGGCGGCATTGCGGTGCCGATGTACCAGGATGCCCCGGCCGCCGACATGGCGTATGTGCTCGACAATGCGGAAATCTCCTTCGTGGTGGTGGAAGACCAGGAGCAGGTCGACAAGCTGATGGAGCTCAAGGCCCAGTATCCGGGCGTGGCGCACATCGCTTACGAGGACGAGCGCGGCATGCGCCATTATGCGCAGCCGGAACTGATCTCGTACCGCCAGTTGCAGGACCTCGGTCGTGACTTCGACCGCGCCCATCCGACTTTCTTTCTCGATGCAGTCAACGCCGGCCAACCCGACGATGTCGCCGTCATGCTGTACACCTCCGGCACCACCGGCAAGCCGAAGGGCGTCTGCCAGAGCCATGCGGCACTGATCGCCGCGGCGGCCGGCGGCGCCTCGTTCGACCATCTGACCGACGCCGAGGACATCCTGTCCTACCTGCCGATGGCCTGGGTCGGCGACAACCTGTTTTCGTATGCGCAGGCGCTGGTGACCGGCTTCACGGTGAATTGCCCGGAATCCGGCGAAACCGTGCTGAACGATCTGCGCGAAATCGGCCCGACCTATTATTTCGCGCCGCCGCGGGTGTTTGAAAACATGCTGACTTCGGTGATGATCCGGATGGAGGACGCCGGCGTCATCAAGCGCCGGATGTTCCATCACTTCATGGAAGTCGCGCGCCGGGTCGGGGTCGATATCCTGGACCGCAAGCCGGTCGGCATGCTGGACCAGTTGCAATATGCGCTCGGCAAGCTGTGTATTTACGGTCCGTTAAAGAACGTGCTGGGACTGAGCCGGGTGCGGGTCGCGTACACCGCCGGCGCCGCCATCGGTCCCGACCTGTTCCGTTTCTATCGCTCGATCGGGGTCAACCTCAAGCAGTTGTACGGCGCCACCGAAACCTGCGCCTACGTCTGCCTGCAGCCGGACGGCAACATCAAGTTCGATAGTGTCGGCATGCCGGCGCCGGGGGTCGAGGTGAAGATCGCCGGGAACGGCGAAGTGCTGGTCAAATCGGCGGCGATGCTGAAGGAATACTACAAGCGCCCGGACGCCACCGCCGAGGTGATCGATGCGGAAGGCTACTTCCACACCGGCGACGCCGGCATCTTCGACAGCGACGGCCACCTGAAGATCATCGACCGCGCGGCCGACGTCGGCAAGATGCACAAGGGCGACATCTTTGCGCCCAACTACATCGAAAACAAGCTCAAGTTCTTCCCCTTCATCAAGGAGGCGGTGGCCTTCGGCAACGAGCGCGATACCGTGTGCGCGTTCATCAACGTCGATATCACGGCGGTCGGCAACTGGCTGGAACGGCGCGGGATTGCCTATTCCGGTTACACCGATCTGGCCGCCAAGAAAGAAACCTACGACCTGATCAACGAATGCATCGAAAAGGTGAATGCCGATCTGGCCACCGAGGCGATGATGTCGGGGACCCAGATTCACCGCTTCCTGGTGCTGCACAAGGAACTCGATCCGGACGATGACGAACTGACCCGCACCCGCAAGGTGCGGCGCAAGTTCATCGCCGAAAAATACGGGGTGCTGATCGATGCGATGTATGCCGGCAAGTCCAGCCAGTTCATAGAGACGCTGGTGAAATTCGAGGACGGCCGCCAGGGCAACGTCAGCGCGGATCTGCAAATCCGCGACGTCAAGACCTTCCCGCCGCTGCATAAAGCGGCGTAAGCCAGATACAGGAACCATCGGTTATGACGACAGAAAACAGCATTAGCGTGGCAGGCGGGCGCAAGATCGGCGAAGTGATCCTCGACCTGCAAGGAATTTCACTCTCGTTCGGCGGCGTCAAGGCGCTGACGAATATTTCATTCGATGTCAAACAGCACGAAATCCGCGCGATCATCGGCCCCAACGGCGCCGGCAAGAGTTCGATGCTCAACGTCATCAACGGCGTGTACCACCCGCAGCAGGGCGATATCGTGTTTCACGGCGAGCGCCGCCACGAGATGGATCCGACCAAGGCGGCACGGCAGGGGATTGCGCGCACGTTCCAGAATATCGCGCTGTTCAAGGGCATGTCGGTGCTGGACAACATCATGACAGGGCGCAACACCAAGATGCGCTCCGGCTTTCTGGCCAATGCGCTGTGGCTGGGCCCGGCCCGCAACGAAGAGAACGAGCATCGCCGCAAGGTCGAGGAAGTGATCGATTTCCTGGAAATCCAGCACATCCGCAAGACCCCGGTCGGGCGCCTGCCGTACGGGCTGCAAAAGCGGGTCGAACTGGCCCGCGCGCTGGCCGCCGAGCCCAGCATGCTGCTGCTGGACGAGCCGATGGCCGGCATGAATGTGGAAGAAAAACAGGACATGTGCCGCTTCATCCTGGACGTCAACGACCAGTTCGGCACCACCATCGTGCTGATCGAGCACGACATGGGCGTGGTGATGGATATTTCGGACCGCGTGGTGGTGCTCGATTACGGCAAGAAGATCGGCGACGGCACGCCGGATCAGGTGATGAGCAATCCGGAAGTGATCAAGGCTTACCTCGGCACTTCGCACTAAGTAGTGCAGGCCTCCGTGCCTGCAACCCGATGCAGGCACGGAGGCCTGCACTACTGGTCTCGACCGCACTGAACAAGGATAAAACGATGCAATTCTTTTTTGAAGTCACCATCAACGGCCTGCTTTCGGGTTTGATGTATTCGCTGGTTGCGCTGGGCTTTGTGCTGATTTACAAGGCTTCCGGCGTGTTCAATTTTGCCCAGGGCGCAATGGTGTATTTCGCCGCGCTGGCGGTGGTCGGCCTGATCGACATGGGCATGCCGCTGTGGATTGCGATCATCGGCTCGTTTTGCGTGATGCTGGTCATGGGTCTGGCGACCGAACGCTATGTGCTGCGCAAGCTGGTCAATCAGCCGCCGATCACGCTGTTCATGGCCACCATCGGCCTGACTTTCTTCCTCGAAGGGCTGGGCCCGCTGCTGTTCGGCAGCGACGTGCGCGCGATCAATCTGGGCATCGTCGATGAGCCGATCATCGCGATCATGGACAGCACCGGCCTGATCATTTCCAAGTTCGACCTGTTTGCCTCCGCCACCGTGCTGCTGCTGGTGACCGTGCTGGCACTGTTTTTTCAGAAGACCAAAATCGGCCGCGCATTGCGGGCGGTGGCGGACGACCATCAGGCCGCGTTGTCGCTGGGCATTCCGCTGCAGCATATCTGGGCCATCGTCTGGGGCGTGGCGGGCTTCGTGGCGCTGGTCGCCGGCCTGTTGTGGGGCTCGCGCAACGGGGTCCAGTTCGCACTCACGATGACCGCGTTGAAAGCGTTGCCGGTGCTGATCCTGGGCGGCTTCACTTCGGTGCCGGGGGCAATTGTCGGCGGCCTGATCATCGGCGCCTCCGAGAAGCTGGCCGAAATCTATATTCCGCCGGTGATGCAGGATATGTTCGGCGGCAACTTCGGCGGCATCGAGGGCTGGTTCCCGTACGTGTTTGCACTGATCTTCCTGCTGTTCCGGCCGGAAGGGTTGTTTGGCGAAAAACATATCGACCGGGTGTAACGCAATATTAAGTAGTGCAGGCCTCCGTGCCTGCAACCCGATGCAGGCACGGAGGCCTGCACTACTCGACAACAGCAGTATTCGTGTAAATCGTATCAATACTTCATACGACCGAAACAACAGCGTTGCAAGCGCGGCTTGCGCGCCAAGGAGAAGAGCCCATGCTTTACCGTGAAACCGGCCAGTTCAAGACTTCGTATGTAGCCGATAGCCAAATTTTCCCGATTCGCCAGGACCGGATCGGCGTCGGCCTGTTGCTGGCGGTGGCCTTCCTGGTGATACCGCTGGTGGCCAGCGAGTACTGGTTTTCGGCCTTGCTGATTCCATTCCTGGTGTTCGCGCTAGCTGCGCTGGGCTTGAATATCCTGACCGGCTATTGCGGCCAGTTGTCGCTCGGCTCGGCTGCCTTCATGGCGGTGGGCGCGTATGCGGCCTACAACTTCCAGCTGCGCATCGAGGGGATGCCGATCCTGCTGTCGTTCGTGATGGGCGGGCTGTGCGCGGCGGCGGTGGGCGTGCTGTTCGGCTTGCCGTCGTTGCGCATCAAAGGCTTTTATCTGGCGGTGGCGACGCTGGCCGCGCAATTCTTCGTGGTCTGGGTATTGACCAAGTTCTCCTGGTTCTCGAACAACAGTTCATCCGGCGTCATCGATGCGCAGAAAATGGAAATGTTCGGCTACGGGATCGACACCCCGTTGCGCAAATACCTGTTCGTGCTGGCAATCGTCTCGGTGCTGGCGCTGCTGGCCAAGAACCTGGTGCGCTCAAGCACCGGCCGCGCCTGGATGGCGGTGCGCGACATGGACGTCGCCGCCGAAGTGATCGGCATTCCGCTGATGAAAACCAAGCTGTTGGCGTTTGCGGTCAGTTCGTTCTATTGCGGGATGGCCGGCGCGCTGTACGCGTTTGCCTATCTGGGTTCGGTCGAGCCGGACGGCTTTTCGCTGGACCTGTCGTTCAAGATCCTGTTCATGATCATCGTCGGCGGCGTCGGCAGCATCCTCGGTTCGTTCCTGGGTGCCGCGTTCATTTTGCTGCTGCCGATCTTTCTCGACAATCTGCTGCCGCCGCTGGCGTCGCTGCTGCATCTGCCGCTGCAGAGTTCGAGCGTATCGCATATCCAGATGATGGTATTTGGCGCACTGATCATTTTCTTCCTAATTGTCGAACCGCACGGGCTGGCGCGGCTGTGGCAAATCGCCAAGGAGAAGCTGCGCTTATGGCCGTTCCCGCATTGACCCGATTTTTCACGCTGCACCATGTACCGCAACACGCCTTATCCGTCTAAAACATGAAGGAGACACGTATGACACCCATTAAACAAGTCTTGCTGGCAGCGGCTGCTGTAACCACTTTGCTGCTGCCGGTCGGCCCGGCACTGGCGCAGGCGAATGAACAGTTCATCGCCTTGCCGAGCTATCGCGTCGGTCCGTACGGCTCCAACGGCCAGGCGTTCTATGGCGGCTATGTCGATTATCTGAACTACGTGAATATCAAGGAAAGCGGCGTCAACGGCGTCAAGCTGGCCTGGGAAGAATGTGAAACCGAGTACAACACCGCCAAGGGCGTCGAGTGCTACGAGCGCCTGAAGGCCAAGGACCCGGTTGCGCACGGTACTGTCTACAACGTGATGGCGACCGGCATTGCCTACGCGCTGATCGACAAGTCGGTGGCCGACAAGGTGCCTCTGATGATGGTCGGCTACGGCCGCACCGATGCGGTCGACGGCAGCGTATTCCCGTATGCGTTTCCGCTGGTGACCACCTACCAGATGCAGATATCGGCGATCGTCAAGTTTCTGGCGTCGAAAAACAAGGATTCGCTGGCCGGCAAGAAAATCGCCTACATGTATCACGACTCGGCCTACGGCAAGGAGCCTATCGTCGCGCTGGAAGCTGAAGCTGCGCTGCGCAAGTTCAGCGTGATGCAGATTCCGGTCGCCCATCCGGGCAACGAGCAGGGCGCGCAGTGGCTCAGAATTCGCCAGGAAAAGCCGGATTATGTGATTTTCTGGGGCTGGGGCGTAATGAACCAGACCGCAATGAAAGCCGCGCAAAAAGTCGGCTATCCGCGTGAGCAGATGATCGGCTCCTGGTGGGCCGGTTCGGAAGAGGATACGGTGCCAGCCGGTGCCGCCGCCAAAGGTTACATGAGCGCCACCTGGAACGTCGCCGGCGACACGCCGCCAGCGATTGCCGGCATCAAGTCGGTGGTGTATGCGGCCAACAAGGGCAATATGCAGGATAAGGCCAAGGTCGGCACGATTCTGTACAACCGCGGCGTATCGGTGGCAATCATCACCGTCGAGGCAATCCGCAACGCGCAGGCCAAATTCGGCAAGGGCAAGCCGATCACCGGCGAACAGATGCGCTGGGCGCTGGAAAACCTCGATCTGAGCAATGCCCGTCTGAAGCAGCTTGGCGCGACCGATCTATTGCCTGAAATCAAGACTTCCTGCGCAAACCACGAAGGTTCGGGCAAGGTCAAGATCCAGCAATGGGATGGCAGCAAATGGATCGTGGTGTCGGACTGGATCGAAGGCAACAAGAACCTGATCCATCCGCTGTTCAAGGCTAGCGCCGCCAGGTATGCGAAAGAAAAAGGCATCACTCCGGGCTGCATGAAGTAATTGTGGAATTGTGCGCGGCCAGCCGATTCTGGCTCGCCGCGCACAGGCAATGCATGCAGTTACCAGCGCAGCAAAAAGCACAGAAACAAGCGGAGTCGACATGAGCGCAGGACTAAGCATCAACAATATCGAAGTCATCTACAACCACGTGATTCTGGTACTTAAAGGCGTGTCGCTGGAGGTGCCGGAAGGCAAGATCGTCGCGCTGCTGGGCGCCAACGGCGCCGGCAAGAGCACCACGCTGAAAGCCATTTCGAACCTGCTGGCGGCCGAACGCGGCGATGTCACCAAGGGCAGCATCGAATACCGCGGCGAGCGGGTCGATCAGCTGACGCCGAACGACCTGGTCAAGCGCGGCGTGATCCAGGTCATGGAAGGCCGCCACTGCTTCGCCCATTTGTCGATCGAAGACAATCTGCTGACCGGCGCCTACACGCGCCAGATCAGCAACGCCGAGGTGAAAGTCGAGCTGGAAAAGATTTACGACTACTTCCCGCGCCTGAAAACCCGCCGCAAGTCGCAGGCCGGCTACACCTCGGGCGGCGAGCAGCAAATGTGCGCGATCGGCCGCGCGATGATGGCCAAGCCGTCGATGATCCTGCTCGACGAACCGTCGATGGGGCTGGCGCCGCAGATCGTCGAAGAGATTTTCGAAATCGTCAAAGACCTCAACAGCAAGGAAAACGTGTCTTTCCTGCTGGCCGAACAAAACACCATGGTGGCGCTGCGCTACGCCGATTTCGGCTACATCCTGGAGAACGGCCGCGTGGTGATGGAAGGCCAGGCCGCCGACCTGGCCACCAATGAAGATGTCAAAGAATTTTATCTCGGCATCTCCGGTGCCGGACGCACCAGTTTTCGCGACATGAAGTTTTACCGCCGGCGCAAGCGCTGGCTGGCTTGAAGCTTGCTCGTGCCGACCGGAAACCATAAGCGCCGGCACGCATTACACCAATCGATTTCACCTCTGCTCACTAGCGCTTGCGCCCCTGAAATAGGCTTCCCATGTCCGAATATCTCGATGCCCTTGAAACCCGCGCGCCCGACGCGCGCGAACGCGAGCTGATGCTGCGCCTGCCGAAGTTGATCGCGCTGGCGCAGCAAGCGCCCGGCTGGCAGCGCATCCTGGGATCGACGGTGGCCGCCGACATCACGTCGCGCGCCGCGTTGGCGCAGTTGCCGGTGACGCGCAAATCGGACCTGAAAGCCTTGCAGACGCAGGCGTTGCCGTTCGGCGCGATGACCACCATAGCGCCGGCCCGGATGCGCCACCTGTTCATGTCGCCGGGACCGATTTTCGATCCGGAAGGGCAGGGCCAGGACTGGTGGCGCTTTGCGCGGCCGCTGCACGCGCTGGGCTTGCGCGCCGGGCAGGTGGTGCAAAACTGTTTTTCCTACCACTTCACGCCGGCCGCCTTCATGGTCGAAAGCGCAGCCGCGCAACTCGGCTGCCCGGTGATTCCGGCCGGCAGCGGGCAGACTGAAATGCAGGTCGAGGCGATGGCGGCGCTCAAGCCTGCCGCCTACGTCGGCACCCCGAGCTTCCTGAAGATCATCGTCGAAAAGGCGCTCGAGATGGGCGCCGACATCAGCGGCATGCAGCGTGCGCTGGTCGGCGCCGAAGCGCTGCCGCCGTCGCTGCGCGCCTGGCTGCAGCAGCATGGCGTGCCGCACGTGCTGCAGCTGTATGCATCGGCCGACATCGGCAACATCGCTTACGAGACCGAAACCGGCGGCCAGGTCAATCCCGGCATGGTGCTCGATGAAGACATCCTGCTCGAAATCGTGCGCCCCGGCACCGGCGACCCGGTGCCGGAAGGCGAAGTCGGCGAGGTCGTCGTCACCTCGTTCAACCCGGACTATCCGCTGATCCGCTTCGGCACCGGCGACCTGTCGGCGATCCTGCCGGGTGTTTCGCCGTGCGGGCGCAGCAATATCCGCATCAAAGGCTGGATGGGGCGCGCCGACCAGACCACCAAGGTGCGCGCGATGTTCGTGCATCCGTCGCAAGTGGCGCAGATTGTCAAACGCCATCCGGAAATAGCCAAGGCGCGGCTGGTGATCTCCGGCGTGATGGCCAACGACATCATGACGCTGCACTGCGAAACGGCAGCGGCACTGCCGGAGGCTGCGCTGCAGGCGATCGTCGAAACCATCCGCGATGTCACCAAACTGCGCGGCCAGGTGCAACCGGCGGCCACCGGCACGCTGCCCAACGACGGCATCGTGATCGAGGATGCGCGTAAGTATGAGTGACTGCTGCGCGTGATTGGCTGACGCGCTGCTGCGGTTTGCGGAAACGGTGGCACAATCCGGTTCCACCCGTTTTTTTACCGTCAGCGAGATTTCCACATGCCGCATTCCCACACCCAACAGGCTAGAGAACTTCTGGCCAACGCCGAACTGATTTTCGATGAAGCCGCGGTCCAGGCAGCGGTCGACCGGATCGCCGCCGACCTGAATGCGCGCTTCGACCGCGCCGACAGCGCACCGTATCCGCTGGTGCTGGGCGTGATGGGCGGCGCGGTGGTATTCACCGGCCAACTGCTGACGCGGCTGAAATTCCCGCTCGAATTCGACTACATCCACGTCACCCGCTACGGCAACAAGGAGCAGGGCGGCCACATCGAATGGAAAGTCGAGCCGCGCGCCGATGTGCGCGGGCGCACCGTCATCGTGCTCGACGACATCCTCGACGAAGGCGAAACCCTGGCCCACGTCAAGCAGCGACTGCTGGACATGGGCGCACAGGAAGTGGTGCTGGCGGTGTTCTCCGACAAGGACATCGGCCGCGCCAAGCCGGTCAAAGCAGACTATGTCGGCCTGATGCTGCCGAACAGGTTCGTCATCGGCTACGGCATGGACGCCTACGGCTACTGGCGCAACCTCGGCAGCATCTGGGCGATTGCGCCGGAGTAGTTATGGAAAACTCCCTCTCCCGTTTGCGGGAGAGCAACTGTGTTTCAAGTCAAGCAGAATTGGGAACAAAATGATCGTCCCAAGGTTTTCCTGACTTCATAATTGCATTAAGGATCGTCAGCAATTTATGCATACATGCGACCAACGCGACTTTCTTGGGTTTG
>JAUYNR010000055.1 GCA_030698225.1 Oxalobacteraceae bacterium | reverse complement strand
GGACATCAGGCGCGTTAAAGTTTGGTCGGCAGTTTACAGGGCCAGACAATTTATTGCGGGTATTGCTGATGTATTTCAGTGATGGTTGCTCAATGCGAGAAACAGTGGCGCGTGCACGCGCGGGAAACTTAGCAGAGGTATGGCTGCGGGAACGGCACTTCGTGCCCACAGCCATGTCGACACGCATTGCCGTTGATCTTGACGGTTCGACGAATTATCGTGGTACGTAACACTTGACACGAACCATAGAATCTCAGACAGCCTTCATTTCTGATCCATTTTCTGCAGCACACAAACGGCTGCGTCCCCAGCGGCCTAACATCAAAAACAGCGTCAATACAACCGCCAATCACACAAAGCCGCTACTTGAATCTCAACCGCAAAGCGAGCTAAATAGGCACGCATTTACTAAAACATGGGGGTACCATAATTTTCATGCCATTATCCGCATATATTTGCTGGCACAATAAAATATACAATATGTAGTATTTTTCATGCATAAAACACTGACTTGAACGTCTGCAGCTGTTGCTGCACCGCCTTTTTTCGTGCGTTTCGTGTTTTTCGTGAACCCAGCCCTGTTCAGCCGAGCGAAAACTCGGTTTTCAAAGTCGCATACAGACGCCGGTAGCGCGCCAGCCGCTGCGGCAGGATCGCGCACAATGCCGAATTGGGCGCGATCTGTTCCGCCACCGGCGGCATCAGGCAAACGCTTTCCACCGCTTCGCCGGTGACCGCGAGCCGGGCCAGACGCGCGGCACCATAGGCGCCGCCGAAATCGCCGTCCTTATGGCGCAGCAAGGTGATGCCGGTGGCCGACGCGATCAGCTCCGCCCAAAAGCGACTGCGCGAACCGCCGCCGACGAACGATGCCGATTCGATCACGCTGCCGGTTGCGCGCAGCGCGTGATAGCCATCCGCCAGCGCGAACGCGACGCCCTCCATCACGCTATACGCCAACGCGGCGCGGTCGCTGGTGCCGCGCAGGCCGAACAACACTCCGGTAGCCTGCGCATTGTTATGCGGCGTGCGCTCGCCGTTCAGATACGGCAAAAAAATCGGCGCTTGCGCCGGATCGGCGGTCTGCGCCAGTTGCGCCAGCGCGCCCGCGTCCCCGGTCTGGGTCGCGCGCGCGGCCCATGCCAGGCTGGCCGCGGCCGACAGGATCACGCTCATCTGGTGCCAGCGCTGCGGCAGGCAGTGGCAGAACGCATGCACCGCCTGCTCCGGATCCGGCAGATAACGGTCGTTGCATACGAACAGCACGCCCGAGGTTCCCAGCGACAGGAACGCGTTGCCTTTGGCGATGGCGCCGATGCCGATCGCGGTGGCTGCATTGTCGCCGGCGCCGCCGGCGATCAGCACCGGCTGGCGCACGCCCCAGTCGCGGCACAAGCTGCTGCGCAATTGGCCGCCGACCTGGTTGCCTTCGATCAGGCGCGGCATCTGCGCGCGATCGAGGCCGGTGGCCGCCAGCATCCGCTGCGACCAGTCGCGCCGGGCCACATCCAGCCACAGGGTGCCGGCCGCGTCCGACATTTCGGAGACGAATTCGCCGCTGAGGCGAAATGCGATGTAATCCTTCGGCAGCAATACCTTGTCCAGCCGTTCAAAGATATCCGGCTCATGTTTTCGCAGCCACAGTATCTTCGGCGCGGTGAAACCCGGCATCGCCAGGTTGCCGGTAATCGCGCGGCTATCCGGCACCAGCGCTTCCAGCTCCGCGCATTCGGCATCGGCGCGGGTGTCGTTCCAGAGTATCGCCGGGCGCAGCACCTGCTGCTGCTTGTCGAGCAGTACCGCGCCATGCATCTGGCCCGATACAGCGATGCCGCGCAACGCGGCAAAACCTTCCGGCGCAGCGGCGCGCACGATGCCGATCGCCTGCAGCGTCGCCTGCCACCAGTGTTCCGGATGCTGTTCCGACCAGTGCGGCTGCGGATGCGCGATATGCAACTTGACGCTGCCGGTCGCCAGAATCTGCTGCGCTGCACCGACCAGCGTGGCCTTCACTTCGGATGTGCCGAGATCAATTCCCAAATATGTCACTGTGCTCCTCCTGCCAATGCCGATGTATGTTCTTGCCCGCAGTGCCAGCATCACTGCAGCGCTCTGATCATCTGTTCCAGTTTGACCGTATCCGCGCAAAAGCCGCGTATGCCTTCGGCCAACTTTTCCGTCGCCATCGGATCGTCGTTCATCGTCAGGCGAAAGCTGTTTTCATCCAGCGCCAGTTTTTCCAGCACCTCGGCCTGCGCCGACTCCACGCTCAGCTTGCGGGCCAGCGGCGCATCGGCATCGCGCAGTTGTTGCAGCAGCTCCGGGCTGATGGTGAGCAGGTCGCATCCGGCCAGTTCGGTGATCTGCGACGTGTTGCGAAAGCTCGCGCCCATCACTTCGGTTCGGTAGCCGAACTTCCTGTAATAGTTGTAGATGCGCCGGACCGACTGCACGCCGGGATCGTCTGCGCCGGCGCATTGCTGGCCGGTCGATTTCCTGTACCAGTCGTAAATGCGGCCGACAAACGGTGAAATCAGCTGCACGCCGGCATCCGCGCAGGCAATCGCCTGCGGCATGCCGAACAGCAGAGTCATGTTGCAATGGATGCCTTCCCGCTCCAGCACTTCGGCAGCGCGGATGCCTTCCCAGGTCGAGGCGATCTTGATCAAGATCCGTTCGCGCGGGATGCCGGCAGCTTGGTACAGCGCAATCAGCGCGCGGCCTTTATCGACCGTGCCCCGCGTGTCGAAAGACAGGCGGGCATCGGTTTCGGTGGAGACGCGGCCGGGAATCAGCTGCAGGATTTCGAGGCCGAATGCGACCAGCAGCCGGTCGATGATGTCGCCCACGCCCTTGCCCCGATGCTCGTGCACCGCTCTTTCCAGCAGCGGCCGGTACGCAGCATCCTGCACCGCCTTCAAGATCAGCGACGGATTGGTGGTCGCATCGTGCGGCGCGAACGCCTTCATGGCCTGGAAATTTCCGGTGTCGGCGACGACGGTGGTGTACTGCCTGAGTTGCTCGAGCTGGTTCATGGTGACGATGGGCAAGGTGACGGGAAAAAGACGCGAAGGCAGTCTTGCGCTTGCCGGGGATAGTCCCTGCTCAGGCATATCAAGCGGATCGCGCGGCCCCGGTGCATGCAACCCAGTCTAGTTGCCCGCTGTGTGCCGCACTAGCCGCGAACTGCACGATTACCGATACTTTTTTTCACTTATCGAGCGCCATCCGGCTGCTGAATTCCTCGAACTGAATAGTTCGCTCCTGCTCCAGCAGTTGCGCCAACAGCGCCTGGTCATCTTCGGGCATCAAGCTTTCTCCGTTGCTGTGCAAAACATCAAAAAATGCGTGCGGCTATGAATATGCAGTTCGACGCTCAGTGACTGCGCCGCCGCTTGGTTTATGCTGCGGCTACCGCCACGCTGCAGCCGCTGCGCGCAGATTCCAGCACCGCCAATGCGCCGGCCAGCGAGCGCAACCCGTCTGCGCCGCTGGCTGCGGGTGCGCCGGCGCCCCGGATCGCTGCATCGAATGCGGCCAGCGAACGTTCATACAGATTGCCGTGTTCGATCGCAATCAGCTGCTCACCCTTGCCGTTGCGCAGCACGACTTCGCCGACCGGCTGCTGGGTCATCACGTTGCGCCCGACGATCGACCCCGCGCTGCCGTGGATCTCGATCCCGGTTCCCGCGTATTCGACGGTAAACGCGTCATGCAACTGGGCCAGCACGCCGTTGCCGAAACGCAGCACGGCCATCACGCCGTCTTCTATCGCGCCGGCTGCGAGGGTAGCTTGCGGGGTCATCGCGATCGCTTCGACCGGCTCGGCGTCGAGGATGAAGCGCAAGGTATCGACATCGTGCACGGTGATGTCAAGTATCACGCCGGCGCCGGCGGCCGGGCTGTTGATGCGCCAGCCCTGCAGGTTCTCGGGCAGCTTCACCGCATGGAATACGCGGGCGAACAGCGGCTGGCCGATTGCGCCGTCCTGCACCAGCGCGCGGATCGCCCGATGCGACGCCGCATTGCGCAAGTGATGGTTGGTGCCGAGCACGACGCCGGCCCGGCGGCAGGCGTCGATGATCGCATGCGCATCGGGCAGCGTCAGCGCCAGCGGTTTTTCGCACAGCACATGCTTGCCGGCGGCGGCGGCAGCGATCGCCTGTTTCGCGTGCAATTCATTGATGGTGCTGATATAGACCGCATCCACCGCCGGATCGGCCAGCAGTTCCTCGATCGATGTATAGGACGCGGTGATATCGTTGGCCGCAGCGAACGCGGCCCCGCGCGCAGCGTCGCTGCTCATCACCGCCGCCACCGCATTGCCGGGCTGCGAGCGTATTGCGGCGATCATCCATTCGCGCGCAATAGTGCTTGCGCCTATCAGTCCCCAGCCAGTCTTGTGATTCATCGGTGTTTCCTTTGGTTGCGTGCCGATTGCAGCGTTGGCCTTTAGTATAGTCACGAGTTTTGTTCCCGATCGTCATCAATACGGCTTGTTTTGTCACTATTACCGCAAATGGTGGGAATTTTTTAAAATTGATCGTACAATTTTCGCATGCGCCCCTACTACGAAAAAGTCACTGTCCCGGCCGGATTTTCATGGGATCTGTTTGATCGCCGCCTGCCGGAATTCCCTTTCAACTGGCACTATCATCCCGAGTTCGAACTGACACTGACGCTCAACAGCATCGGCGAACGCTTCATCGGCGACCATGTCGCGAGTTATGGCGACGGCGACATGATCCTGGTGGGGCCGAACCTGCCGCATGCGTGGCAATCCCGCGCGGCGGCCGACCCCGCTCGGCCGCACCGCGCGCTGGTGATCTGGTTTACTGCCGAATGGGTGCAAGGGCTGATCGGACACAATCCGGAGCTGGCGCCGCTAGGCGCGATGCTGGCGGAGTCGGCGCGCGGGCTGGCTTTTTCCGACCCGGCATGCAGCGCAGCGCGTTCGAGATTGCTAGCGCTGGTTGACGCGGCCCCGGCCATGCGCTGGCTGGGCTTGCTTGAGGTGCTGCTGTTACTGGCCAACGATGCGGGCCGCCAGACGCTGGCCCTGCAAGGTTTCGTTACCGCCGCCAGCGTGCGGGATCGGGAGCGGCTCGATCGCGTGCTGACCTACCTGCATGCGTACTATGGCAGGCCGGTCCGGTTGGCGGCCCTGGCCGGAATCGCGGCCATGAGCGAGAGTCAGCTGCAGCGCTTCTTCAAGTGCTGCACCCGCATGAGCGTCAGCGATTATCTGCTGCAACTGCGCATCGGTCGCGCCTGTTCCCTGCTGCTCGAGAGCGACAGGCCGGTTGCGCTGATTGCGGCAGAGGCCGGCTATCGCCACCCGAGCTACTTCACGCGCCAGTTTCGTGCGGCAAAAGGGACAACGCCGCTCGAGTTCCGCAGGCGATTCGCCGCCCGTGAATAAGCATCGATCATAAGCATCATTCGCTGCCGAACCGCCCTTCCGCCTGCGACCTGAATTCCTTCGGCGTGATGCCTTTTATTTCCAGAAAGCGCCGGTTGAAGTTCGCCACATTGTTGAAGCCGACGTCGTAACAGATGTTGGTCACGTATTTGTCGGTATTCATCAGCAACTGGCATGCCTTGTTGATGCGGATATGGTTGACGAAATCGGTGAAGCTGTTGCCGGTGGCCTTGCGGAAAAACCGCGAAAACTTGGTCGGCGACATGCCCAGTTTGGCCGACAGCATGTCGGCGGAGATCGGGTCGCTGTAGTTATCGGTGATGTAGGTAAACACCGTATTGATTTGCGCCAGCGAGGTGTCGTCGTCGAACGATTGCATTTGCGCGCTCGACAACAGGCGGTAGCTGGTGCTTCTCGCCAGCACGCCGAGCAGCGTCAGGAAATTTGCAAACCGGCTCACATCTTTCGCATCCCGTATCCGGTAAAAATCCTGCTCCGCCTGTTCACTGATATTGAAGAACTCGATCCCGTACTTCGCACGCTCCAGCAAGGGCATGATTTCGCGCAGCTCCGGAATGTATTTCGCAGCCGATTCCAGCGGCGCATGGCCGAACTGGATCGCCATGTCGCGCGCCGGAATCCCCTCTTCGGGGATATTGGTGGAAACCCAGTTGTGCGGCAAGCGCGGCCCGGTCAACACCAGATTGCCAGGCGAAAAATCGCCGATATAGTCGCCGACGAACAGCTTTCCGCTGCTTTTGATAATGAAATGCAATTCGTAAGAATCGTGGTAGTGCCAGCGGATCAGCGGGTCCGGCGCGCCGTGCTCCAGAAAGCGCAAAAATCCACTGAATTCACAGTGTTCAAGCTCCGGAGTACGGGAAGTAGTTTTCATGGCCGATATGGATTCATTGTGTGCGTCATTTAGCTCATGACATTACCACCATCCACATTCAGCGTCTGGGCCGTGATGTAGGCGGATTCCGCGCTGGCAAGGAAGATGGCTGCGCCGGCGATTTCGTCCGGATGCCCCATGCGGCCCAGCGGCACTGCGTGGCCGACCGCAATTTTCTTTTCCCCCGCCTGCAAGCCTTCATAGCGCGCAAACAGCGCATCGACATGGCCCCACATCGGGGTATCGACCACGCCCGGCGCAATCGCATTCACCCGAATGCCTGCGGGCGCCATCGCCAGCGCGGCGGACTGGGTGTAGCTGATGACGGCCGCCTTGGTCGCGCAATAGTGCGACACCAGCGCTTCGCCGCGCCGCCCCGCCTGCGACGCCATATTGATCACCGCGCCGCGGGTGCCCAGGCCGGCCATCTGCGCCAGCACCTTTTGCATCGTGAAGAACATGCCTTTGACGTTGACGTCGAACAGCCGGTCGTACATCGCCTCGTCCGACTCCAGCAGCGGCGCCATATCGAATACCGCCGCATTGTTGAACAGCACATGCACCGGCCCGAATGTTTGGCTGGCGCGCGCGATCAATTGTTCGACCGAAGACGATTTGGTGATGTCGGTGGCGACATAGATCAGCGTCTGCGGATAGCGCGCCATCAGCGCCGCCAGCTCGGCCGATGGTGCGGCGGAAATATCGGCCACCGTACAGCGCGCCCCTTCATTCAGGTAAGCAGCCGCGACGGCCAATCCGATCCCGCCGCCTGCGCCAGTCAGTATCGCGTGTTTGTCTTGAAGACGAGCAAGGCTTGTCATTGTGAATTTCCTTTTAACCATTGTTGAAGTGAAAGATACGCATCGCGGATGCCCGCCTCCAGCATCGGATTGCCGGCCAGCGCGCCCCACAGAACCGGGCTGCTGCAAAACGCATGGACCACATCGGCCGCGCCCAGCATGGCGCGCACCGCTGCTTCATCCATCGCCTGGTCCTGGTAAGCAAACCGGATGTTGCCGGCGGCGCGCTGCTGCAGAAAAATCAGGAACAGCGCCGGCAATACGGCGCTGCACGCAAACGACTGCTGCTGCGCCAGCCGCCCGGCGATGGTCGGCGCGATGAAGCCCGGGATTTTGGCGAAGCCGTCGGCGGCGACCCGCGCTATCGTGTCCTTGATGTACGGATTGCTGAAGCGCTCCAGCACCGTATCGCGGTAGCGCGCCAAGTCGACCGGGCTGGGCGACAGGCAGGGGATCACATCCTGCGTGACGTAATCCGACGCCATCTGCCGGATCGCGGCATCGGCCACGCCTTCATGAATGTATTCCAGCCCGCGCAGCGCCCCGGCCCAGGCGATGCAGCTGTGGCTGGCATTGAGGATGCGGATTTTCGCTTCTTCGTACGGCAACACCGAAGCGACCATTTCGACCCCGACCTTTTCCCAAGGCGGGCGGCCGTTGCAGAAATGGTCTTCGATCACCCATTGGCAGAAATCCTCGGCCATCACCGCGCAGGCATCGGCTATGCTGGTAGCGGCCTTGACCCGTTGTTGCACTTCGGCCGGCGGCCTGGGCGTGATCCGGTCCACCATCGCATTCGGGCAGCTGGTATTGGCCTTTACCCAGGCCAGCAAGTCGGTCTCGCCGCGAAGTTCCAGAAAATGGATCAGCCCGGCCCTGAAATGGTCGCCGTTGCTGCGGATGTTGTCGCAGCACATCAGGGTGACCGCACCGGCGTCGTCAAAATGCCGGGCGCGCAATATGCTGCAGATCGCGCCGTAAATCGTCAGTTGGGTGCCGTCCTTCAGGTCCGAGTGCAGATCCGGGAATGACAAGTCGAGCTGCTGGTGCTGGTCCAGGTAATACCCGGCCTCGGTCACCGTAAACGAAATGATCCGCGTTTCCGGCCGCCGGCCCAGCGCCACCAGCGCATCCAGATCCGGGCTCCACGGCAGGATCTGGCTGATCGAACGGATACGCTCGTAACTGAAAACACCAGCCGGCGTGACCGTCTCCAGCGTATATTGCCCGTCCTGTTCGGCCAGGTCGCTTAACAGCTGGTGCATGTCGGGGCGGATATTGCCGGAAGCAAGCGACCATCCGGTTTCGCCGCTGTCGATCAGGCGATTCAGATACCAGGCCAGATGCGCACGGTGGAAGGCGCCGATGCCGAGATGCAGAATGATCTGCGTCGATGCTGTGTCTAGATGTGCCATGAAATTTTCTTAGCGTGCTGCCGCATGCACTTTTTTGCCCAATGGGTCAAAAATATGCATGTGCTGCTGGTTCAAGAGAAGGCTGATGCGCTCGCCCGGATGCAGCGCGGTGCGTTCGTTGCGTCGCGCGATGATCTGCAAGCCGTTTTCCATGGTCGAATAGATCAGGGTTTCGGCACCGAGCGCTTCCACCACATCGACGGTGGCCGGGTAACCGTCGGCCGATGCGCCGCCCAGTTCCACGTATTCGGGGCGGATGCCGATGAAGCCGCCTTCCGGCAAGGCCGGACCCGCTTGCGGCAAGCGCGGCAGGCCGGAGATCGGCAATACATTCATGCTCGGGGTGCCGATGAATTGCGCAACGAACTGGTTCGCCGGGTGGTCGTACAGTTCCAGCGGCGAACCGACCTGTTCGATATTGCCGTCGCGCAAAACCACGACCCGGTCGGCCAGCGTCATCGCCTCGACCTGGTCATGGGTGACGTAAATCGTGGTCGCGCCCAACTCCCGGTGCAGGCGCGCGATCTCGATCCGGGTTTGTCCGCGCAACGCCGCATCCAGGTTCGACAGGGGCTCGTCGAACAGGAATACCTTCGGCGCGCGCACGATCGCGCGGCCAATCGCGACCCGCTGGCGCTGGCCGCCGGACAGCACTTTCGGCGTGCGCTCCAGGTATTCGGTCAGGTTCAGGATGGCGGCGGCCTTGTTGACCTTCTCGCGGATCACCGCTTTATCGACGCCGGCCAGCTTCAGCGCAAACGACATGTTTTCGAACACCGTCATGTGCGGATACAGCGCATACGACTGGAACACCATTGCCAGGTCGCGCTTGGACGAAGGCAGGTTGGTGATGTCCTTGCCGTCAAGCGTCAGGCTGCCGCCGTTGACCGGCTCAAGCCCGGCGATCAGGCGCAGCAGCGTCGATTTGCCGCAACCGGAAGGGCCGACGAAGACGATGAATTCACCCTTCTTGATCTCCAGGTTGATGCCCTTGATCGCGCGGTGCGTGTCGAAATATTTCTCGATATTGTTTAATGTCAGGAAAGCCATGATGGTGTGTCCTCTGAATTTTCTAAATAAATCCGTTTGCAGGCACCTCTAAAAACCGTAGCGAGCGGGCCAAGGTCGAATTGAGAAGCGCAGCCGTATGAACGTACGGTGAGCATCGCAAATGCGAGATTGGCTCGCGCAGTAGGTTTTTAGAGGTGACCTCATTTGACTGCGCCGAAAGTCAGCCCTTGCACCAGTTGCTTCTGGCAGAACCAGCCGAACACGATGATCGGCGCAATCGCCATCAGCGAAGCGGCCGACAACTTGGACCAGAACAAGCCTTCCGGACTGGAATAGGACGCGATCAGCGAAGCCAGCGTGCCGGCATTTGCCGCTCCCAGATTGAGCGACCAGAACGATTCGTTCCACGACAGCACCAGGCACAGCAAGGCGGTCGACGCGACGCCACCCATGCACAGCGGCATCACCACATAGCGGAACTCCTGGAAGATGGTGGCGCCATCCATCCGGGCCGCTTCCAGGATCTCGCGCGGGATTTCCTTGAAATACGAGTACAGCATCCAGACCATGATCGGCAGGTTCGACAGCGTGAAAATCACCGTCAGCCCCCAGCGGGTATCGAGCAGGCCGGCTTGCTGATACAGCACGTAGATCGGCACCAGCACGCCTACCGCCGGCAGCATCTTGGTCGACAGCATCCACATCAGAATGTCTTTCGAGCGTTTGGTGGGCGAAAACGCCATCGAGTACGCGGCCGGCGCGGCGATCAGCAGGCCGATCAGCGTCGATGCCACGCTGGTGACGATGGAATTCATCGCATACAGCAGGTAATTGCTGCGCGCCTGCACTTCGGCAAAGTTTTCCAGCGTCGGCGTGAAGAACAGTTGCGCCGGCACCGCAATCGCCTGCAACTCGGTCTTGAACGCGGTCAGCCCCAGCCAGAAGATCGGGAAGAACAGCAGCAGAGCCAGCAGCCAGGCCAGCCCGGCACGCAACAGCAAGGCCAGCCTGTATCCGGCGCTGCGGCTTATCGTGTGTACTGCCAGCGGCGCTGCGGTTTGTGTCATTGTTTGCATGTGCGGCTCCTATTTATCCAGGTTCTTGCCGATCAGGCGGATGAAGAAAATCGCCGCGATATTGGCCAGCAGTACCGCAAACAGGCCGCCGGCCGACGCGACCCCGACATCGAAACTGGCCAGTGCGTGCTTGAAGA
Organism: Oxalobacteraceae bacterium; assembly: GCA_030698225.1. Classification (GTDB taxonomy): domain Bacteria; phylum Pseudomonadota; class Gammaproteobacteria; order Burkholderiales; family Burkholderiaceae_D; genus AVCC01. The sequence continues at coordinate 45,168 of JAUYNR010000055.1, read as the reverse complement.
TCATGAAGGCGACATTGGTGGTCTCGAAACCCGGACCGCCGCCGGTTGTGGTATAGATTTCGGCGAACACCGACAGCAGGAAGATCATCTCGATCATCACCACCACCGCAATCGAGCGCCCCAGATGCGGGATATACAGGTAACGCAGTTGCTGCAGGTAGTTCGCGCCGTCCATCCGCGCCGCCTCTAGCTGCTCGCGATCCATCGATTGCAAGGCCGTCATCAGAATCAGGAACGCAAACGGCAGCCACTGCCAGGAAATGATCAGGATGATCGAAAACAGCGGGAATTCCGACAGCCAGTCGATCGGCGTCAAGCCGAGGAATTGGCTGATCTGCGAGAAGATCCCGTAGATCGGGTTCATCATCATGTTTTTCCAGGTCAGCGCATTGACCGCGGGCATCACGAAGAAAGGCGCAATCAACAGCACGCGGACCACCGCGCGGCCGGGAAACGGTTCGTTGATCAGCAGCGCCAGCGCAGCGCCGGCCACCACCGTGATGCCCATCACCGAAGTCAGCAGCACCAGCGTATTCTTGACCGCAGGCGAAAAGGCATCGTCGGTAAAGAAATACAGGTAATTATCGAGTCCGGCAAAAGCATGCTCGCCCGGATCCAGCAGGTTGTAACGCAATAGGGAAAAATAGACGGTCATCGCCAGCGGGACGATCATCCAGACGAACAATGTCGCCACCGCAGGCGTGAGCAGCAGCCGTGCCGTGATTCGTTTCATGGGGTTCTCGCAGAATAAGCGGGAGGCCGGCCGAGCATCCGGCCGGGCCTCCGTGGTCAATCGGAACAATCCTTCAGGCAGACAGGATTATTTGTAGTAGCCACCCTTGCGCATTTCGCGGTCCGCTGTCTTCTGTGCAGATTCGAGCGCCTGGTCGACACTGATCTTGCCCAGTAAAGCGGCACTGAATTGCTGTCCGGCCGCCGCGCCAATCGCCTGGAATTCCGGAATCGAAGCAAACTGCACCCCGACATAAGGAGATTTCGGCAAAGTGCTGTGATTAGGGTCGGCAGAGAAAATCGCCTTTAGCTCAGCCCCGGCGAAGGAAGCGGCCTTCTGGAAATCCGGATTCGCATAAGTCGATTTGCGGGTGCCGGTCGGTACGGTATTCCAGCCGGTTTCCTTGGCCACCAGCGCGATATATTCCTTCGAGGTGGCCCAGCTGATGAATTTCTGCGCCGCATCCACCTTTTTCGAGCTTTTCGGAATCGCCAGCGACCATGCCCACAACCAGTTTGCGCCGCGCTCCGTGGTCGCAATCGGAGATTGCGCGAAAGCTACCTTGTCGGCCACCTTGCTCTGCTTGGGGTCGGAAACGAAGGACGCTGCAATCGTCGCATCGATCCAGATGCCGCATTTGCCCTGGTTGAACAGGGCCAGGATTTCGTTAAAGCTGTTCGATGAAGAACCCGGAGGGCCGTAATCCTTCAACAGATTGACATAAAAATTGGCAGCATTCTTCCACGGCTGGCTGGTCAGTTGCGGCTTCCACGTCATATCGAACCATTGCGCGCCGAACGAATTGGCCATGGTGCTGATGAATGCCATGTTGTCGCCCCAGCCCGGCTTGCCGCGCAAACAGATGCCGTAGACGCCGTTGGCAGGATCATGGATTTTCGCTGCGACAGCGCGGATATGATCCCAGGACGGACGGTCCTGAATCGTCATGCCGGCCTTTTTCACCAGATCGGAACGGTACATGATCATCGAGCTTTCGCCGTAGAACGGCGCTGCATACAGCTTGCTGCCGACCGACAGACCGGCGCGGATCGACGGCAAAATGTCATCGACATCGTAGGCGGCATCCGGCTTCAGTTCGACCAGCCAGTCCTTCTTGCCCCAGATCGGCGCTTCGTACATGCCGATGGTCATCACATCGAACTGGCCGCTCTTGGTGGCGATATCGACGGTGACGCGCTGGCGCAATACCGCTTCTTCCAGCGTGACCCATTTCAGCTTGATGTCGGGATTGTCTTTTTCAAAGAATTTACCGAGTTTCTGCATCTCGATCATGTGGCCGTTATTGACCGTTGCAACCACCAGGTCGGTTGCAGCCAAAACGTTTCCTGCAGCGAGTATGCCCAAGCACAACGCACTTTTTGCGGCGAGTTTCATGTCGTTTGTCTCCGTTAATTTAAGTTTTTTTTACTGCTGAGAGAAGATTAGCATTCGCTTCCGATACGCTCCAATACTCAGAAATCAAACTCCAATACTTTTTCGCACGCATTAATATCAACATGGGATAAATACCGGCATTGCAGTATTTGTCACGCGCGCAGCAGGCTGTACCCGCACGAATCGGTGCGGGCAAAGTTTTCGCCTAAGGTGGGAAACGGTAACGCCGACGGGAAACCGGAAGCGGCTAGTGGAGCATCAGGCAAGGTGGAGTAGAAGTCATCGCGAGGCAGCCAGCCCCGCGAAAGTGTTGCGATAACGAGGAAGTTTCACCGGGATGCCGAAACGGCGGCTCCGTCCGGCCAGACGCGGGGCAGCAAATTATCCGGCACCCGGCAAAGAAATATACTGGATATTGTATATTTAACAGGCGCAATGATTATATGCGGAAATTGTATGTTTTTTATGCATACTCCACATATTTGAATAAATCAGGGAATCTTGCGTTGTTTCGCTGCCTGGATCGATTCGAGGGTCGCCAGTGCCGCCGCGCGCCACGGGCCGCCCAGTGCCAGCGCTGTTTCGGCGGCCGCGCGCGCGTCGTCCAGTTGGCCGAGTTCGCTCAGCACCACGGCCAGGTTATTGAAAGCGGGAGCACTGTCCGGATGCTGCCGGCCGGCGCGGCGAAACGCATCGGCAGCGGCGACGCGGTTGCCTGCGCCATATGCAGTATTGCCCAGCCCCAGCAGCAAGGTCAGATTGCCGGGCCAGCGCTGCGCTGCCGCCGCATAGGCTTTATGCGCATCTGCGGCATTGCCGTTCTTTTCAAATGCAACCAGTGCATCGAGCATGGTTGCCTCTTCTGCAGTCGCCGGTAATTTACCCGGCGCCAACGTGACCATGCCCCAATATCCGCTGCGCGCCCAGGTGTGCTCGAAAGTCGACATCGGCAACACCAGACGCTCGGTGGTGCCGGAGCGCAAAATGATCTCGCCCCGCGCAAGGTCATAGCCGATCGCCACTGCGTAATGCCACACTGGTATCCATCGCAAACTCAGGTTCTGCAATACCAGTACCGGATTTCCACCGGCAAGTTCGGCCAGCAGCGCGTCCAGCCGCGCCGGGATAGTCAGGCTGAGTGCCCCGTTGCGGCGTCCTGCAGCCAGCATCTCCAGTTGCAGGCTGCCTTCGCGCTGCGGCAAATACACCTGCGCGACCAGAGTCTCGGGTTCGACCGGAATGCCTGCCGCGCGCAATGACGCGGCCAGCGCAGCCGGGCCGCATTGGTAGAGCTCCTGTGGGAAGAAAGGGGTCGCCTTGAGTTCAAGCTGCGACGGCAATTCGGGATGCGTGCGAGCCAGCAATGCGCGGGTCTGGGTGGCGCATCCTGACAACAGAATCAGCAGCATGAAAATTCCCGGCAGCCAGCAGCGTCGGGAACCCAGGATGCGATGCATCATTACTATCGAGCTGAACGGGTGAACGGAAATACCTTCGTCAAGCCAAGGATGTCTGTCACCAGCAGCACGACAAAAATGAAGATCAGTGCGCCGATAATGGCATTGCCGCCGGCCGGCAGGCTATCGATCTGGTGGCTCATGGATGCCACCTCCGCATCGGTCAACGCCGCTATCCTGTCTGCTGCGTCGGCTTGGCTGATACCGAATCTCTCAAGCTGGGCCTGCACCTCAGGACGATCCAATGTCATCACAAACTTGGCCCGCTCCTGCTGGGCATTCGCCGTCGCCACCACTTGCTCGGTACTGATCATCGCAGCCTGGACCGACTGCGTGAATCCGACGAATAGAAAGGATGTTGCCAGAACATAGACCAACAGTTGCTTGAGCTTACGGATCATTTTTTTCTCCCGGTAAGTAAGAACTTGAAAACCGCGGAACTCCGCGGACTCCCCCGCTTCGCATGGACCCGACTACGGATTTTCATCATATGTAGGCCGGGACTGCTTGTCAATTCACTTTGACAAGCGTTCTGTCTGTAGCGCAGTGTCCGTCCTAGATTTCGACCTGCGTACCCAACTCGATGACGCGGTTGGCCGGGATCCGATAGTAGTCGGCAGCATCGCGGGCGTTGCGCGACATGCCGGCAAAAAGTTGTTCGCGCCACAGCGCCATGCCGGAACCCGGTGTCGCAATGACGTTCTGTCGGGCGATGAAGAACGAGGTTTCCATCATGTTGAAATCCAGGTTGTACTGTTTCGACAATTCCAGCGCCTTCGGAATATCCGGCTCGTTCTTGAAGCCGTAATGCATGTCAACCTGATAGCAATTGTGTCCCAGCTCATGAATCTGGATGCGTTCCGAGAACGGCACCCACGGCACATCGTGCTGGTACACGGTCAGGAATACCACCCGCTCGTGCAGCACCTTGTTGTGCGACAGGTTATGCAGCATTGCATGCGGCACCCCGTCGCTTGGACCGCGCATGAAAATCGCCACCCCGGGTACCCGTATCGGCGGGTCGGTAAATAGCGACGCCAGAAAATCCTCCAGTGGAATCGCATGTTTTTCCAGATTGGCGCGCACCAGTTCGCGTCCGTTTTTCCAGGTCATCATCACCGTAAACATGACCGCGCCCAGCAATAACGGGAACCAGCCGCCATGCAGGATCTTGAGTGCATTGGCTGCAAAGAAAGCAATGTCAATAATGATAAAGAAGCTGGTGGCGCCGATGCATAGCGCCAGATTGTATTTCCATCCGTAGCGTATGACAAAGAATGTCAGCACCGTGGTGGCTATCATGGTGCCCGTCACCGCAATGCCGTAGGCGGCCGCCAGGTTGGAAGACGAACCGAAAAAAAGCACCGCAAGCGTGACTGCGCCCCACTGCAGCCAGTTAACCAGCGGCATGTAGATCTGGCCGATTTCCTTCGACGAGGTGTGAACGATCTGCATGCGCGGCAGAAAACCCAGCGCAATGGCTTGCTTGACCATCGAATAGGTGCCGGAAATAGTGGCTTGCGAGGCAATGATGGTTGCCACTGTCGACAGGGCGATCAGCGGATAAATGCTCCAGTCGCCGAGTTGCTGGTAAAAAGGGTTCGAGACCGCCGCCGGGTTATGCAGCAGCAAACCACCCTGGCCCAGATAATTCAGCGCCAGCGCCGGGAAGGTGATGAAGAACCAGGCCATGCGCACCGGCTTGCGGCCGAAATGCCCCATGTCGGCGTACAGCGCTTCGGCGCCGGTCACGACCAGTACGATCGCCCCCAGTGCGACGAAGGCAACCCAGCGGTTCTCATTGAGAAAGCGGATCGCATGCAGCGGATTCAGGGCTGCCAGAATTTCCGGCGCGGCGATGATATTGACGATACCCATGCCGGCCAGGGCGGTAAACCAGACCACCATGATCGGGCCGAACCATTTGCCGATGCCGGCAGTGCCTTGTTTTTGCAGCATATACAAGCCGGTCAGCAAGGCCAGCGTCAAAGGCACCACGTACGGCTTGAAGGCCGGCGTTGCCACTTCCAGCCCCTCGATCGCGGACAATACTGAAATCGCCGGGGTGATGATGCCGTCGCCAAAAAACAGTGCGGCGCCGAACATGCCGATCACCAGCAACGGGAAATGCCAGCGCGACAAGGGGCCGACCGTAGACAGGGTCAGAGTCAGCAGCGCCATGATGCCGCCTTCGCCATGATTGTCGGCCCGCAGCATCAGCGTCACGTACTTGAGCGAGACCACCAGAATCAGGCTCCAGACAATCAGGGAAACCACACCCAGCAGGTTGGCCGGATTCAATGCGACTCCGTGCAGCGGAGAAAAAACCTCTTTCATCGCGTACAGCGGACTGGTGCCGATGTCGCCGTAGACGATACCGACGGCTGCCAGAGTCAATGCCGCCAAACTGCTCTTGTGTTGATGTTTGTTTGATGCCAATTGGCCACCCAAAGATTGTTATGCTGCGCCGCAGCGTATTTGATGCCACTCCAAAAGGCAAGTCAAATTACTGCATTCCGGCTCCATTCTGCCTGGGATGCGGCACTGCACGGAGGATTAAATGTGGATTTGAAAAATGGCCCTGTTCTCGGTTAAGCGGCGCAAGCCGGTGCGTCCGGAGCGGGTAGCGGGCATGGATAAACGGCCGTTTTTTATCTGAGCATGGGAATATAGCATTTTAGGGATTGCCGCAGCCGGTGGCGTTAAAATAGCGCCCTGCCCGCTGCCGGCATTGCTGCAGCGGGCCTTATTACATGGATGATGGTTATGTTGCGACTCAATGAAGTAAAACTGCCGCTGGATCATGCCGCCGCCGACATCAAGGCCGCCATTCTGGCGCGGCTGGGGATTCCGGATGCGATGCTGGTTGGCTATACAGTATTCAAACGCAGCTACGACGCGCGCAAAAAAAGCGCTATCGTATTGATTTATGCGCTCGACGTGGTCACCACTGACGACCAGGCGATCCTGCAGCGCATGCAGGAAGACCGCCATATTGGTCCCACTCCGGACACCAATTACCATTTCGTCACCCACGCCAGCGGCAGCGCCGATGCCAGCAAAGCGCGCCCGGTGGTCATCGGCACCGGCCCCTGCGGGCTGTTCGCGGGACTGATTCTGGCGCAGATGGGATTCAATCCGATCATCCTGGAACGCGGCAAGGTGGTGCGCGAACGCACCAAGGATACCTGGGGCCTGTGGCGCAAGGGAGAACTGAACCCGGAATCGAACGTGCAGTTCGGCGAAGGCGGCGCCGGCACTTTCTCGGACGGCAAGCTGTACAGCCAGATCAAGGATCCCAAGCATCTGGGCCGCAAGGTGCTGACCGAGTTCGTCAAAGCCGGTGCGCCGGCAGAGATCATGTATGTCAGCAAGCCACACATCGGCACCTTCCGCCTGGTGAAAATGGTGGAACAGATGCGCGCCACCATCGAAGCGCTGGGCGGGACTTTCCGCTTCCAGAGCCGGGTCGACGACATCGAGATCGAAAACGGCCAAGTGCAGGGCGTGCTGCTGGCCAGTGGCGAACGCATCGAAACCCAGCATGTGGTGCTGGCGATCGGCCACAGCGCGCGCGACACCTTCGAGATGCTGCACCGGCGCGGCGTGTATGTGGAAGCGAAGCCGTTTTCGATCGGGTTCCGGGTCGAGCATCCGCAATCGCTGATCGACCAATGCCGCTTCGGCCCGAACGCCGGCAATCCTATCCTGGGCGCGGCCGATTACAAGTTGGTACACCACAGCGCCAACGGCCGTGCGGTCTACAGCTTCTGCATGTGCCCGGGCGGCACCGTGGTGGCGGCCACGTCGGAGCCGGGCCGGGTGGTCACCAACGGCATGAGCCAGTACTCGCGCAACGAGCGCAACGCCAACAGCGCAATCGTGGTCGGCATCACGCCGGCCGATTATCCGGGCGATGCGCTGGCCGGCATCGCATTCCAGCGCCACTGGGAGTCGCGTGCGTTCGAGCTCGGCGGCGGCACCTATCAGGCCCCCGGCCAACTGGTCGGCGACTTTGTTGCCGGTCGCGCATCGACCGAATTCGGCAGCGTGATCCCATCCTATAAGCCGGGCGTGCAGTTGGGCGACCTGTCGGGCGCGATTCCAGACTACGCGACCGAAGCGATGCGCGAAGCCTTCCCCGCCTTCGACAAGCAGATCAGGGGCTTTGCTATGCACGACGCGCTGCTGACCGGGGTCGAGACCCGCACCTCGTCGCCGATCCGCATCAAGCGCAACGACGACGATTTGCAGAGCCTGAATACCAGGGGGCTATTTCCGGCCGGTGAAGGCGCCGGTTATGCCGGCGGCATCCTGTCGGCCGCGGTGGACGGCATCCGGGTCGCCGAAGCGCTGGCGCTGAGCCTCAACGCCAGCCTGTGAGTGCATTGCAGTGAGAATATACTGATTACTGTAATTAAAATACCGCACTGTTTATGTGCGGTAATGGCTGTAAAAATACATATACTCCAGCATATTATCAACTGATGCTGGGCGTCAAAAAACGCTGTCCACGAAAAACACGAAAGACACGAAAAAAATCTTCTCTAACGCTGTCGAAAAGAGAATGCCGTGCATTCTTTCGTGCTTTTCGTGTCTTTCGTGGACAAAGCTTTTCATGTCTTACATACGCCGCGCGTAGATCCGTTAGCAATACACAAAAATCCTAATCGTCGCTGGCACCGTCTATGCCGAGCTCCTGAATCTTGCGGGTGATGGTGTTGCGGCCGATCCCGAGCCGCACTGCCGCATCATTCTTGCGTCCGTGCGTATGCTTTAGCGCGGCCCGGATCAGCACCGATTCAAACTTGCGGCTGAGCACGTCCATTACGTCCGGCTGTTCGGATGTCAGCAGGCTGGCCGCTTCCGACTCCAGCAAGGTTTGCCAGCAGGCGGCGGTCTCTGCGGTGGCCAGAGCGGGCAATCCAGCAGCATGCGTGGAAGCCGGCGCCGAGCCGGCAGCCGGCCGTTCGACCACCGGCAGCCCGACAGCGACAGCATCCGCCGGGGTGCTGACCAGATCGGGCGGCAAATCCTTGACATCGACCGTTTGCCCCGGCGCCATCACGGTGATCCAGTTGCACAGGTTCTCCAGTTGGCGCACATTGCCGGGCAATTCCAGGCCGCTGAGGAACTGCATCGCCGGCTCCGACATGCGCTTGGCTTCCACCCCCAACTGTTTGGCGCTTTGCACCAAAAAGTAGCGTGTCAGCAGCGGAATATCCTCGCGCCGCTCCCGCAAGCTGGGCAGCCGCAGCCGGATCACGTTGAGGCGGTGATACAGATCCTCGCGGAACAGCCCGTCCCTGACGCGCTGCTCCAGGTTCTGATGGGTGGCCGCGATCACGCGCACATTGGCTTTCTGCGGCTGATGACCGCCGACCCGGTAAAAATGGCCGTCCGACAGCACCCGCAACAGACGCGTTTGCAAATCGAACGGCATGTCGCCGATTTCATCCAGGAACAGCGTGCCGCCTTCCGCTTGTTCGAAGCGGCCGCGGCGCGAAGTCTGGGCGCCGGTAAATGCGCCGCGCTCATGGCCGAACAGTTCGGATTCCAGCAAATCCTTCGGTATCGCCGCGGTATTCAGCGCGATGAAGGGCTGCGCGGCACGCGGGCTGTGCTTGTGCAGCGCGCGCGCCACCAGTTCCTTGCCGGAGCCGGATTCACCGGTAATCAGCACCGTTACATTCGATTGCGCGAGACGGCCGATCGCGCGAAACACATCCTGCATCGCCGGCGCCTGGCCGAGGATTTCCGGCGTCTCGGTGATGATTTGCGGGGCACTTGCCTCGCGCAGGCTTTCGTCCAGCGCGCGGCGGATCAGTTCGACCGCCTTCTCCAGATCGAACGGCTTGGCCAGATATTCGAAAGCGCCGCCCTGGAAAGCCGCGACCGCAGAATCCAGATCCGAGAACGCGGTCATGATGATTACCGGCAAACCCGGATATTTGGTCTTCACGGTCTGCAGCAATTCCAGGCCGGAAGTGCCCGGCATGCGGATATCGGATACCAGCACCTGCGGCGTCTCGACCTCCAGCGCGGCAATCGCATCGCGCGCATTAGTGAAACTTCTGGTGCTCAGGTTTTCGCGCGCCAGCGCCTTTTCCAGCACCCAGCGTATCGATTCGTCGTCGTCAACAATCCAGATTGGTTTCATAGTTTCTTGTAGTTCCTGCGTTATTGACGCTCGTTGTATGGCAACCGCCATCGCCACAGCATCATGGCAGCGGCAGCAGCATCCTGAAATCGGTATATCCCGGCCGGCTTTCGCATTCGATCACGCCCAGATGCTGCTGCACGAATGTTTGCGCCAGCGTCAGCCCCAATCCGCTACCGCCATCCCGGCCCGATACCAGCGGGAAGAATATGCGGTCCTGGATTTCAGGCGGGATGCCCGGTCCGTTATCGATGATATGCAAGTCTAATGCCAGCCTGTAGCGCACCTTGGCCAGAGTGACCTGGCGCAGGATCCGGGTCTTGATGATCAGCTCGGCGTCGCCGGCCAGAATCCGCTCCGACAGCGCGTGGGCGGCGTTGTGTGCGATATTCAGCACCGCTTGAATCAGTTGCTCCTTGTCGCCCCGGAATTCCGGGATCGAGAGATCGTAATCGCGCTTGATGCGCAAACCGAGCGGGAATTCGGCCACGATCAGGCTGCGCACCCGTTCGCACACTTCATGGATATTCACGTCGCCGACGATGTGCGGGCGCCGGTGCGGCGCCAGCAACCGGTCCACCAGGGTTTGCAGGCGATCGGCTTCCTTGATGATGACCTGGGTGTATTCGCGCAATTCCTTCAGTTGCCGCTCCGGCAGCTCCAGCTCCAGCAATTGCGCGGCGCCGCGGATGCCACCCAGCGGATTCTTGATCTCGTGCGCCAGATTGCGGATCAGTTCCTTGTTGGCCTGGCTCTGGTCGATGATGCGCTCTTCCCGATCCAGCTTCAGCTGCTGCACGTTTTCGCGCAGTTCGATCAAGACCGGCATCTCGGCGCTATCGAGCGCGGTGATGATGCTGTCCACGCACAAAGGCTCGCGTCCGGTGCGCTGCAATGTCAAGTCCTGGCGCTTGTCGGAAAACTGGTGCGCTACCGCCTGCCGGAAAACCGTCTCCAGCTCTTCACCATTAAGGAACAGGTCCGTCAAAGCCTGCCCCATAAGGGTGCGGGATGCACTCTCCAGCAGATTCTCGGCCGCCGGATTGACATAAATGATGCAACCCTGTGCGTCGAGCACAATCACGGCCGACGACAGCAGATCCAATCCTGCCAATGAAATTAACGGTGTCTTCACGCACGCCCCCAAAAAAAAGGCCGCATTGCAGCGACCCCGGATTACCCGCTGCAGGCCCGCGGACAGGCAGGCACGCATGTGGAAATTATTTCATATTGCCGATTTCGCGGCTTAAAGCCTCCATATTGCGCTCCGAACGGTGAATGGCTTCCTCCATTGCCTTGACCCGCTCCTGGTACTTCGCATAGTTGCGCTCGCTACCCAGACGGTCCGGTTGCCCACCCTTATATTCTTTTTTCAGGTCTTCCAGTTTCTGCTGTTCGGACTTCAACTCATTTTGCAAAATCTGCCTGCGGTCATTGTCGCGCTCTTTTTGCATGTTGCCGTCCACCCTGGGAAAATCGGATGGCGATGCGGTAGCTTTCCCGCCCGCACTCGTTGCCGGTGCTTTTGCCGCAGGCGCGGCAAAAGTAGTGATGCCGGGCAGATCGATTTTTTTGCAACCCTTGGTGGCACCGGTATTCTTGTATTCCTTTTTGCCATGCTCATCGATGCACAGATACACCTCGGACTGTGCATATGCAGGCCCGATTGCTGCATAAAACAATATCAGTGCGGCAAGTTGCTGTCTCATAAACCCTTTTTCTGAAACGATTCGTACGCCTGTTAGTCTATGACAAGTATCAATCCAATACAAACGACCACCGGCCAACTTGCAGCCATGCAACAACATACGATAGCAAAACAGGCGGGCAGCGCCTGAGCGCTGCCTGCCTGTTTCCTGTCCGACATCCCGCCCGTCTGCGCCCGGCTTACGCCGAGCGCATCACGGCGACCGTCATGCGCTATTACGACGAGTAATACATGTCGAATTCGACCGGATGGGTAGTCATGCGCATGCGCTGCACTTCCTGCATTTTCAGTTCGAGGTAGGCGTCAATCATGCTGTCGCTGAACACACCGCCGCGGGTCAGGAATTCGCGATCCTGGTCCAGCGCTTCCAGCGCCTGCTCGAGCGAAGAACAGACGGTCGGGATCAGTGCATCCTCTTCCGGCGGCAAATGGTACAGATCCTTGGTCGCAGCTTCGCCCGGATGGATCTTGTTCTGCACCCCGTCCAGACCTGCCATCAGCAGAGCGGCGAAGCACAGGTACGGATTGGCCAGAGGATCCGGGAAACGCGCTTCGACGCGGCGGCCCTTCGGGTTTGCCACATGCGGAATGCGGATCGAAGCGGAGCGATTGCGGGCCGAGTATGCCAGCTTGACCGGTGCCTCATAGCCTGGAACCAGACGCTTGTAGGAATTGGTGCCGGGATTGGTGATGGCGTTCAACGCACGGGCATGCTTGATGATGCCGCCGATGTAGTACAGCGCGAAATCGGACAAGCCCGCATAGCCGTCGCCGGCAAACAGGTTTTTGCCGTCTTTCCAGACCGACTGGTGCACGTGCATGCCGGAACCGTTGTCGCCTACGATAGGCTTCGGCATGAAGGTTGCAGTCTTGCCGTAAGTGTGAGCGACGTTCCAGACTACGTATTTCATGTTCTGGGTCCAGTCGGCGCGCTCTACCAGCGTCGAGAACTTGGTGCCGATTTCATTCTGGCCGGCACCGGCGACTTCGTGGTGATGCACTTCAACTGGAATCCCGAGGGATTCCAGGATCAGGCACATTTCAGAGCGCATGTCTTGGAAGCTGTCGACCGGCGGCACAGGAAAGTAACCGCCCTTGACGGCCGGGCGGTGGCCGGTGTTGCCGCCTTCGAGCTTGGCGCCGGTCGACCACGATGCTTCTTCCGAATCGATCTTGACAAAGCAGCCGGACATATCGGAACCCCAGCGCACACCGTCAAAAATAAAGAATTCAGGTTCCGGGCCGAAGTAGGCGGTATCGCCCAGGCCGGACGATTTCAGGTAGGCTTCGGCGCGCTTGGCAATCGAGCGCGGATCGCGGTCATAGCCCTTGCCATCGGATGGCTCGATCACGTCGCATTGCATGAACAAGGTGGTTTCTTCCATGAACGGATCGATATTGGCAGTTGCAGGATCCGGTATCAGCAACATGTCGGATGATTCGATGCCTTTCCAGCCGGCGACCGAGGAGCCATCGAAGGCATGGCCGGACTCGAATTTATCCATATCGAAATGGGAAACCGGAACAGTTACGTGCTGTTCTTTACCCCTTGTATCTGCAAAGCGAAAATCGACGAATTTGACTTCGTTGTCTTTTGCCATCTTCAAGACTTCTGCGGCTGTCATTGCCATGCGAAACTCCTCTAAGAGCTAAAAATAATTCGAATTAGTTGCTGAGCCAATTGTGCTCGGCCCTGTTGTGCAAATTTACATACAAACACCAACACAAATCCCAGTGCGACCAGAACTCAGCGAAAGATAATAGCAGATTCCATGCCATGAACTTCCGTGTTGCCAGATATAAATCTGGCAGACTGTATAGGGCATTCCCGTCGAATCGGATGCAATTATCCGTTTAACAATCAGTCGAAATTCACCATATCGGTGCAATAAAAAAATAAAGCACCATACTAGTGCCAAGAAAATATGAAAGTGAAATTTTGCATCAAATTAGTGCGTATTTCGCATGGGGAGATTGCCATCTTCGATCCGCATGCAAAATCGAATCGCGCACTATAATCATTTCATCCAACTTGCAAGCAAGGTCGACCATGAATCCTCACAACATTCTCGCCACTGCCGGAGAGCGTGGCAGCGAGCAAGCCCTGCCCTATGCCGGCGCCGTCACACCCGAGGAGGCGTTCGCTTTATTGCAGGCCAACGTCAACGTGAAACTGATCGACGTGCGCACCAATGCCGAACGCGACTGGGTCGGCAGGGTCGACATCAACGACATTCAGCATGCGGCGGTACAGTGGAACACCTATCCGGGCAGCATCCCGAATCCGGATTTTTTGGCCCAGTTGAGCCAGGTAGCGAGCAAGGACAATATCCTGCTGTTCCTGTGCCGCTCCGGCGTGCGCTCCCGCCATGCGGCCAAACTGGCTACCGAGAACGGCTACCCGCATTGCTTCGATATCCTGGAGGGTTTCGAAGGCAACAAGAACGCCGATGGCCATCGCAAGACCGTCGGCGGTTGGTGCCATGCCGAACTGCCCTGGACCGGCGCCTGATCCGACGAAAAGCAGGAATCAGGCCCCGTCGCTGCCGCGCATCAGCACCAGCAGCCGCTTGCGCACAAATTCGATATGGCTGCGCAACTCATACAATCCCTCGGCGAAAGACAGCGGGATCGAAATCCGGTTCACGCTCTCCTCGATCTCGCCCAGCCGTTGCATTTGTGCTGCATACACTTCCGCACGCCGTTCCGGCGGCACCTCTTCTATCGCCTGCTCGACGATCCGCAGTTTGCCGTACCAACGATAGACACGCGAACGGATGCGCCACACATAAAGCGGCGGTACGATGCGCGACAGCGGCAGAATCAGCGCGCCCAGCGCCACCACCACGACCCACATCCGCTCGGAGAAATTCGCCAGCCAGAACGGCAGATAGCGCTGCAATAGCGGCGGCCCGCTCTTGTAGAATTTCTCGGCCTCCGGGGCCACCGGAATTTCGGTATAGCTGGCAGTCGGAAACTCGCCTTTTTTGCTGAACCAGCCGGCGCCTCCATGGATCTCGGCTGCCGCCTGCACCAGCAGGTCGATCAGGGCCGGATGCAAGTCCGCCCGCGCCACCAGGGTGGCGGTCGGCGCGATCAGGTGATAATCCTCGGCCGGCAAATCCCGCCCCAGATCGACAATCCCACGCGGCAAGACAACATGCGTCAGGTAGGGAAAACGACGGCTGTAAGCCTCTGCCTGGGCAAAATTGAACAATTTGATCCCCGGCGTTTGCAGCAACATCTGGATCAACGGCGCATCCGGCGCCGAACTGAATACCAGGCCATCGATCTGCGCTGCCAGCAGGGCCATGGTCGCCGGCGTGTTTTCCAGGCTGCCGAGCGTCACATCGCCGGCCTCGAAGCCATTGACCTCCAGCAGTTGCCTGATCAGGCGCGGCACCCCGGTGCCTTCGGGACCGACGTTGATCGACAAGCCCTTCAACTGGGTCAGTCGTGCAATATGCCTGGGTTCGCGGTAAAACAGCCAGACCGGCTCGGTGAATAGACTCCCGAGCGACAATAAGCGGTGTCGCTGCGCCTGGTCGGGCGCAATCGAGCCGCTCTGGACGAATGCGATGTCGACTCCCGGGTCCGCCGCTTCAAGCCGCCGCAGGTTTTGTTCCGAGCCAAGCGAGGCCTTGAACCTGACGCTGACGCCCTGCTTCGCCAGCGCTCTTGCATACTTGGCGGCAAATGCCTGATACGCGCTATTTTCCTGGCCGGTGGAAATGGTGATTGTCGATGGCGGCGATGGATCCACCAGCCAGTAGGCGACACCGCAAGCCAGTGCAATGATCAGGATGGTGGGGCCGGCAGTTATCAGCAGATCGCGCAGGGAGAAGCGGGAAAACTTGAGTATCTTCGGCATGAATCGTTTGCGCAGTGTCATGTGGACGCACATTGCCAAGAAACGCTCCACTATGCAAGGAAAAACCTTTACCATCACGGCTTGCGAGGACAATCCCGGATTACGTCGTGCCGGCTGGCATCGTCGGTCCGGTTTTCGCCGCCTTGCCGGCGGACCGGACGTCCTCGTGGTATCTTATTTTCGAAATCCCGCCGGCGGCAAGACTGCAACGATAACGGCGGCACAAGTACTGATGCAAACCAGATGCCATGACTGAAAAATTTATCCCGCTGACGGATTACCGCAGCCTCAACAGCGTACCCGAGATACCTTCGGTACTCGAAGCGCCGAACGGCCTGCTGCGCGACACGCTGGCGCGTCCGCTGCACGACCTGCGCATTTCAGTGACCGATCACTGCAACTTCCGCTGCGTGTATTGCATGCCGAAAGAAGTGTTCGACAAGGATTACGCATTCCTGCCGCACAGCGCGTTGCTGAGCTTTGAAGAAATCACCCGCCTGGCCAAAATATTCATCGAGCACGGGGTCGAGAAAATCAGGCTGACCGGCGGCGAGCCGCTGCTGCGCAAGAACATCGAGCGTCTGGTCGGCATGCTCAGCAGTCTGCGCACGCCTGCAGGCCGCGAACTGGACCTGACGCTGACCACCAACGGCTCGCTGCTGGCGAAAAAAGCCCGGCTGCTGAAGGATGCCGGCCTCAAGCGCGTCACGGTGTCGCTCGACGCACTCGACGATGCGGTATTCAAGCGCATGAACGATGTCGATTTTCCGGTGACCGATGTGCTGGCAGGGATCGATGCCGCGCATCAGGTCGGGCTGGGTCCGATCAAGATCAATATGGTAGTCAAGCGCGGCATGAACGAGCAGGAAATCCTGCCGATGGCGCGCCACTTCAAGGATTCACCGTACATCCTGCGCTTCATCGAATACATGGACGTCGGTGCATCCAACGGCTGGAAGATGGATGAAGTGATCCCGTCGGCCGAGATCATGCGCCGCATCGATGCCGAACTGCCGTTGCAGCAGCTTGCGCCGAACTCTGTGGGCGAGACCGCCGGGCGCTGGCGCTATCAGGATGGCGGCGGCGAAATCGGCCTGATTTCCAGCGTCACCCAGGCGTTTTGCCACGACTGCAACCGGGCTCGGCTGTCGACCGAGGGCAAGATCTACACCTGCCTGTTCGCCGGCTCCGGGCATGATTTTCGCGAGCTGCTGCGCGGCAATTGCAGCGATAGCGAAATCTCCAATGCAGTGGCGCAGATTTGGCGCGCGCGCGGCGACCGCTATTCGGAACTGCGCAGCGCCAACACCTCCGATTTGCCGCCGGCGACCAGAAAGGTCGAGATGTCGTATATCGGCGGCTGATTAACGGCTCACGTGCAGATAATCGTTTCAAATTACAGAATCGGGCCACCATGATTGACCAGCAAGACATCACCGGCCTGATCCTGGCCGGCGGCCGCGGCTCCCGCATGGGTCATGTGGATAAAGGCTTGCAGCCGTTTCGCGGCGCGCCGATGGCGCTGCAGGTGATGCTGCGCCTGGCGCCGCAAGTGGGTGAGCTGATGATCAATGCAAACCAGAACCTGGCCCCGTATGAAGGCTTCGGGGTACCGGTATGGCCGGACGAGTTCGGCACTTTTGCCGGGCCGCTGGCCGGCCTGCAGACCGGCCTGAACCATTGCACCACACCGTATCTGGTCACCGCGCCATGCGATACGCCGTTCTTGCCGACCGATCTGGTGGCGCGCCTGTCTGCCGCGCTGCAGGCCGGGGATGCCGACCTGGCCGTCGCAGTCACGGGCGCGGGCCCGACACGCCAGCCGCATCCGGTGTTTTGCCTGCTGAAGAGCTCCCTGCTGCCGCAACTGACCGATTATCTGCAGGCTGGCGGCCGCAAGGTCGATGGCTGGCATGCCGATTTGAAAACGGTCGAAGTGCAATTCGACGATGAAGCGGCCTTTCGCAACATCAATACGCTGGAAGAACTGCGCAAGTATGAAGTTCTTTAAATTCTTGTCCACGAAAGTCACGAAAAGCACGAACACGAAAAATTTCAAAAAACACGGAGTATGGCAATTTTTATCGCATTTCCCGCATATTTTAATTGCGACATAAAATATACTCCATAAATCGGCGCGGCTCGCCCCGGTCCTGCTTTGCTTTTTCGTGCATTTCGTGTTTTTCCTGGACACTGTTTTCAACCATGATGAACATGGATAACACCAGATATTTAATTTGCGTTCTCAAAATATCGCCTATTAGCGCCATCTACCTGCCATGACCAATACCAAGCAAACCCTGTCCGACCTTGTCAGCTGCCTGTCCGATTACGACCCTGACGCGCTGCCGGTAGCGCAAGCACAGCAGATCATCGGCGGTTTCATCGCGCCGGTAAATGCGATCGAAAAACTCGCGATCCGCGCCGCGCTGGGCCGCGTGCTGGCGGCCGACGTCGTCTCGCCCATCGATGTGCCCGCGCACGACAATTCGGCCATGGACGGCTACGCGTTGCGCGGCAGCGATCTGGTGGCCGCTACCGGTAACAATACCGCGCTGACCCTGCGCGTAATCGGCACCGCCTACGCCGGGCGCGCGTTCGACGCCGCAGTTGGCAGCGGCGAATGCGTGCGCATCATGACCGGCGGCGTGATGCCGGATGGCTGCGACACCGTAGTGCCGCAGGAATGTACGCAAGGCGCAAGCAACGACAGCGTCACCCTGCCGGCCGGCGTGGTCCGGGCCGGCGACAACCGCCGCCTGAAGGGCGAGGACCTGGCGGCCGGCCGGTCGGCACTGCGCCAGGGCAAAATTCTGCGTCCCGCCGATCTGGGCTTGCTGGCCTCGCTCGGCGTCGCCGAAGTCCCGGTGCGGCGCCGCCTGCGAGTGGCGTTCTTTTCCACCGGCGACGAACTGCGCTCGATCGGCGAAGTGCTGGACCCCGGCTGCGTCTATGACAGCAACCGCTACACGCTGTACGGCATGCTGACCCGGCTCGGCTGCGACCTAATCGACATGGGCGTGATCAAGGATGAGCCGGCCGCACTGGAAGCGGCTTTTCGCAGCGCGTGCGAAAACGCCGATGCCGTCATCACATCGGGCGGCGTCTCGGTCGGCGCAGCCGACTACACCAAGCAAATCATGGCCCAACTGGGCGACGTCACGTTCTGGAAAATCGGCATGCGCCCCGGCCGGCCGATGGCTTTCGGCCGTATCGGCTGCGGCGCCAAAAGCGCCGCCCTGTTCGGCCTGCCCGGCAATCCGGTCGCGGTCATGGTGACGTTCTACTTCCTGGTGCGCGACGCGCTGCTGCAAATGATGGGCGCCAGTCCGGCGCCGCTGCCGCTGCTGCGCGCCAGTGCGCAATCGGCGATTCGCAAGAAACCCGGCCGCACCGAATACCAGCGCGGCATCCTGTCCACCGACGCCAGCGGGCAGCAGCAGGTACGCATCACCGGCAGCCAGGGCTCCGGCATCCTGCGCTCGATGTCGGAAGCAAATTGCATGGTGGTGCTGCAACATGAGCAAGGCAATGTGGCGGCCGGGGAAGCCGTCGACGTGTTGCCGTTCGAGGGTTTGCTGTAAGAGTTTTTCCGCTCGCGTCCGCACTACCGGGAGTCCGCCCATGCGCTACCAACTGTATTACTGGCCGACCATACAGGGCCGGGGAGAATTCATACGACTCGCGCTGGAAGAGGCCGGCGCCGATTATGACGATGTCGCCCGCGGTTCGGTGCACAATGCGATGGGCATGCCGGCGCTGATGCACCTGCTCGACAGCGACCAGCTTGAGTACCCGCCATTCGCGCCGCCGTTCCTGAAAGCCGGCGACCGGATCATCGGGCAAACCGCCAACATACTGCTGTTCCTGGGGCCGCGACTCGGACTGGTGCCGGAAGACGAAACCAGCCGCCTATGGGCGCACCAGTTGCAGCTCACGATCGCCGACCTGCTCACCGAGGTGCACGACAGCCACCACCCGATCGCCAGCGGTCTGTATTACAAGGATCAAAAACCGGAAGCGCTGCGGCGCGCACAAGACTTTACCGCCACGCGATTGCCGAAGTTCCTCGGCTATTTCGAGCGCATCCTTGCACGTAACGGCGGCGACGGCTATCTGCTGGGAGATGCGCTGTCCTACGTCGATTTGTCGCTGTTCCAGATCATCGCCGGCTTGTGCCACGCGTTCCCGCGCACGATGAAGGCGCTGGCGCCTGCGCATCCGCGATTGATGGCGCTGCATCGGCGCGTCGCCGCGCGCCCGCGCATCGCCGCCTATCTGGCGTCAGGCAGACGCTTGTCGTTCAACCAGCAAGGCATTTTCCGGCACTATGCGGAGCTTGATCGGTAGCCGAACGGAGAGCAGATAGCGCCCCGGCCGGGGCGCTTTGATGCGACTGCTGGTGGCGCTTACTTGGTGACGGTCAACAGTTCACGCTTGCCGCTCTTGTATGTATACAGTGTCAGCGTACCGTCCTTGATGTCGCCTTTGGCATCGAATACGATCGGACCGGTGACGCCTTTGTAATTGATCCTGGCCAGCTCGGGCAGGTATTTCGCCGGTTCTGCGGAGCCGGCTTTCTGCATCGCTGCGGCCATGGTCATGACGGCGTCGTACACGTACGGCGCATACAGTTGCACATCGAGGTTGAATTTCTTCTTGTAGGCCGCCTTGAAATCTTCCATGTTCTTGCGGTCGGCGTCGACCACGCCGCCGGCTTCCGCGCAAAAGACAGTGCCTTCACCGATTGCGTCGCCAGCCAGCTTGCTCAGTTCCGCGGTGCAGATGCCGTCGCCGCCCATGAACTTGGCTGTGATGCCGAGTTGTTTCATTTGGCGCAGCATCGGCCCGGCCACCGCATCCATGCCGCCGAAGAAAATGATATCCGGATTCTTGCCCTTGATCGAGGTCAGGATCGCGCTGAAATCGGTCGCCTTGTCGTTGGTGTATTGCTGCGACACGACCGTCACGCCAGGACCTTTCGATTTCGTGCCCTTGACGAACTCTTCCGCCACACCCTGGCCGTAGGCGGTGCGATCGTCGATGACGGCGATTTTTTTGGCTTTCAGGATTTGCACCGCATAACGACCCAGGGTGCCGCCCAGTTGGCCATCATTGGCGACCACGCGGAACGCGGTCTTGAAGCCCTGCTGGGTGTATTTCGGGTTGGTCGCGGAGGGCGATATCTGCGGGATGCCGGCTTCGCTATAAATCCGGGATGCCGGGATCGTGGTGCCCGAGTTCAGGTGGCCGATCACGCCATTGACTTTGGCATCGACCAGTTTTTGTGCTGCCGCGGTGCCTTGTTTCGGATCGCCGGCATCATCTTCGGCCAGCAGTTCGAATTTGACTTTCTTGCCGCCGATGCTGATGCCCTTGGCGTTAAGGTCGTCAATCGCCATCTTGGCGCCGTTTTCGTTATCCTTGCCAAAGTGGGCAATGGAACCGGAGAGCGGGCCGACGTGGCCGATTTTGACAACTTGCTGCGCGTAAGCGGTGCCGGCGAAAGCAAATGCGATGGCGCCAGCCAGTGGAATAATTTTTATGTTGAATGTCATGTCGTCCTCCTGTGGATTGAAAAAATTTCTGCAGCCGCAAACCCATCCGGAGCGGAGGAAGTCGCCGATTGGAGATTGCCTGGACTGCTTTTCTTTACTATTGACCGACTTCGCCACCCTGCATGACGCTGACTGCATCAGGTTTCAAGCGCAGGGTTGGCGGCGCAGATCGTGCAGGTATTCTAGGCGCCATAAAACTTCTATTGAATAGCTTAATAAAAGTAAAATAGGACTTTAACCTTATCTTTAAACGAAATATCGAGGATTTTCATTGAAGATTGATTTGGATGGCATGGATTGCAAGATTCTCGATATTTTGCAGCTCGATGCCCGCACCACCATGGCCGAAATCGGGCGGCGTATTCACATGAGCCAACCTGCGGTGGCCGAGCGCGTCAAGCGGATGGAGGCGGCCAATGTGATCAGCGGCTACCATGCGCAGGTCAATCCGGCCGCAGTCGGTTACGGCATTACCGCCTTCATCCGGGTTGCGATGCGTGGTCACGACCTGCCGATCGACACCATGGCCGCGCAATTGCCTGAAATCATCGAGTGCCACGCGGTCACCGGCGACGATTGCCATATCGTCAAGGTGCTGGCGCCAAGCGTGACCGAACTGGCGCAAACCATCGCCAGCCTGACGCGCTGCGGGGTGACCTCGACCTCGATCGTGCTGTCGTCGTCGGTCTATCGCAAGGCGATCAAGCCGGCGAGCTGACGCAGGCATCGGACAAAAATTAATTACCCACCAATTTCACAAAGAATACCGCTTACCATGACTGAAATCGACCAGCGCTACCTCGTCTTGCAACGCAAAATCAACCCAACCGAGAAAGATGTGCCGGTATTTGCGAAAGCGATGCGCAGCAAGACCGGCGTGTTTGAAGGCGTGTCCTTCATCCGCAACAAGGAAAAAGCGTCGGTGATGACGCTGGAACAGGCGCAGGAAGTGATCGATTGGGTCAAGGCGAACAAGGCCCAGGCCAACCTGTATCTGACGACAATCATCTGCAAGGGCCAATGACCCGGCGCGGAAGTTGTCCCGCATGTTATCGAATTGGTTTTCCGCCTAACCGAAAGGAACGGGTCGGCACAGAAACCGCATCAGCAGAACTGGACCGCATAAATCGGCGGCAGCGTGCTCGAAATTGTGCGCCAGCTATCGCCGCCGTCGTCGGATGCCCATAGCCCGCCGGTGGTCGATCCCATCAGCAGTTCCCGACCGTCAGCTGACACCGCCAGGCCGTGGCGGTAGACCAGGTCGTAACAATGCTGCTGCGGCAGTCCGGTGCGCAATACGTCGAAGGATTTGCCGCCATCGCGGGTGCGCGTGAGCGCCAGCGCGGCGCCGGCGGGAATCCGTTTCTGATCGGCGGCCGCCGGCACGAACCATGCAGTGTCGGGATCCTGCGGATGAACCGCCACCGCAAAGCCGAAGTCCGATACGCGCTGATTCGGCGGTGCGATCTGCTGCCAGTGTTGGCCGCCATCGCTTGAGCGCCAGATGCCGTTATGGTGCTGGCACCAGAGCACTTCCGGTGCGGCTGCGCACTGCACGATCCGGTGCGGGTCCTGAATGGATTGATCATCGACGCGTTCCGGCGGCATATAGCTGGCGTGCATGCCGGCGGCGCTGAGTACCCAGCTGTCGCCGCCATCGTGGGTGACCCAGGCGCCGCCGCATGAGATGCCGACCAGCAAATGACGGCTGTCGGTCGGGTCGACGCAGATCGAATGGATGCCCGGCGTGTCGTAGCCGCCGCCGAACCATTCGCGGCGCTCGGGCACTTCCCACAGCGATTGCACCAACTGCCACGAATCGCCACGATCTCCAGAGCGGAACAAGCCGCCTGGCAGCGTGCCGGCCCACAATACGCCCGGCTGGTCCGGCCCGCCGGCGGCCAGCGACCAGATCTGCGTCAGTTTCCATGCAACGTCATCCTTGACGTCTGCAGGCTGCGGCGGATAGGCCGGCACCGCAATTTCGCTCCAGACCGCGCTGCCCGGATCGCGCCGATGCAGCTTGACGCCGAAATGGCCGAGATTGAGCGCGGCGTAGACTGTGCCGTCGCGCCGGTCGGACAGCATCATCGTGACCGGATCGCCGAGAAAGTGGCTGCTATCGATGACCCAGCCGCCATCGGCACGAGCCAGTTCGAACAATCCTTTGCGGGTGGCAATTAGTGCGCGCGCGTTCATGTTTAACCTCCTGTCAGTGCCTGCAATACGTGGACGCTGCTGTTGGCAGCCAGTGCGTCGGCCAGGCCGATGCGGTCATGCACACGCTGGCCGTCGATGAAGATTACGAGGTGCGGCCGCAGGTGGCCTTGCTCATCGAGTATGTAGCCGCGCAAGCGTGGATTGCGCTCGAATGCATCCTCAAGTGCCGCGCGCAGCGTGGCGGCGGCGGTGTCGATTTCCGGCACCTCGGTGAAGCGCCGCAGTTGCTGCGTAAACACAAGTTTGGCCATGATCCTGGAATAAGCATGCAAGAATTTGCGAAATCCGATTGCTTTGCATTCCAGTGTAGGTGATGCGCTGGAATTTTCAAAAACGATATTCGGACACGATGTGTTTGCTGAAGTTGTGCTTGGTGCCGCCGGGCAATATATCGGCCAGCTTCCTGGGGCTGGCCGCGGATATGAAGATGTCGGCGACCTGATCCTTGCAGCGGAACTTCATGGCCGGGCTGAGGATTTCGCTGGCCTTGATTTTCAGATGGCGGAAAACCTTGGCCTTTTCGCTGCAGAGCAGGATGTGGATTTCCTTCTTGAACTGCTGCAACGGGATGTGGATCCACCAGCCTTCATCGCCGGCATTCGGGACCACGCTGGCCCAATGGGTATTGCGCTCGTTGAGCTGCGGGCTGCCGAGAGCGCCGTTGACGCGCTGGATGGCTTCATTTCTGGTCATGTTTTTCTCTGGATGATGTCGATATGGCTGGTTATGCGTGCAGTGTGCCAAGTTTGCCATGCAAAATATACTAACCTATGTAATTTCACAACCGCAATTTAATACTGCGGGATATATATCATTTATGATGATACTCCCCTATATTTTAAGTTTATCGGATTCATTCCCGCAAATTTCGCAACCTCAGGCCAGCTTGCCCTGCGCCACCAGAATCCCGTCTTCATCCGCATAGATCCAGTTGCCCGGACCGATCGCGACGCCGGCGATCATTACCCGCAGTTGTACTTCGCCGGCACCCTTCTTGTTGCTTTTTTGCGGATGCGTGGCCAGTGCGCGCACGCCGATCGCGCAGGCGTTGATCTCGACCGAATCGCGGATGCAGCCGTTGACGACGATGCCGGCCCAGCCGTTTTTGACACCCAGCACGCCGAGGTTGCCGCCGACCAGCGCGCAGCGCAGGCTGGCGCCGCCGTCGATCACCAGCACCTGGCCATTGCCCGGCTGCTCCAGTGCGGTGCGCACCAGCGTATTGTCTTCAAATATTTTCAGCGTGTAAGCCGGACCGGAAAAGCGCAGGTTGCGGCCAAATGCCTTGAACAGCGGCGGCAACACCGCCAGCGCGCCGGTCGCCAGTTGGTCTTCGTGTGCATCGCAAATGTCGCAGGTGGCAAAAGTCATTCGATTCTCCGGCAGTGTTTATAAAATGCGGCGTTGCACCGATTGTAGGATTGTAAGCGGCGCGCGCCGAATGAAAAAGGGGCTTCGCACGCGATGGCCCTTTTTCGATTGCAGCGCTGACTACGCTGCCTGCGCGCCCGCAGCCCGCTTGCTGGTATCGCTGCCGACGCCAATTGCGGTGACAATCGCCAGCATCTGGAACACGCCGATGCAGATGAACACCCAGGCCGGATGGTTGGCATCCATCAACGCACCGAACAGCAGCGGCGCGATCGCCACGCCGGCGTCCAGCCCCGAATACACGACGCCGTACACGCGTCCGGTGGCGTGCTTCGGCGCCGCAGCGCGGATCAGCAAATCGCGCGACGGCCCGGCGATCCCGGCGCCCAGGCCAACCGCCGCCATCAGCACCAGTGCGCCCCATGCAGGCACCCAGCCGGTGGCAATGATCAGTGCCATCGCCCCGGATCCGGTAAAGGCCAGTGCGATGGTGCGGTCATGATGGGTGGTTTTGGAGGCCAAAAATCCGCCCCACACCATGCCGGCCGCCGAAGCCAGCATGAACGCGGTGAAAGCCGTAGTCGCCATCGGCAGCGACATCCGGTACAGCGCACGCAGGCCCGGAGACGAGAAACTCTGCACCCCGCCCAGCGCCAGCGCGGTGATCAGAAAGAAGCCGAAACACAGCCAGACCGACGGCAGACGCATGAAATCCAGCGCCGCGCCCTGTTGCGCATCTGCATGATGCGACGCTGCCGGTTGCACCACCGGCGTTGCCAGCAGCGCGCGGTACGCCCACAGCAGGGCCAGCACCGCAAACGCGACGAATGCCGCGCAAAACAGCGCCACGCGCCAGCTGGCGGCAGTCGCAATGGTAATCATGAAGACCGGCGCCGCAGCCCAGCCCAGATTGCCGGAAATGCCGTGCACCGAGAAAGCATGGCCCAGGCGCGCAAGCGATACCCGCTTGTTGAGCAAGGTGAAGTCGGACGGATGGAACACGCAATTGCCCAGGCCCGCCAGCATCGAGCCGGCCAGCAGCATCGGATAATTCGGCGCCAGCGACATCGCCAGCGCGGCTACGCCCAGGCAGCCAAGACCGGCAAACAGCACGGTACGGGCGCCGACCTTGTCCACCACAAAGCCCGCCAGCGCCTGGCCGATGCCGGAGACGATGAAAAACACCGTCATCAGGAAACCCAGCTCCGCATACGACAGATCGAAAGCCACCTTCAGCCAGGGGAACAGTGAAGCCAGCAACAACTGGAAAAAATGCGACACGCCATGGGCGGTTCCGACCAGGCCGATCACCTGGGCATCCTGGTGCAGTGTATTGCTTGACGGGGTGGGCATGACAGTCTCTTCGATGCTGATGGAGGATGACATCAGTGTAAGCAGAAATGCGGCGTCTGCTTTAAGATAGAAGGACATAATTTATCGATATTCTGCCATGTCACTCCAACCGCTCACGCATACCCGCCCCGCGCAACCGGCGATGGCGCCGACGCCGCAGCGCCCGGTCAGGCTGATCGCCCGCGATCTGGCCGCGTCCGAATTACTGGCCGCCCACAGCCATGCGTGGGGCCAGGTCACGTATGCGCTGGAAGGCGTGGTGCGGGTCACGGTCGGCAACAGCACCTGGATCGTGCCGCCGTTGCGGGCCATCTGGATTCCGCCCCAGGCGCTGCATGAAGTCGCGACGCTGGAAAAATCCCGCCTGCGCGCACTCTATGTGCATGCGGACGCGGCACCGTTTCAGCGCCCGGAATGCGAGGTTCTGGCGGTATCGCCGCTATTGCGCGAGTTGATCGTTGCGCTGTCGCAAGCCGATGCAGATGCAGCGCGTGAAGCGCTGCTGGCAGCCCTGATCCTGGATGAGGTGTCGCGCTCGGCCGCACCCGCAATTCGGGTGGCGCTGCCGACCGAAAAGCGGCTGAAAACCCTGTGCGGCACGCTGATTGCCGACCCGGCATCAAGCCTGACGCTGCGCGATTGGTCGCAACGCGTCGGTGCTTCCGAGCGCACGCTGGCCCGCCTGTTCGAGCAGGATTTGGGGATGACTTTCGGCCAGTGGCGCCAGCAGGTCAGGCTGGCCCACGCGGCGCCGCTGATCGCCAGCGGACAGCCGCTGGCGCGGGTCGCAGCAGAACTCGGCTACGCCAGCCAGTCGGCATTCTCGGCCATGTTCAAGAAAACCTTCGGCCAGTCGCCATCGACATTTTTCGTGCAGAACAGCGATTGATGCAAACACGTCGCCAGGCATCTGGCCCAAAACACGAGGGCAGGCTTAGCGCCCGCCCCCGGATCCGCTTATAAAATTTTAGGAGTATTTTTACACTTGCATGAAATTAATGCGGGAAATGGCATGCTTTAACACATACCACGCCCAGTAAGTTACGCCAGCTCTTCCGAACGGATCCTGACCACCTTGCCGCGCACTGTCGGCAACGCTTCGATGCTGGCGATGACGACGTCAATATGCTTTTCTTGCGTCAAGTGCGTCAGGATGATGATGTCGGTTTCCGATTCGCCTTCTTCCGGTTCCTTTTGCAGCATCGCCTCGACGGAAATTCCGGCTTCGGCCAGGATGCCGGTGATCCCGGCCAGCACGCCGGCTTGATCGGCGACGTGGATGCGCAGGTAATACGAAGTCGTGATTTCGCTCATCGGCAGGATCGGCGTGTCGTGCACCGCATCCGGCTGGAACGCCAGATGCGGCACCCGATGCTCGGGGTCGGCGGTAGCCAGGCGGGTGATGTCGACCAGATCGGCGATCACCGCGGAAGCGGTCGGCTCGGCACCGGCGCCCTTGCCGTAATACAGCGTCGGGCCGACCGCATCGCCCTGCACCAGTACCGCATTCATCGCGCCTTCGACATTGGCGATCAGGCGCTTGGCCGGGATCAGGGTCGGATGCACGCGCAATTCGATGCCGTTTGGCATCCGCTTGGCAATCCCCAGCAGCTTGATCCGATAGCCGAGCTGTTCCGCATACTGGATATCGATGCCCTGCAATTTGGTGATGCCTTCGACATGCGCCTTGGAGAACTGGACCGGAATGCCGAATGCAATCGAAGCCATCAGCGTGACCTTGTGGGCTGCGTCCACCCCTTCGATATCGAAGGTCGGGTCGGCTTCCGCATAACCCAGCCGTTGCGCTTCCTGCAACGCCACATCGAAGTCCAGGCCCTTGTCGCGCATTTCCGACAGGATGAAATTGGTGGTGCCGTTGATGATGCCGGCCAGCCATTCGATCCGGTTGGCGGTCAAACCTTCGCGCAGCGCCTTGATGATCGGAATCCCGCCGGCGACTGCCGCCTCGAAGGCGACCATCACGCCCTTCTCTTGCGCAGCCTGGAAAATCGCATCGCCATGCAGGGCCAGCAAGGCCTTGTTGGCGGTTACCACATGCTTGCCGTTGGCGATTGCCTTCAGCACCAGGTCTTTGGCGATGCCGTAGCCGCCGATCAATTCGATCACGATATCGATGTCCGGGTTATTGATGACCAGGTTGGCGTCGCTCACCACTTCGCATTTGCCGTGGGTTAGCTCCCTGGCGCGTTCGGTATTCAAGTCGGCCACCATCGTGATCTCGATTGCGCGGCCGGCGCGGCGCATGATTTCTTCCTGATTGCGCTGCAACACGTTGAATGTGCCGGAACCCACGGTGCCGATGCCCAATAAGCCTACTTTGATTGGTTTCATAATTTCACTGGTGATGAGGTGACTAAAAGCTGACAAGCCGGCCGGAAAATCGGGGATTTCCAAACCGGCCTGCTAAGTGTAAAACAAAAATTATCCAGTGCCGTGACGCTTGCGATAGCCGTCGAGAAAACGGGCGATCCGGCCCATTGCATCGGTCAGGTCGTCCGCATTGGGCAGGAATACGACCCGAAAATGGTCCGGCGCGATCCAGTTGAAGCCGGTGCCCTGCACGATCAGCACCTTTTCTTCGATCAGCAATTCCTGGGCGAAGTCCTGGTCATCGGCAATCGGATACATCTTCGGATCCAGCCGCGGAAACATATATAGCGCTGCTTTCGGCTTGACGCAGGTGACGCCGGGAATGTCGGTGAGCAAACGGTGCGCCAGGTCGCGCTGCCTGGTCAGGCGCCCGTTTGGCGCGACCAGATCATCGATGCTCTGATAACCGCCGAGCGCGGTCTGAATCGCGAACTGGCCTGGCGCATTCGAGCACAGGCGCATCGAGGTCAGCATGTTCAAGCCTTCGATGTAATCCCTGGCATGGCGCTTCTCGCCCGACACCGTCATCCAGCCGGCGCGGTAACCGCAGGAGCGATAATTTTTCGACAAGCCGTTGAATGTAATGAACAGTACATCGTCGGCCAGAGAGGCCATCGAGGTATGGATTTCGCCGTCATACAGGGTCTTGTCGTAAATTTCGTCGGCGAACACGATCAGCTGATGCTGCCGCGCCAGTTCGACCAGTTGCTGCAGGACTTCCACCGGATACAGCGCTCCGGTCGGATTGTTCGGGTTGATGACGACAATCGCCTTGGTGTGCGGCGTGATTTTCTTCTTGATGTCTTCGATGTCGGGCATCCAGCCGGATGCTTCATCGCAGACATAGTGCACCGGCTTGCCGCCGGACAGGCTGACGGCTGCGGTCCAGAGCGGGTAATCGGGCGCCGGCACCAGCACTTCGTCGCCGTTATTGAGCAAGGCGTTCATGCTCATCACGATCAGCTCGGAGGCGCCGTTGCCGAGATAGATGTCATCGATCGTGACGTCGGCTATTTTTTTCTGCTGGGTGTAATGCATGATCGATTTGCGCGGCGCAAACATGCCTTTGGAGTCGGTATAGCCGGCGGCATTGTGCAGATTGCGGATCATGTCTTGCACGATCTCGTCCGGCGGGTCGAAGCCGAACACGGCCAGGTTGCCGATATTAAGCTTGATGATCTTGTGACCTTCATCTTCCATTTGGCGCGCCTTTTCCAGCACCGGCCCGCGAATGTCGTAACAGACGTCTGCTAATTTTTTCGATTTCTGAATCGGTCGCACAGCTGCAATTCCTTGTTATTTTGATACACATTGGCGCATTTTTGCTGCAGCGCCGAAAGAACCTATTCTGCCGAATGGATCGTGTTTTATCAATCTAAAACACCCATCGCAGCCGAGATTGGCTAAGAAAAAAGCTACAATGCCAAGTTTACGCACGAAAATCGCGCAAATATCAATCGCACATGAAGCTCAAAATTACTTCCACACAACAATACCAGACCGTCACCGCTTACGATGATGCCGGCATCGAAATCAACGCCAGGCGCTTCGAGCACAGCCTGCTGATGATGCCGGAAATTGCCCCGGTTGCGTGGCTGGTCGATAGTTTCGATGCACTCACCACCGAACATTTCATGCAGATCGATGCGCAACAGCCCGATGTGGTGATCCTCGGCACCGGCCGCCGCCAGCGCTTCGCACATCCGAAGCTGACGGACGTGCTGACCGCGCGCCGCATCGGGGTCGAATGCATGGACAACCAGGCCGCCTGCCGCACCTACAACATCCTGATGGCGGAAGGCCGCAAGGTCGCGCTGGCGCTGATCATCGAGCATGCCGAACCAACCGATACCGCTCCAGACCAAGCCTGACATGAGCGGCGTGCGCGATGTGCACCAGTCCAAGCCCTTTGTCTGGGCGCTGTTCCTGATTTTTACGCTGTGCTGGTTTTATGCGCTGGACTTGCGCACGCTGGTGCCGACCGATGAAGGCCGCTATGCGGAGATGGCGCGCGAGATGGTCGCCAGCGGCGACTGGATCACCACCCGCCTGAACGGCATCAAATACTTCGAAAAGCCGCCGCTGCAGACCTGGATGAATGCGTTAACTTTTGCGCTATTCGGCCTGGGCGAATGGCAGGCGCGCTTCTGGACCGGCCTCTCCGGCTTCCTCGGCATCCTGCTGACGTACCAGGCCGGGCGGTGCGTCTTCAATCCGCGCGTAGGCTTTCTGGCGGCGCTGGTGCTCGGATCGAGTTTGTTGTGGGCCGCGATGGGGCATTTCAATGCGCTGGACATGGGCCTGTCCGGCATGATGACGCTGGCGCTGTGCGGATTATTGATCGCACAGCGCGACGGCGCCGGCGTGCGCGGGCGGCGCAACTGGATGCTGGCCTGCTGGGCCGGCATGGCGCTGGCGGTGCTGTCGAAAGGGCTGATCGGACTGGCATTGCCCGGCGCGGTGCTGGTAATTTATTCGCTGACGGCAAACGACCGTGGCATCTGGACGCGACTTCATATCGGCAAGGGGCTGCTGCTGTTTTTCGCCATCACCACACCGTGGTTCGTGCTGGTGTCGATCCGGAATCCGGAATTTCCGCAGTTCTTCTTCATCCATGAACACTTCCAGCGCTTTACCAGTGAAGTCCATCATCGCGCCGGCCCCTGGTATTACTTCATACCGCAGCTGATGCTCGGCATCGCGCCGTGGCTGGGAATCCTGTTTCAGAGTTTGTTCCGCGGCTGGCGCTCTGATTGGCACACTGCACCCGGCAGCACCTTCAAGCCGAAACGGCTGCTGCTGATATGGGCCGGCTTCATCTTTCTCTTCTTCAGCGTTTCGGGCTCGAAACTGCCGTCCTACATCCTGCCGATTTTTCCGGCGCTGGCATTGCTGATTGCCGCCTACTGGGAAACTGCCGGCCGCAAACAGATGATGCTGACGGCCGGCCTGATGGTGATCATCGCTGCGGCCGGCCTGTTTTTCGTCCATGGCATTTTCAAACTACCGGATGCGCCGCTCGAAATCCCGCTATACCTGGCTTACGAGCAGTGGTTGACTGCTGCTGCCATTGTGGCCCTGATCGGTGGCATCGGTGCATTCTTTCAGG
Source organism: Oxalobacteraceae bacterium (assembly GCA_030698225.1). Classification (GTDB taxonomy): domain Bacteria; phylum Pseudomonadota; class Gammaproteobacteria; order Burkholderiales; family Burkholderiaceae_D; genus AVCC01. Next base: position 13,842 of record JAUYNR010000055.1, on the reverse strand, counting down.
CGCAACACGGACGTGGCGAACTGGCTGCCACCATCCTGGCAATCAGCGCCTTTATTGGCGGGCAACTGCTGATGATCGGCCATGATCCGCTCGGCAATTACGCTTCCGGCCGGCCGCTGGTGGCTGCCATCAACGCTGAAATGACGCCGGACACGACGCTGTATACGGTCGGCCGGCTGGATCATTCGCTGCTGTTTTATTTGCGCCGCACCATGGTCATGGTGGAAAACCCGGACGAGCTGTCCTTCGGGCTTAAGCAGCAGCCGCAGTTGTGGCTGCCCACGCGCGACGCATTCGTCAAGCAATGGACTGCCGGCCCAAAAGCCGTTGCTGTCATTAAACCGGCAATTTATGCGGACCTGCAACAGCGCGGGGTGCCGATGCGCATCATCGCCCGGGACGGACGCCGGATCGTGATCGCGAACGACGCAAAACCATGAGCTTACAACTATGAACCTGCCTACCTTCGGCTTTATCTTCGTCGGCATTTGCCTCAACGCCATGGCGCAACTGCTGCTCAAGGCGGGCACCAATGCGGTCGGCGCGATCCACCTGACGGCGGAAAACTGGTTTGCCACCGCGATCAAGCTGGCCACCCAGCTGCCTATCGTTGCCGGGCTGACCTGCTATGTGATTTCGGTGGTGGTCTGGATCATCGGCTTGTCGCGGGTGGATGTCACGATCGCCTATCCATTGCTGTCGCTGGGCTATATCATCAATGCGATTGGCGCATGGTATTTCCTGGGCGAGATGGTGTCGGCACAGCGCATCCTGGCGATCGGCGTGATCATCGTCGGCGTGATCTTGCTGACTCGCAGCTGATTTTAAAAAATAAGGAGTATGCCGAATAATGACTAATCTGCCGCATATAATCATTGCGGCATTAAAATATACACAATTCAGTATAAATACATCGCCAGCGACGATGCGAGCGAACCACCTTTCCCGGTACCGACAACATGACCGACAACACCGCCCTGCCCTTCCTGCCTTTTTCCCGGCCCAGCATCGATGAAGCGACGATTGCCGCAGTCTGCGACGTGCTGCGCTCCGGTTGGCTGACCAGCGGGCCAAAGGTTCTGGCGTTCGAAGCCGCGCTGTCGGCCTATTTCGGCGGGCGCCCGGTGCGTACCTTCAACTCCGGCACCTGCACGATGGAAATCGCGCTGCGCATCGCCGGCATCGGGCCCGGCGACGAAGTGATCACAACGCCGATCTCCTGGGTCGCCACCGCCAATGTGATCATCGAAGTCGGCGCCACCCCGGTCTTCGCCGATATCAATCCACTCACCCGCAACATCGACCTGGACCAGCTCGAAGCCGCGATCACGCCGGCTACACGCGCCATCATTCCGGTCCATCTGTCGGGTTTGCCGGTCGATATGGATCGCCTGTACGCGATTGCCAGGAAATACAATTTGCGGGTGGTGGAAGATGCGGCGCAGGCCATCGGTTCGCGCTGGAAGGGGCAGCCGATCGGCTCCTTCGGCGACTTCACCTCATTCAGTTTTCAGGCCAACAAGAACATCACCACCGCCGAAGGCGGTTGCCTGGTGCTCAACAATGCCGAAGAAGCGCGCCTGGCTGAAAAATACCGATTGCAGGGCGTCAGCCGCAGCGGCATGGATGGCATCGATGTCGATGTGCTGGGCGGCAAATACAATATGACCGATATCGCGGCGGCCATCGGGCTGGGCCAGTTTGCCCAACTCGATGCCATTACTGCCCATCGCCGCGCGCTGGCAAAACGGTATTTCGCCAGCTTCGGTTCCGATTTCGAAGCCCGAACCGGCGCTCAACTGCCGCTGGCCGACTTCACAAATACCAACTGGCACCTGTTCCAGATCATCTTGCCTGGGCATGTCAACCGGGCCGAATTCATGGCGAAAATGCTGCAACACAACATAGGCATCGGTTTCCATTACGCTGCTATCCACCTGTTTACGCTCTACCGCAAGCGCGGCTTTGGCCCCGGCATGTTCCCGGTGGCAGAGCGGATCGGCCGCCAAACCGTGTCATTGCCGATGTTTTACGCACTGACGCAAGCGGATGTCGATCGCGCCGTGGCGGCAATCGAATCCGTACTCACCAATTAAAATAAAATAGTTAGCAGCCGCAAACGGACACAAAGGACGCGCTGCAACGCCTTAGTGCTTTCAGCGGCTCCTGGAGGACCACTAAAAACAATGAAACCAGAACTTTCCGTCGTCATCCCGATATACAACGAAGAAGCAGGCCTGGCCAAGCTGTATGCGCGGCTCTACCCGGCGCTGGATGCACTGGGCCTGCGCTATGAAATCATTTTCGTCAACGACGGCAGCCGCGACAATTCGCCGGCGCTGCTGGCCGACCAGTTCCGGCTGCGCCCCGACGTCACGCGAGTCGTGCTGCTGAACGGAAATTACGGTCAGCACATGGCGATTCTGGCCGGCTTTGAAGTTTGCCGCGGCGAAATCACCGTTACGCTCGACGCCGACCTGCAAAATCCGCCGGAGGAAATCGGCAATCTGGTTGCCAAGATGCACGAAGGTTACGACTATGTCGGTTCGATCCGCCGCAAACGGCAGGATACGGCGTGGCGCACCTATGCCTCCAAGGCCATGAACCGCCTGCGCGAAAAGATTACCCACATCAAGATTACCGACCAGGGCAATATGCTGCGCGCCTATGGCCGCAACGTGATCGACCTGATCAACCAGTGCAGCGAGGTCAATACCTTCGTGCCGGCGCTGGCATATACGTTCGCCCGCAAACCGACTGAAATCCTGGTAGAACACGAAGAGCGCGTGGCAGGCGTTTCCAAGTATTCGCTGTACAGCCTGATCCGCCTGAATTTTGACTTGATGACCGGCTTCTCGCTGGTGCCTTTGCAACTGTTCTCGATGATCGGCATGATCCTGTCTGCCGCATCGGGAATTCTGGTGCTGCTGATGCTGGTGCGCCGCTTCCTGATGGGCGCGGAAGCGGAAGGCGTATTCACGCTGTTTGCCATCGTATTCTTCATGTTGGGCGTGGTGCTGTTCGGCATCGGCCTGCTCGGCGAATATATCGGGCGCATCTTCCAGCAAGTGCGCGGCAGACCGCAATATGTGGTTAAGACCGTGCTGCAGGAACCGCCTTTCGTCGAGCGGCGCCAGGCAAAAAAGGCATCGCCCAGCCTGTCGGAGCAAGCATGAAAGCGGTGGTTTTTGCCTACCACAACGTCGGCGTGCGCTGCCTGAAAGTATTGCTGGCGCGCGGGGTCGAAGTGGCGCTGGTGGTCAGCCATGAAGACAATCCGGCTGAAACCATCTGGTTCGAATCGGTCGCTGCGCTGTGCCGCGAGCACGGGATTGCCTGCGTGACGCCAGACGATCCGAACTCGCCGGCGTTATTCGCGCAGATCCAGGCGCTGCAGCCCGATTTCATTTTCAGCTTCTATTATCGCCATATGCTGCCGGCGGCACTGCTGGCCCTTGCCAGATGCGGCGCCTACAACATGCACGGTTCGCTGCTGCCGAAATACCGCGGCCGCGTTCCGGTCAACTGGGCTGTGTTGCACGGTGAAACCGAAACCGGCGCCACTCTGCACCAAATGACCGAAAAACCCGATGCTGGCGCCATCATCGCGCAAACGGCGGTGCCTATCCTGCCGGACGACACCGCGTATGACGTGTTCGGCAAGCTGACGGTGGCAGCCGAGCAGACGCTGTGGAATGCATTGCCGGCACTGCTGGCTGGCGATGCGCCGCACCTGCAAAACGAGCTGTCGAAGGGCAGCTACTTCGGCGCGCGCACACCGGAATACGGCCGCGTCGATTGGACTAAACCGGCGCAGGCGGTCTACAACCTGCACCGGGCAGTCGCACCGCCCTACCCCGGCGCCTTTACCGAAATCCGCGGCAAAAAATTGGTCATCGGCGACGCCCGCCTGGGTCCCCTGGCCCGAGCGGATTTGCCGCCTGGCCTGGCGGTGCTGGATGATGTGATCCTGGGCATTTGCGGCGACGGCCGCACGCTGGACATCCGTACGTTATTCTGCGAAGGCAGAGCCATTTCGCCGCAAGAACTGCAGATGCTCCTCAAAAATAAATGAAAAATCAGAGTAAACAATGAAAAAAGTCCTCATACTCGGCGTCAACGGCTTTATCGGCCACCATCTGTCCAAGCGTATCCTGGAAACCACCGACTGGCACGTCTACGGTATGGACATGATGATGGATCGCATCACGGACCTGATCGACGATCCGGAATTCAAGTCGCGTATGCACTTTTTTGAGGGTGACATCACCATCAACAAGGAATGGGTCGAATACCATATCAAGAAATGCGATGTGATCCTACCCCTGGTCGCCATCGCCACCCCATCGACTTACGTCAAGGAACCGCTGCGCGTATTCGAACTCGATTTCGAGGCAAACCTGCCGATCGTGCGATCTGCAGCCAAATACGGCAAACACCTGGTGTTTCCATCCACGTCTGAAGTGTACGGGATGTGCCACGACGACGAATTCGATTCGGAACAGTCGGAACTGATCTGCGGCCCGATCAACAAGCCGCGCTGGATTTACTCCTGCGCGAAGCAATTGATGGACCGCGTGATCTGGGGCTACGGCATGGAAGGCTTGAATTTCACGCTGTTCCGCCCGTTCAACTGGATCGGCGCCGGCCTCGATTCGATTCACACCCCGAAAGAAGGCTCATCCCGGGTGGTAACCCAGTTCTTCGGCCACATCGTGCGCGGCGAAAACATTTCGCTGGTAGATGGCGGAGCGCAGAAACGTGCGTTCACGCACGTCGGCGACGGTATCGACGCGTTGATGAAGATCATCGCCAATCAAAATGGCATCGCCAGCGGCAAAATTTACAATATCGGTAACCCGTACAACAATTACTCGATTCGCGACCTGGCCGGCATGATGCTGGCGCTGGCGACTGAATATCCGGAATACGCGGAATCCGCCAAACAGGTGCAGTTGCTCGAAACCACCTCCGGAGCTTATTACGGTGCCGGCTACCAGGATGTGCAGAACCGGGTGCCAAAAATTACCAACACCTGCGAAGAACTGGACTGGCAGCCGACCACCGCCATGGCCGGTGCGCTGCGCAGCATCTTCGATGCTTATCGCAGCCAGGTCGCGGCAGCACGCGCCCTGATGGATTAATCGATTGACCGCATTGCCTTCCATTACCTTAAAAATAGACGTTGACACTTACCGAGGCACCCGGGAAGGCGTGCCTAATTTGGTGCGCATCCTGCAAAAACGCCAGGCCAACGCAAGTTTCCTGTTCTCGCTCGGCCCGGATCATACCGGCTGGGCGCTGCGACGGGCATTCCGGCCTGGTTTTTTCAAGAAGGTATCGCGCACCTCGGTGGTCGAGCATTATGGTTTGAAAACCCTGATGTACGGCGTATTGCTGCCGGCACCCGACATCGGTCAGGAGTGCGCCGCTGAAATGCGCACAGTGCAGGATAGCGGTTTCGAATGCGGCATCCACACCTGGGATCATGTGCTCTGGCAAGACAATGTGCGCACTGCAGATGTCGCCTGGACGCAACGCCAAATGCTGCAGTCGTGCGAGCGTTTCAGGGCCATTTTCGGCCGAAAACCAGAAACCCACGGAGCGGCCGGTTGGCAGATGAATCCGCATGCGTTCGCACAACTCGATGCATTCGGGATTGCCTACGCATCCGACGGGCGGGCCATGCTGAACGAATCCGGCACGCTCACCGATCCGGATGCAGGGCCGTACCGGTTGCAGATATCGGGCCAGACGCTATCCTGCATCCAGATGCCGACCACGCTGCCGACGCTGGATGAACTGCTGGGGCGAACCATCAACGGCGAAGTCATTACGCTGTCAAATATTGCCGATACTTTACTCAATTTGACGCAATCGCCGCGTGACCATGTCTACACTTTGCACGCAGAACTTGAAGGCCAGAAACTTGCCCCCATTTTCGAACAGTTGCTACTGGGTTGGCAGGCACAAGGTTACAACTGCATATCGATGGCGCAATTGCATCGGAAAATCAAGGACATGATATTACCAACGCATCCGCTCAGTTGGGCCGAGTTGCCAGGACGCTCAGGCCAATTAATCGTTCCAGGCATTTAGTTCTTTCGGCAAGATAGTTCGTGCAGAATGGTGCAATTGCCATAACCAAACAACCATACAGGAGCATACCTTGACAGACAGTTCCGTCGGAATAGGTCAGGATTTACCAGATTTCACTGCGGCAATGACCGGTGATAAAACATTCAGGCTCTCCGAATACAAAGGCAAGAACGTCGTGCTGTTCTTTTATCCAAAAGACAACACCCCGGGCTGCACCACCGAGAGCATCGCCTTTCGCGATCTTTTCCCGGAATTCCAGCAAGCGAATACAGAAATTTTCGGCCTGAGCAGAGACAGCATTCGCTCGCACGAGGGCTTCAAGGCTAAACTGGAAATGCCCTTCGATCTCATCTCCGATCCGGATGAAGTGGTTTGCACCCTTTTCGATGTGATAAAAATGAAAAATATGTACGGCAAAAAAGTCCGCGGCATCGAACGCAGCACCTTCATCATTGACGCCAGCGGTCAATTAGTGAAAGAATGGCGTGGAGTGAAAGTCGTTGGGCACGTTGATGAAGTACTGGAATTCACGAAAAATCTCTCTTGATCCGAACAGCCATTGAATCACAATATATCTTTGCAGGAAGCCGTTTGTGGATCTGGCATGACGCCGTCCCAGACGGCTTTTTTTACTTCGCGATTCACCATTGCATCACCCGTCGTTTTTCCCGCAAGCGCCTGCAAGCTGGTGTATGGATTCTTTTCAAACATGTTTAATTTGAGGTTCTGATGCCCCTGCCAAAAATGCCCAACAAACCCGCCACTGTACTGTCGCCGACAGACTATCCGAAAGCGGCCAAAGGCAAATCCGTCAAGCCGATACTGGCGCCGATTGAAGCTGCGCCAAAACGGATTAAGCAGCCGATGCCTGTGGTTGCCGCCACTCCTGAAGCGCGCACCGTCCGCAGCAAGACCACACCTGCCAAGCCAGCCCTGTTGCAGGCCAAGCCGGCCCTGATACCAACAAAGCCGGTTGAGCGTCATCTGAAATCAAGCACCAGCCGCGCCGCCGACAAAGCCGGCGCGCACAAACTCTTCGTGCTGGACACCAATGTCCTGATGCACGATCCGTCATCGCTGTTCCGTTTCGAGGAGCATGACGTCTATCTGCCGATGATGACGCTGGAAGAACTGGACGATCATAAAAAGGGGATGTCGGAAGTCGCGCGCAATGCACGCCAGGTGTCGCGCTCGCTCGATGCCCTGGTCGCGGATACTCCGGACAATGCGATTGAGGAAGGCATTCCACTGTCCAAACTGGGCAACAAGGATGCCAAAGGCCGCCTTTTCTTCCAGACCAAGCTGCAAAACGCCACCTTGCCAGAAGGTCTGCCGATCGGCAAGGCGGATAACCAGATTCTAGGTGTGGTGCGCGCGCTGGAAGCGGAGCAGCCCGGCCGCGCCATCGTGCTAGTCTCGAAAGACATCAACATGCGCATCAAGGCGCGTGCGATGGCCCTACCCGCAGAAGACTACTTCAATGACCATGTCATGGAAGATACTGATCTGCTCTACTCGGGAATCTTGCAACTGCCCGACGACTTCTGGGACAAGCACAGCAAGAACATGGAGTCATGGCAAGAAAACAAGAACGGCAGCGGTTACACTTTCTACCGCATCACAGGGCCATTGGTGCCGTCATTTCTTCTGAATCAATTCGTCTATCTGGAACCCAAAACCGGCGAAATGCCTTTGTATGCACATGTCAGGCAAATCAACGGGAAAACAGCCGTTCTGCAAACCCTGCGCGACTATGGACACATAAAAAACAGCGTATGGGGGATCACATCACGCAATCGCGAGCAAAACTTTGCACTCAACCTGCTGATGGATCCGGAATGTGATTTCGTCACCCTGCTGGGCCAGGCCGGCACCGGGAAAACCTTGCTGGCACTCGCATCCGGATTGGCACAAGTGCTTGAAACCAAGCTCTACAATGAAATCATCGTGACCCGGGTGACGGTGCCGGTAGGTGAAGATATCGGATTCCTGCCTGGTACCGAAGAAGAAAAAATGTCGCCCTGGATGGGCGCATTCGACGACAATCTTGAAGTCCTGAACAAGTCTGATACCGATGCCGGCGACTGGGGCCGGGCAGCGACCCAGGATTTGATACGCTCGCGCATCAAGATCAAATCGCTCAACTTCATGCGCGGCCGCACTTTCGTCAACAAGTTTCTGATTATCGACGAAGCCCAAAATCTGACGCCGAAACAATTGAAAACACTGGTTACCCGCGCCGGCCCCGGCACCAAGATAATCTGTCTCGGCAATATCGCACAGATCGACACACCTTACCTGACGGAAGGCTCCAGCGGGCTGACCTATGTCGTCGACAGGTTCAAGGGCTGGACGCACAGCGGCCATGTAACGCTGGCGCGCGGCGAACGTTCACGTCTGGCAGATCATGCAAGCGAGGTGTTATAGCGTTCATTCTTGCCATTGGCAGATGCTAGCGATGCAAAAAAACCCACTGATTCAGTGGGTTTTTTTATTTACCGCAACTAACTTAAAGAATCTGCTTGCCAATCCACCAGGCGATGGCGGCAACGAATGCCGACGCAGGAATCGTAAAAATCCATGCCCATACGATATTGCCGGCCACACCCCAACGCACAGCTGACATTTTTTTCGCCGACCCAACCCCGACAATCGCGCCGGTGATGGTATGCGTGGTCGAGACGGGAACGCCCATTGCAGTTGCCAGGAACAGCGTCATCGCGCCGCCGGTTTCGGCGCAAAAACCACCCACCGGCTTGAGCTTCGTGATGCGTTGTCCCATCGTCTTGACAATGCGCCAGCCACCGAACAGGGTGCCGAAACTGATTGCGCCATAGCAGGAGATGATGACCCAGATCGGCAAAGGGTCATGCGCCCCCAGGTACCCGGAAGCGATCAGCAGCATCCAGATGATCCCCATGGTTTTTTGTGCATCATTGCCGCCGTGCCCGAGGCTGTACATCGATGCCGAAAACAATTGCATGCGTCGAAACCACTTGTCGACCCGGCGCGGCGTCGATCGCACAAATAGCCACGAGACCAACAGCATCATAATTGAACCGAAAATGAAACCCAGCAAAGGTGACAACACGATGAAGGCGATAATTTTCAGCAAGCCGCTCGCTATCAGAGAGTCCGTTCCCGCTTTCGCCACTGCGGCACCAACCAGTCCGCCAATCAAGGCATGCGACGATGACGATGGAATGCCGTAGTACCAAGTTAGAAAATTCCAGCAAATCGCCCCGACCAGGGCGCCGAAAACTACATAATGATCAATCACCTGCGGATCAATGGTGCCCTTGCCTACCGTGGTCGCCACTTTCAGCTGAAAAACAAGAATTGCGACAAAATTGAAAAATGCTGCCATTGCCACCGCAGTCTGCGGCTTCAGAACTCCTGTTGATACGACCGTCGCAATAGCATTTGCGGCATCATGAAAGCCATTCATGAAGTCAAACAACAAAGCCAGCGCGATCAGTAAGGCGAGCACATAAATGCTGATTTGAAGTGTGTGCATGAAATCCGTCTAAAATTTTAGATGCACTCCCAAGGACTATCTACCGGGAGCGCGAATATTGTGGACCTTGGCTGCTCAAACGCAGTCGGGATCAGGCCCTATGCCGGGCCCGATTCACCGCGGGATCAAGCTTACGCGTTCTCTACGATGATGCCTTCAATAATATTGGCTACATCCTCGCAGCGGTCGGTGACTGTTTCGAGAATTTCGTAAATGGCTTTCAACTTGATCAGGTTGCGCACATCGGGTTCATCGCGAAACAGTTTCGACATGGCGGCACGCATCACATGATCTGCATCGGACTCCAGACGATCGATTTCCTTGCAGACCGCAAGAATTTTTCCCGAGTTGTCCATATTATGCAGCAAGGAAACTGCGGTCTTGACCTTCTCGGTACAACTCAGGCATAGCTCTGCCAAGCGTTTCGCCTCGGGCGTAATCACCTTGATGTCATACAGCGAGACAGTCTGCGCCGCATCTTCAAGCAAATCCAGAATATCATCCATGCGCGTGATCAATTGATGAATATCGTCGCGATCAATCGGTGTAATGAAGGTCTTATGCAGCAAATCAATGGTTTCGTGGGTTACCTTGTCGGCCTCCTTTTCGATGCCCTCGATGGCATGTGCACGCTGATCGAGATCATCGAAATTGGTCATCAATGAAACCATTTCCTGCGCACCCTGCACGCATAAATCGGCATGCTTGCAAAACAGGTCAAAAAATTTGCCTTCGGTAGGCATCAAACGTCCGAACATATTTACTCTTTCTTCTGCTTTACAGCTCTAAATGAAAATTCCAGGGGAAGTCGGTAGCGCCATGGATACAAAATCAAGAATAAAGCATCGATCAATCGCCGCCATGGAAATTTTGCGCGCCGGTGTAGTTGTCGAATTTTGTGTATTGCCCCATAAAGGTCAGACGCACGCTGCCAATCGGTCCGTTACGCTGCTTCCCGATGATGATTTCAGCGGTTCCTTTGTCTGGTGAATCGGGGTTATATACTTCATCGCGGTAAATGAAAAGGATCACGTCGGCATCTTGCTCAATCGCGCCTGACTCCCGCAAATCGGACATCACCGGTCGCTTGTTGGGGCGCTGCTCCAGCGAACGATTCAACTGGGACAAAGCAATCACCGGGCAATTCAACTCTTTGGCTAAACCCTTCAGGCTACGCGAAATTTCGGAAATCTCGGTAGCGCGATTTTCACCTGAACTATTAGCGGACATCAGCTGCAGGTAATCGATGATGATCAGGCCGAGTTTGCCGCACTGGCGCGACAAGCGACGGGAGCGGGCGCGCAGTTCGATCGAATTCAGCGCCGGCGTCTCGTCGATATAGAGCTGCGCATCATTCATCTTCTGAATCGCGTGCGTCAGGCGGGGCCAATCCTCATCAGCCAGTCGGCCGGTACGCAAGCGGTGCTGATCCAGACGACCGACCGAGCCCAGCATCCGCATGGCCAGTTGCGTACCGCCCATTTCCATCGAGAATACCGCCACCGGCAAACCGCTCTCAATCGCGACATGCTCTCCAATATTGATCGAAAAAGCGGTTTTACCCATTGATGGCCGCCCTGCCACAATAACCAGGTCGCCAGGTTGCAGACCGGACGTCATGCGATCCAGATCGGCAAATCCAGTCGGAACCCCCGTGATGTCGTTCTGGTTGTCGCGGTTGTAAAGTTCATCGATGCGCTCGACGACCTGGGTTAGCAGGGGCTGGATTTCCTGGAAGCCTTGCGCACCGCGGGCGCCTTCTTCGGCAATTGCGAAGATTTTGGATTCGGCCTCGTCCAGCATCTGCTTGACTTCCTTGCCCTGGGGATTGAAGGCCTGGCCGGAAATTTCATCGGAAACTGTAATCAGCTTGCGCAGCACCCCGCGATCGCGCACGATTTCCGCGTAGCGGCGGATGTTGGCGGCAGATGGCGTGTTTTGGGCCAGCGCATTCAAGTAGGACAAGCCGCCGACTTCTTCAGCCTTACCGACGCTGGTCAATGCTTCAAATACGGTAATCACGTCGGCTGGCCGGGAGGCGTTAATCAGTTTGACGATGTGCTGGAAAATGACGCGATGGTCAAAGCGGTAAAAATCGTCGCTGTGCAAAAAGTCGGCAATCCTGTCCCAGGCCGCATTATCAAGCAGCAAACCACCCAACACGGATTGTTCTGCTTCAATGGAATGTGGCGGAACGCGAAGAGATTCTAACTGAGGATCGGAACGATTATTCATGGCGCGCATTATACCGCTCTCGCATTCTGCTTCGGGTCGCAATCAATCTTGAGCGACAAAAATTTCCAGTGGTTGACAACGCAATATAATTAGCTGCTAGCATGCTGGAACTTGCTGGGAGGCGCGACGACAGCATCGACAGATGAATCGATTGACGCAAAAAAGCCGGGCAAGCCCGGCTTCTTTATACAGCATTGTCAACAACGCAATTAAGCGTGTTCACCCAAAACGGCAACCGTCAGATCAACCTGCACATCAGTGTGCAAAGCAACCGAAATAGCATGGTCGCCAACAGTCTTGATTTGCCCTTGGCCCAAACGCACTTGTGCTTTATCAACCGCAAAGCCTTGTTTGTTCAGCGCTTCAGCAATATCGGCATTGGTAACTGAGCCAAACAGACGACCATCGACACCCGATTTTTGCGTGATCTGTACTGTCATCCCGCCCAATTTTGTAGCCAGTGCTTGTGCAATTGCCAATTTGGCTAATGCTGCCGTTTCCAGTTCGGCACGCTTGACTTCAAATTCAGCGATCGCATGTGTTGTCGCACGACGCGCCATGCGTTGCGGGATCAGGAAATTACGTGCGTAACCGTCCTTGACGCGAATAACATCACCGAGGTTGCCGAGATTAACGACTTTATCTAACAGAATAACTTGCATATTTTTCTCCGAATTTTCGTAACTGAGTCAGTCGTCAATTACGCGGTGTGCAGATCGGTATACGGCAACAGCGCGAGATAACGCGCGCGCTTGATTGCGGTATCAACCTGGCGTTGATAGATGGCCTTGGTGCCGGTCAGGCGTGCTGGCATGATCTTGCCGTTTTCCTGAACGAAATCCTTGAGCGTATCCATGTCCTTGTAATCGACCTGCGCCACATGTCCGGCCGCAAAACGGCAGAATTTCTTGCGCTTGAACAATGGATTTTGCTGCTGACGTTTTAACTTGAGCTTGCTTTTATCGAATTTTTTACCGAATGCCATTTTTGGCTCCTGTATCTTTAACAGTTTTCTAACGAATATGTCTCGAAATCCATGATGTGGAATACGAGGCTTTTGCTGTTGCGGTTCTTGCGTGCCAGGAATCCTGTGAACTGGAACATATTGCCTAAATCAGCCTGGTTGAACCGGCCTGAAATTTCGCCTGCGGCTAGCGCTGCGATTTCAAACTCGGCCGATCTGCCAATCCCTGCTTCCATCTGTTGCGAACTGTGCAGCAATCTCGCCGACACCATCGGAATACCTGCCGGTGTGTAACGCAGAACCTCGCGTTCAACAATACTGGCAACAAATTGCAGCCGGTTCACTATGTTCGGTTCACTCCCCCGGGACTCAATTACGCTGCTGACGGGGCTGGTGCTGCGGCAGCTGGTGCCTCAGTACGATGGCTCTTGGCAGCATCTTCCTTTTGCACGTTCTTCATCATCGGCGATGGTGCTGTTTCAGCTTTCTTCATCTTGATGGTGAGGTGGCGCAGGATGGCATCGTTGAATTTGAATGCTGTTTCAATTTCGACCAGAGTCTCGTTGTCGCATTCGATGTTCATGCAGACATAATGCGCTTTGGCAAGCTTCTGGATCATGTATGCCATCTGCCGACGGCCCCAGTCTTCCACGCGATGGACTTGACCGCCGCGCGTAGTTACGGTGGCTTTGTAGCGCTCGATCATTGCAGGCACTTGCTCGCTTTGATCCGGATGAACGATAAATACTATTTCATAATGACGCATGTGAACTCCTTCTGGACTGATTAAAAAATCGCCCACCTCGGCGTCAAGACGAGTGTGGGAAGAGAAAAGCCCAAAACTATACTGCAAATCCATCAAAAACTCAAGCGCGCCGACAGCCTGCGCAGGGCGATTGCATGAAGGGTCAGTTGTTTAGGCCCAGTAACCTGCCAAGGTAATCCACGTTCCAACCTGCTTTCAGTCGCTTATTGGCGATGCCGAGTTTCGTGGTGGTGTCGCTTTTCAGTAGGTTGAGCGCAATAC